>JBKEDB010000018.1:0-60007 GCA_047975195.1 Cumulibacter sp. | reverse complement strand
TACGAGTACCTGATGCAGATGTATGCCTCACAGGCCGGGAAGTCCGGCGGCGAGTACTACACCCCGCAGGAGGTCTCCGAGGTGCTGGCCCGCATCACGGCGATGGGCAAGAAGCGCGTCAACAAGGTCTACGACCCGGCGGCAGGATCGGGCTCGCTGCTGCTGAAGTATGCGAAGGTGCTCGGTCGCGAGAACGTGGGTGGCTTCTTTGGTCAGGAGATCAACCTGACCACGTACAACCTTGCGCGGATCAACATGTTCCTGCACGACGTGAACTACGAGAAGTTCCACATTGCGCACGGCGATACGCTGCTCGACCCGCAGCACTGGGACGACGAGCCGTTCGATGCCATCGTCTCCAACCCGCCCTACTCCATTAAGTGGGAGGGGGATGCGAACCCGCTGCTGATCAATGACGAGCGTTTCGCCCCGGCTGGTGTGCTCGCGCCGAAATCGAAGGCCGACCTTGCCTTCACGATGCATATCCATTCCTGGTGGCAGATCGTTCTGCCGATCGTCTACGAACTGGTCGGCGGCTTGCTGATCGGCTTGGCGGTCGGATTTGGTGGGGTTGCCCTGATACGGCACGGATCGCTGCCGTCGTCCGGTCTGTATGCGTTGATGGCGGTGGCCGTACTGCTGCTGTCGTACGAACTCGCCACCGTTGCCGGGACCAGCGGATTCCTCGCGGTGTACGCCGCGGGTGTGGTGCTGGGCAATTCGAATCTGCCGTATCAGCGCGCGGTGATCGGCTTCGCCGAGGCGCTGGCCTGGCTGGCGCAGATCTGCCTGTTCGTGATGCTCGGTCTGCTGGTGTTTCCGGCGCAGATCCCGCAGGCCGTATTGCCCGCGCTGCTGATCGGTGCGGTGTTGCTGTTCGTCGCTCGGCCGCTCTCTGTTGCCGCTGCCTCGGTTGGCCGCAAGGTTCCGCTGGCCGAACAGGTCTTCTGCTCCTGGGCGGGGCTGCGTGGCGCGGTGCCGATCGTGCTCGCCACGATCCCCATCTCCAACGGCCTCAGCGGTGGTTGGGAGATCCTGCACATCGTCTTCATCCTGGTGGTCGTGTTCACCTTGCTACAGGGCACCACGCTGCCGTTCGTCGCCCGTCGGCTGCGGCTGACGGGGCAGTCCCACACGCAGGACGTCGAGGTCGAGGTCGCCGTGCTGGACGAGATGGCCGCAGACCTGATGACCGTGTCGGTACCCGACGACTCGCGCCTGGGCGGCCTATACATCGCTGACCTACGACTACCGCCGGCGAGCGCGGTGAGTCTGGTGGTGCGCGGCGCGGTCCGCTTCGTACCGGATCAGCAGACTCGGATTCGTGGTGGCGATCAACTGTTGGTGGTGGTGGCCAGCGAACAGCGAGAAGCCACTGAAAGGCGGGTCCGGGCGTTAGCCCGCAGCGGTCGCCTCGCGCGGTGGTTCGATGACGACGGCGAAGAAGACCGGCCGGGCGAGCAGCGGTGACGCACATGGTTGGTCATTGACAATTCTTCTCACGTGCGTATCCTGCGACTCAGTAAAGGGCATCCCGCGGCAAGTACGCGGGATGTTCGCGTACCTGAGCGGGGGTCAATGTGGCAGCACGGATCCGAACAGCACAGTCATCTGGCGACGTCACCAAGCCAGCTCGTAAGGTCGCCAAGAAGGCGACTCCGGCAAAGAAAGCGCCGGTCGCGAAGAAGACCTCTGCTGCCAAGAAAGCGACTCCTACGAAGGCCGCAACCGCGAAAGCAGCGCCCAAGCCGGCGCGGTCGAGGCTGAGCGCTGATGACCGCGCCGAGTTCACCGCGCTGATCACGACCGAACTCGCGCGGGTGCGCGAGGAATATGAATTGTCGATGGCCGCGCTGGATGACCTGAAGAAGGCCGGTCAGGATTCCGCGGGCGACGACGTGGCTGACGCCGGCGCGAAGACGTTCGAGCGCGAGCATGAGATGTCCCTGGCGAACAATCGTCTCGACCTGATGGCGCAAATGGAACGAGCGTTGCGCCGGGTGGAGGAGGGCAGCTACGGGGTCTGCGAAAGTTGCGGGAAGATGATCCCCAAGGCGCGACTGAAGGCCTTCCCGCAAGCGACGCTGTGCGTGGAATGTAAGTCGCGCGAGGAGCGCCGCTAGGTCCGGCCTGCGATAATCATCGCGTGCCTTCATCCGATACCGCTAACCCGTCCACTCGCGTGCGCCGTCGCACGGTGCTGTTGGGCTCCGTCGCGCTTGTCGCATTCCTGCTCGATCTCGGTACGAAGCTCTGGGCGGTCGATGCGTTGACCGGTCGTGAGCCGCTGAAACTATTCGGAGGCGCCCTCTATCTGACCCTGGCGCGTAATACCGGGGCGGCGTTCTCGCTCGGCACAGATTTCACCGTCATCATCACCATCGTGATGATGACGGTCGTGGTCGGGATCCTGGTCATCTCCCGCAAAGTGCTGTCGGCCCCATGGGCGTTGGCCCTCGGTTTGGTACTCGGCGGCGCGTGCGGCAACCTGGTTGATCGATTGTTCCGCCACCCGGGACCGTTTCGCGGGGCCGTGGTCGATTTCTTCAGCGTGTTCGATCCGTACGGCGGATTCTTCGCGATCTTCAACGTCGCGGATATCTGCATCGTTGGTGGTGGGATTTTTGCTGCCCTGCTGGCCCTAACTGGTCGCGAACTCGACGGGACGCGTACGAAGGGCGAGAGTTCCGCTTCCGCGAACGAGGAGGGGTCGTCGGCAAGTCAGGCGCACGAGAGCGCCGCGGCACAGATGGAGCCGGATGACTCGCGTGCTCAGGGCAACTCGGCGCACCCGGAAGGGCAGGAGCGCGGATGAGTTCGCGGTTCTTGCCGGTGCCGGACGGATTGGACGGCATGCGCGTCGACGCGGCGCTGGCCCGGTTATTGGGTATCTCGCGCACCACAGCAGCCGAGTTATGCGCCGGTGGTGACGTCCTAGTCGATGGTGCGGTCGTCGGAAAGTCTGACCGGCTGACCGCAGGCGGGCTGCTCGATGTCACCATGCCGGTCACCTCGGTGGAACATCGCCTAGACGAGCGGCCGGTCGCCGGAATGAGTTCGATCTACTCCGATGACGACATAGTCGTCATCGACAAGCCGGTTGGTGTGGCCGCGCACCCGAGCCCCGGTTGGGAAGGCCCCACCGTCATTGGCGGGGTGCTGGCGATGGGACATCGGGTATCGACCAGCGGCGCCGACGAGCGTCGTGGCATCGTTCATCGCCTGGATGCTGGGACGACGGGACTCATGGTGGTGGCGAAGTCCGAGCGGGCGTACACCGTGCTGAAACAGGCCTTCCGGGAACGTACCGTCGAGAAGGTGTACCACGCGATCGTGCAAGGACACCCCGATCCGATGAAGGGCACGATCGATGCGCCGATCGGGCGACATCCTCGTCATGACTGGAAGTTCGCGGTACTTGCTGGTGGTCGGGATTCCATTACGCACTATGAAGTGATTGAGGCTTTTCCGGCGGCGAGCCTGGTGCACATACACCTGGAGACCGGCCGTACTCATCAGATTCGGGTGCATTTTTCCGCGCTGCGTCGCCCCTGCGTCGGGGATGCGATGTACGGGGCGGATCCCACGTTGTCTACGCGGCTCGGCTTGTCACGGCAGTGGTTGCACGCGCGCCAGTTGTCCTTCGCGCATCCCGCCGACGGACGGTGGGTGACGTTCGAGAGTCCGTACCCGAACGACCTGCAGCAGGCGTTGGACCGGTTGCGCGGGGAGTAAATGATCGAACGTATCCAGTTGCCGACGGCGTTGGCCGACTTCGGCGATGCCGCGATTGCCGCGGGAATGATCGTGGCGTACCTGGTTATTGCCGAGCCGTATGTCGGCTTTGTGCTGCATCGTCGGTTCGAGGCGGCCGCTCGACGATTCTCCGATGCACGTCGTTGGCTGTACCGGCGACTGTTGCTACTGGAGTGGGTGCTGGCTGCCTTGTGCGTCGCGGTCGTGGTTATCGCACCACATGTCGATATGGCGACCATCGGGGTCCGGCTGCCGGAGGGTGCTGTGGCCATCGGGGTCACGGTGCTCGCTGTGGGAGTCGCGGCCGTCATGCTCGCGTTGACGGTGCGGTTCGTCGTGCGCACTGACGGTGTGACTCAATTGCCTGGCGGCCAGTCGGTGCTTGCCATGTTGCCGCGGTCGCCGGTGGAACGGCGCCTGTTTTCGATCGTGTCGGTCTCGGCCGGAATCTGCGAAGAGCTGATCTACCGCGGCTTCTTGATTGCGTTTCTCGCGGCTGTTCTGCCCACCGTTCCGCTGTGGATATGCGTGCTGATCGCCGCGGTGGTATTCGGTGTGGCACATGCCTATCAGGGAGCTGTAGGAGTGAGCACCACGTTGCTTGTCGGGTTCATTCTTGGGGTGCTGTATCTGCTCACCGGCTCATTGTTGGCGCCGATCCTGGTGCACGCTCTCGTTGATCTGCGGGCGATCCCGCTCGGTCGGCTGCTTGCGCCCGCCGCGAAGAGACGCTGAGCTGGCGACGGGCAACGCCGCTAGTCGGCGTTGAGTGCGACCGCACGCAAGGTGGAGCCCGTTGGCGGAAAGCGCGCCATTTTACACTCTAGTCAACTTATGACCCGCTAGGCTGGATATCAACCACGTATGGAAAGCGGCGCGCTACCACGCACATGTGTGTGTTTCGCCCGTCCGGATTCGATCCAAGGAGCCGCTCTTGAGCGCCATGCCGAACTACGACGGCCGGACGTTGCGTGCCGCATTCGAGCGGGTGTTGGTCGATCGCCCCGATGCGGTGTCGATGGTGTTCGCTGGACTGGAATGGACCTTTCGACAGTCGTACGACGAGGCGGCCAGGCTCTACGGCGGGTTGCACAACCTTGGCGCACGTTCGGCGGAACCGATCGCGCTGCAGTTGGACAACTCAGCCGACATGCAGCATGCATGGATCGGATTAGGCCTCGGCGGAGCGATCCAGGTACCGGTCAACACGGCGCATCGAGGCGATTTTCTGAGCCATGTGCTCAACGATTCCGGGGCGAAGATCGCGATCGTGGAGGACAGGTACGTCGAGCGCTATGAGCTCGTGGCTGGCGATGTGCAGCACCTGCGGACACTTGTGGTGCGTGGCGATGTGCGCGCAGCCGACGGGCTGCGTTCGCGTCTCAACGTCGTCTCGCTGCAGGACGTGCTCGCCTCCGATGCGGCAGACTTCCGGCCGAACGATCCTGCGAGCCTGATGGCGTACATGTACACCTCGGGCACGACCGGGCCCTCGAAAGGTGTCGATGTAACGCATGTGCACGCGTACACCTATTCCTCGCGCGAAGACTCTGAGGACACGTTGACGCCCGAGGACCGGGTTCTGGTCACGCTGCCGATGTTCCATCTCGCCGGCCAATGGGCTGGCTGCTATGGCGCGATCATCCATCGGTGTGCCTGCTATATCGAACCGGCCTTTTCGGCGTCCGGTTTCTGGCCCCAGGTACGTGAGTACGGCATCACCAGCACGTCGTTGTTGGGCGCTATGACAGAGATCCTGCAGCAGCAACCGCGTCGTGATGACGACGCGGACAACCCGCTTCGCGTCGCTGGGATGAGCCCGTTGGCCTCCGACGTGTATACCTTCGCCGAGCGATTCGGAATTGAGATCGGGACGGCATACGGAATGAGCGAGATCGGTGCGGTGATGCGGGCGAGTTGGAGCGAGATCAAGCCGGGCGGCGCTGGTACGGCGCGTCCCGGGTATGACCTGCGAATCGCCCGTCCCGACGGCTCACCGGTCGCCACCAACGAGGTGGGCGAGTTGTGGGTGCGTTCGGCGGACCCGCGGATGATGATGCGCGGGTACCACGGCCTGCCGCAGAAGACGGCCGAAACCATCGTGGATGGCTGGGTACACACCGGAGACGCGTTCCGGCAGGACGAGGACGGGCATTACTACTTCGTCGACCGGATGAAGGATGCGCTTCGCCGTCGCGGCGAGAACATCTCGAGTTTCGAGGTAGAGAAGGCGATCAACGCCCACCCGCAAGTGTTGGAGAGCGCCGTCGTCGCTGCGCCGTCCGAGTTCGCCGAAGACGAGATCAAGGCGGTCATCATCGCGCGTGCGGGCGAGCAGATCGACCTCGTCGAATTGACGAAGTTCCTGGCTGAACGGATGCCGTACTTCATGGTGCCGCGATACATCCACATCGCCGATTCCTTGCCGCGTACGCCGACTCAAAAGATTCAGAAGCACCTGCTTCGAACCGAAGGGGTCACCGAACAGACCTGGGACCGCGAAGCTGCCGGCATCCGAGTCACCCGCGACGGCTTCCAGGGGTAGCCCGCCAGCGTGGTGAACGCCGCGGTGAGGGTGAACCGGCGTGGTGGCCTAGACGGTATGGAGTGACCGCTCAGGGTTCCTGAGGGTTGCAGGCCGGGGCCCCACTCACAAATAGTCGTGGGTTACCGAGCAGGACCGGCCTGCCCGGCCTATCCAACAGTTGTGGGAGGCCCCGGTGTTTACCGAGCGTACGAGTGTGGGGCTCGACGTGCACGCACGATCTGTTGCTGCGGCGGCGATCGATGGCACGACGGGCGAGTTGATCCAGGCGAGGCTAACGCCCTCGCACGAACACATCAGGTCGTGGATTACGGCCCTGCCGGGACCGGTCGCGGTGGCCTATGAGGCCGGCCCGACGGGCTTCGGCCTTCATCGATCCCTGATGAAGGCGGGGATTCGCTGCGAGGTCGCGGCACCGAGCAAGCTGCAGAAGCCCTCGGGTGATCGAGTGAAGACCGATGCCCGCGACGCGGTGCATCTGGCGCGGCTGCTGCGGCTAGACGAGGTCATCTCGGTGGCGATTCCGACTGTGGAGCAGGAGGCGGCCCGGGATCTGGTGCGGGCCCGGGAGGACTGTCGGGGTGACCTGATGCGGGCCCGGCATCGGTTGTCGAAACTGCTGCTGCGGCACGGGATCGTCTACTTCGGCGGTAATGCGTGGACGCAGAAGCACGATGCCTGGCTGCGGCACGAGGCGGTATCGAGGCTAAGGACCAGGGCGACCCGAATGACGTTCGACTCCCACTACGACGCAGTGCTGGTCACCAAGGCCCGCCGCGATCGGTTGGCCGAGGAGATCGAGGTGATGGCCGCCGACAGCGAGTTCACCCCGCTGGTGCGGCGGCTGGGTTGCCTGCGTGGTGTCAGCACTCTGACCGGGTTCGCGCTTGCCGTCGAGATTGGCGACTGGCACCGGTTCAACGGCAACAGCATCGGCTCCTTTGTCGGGCTGGTCCCCAGCGAGTACTCCTCGGGTGCCTCCAGGTCGCAGGGATCGATCACCAAGACCGGCAACACCCACGTCCGCAGGCTGCTCGTCGAGGCCGCTTGGCACCACCGGGCGCGTTACACGGTCGGCAAGACCATGCGGGATCGCTGGGACCTCGCCCCAGCAGCAGCCCGGGCCCGCGGGGACGAAGGCAACCGGCGGCTGCACCAGCGCTGGGTGAGGTTCATCGACCGGAAGAAACGACCCACGATCGCCAACGTCGCCATCGCCCGGGAGTTGTCCGGCTGGTGCTGGTCCCTGGCCGTCATGGACTGACTGCCCACAGGCTGCTTCGTCGATCAACCGACTGGTGGCAGCGCGTGGAGCAACCCGCGGTTGTTCTATGAGCAGATCCTCGAGATCAACGCTCGCCCCTAGACACGCGGCCAAGCTCCAGCCGAAACCCCGTCCTGCGGTAACCAACCCGCGCATATCAGTCTGACCGCGCGTCGCCAACGACACGCTCACCAGCCACCTCGACGAAGCAAAGAGGCGCCGCCGGGCCTCACGAACCCGGCGGCGCCTCACCCTGCCCTTGACAAGCGGTGGCTACATATCAGAACAACGTCGGCGGCAGCGCGCCTTCGAATTCGAGGAGCCAACGTTTGGTCTCCAAGCCGTTGCCGCGCGTGCCGCCGGAATATCCGCCGAGACCATCGGATGCCATCACGCGATGACACGGAATCACTAGCGGAAGCGGATTCGATCCCATAATGCTGCCAACGCCGCGCGCATCGGCACCGGTCTGGGCCCTGGACGCTAACTCGCCGTAGGTGACAGAATCGCCGAACTGCACCGTCGCGTACAGCGTGTGCAGGACACCGCGGGCCGAGTCGCTGACGCTCTCGAGACTCAGCGGGAGATCGAACTTAGTCAGCGAGCCGTCGAAGTAGGCGCTCAACTGGGCAAGCGCCTCGGCGAGCAACGGGTCCCTCGGGCGGTCAATCAGCGCGTGCTCCGTCCAGGCGACCTGGACGATGGCGCCGCCGTCGCTGGCTACCGCGACCTGACCGACGGGGGAGTCAAGCGCACCCCAGTACAGAGCGGCGTGCGTGGTGCTGGACATGTCATCACGGTACGACGCTGGGCGCTTGAATGGGACCAGTACTCCTTCTTCGCAGCGGCCTGATGCGTACGCCGACCCCTGAAATGCAGCGGGGACGCACGGCTTGCGCCGTACGTCCCCGCTGCGGATGAAAGAACTATGCGACCGACGCCGCGTAGATCGACGTGATCGACGCGTCCAAGGTGGCGTCGAACTCGGCGTCACTCTGCTGTGCGGTGAGGCCATCCAGCAGCGCGCGGCTGAAGCTGGCGATCAGACCCGGGTTCTTCGTCAACAGCGCGTTCGCTTCGTCGCGGCTGTACCCGCCGGAGAGTGCAACGACCCGCGAGACCTTCGGGTGCTCGATCAGCTCGGTGTAGTAGCCGTCGACGCTCGGAATGCTCAACTTGAGCGCGATCTTCTCCTCGCCGAGGTGGGCGAGCTGCTCCAGGATGGCGGCCTTCAGAAGTGCCTCTGCCTCTTGCTTGTCCGCGATCGTGATGTCGACCTCCGGCTCAAGGATCGGCATCATTCCGGCGGCGACGACCGCTTTGCCTACCTCGAACTGCTGCGCCACGATCTTCGCGATTCCGTCCGCGTTCGCGGCCTTGGTCACCGAGCGCTCCTTGGTGCCGAACACGCCCTTGGCGCTGGCCCGGGCGAGCGTATCGCCCAGACCCGGGATGTCCTTCATGAGCTGGACGCCGTCCTGCTCATCCTGCAGGCCCTTGTCGATTTTCAGGAACGGCAGAATGCCCTTCTTCGCCCAGAGGTCCTCGATGGCGTCCTGGCCGTCGATCTGGCGATCGAGCGTGCCCTCGAACAGAATCGCGCCGAGGATCCGCTCAGAGGTGAACACGCCACTGGTGATGATCCGGGTGCGCGCGGCATGAATGAGGTCGAACATCTCTGCATCATTCGAGTACGCCGACTCGTCGACGCCGTACAGGCGAAGCGCCTTGGGCGTAGAACCGCCGCTCTGGTCCAGTGCGGCGATGAAGCCGTTGCCTGACTCGAAACGGGTGCGCTGCTCGGTATTCGACATGTTTTCCTGTCCTCGACTTTCGCACGCCGCTCTGGCGTGTTCATGAGCCTGGTGCTCTGTTGATGCACCCGCCGGGCGGGTTTAGGTTACGAAGAGTCTCGCTGAACGGGCCCGCCGGTTCAACCGGGAAACACGATTCGAGACTGAGATATAGGACAACTAGCGCTACGAACCGGCTTTCCAGCCGAATCGCCGTTGTAGTGCGTAGGCGACCTGAGTGAACCGATCAAGATCGAGTGCGGCGGCCTCGCGGCGCATGCCGTCTCGATGAACGCTGTACAACTGGTCGACGTCCAGCCACGATTCACGACCCTGAGAGTCCCACGGGCCGGACCCGATCGGCAGGAAGTCGCGCTCGCCGTCCTTGTCCTTGCTGGTCAGTTTCACTGCGTACACGCGGTCCGCGCCGTGGCGAGCGATCACCAACACCGGCCGGTCCTTACCGCGCCCGTCGTGCTCGGCGTACGGCACCCAGGTCCAGACGATCTCGCCAGCATCCGGGTCGCTGTCCCTATTGGGGGCGTACTCCAGCCGAAGGTCCTTGACGTTGTGTGGATTGAGTTCTTGGGTGGCGGTGCTGCCGGCCTGCCCAGCGGACTCGACCCGTGATGAGGCGGGTCGTGGTGAACCGCGGCCGCGCTTCTTCGGGGTGCTGCCCTTGCTACCAGTCTTGGTGAATAGGTCGATCGCGCCGCTGAGGATGCGGGCCCAGGTGCCGCCATGTGCCATCTGCCCAGCGTAGAGGTTGTTCATCGACCCGGGCCTTCGGCCCAGGGGTATGCGGCCGTGCTCCGCTGGGGAGATCGACGGTCGGTGGGGACGCCGACTGGCCGGTGCCGCCAGCGCCACATGCGCGGGCCGCTCGGGCAAGGCGCGACCTCCGAGACTCATATTGCGCGGGTCCGAGTGTTTACCTACGACCTGTTGATTAAAGCTCGGTGGCTCCTTATGCTGGTTAAACATCGAAGGGATGTTCGTGGGCAGTCGGCCGCCAATGCCAATGAGGTGCCGCGGCGCGGAGGTAGAGATGGTCGGTGCTGACTCGCAGGCGATCGCATGCGCCTGACGAACCCCATGCACCTGATCGAACGCCCTAGGCTGACGGACCACATCGCACACCGCGCGACCTTCACCATCATCTGTGGCCACGAGGGGGCCGGTAAGCGGACGCTGCTCGATTCGTGGCGGCGGACGCCGCTGGGCCGTGCCGCGCAAGTCGTCGACATCGGCACGGCAACCAGGGTCAAGGCTGCACCGCGCGACGGCTTGTGGTCGCGTATCTGCGACGTCATGCGCCTGAGCACCGCGGACAGTGAGGATGTTCGTGAGCTGGCCATGTCGGGATTGTTCGGCTGTAACCACCCAGTCCTGGTCATCACCGATCTACTGATGGCCAGCGATGACGCCGTGTGCGACCAACTACTCGTCCTCACGCTGAGGGTGCCCCACGTCAAGGTCGTTCTGGTGACAACGGAGCGAGCGACTACGTTCGAACGGATCGCGCAGGAGTCGCCGACGCTTATCATCGGCCCGGAAAACCTCGGCTTCAGCGCCGCCGAAATCGCGACCCTCGCAGCGAGCATGGGTGTGCGGATGCATCCGGCGGACGCTGATGCGGTGCGCGCACAATTCGCCGGTCATCCTGACCTGGTTGTCGAGTGTGTGACGCGGATGGCCAGTGGCGACAGGGGTGCCTGGGCGCGGGCGATCGAAGCAACCGCGATCGACGACGCACAAGCACTCCTGGCCTCCGCCGGCGCCGAGTTCGCGATTCGGCTGGCGTTATGCGGACGTGTCCGCGCCGCCGAACTCGCGCTGCTCGATCCGGGCGCTGACCTGCACCTGTCGCGTGCGGTCGCTCGGGGGCGGTGTCTGGTACGTCGGCAGCGTGACGGGTCGGCAATCTACGAATGGTGTCCGGCAGTACGCGCTGCGTTGTTGACCGATCCGCGGGCGGCTCGGATCGCCTCGCGGTTCATCGCTCGGACCGCCGCACAAGGCCGGCACGACTTGGCATTCCGGATCGCCGTGACGACGCGCCAGTGGTCGGTTGTCGTCTCGGTGATCGAGCGCAGTCTTCCGCTACTGGTCGCGAACGCGAATCGCGATCTCGTCGCGGCGGTCTGCGCCGTACCCCCACATATTGCGGGGGGAGAGTTTGCGTGTAATCGGGCTCCAGGAACTCACGGGAATGCCCGTGCGCGTCCCCGACGCGGGGATTCCGGCCGTACCACCTGGCAGCCGTATGCGTGCTGAACTGTCCGGCGGTTCATCGGCCGAAAGCCTGATGACTGATATTCAGTTGTGCATCGCGCTGATGCGCAAACGGGGAGATCGAGCCCGGGAGCGATGGCTAGTCAGGGCACTGTGTGCACTTTCCTCGCACATCGACCTGGCCGCAGGCGGGCGGCTCGATGCGACGGTCAAACGCAGTTGGTTCTGTGTTGCGCTGACGCTGCTCATCGATGAACGCTCGGCAGAGGCTCGTGCGTATCTACGGATGATCGTTGGGGGCTTGGGAGAGCCTGGCGAGTCTGGCGAGCTCGCGTTGGCGGCACAGTGGCTGATCGCCGTGAGCCTGCTGCTTGACGCAGATGATGCCGCAGGTCGAGAGGCGGTCGAACGCGCGCGGTCGTTCAAGCCGAAGTCGACCTATCGGTGGAGTTTCGGATTGCCTGAGATCGCTGACGGTTTGGTTGCCTATCGCGAAGGGCGTTTAGCCGATTCTCGTACTGCACTGCGTTGAGCGCCGTACCGCTGGTATGACCTTTATGCGACGGGTGTGGTGCTGTACATCCACGCGAAAATTGCCAGGGAGTTGCCCGCTGAGTGGGGACTGGATCGCGAACTACTGCGTGCGGCCGCCCGTCGCGGATACCGTCAGCGAACCGGGGTACTACTGCCAATTCTGCTGTCGGCGGCATTGCTGGAACGCGCCGTACAGCGCGGAAACATCACGCAGGCGCGACGTATTTGGCGGCGTTCGCACCGCGGCGCGCGGAACACCTTGGCGATGGCGAATGTCGAGTGCACTAACGGCAGCGCGGATAGAGCTCGCGAGTTGCTCACATCCCTCGCTGAGTCCACTGACCTGACTGATTCTCTGTGCAGCAAACTCAACGAGCAGGATCGTCGTTTTGAGGGCGCCACTGACGCGGTCGAAGCGGCGATATCCCAAGATGAACCGGCATCGTTCATGCAGGCGAGCGAGCAAGAGGTCAACGTGGCCAATCGGGTACAGCGCCTTTCGCACACTGAACGTGGAGTGCTGATCGAAGTCGCCAGCCGTACGGTCTCCGAGGTAGCTCGGCAGCGATTCGTGTCACGTAACACGGTGAAGAGTCAATTGCGTTCGGCCTATCGAAAACTCGGCGTCAACACGAAGGACGAGGCGCTGCGCGTTGTCCAGCTGGCGGATCCGCGCTATCGCTGACGGGCGTGTCGACACGCTCAGCGTCAACCGTGACGCAGCGATCATCGCGATCCTCGGTCCGAGGATGGCGAACAGCGATCCGAGTCGCCGGGGGCAGCACGCGTCCAGAGTCGCGCGCGGCGTGGGTAGAGCAGCTAAATGTTCGCGGACCTTTCCAGCGCTGACTCCGGCTGCGTCGCTGGTTCGGACGATGCGGCTGCGGAGGTCATTGGATCGTCAACGGAGATGCACGTTGACTCGATGATCGGGGTGAACTGCTTGAACCGTGGGTGTACCCAGGCCAAAACGACAACCGCAGCCATGAGCGTGGCTCCGGTGATGATGGGCAGCGGAGGCCACACGCTATAGAGCGCGGTGCTGCTGGTGGGGGCGATCACGAACGTGAGGCCGTTCGTTGCACCGATCAAACCGGCAAGACTGCCTTGTTCCTCGCGCCGGACCAGCAGGGACGGTCCCGCCGTGAATCCGGGGACGGCTGTGCCTAGCCCCAATCCGGTGAACAGCACCGCCAGCAGGATCGGAACGAGTCCGATATCCGGAATGAGGAGCAAGAAGCCGATCAGTGCGACGGGAGTACCCACGCGCAGCAGAGTCGGGGGTGACCATCGGCTACGAGGCACGATCACGCTTTGCGAGAAGCTCATTCCGATTCCCATGGCCAGCAGCGTTCCGCCAGTAACCAGTCCGGTCATTTCGCCGTCGAGATTGAGTCGGTCCTGCACGATGAACCCGGTGATGATTTGGACGAACCCGAGGGCGGTGAACATCCCGAAGCCAACGATCAGGAAGGGCAGTACCCGGCGATCGTTTGGCCGGATCGTGGCGGGACGCTTGATCAGGGTGGTCGCTGGCTCGGCTCGAAGCCGAAACCGTACGACGTACAGTCCGGCTGCCAACAGGAAGGGAGTCACGATGAGCGGGATAAGCAATCCGAATGCGGCAAGCACGCCGCCGACGACTGCGCCGCCAATCATCGCGACGCCCTGCACGGCCCCGACTCCCGCCATTCCCTTGATCCGGGTTGCTGCATCGCTGGTGACATCGGCGATGTAGGCCTGCGCGGTCGGCGGTACGGCTGCCAGGGCCGCGCCAAAGCCGAACCCGCGCAACACCACGAACAGAAGGAACAAGACCCAGCCCGTCACCACGCCCGACATGCCAAGGTAGGCCAACAGTGCGAATACAGCCATCGTGCTGGTGGCCACTGCCAGCGCTGCGGTGAGCACTGGTTTGCGCCCCCAGGACTGTGAGCGACGACCCCAGAACTGGCTGGTCAGCACCACCATCGACGCCGACGCGCTGATCGTGACACCGATCTGCCACTCCGCTAGGCCAACTTCACGAGACAGGGGCGCGATGATCGGGGAGATCGCGGTGTGCGCCAGGAAGACGAGGAAGACGGCGGACAGTAGGAGCGATATCTGGGGCGTCATCGGCGCTGCCGACGGGGTGGAGGGTACGGCGGGCCGACTCATTGTCACTTTCCGAAAGCCATCGTGTGCGTATCCCGGTACACGTCGGAGGCGACGGTCGGAACTCGCGAGTTACCGACCTGATTATCGCACTTGTTGCATGAGGTGCAAAGTTTGTGTGTCGTACCAAATAACTCGATCTCGCCCGGCCGAACGACGGTGAGCAGTCCGGCGCGCGCCGCTCGATCGGGCCGAGGTATGCCACGGCATTCACCTGTCGGTTGCAATGGCCAACGGGTCGCCTGTGTCGACGCGCGCGAAAGCCGAACAGCAATGGTGTTCGAGGTGTTGCCGAACAGTCGACGCGCTACTGTTCGGCTGCTCGCGCTAGTCGTTCGGCTGCTCGGTGATGAGCTTGTCGATGTCGACTTTCTCGCCGCTGTTGCGAGTGAGGAGATAGGTCAATATCCACATCACGAAACCGACCAGCATCAGAATGCCCGCGACGACGTACTGCTGTTGCTGGTCGTCATTTCGTGCCCACGGGCCAGCGAGGAACGCGCAGGTGATGGCGCCGACTATCGGGATCCACGTGGGTGCGCGGAAGTGATTGCCCGCGGTGCCGAACTTTCGCCTCACCACCAGGAGCGCGATGTTCACGATCGTGAATACGACGAGCAGGAGCAGGGAGGTGGTACCGCCGAGCAGCGTGATGTTGGCGGCGCCTTGGGTCGTCGAGTTGGCTAGCACGACGTACACGATCAGTCCGAGCGAGATCGCTGTGGTGAACAGGATCCCTACCCACGGGGTACGCCGCGTTTGGTGCACCCGGCCCAGGGTGCGCGGCACGATTCCTGCCTTGCCCATTCCGTACACGAGCCGGCTGGCCATCAGCATGTTGATCAGCGCGGTGTTCGCGACCGCGAACATCCCGATGAACGGGAAGATGTCGTCGATGGGCAGATCGGGTGCGCCAGTCGCGACGACCTGGATCAGCGCGGAGTCCTTATCGGGATCGGCTAGGTCGCCTACTGGAACCAGGGCGACGGCCGTGATCGACACGAGCATGTAGATCACGCCGGTGATCCCTAGACCAGACAGCATCATCTTCGGAAAGTCGCGCTTCGGTTCTTTCGTCTCCTCGACCATGTTGACCGAATCTTCGAACCCAACCATGGCGAAGAAGGCCAGCGCTGTAGCTCCGGTGACAGCCAGGAACGTACTCTTGTCCTCCGCCGACTCGAAGATCGTGACCCGGCTGAAGTCTGCGGTGCCCTGTGTCATTGCGTACAGCCCGACGAAGATCACCAGCAACAGACCGGACAGCTCGACGATCGTCAGGACGACGTTGGTCTTCACGCTTTCGCTAATACCGCGCAGATTGATCCCCGCCACGATGATCATGAATGCGAGCGAAATGATCATCAGGATGGAACTGCCGCCCGCAACGTCGAGGCTGAACGCCGAGGAGAAGAAGTCGGCGAACGCATACGACGCGGTCGACGCCGAGGTGATTCCGGAGCACATCACCGCAAACGCCACCAGAAAGGTGAGTACCTGCAGCCCGAAGGCCTTGTGTGTATAGAGAGCGGCACCCGCGGCCTGCGGGAATCGGGTCACCAGTTCGAGATATGAGAACGCGGTGAGTGTCGCGACCGCGAACGCGATCAGAAAGGGAGCCCACGCGGCGCCACCGACCTGTGCGGCGACTTGGCCGGTGAGGGCATAGACGCCCGTCCCGAGAATGTCGCCGACGATGAACAGTAGGAGGAGTTTCGGGCCGATCGCCCGCTTGAGTTCCGTTGGCGGGGTACCGCCAGCTGTGTCCGCAGAATTGCTCGTTGTCGCACCGGCATCGCTACCGGTGGCGGAGCTCATAGAGTCTTCTGGTCGTCCAGGCATATTCCAACTGTGGCGCACCGCACACCCTGTAGGCAAGTACCGAAAGGTAACTCGTACTTTCACGGGTGTGCGGTGGCGACGGAGGTGTTATGACGCGACCGTGAGGACCAACCGCTCCAGGCGGGCGTACGACGTTTCCATGCCATCGGTCATCCCGGTCGCCAGGACGGCATCGCGGACGTCGGCGCTGGGATAGGTGATGACGATCGCCAGCAAAGTGCCGCCGTCGACGGGGGTGAGCGTCATTTCGTTCTGAACCGGCGGATACTCCGTATCGATCATCTGCTCGGTGGTGACTTCGCGGTATGGCGGCTGCGATTCCAGTAATTCGCCCGTGAAACCGAACCGGTCGGTGCCGTCCTCGCGTTCCCATTCCTGTCGGTAGGTATCGCCCACCTTCGCGGCGACCTCTGCGACTGGCATGACCCAGCCATCTGGGCCGAGTAGCCAGCGCTTCATGATCTCCGGATCGTGGTGCGCATCCCAGACTTGCTGCACGGTCCCACGGATGACCCGGCTGACGCGGATTCGGGTGTCGTTCAGGATCTGCGCTTCGGTGAGTCGGTCGGCAGCGAACGCCTGAAGGTCCGTCACGACGGTGTCGATCTGGCTCATCGCTGACAACGTGCCCTCTTCCATGCCCATCCCGATGAGCTGCTCAAGTTCTTCCAGCGAATTGAAATGAGTAGTCACAGTGACCCGTGACCCCTGGTCGGTGCCCTCGAAGTCAAAGACCATCCGCATATCGGGCGTGTCCGTGTTCGGAGTCCCGTCGTCGGCGGCGAATCCGTCGCGGACCTCGATCCTGCGGGGTTCCTCCACATTCAGGAACTCCCAGTATCCCGTGGAAGTGTCGCCTTCGGGCCCGGTCATCACGTAGTGCGAACGCCCGCCGACCTGCATGTCGTGACGCAAGAACTTTGCTGGGTACGTCACCGGACCCCAGAACTTTTCGATCTGACGTGGGTCGGCGTACGCGTCCCAGAGGCGGCGTTGGCTCACCGGGAAATCCGCGACGATGGTCATCGTGAGGGCTGTGGTGTCTTTGTGTACGGCGGTAACGGGCATGACTGTGCCTTTCTAGGGATCTTCGACAAGAAGGTCGTCGAGACGGGAAATTCGTGCGCGCCAGATCTGCTCGTAGCGATCGAGCAGATGTTGGGCGCGGCGGATGGTCTCGGGGTTGCCGCGAACAAGTCGTTCGCGGCCCTGCGGGCGCTTGCTGACAAGCCCCGCTCCTTCCAGAACGGCGATGTGTTTCTGGACAGCTGCGAACGACATGTCGTAATCGGCCGCCAGGTGGGAGACCGTCACTTCGCCGGCAAGGGTCCTGCGGACGATGTCGCGTCGCGTTGCGTCGGCGAGTGCGCGGAATATCCGATCGATCTCGTCGTCGCTGAGTTCGAGGTACTGCTGATGTGCAACCATTTGGTTGCACATTAACGCGCGCCGCGCGCCGTGTCCACCACTTGGATGAGAAAAGTTGTCCGGTTACCGCAGCGTGGAGCGCGCGATGGTGAACGTATCGGGATCTGCGCGCTGCCAATCCTCAGCCCACTCGGTAGGGGGAGCGGTCAGTAGTTCGCCATCGTCAAGCCAATCGAACAACTGCGAGTAGGCCACCGTCGTCGTCTGCGAAACTCGACGGCGCAATAAATCGGGGTGCAAGTCGTGGTGGTCGTGCACTCCCATCGAGGCGAACATCTGCATCGCCTCGGCGACTGTGCCTGCGTGATAGCGCGCGACTCGCTCGGCCTTGTCGTCCACGTGCACGGCCCGGTAGCGGGCCGGATCCTGGGTGGCCACTCCCACCGGGCAGCGGTTCGTGTGGCACGCCTGCGCCTGAATGCAGCCCGTCGCCATCATCATCGCTCTCGCCGCCATGGTGAAGTCGGCCCCCTGAATCAACCGTTTGCAGATGTCCGATCCGAGCGCGACTTTTCCTGCGGCGCCGAGCCGGATCTGATGCCGTAACCCGGTGCCGACAAGCGCGTTGTGCGCGATGAGCAACCCCTCGGTCAACGGCGTACCGACATGGTCGGAATACTCCAGGGGAGCGGCGCCAGTGCCGCCCTCGGAACCGTCGATGATAATGAAATCGGGGTAGATGCCTTCAGCGCGGATGGCCTTGCAGATCGCTAGAAACTCGGCTCGGGATCCCACGCATAACTTGAAACCGGCGGGCTTTCCGCCGGATAGGTCACGCAGCTGCCCGACGAAGCGGACGAGCTCGCGGGGCGTCGAGAAGGCAGAATGCGCTGCCGGACTGATGCAGTCCGTGCCGACCGGTACCCCTCGTGCGGCGGCGATCCACTGGGTAACCTTGGCGCCGGGTAGCACGCCGCCAAGCCCAGGTTTGGCGCCTTGACTGACTTTCAGCGACACCATCTTCACGGCAGGTGCGGACGAGCGTTCACGGAAGCGCACCGGATCGAACCGACCGCTTTCGTCCCGGGCGCCGAAGTAGCCCGAGCCGATCTCCCAGATCAAATCGCCGCCACCCTCGAGGTGATATCGGGAGATCCCGCCCTCGCCGGTGTCCTGCGCGAACCCACCAAGTTGTGCTCCTCGGTTCATCGCCAGTACGGCATTAGGTGATAGCGCGCCATAGGACATCGCCGAGATATTCAGCACCGATAGGTTGTACGGTCGCTCGCATTGCTCGGATCCAACCGTGATTCGCTGTGGCACCGCGGATGCGTGCACCGGAGCCGAAGAGTGAACGAAGTACTCGTAACCGATCGCATTGACGTCGCGTTCGGTGCCAAACGCCTTCGCCGGGTGGATGCCCTTGGCGCGCTCATAGATCACGGTGCGGGTATCGCGATCAAACGGCTTGCCGTCGTAATTGCGCTCGATGAAGTACTGCTGCATCTCGGGACGTAGGCCCTCCAACGCGTACCGAGCATGAGCCAACAAAGGGTAGTTGCGCAGCAACGAATGCTCGGACTGCAGCACGTCAAATAGTGTCACTGCGCTCAGCGCCGTCACGACCGCCACGGCAACCCACCAGGCCGGGTGCAGCATCGTTGCCAGCAACACGCTGATCAGTAGCAGGAGGGCCAAGGTCGACACTACGATTCTGCGCACCATCTCGCGACCTTAACCCGCGGCAGCGCGGCTATCTTGTTCGAGGACGATCCATCCGGGCGGATCGATCGCCACAACGAGTTCAACGCACGATCTGGGGAGAACCATGGCAGAGGGCGATTACGGGGCCGTCCAAGGCATCTACATCGACGGACAGTGGCGTGACGCTGCCTCCGGCAGCACCTTCGAGGTGACTGACCCTGCGACTGGGCGGGTGATTGCCACCGTCTCGGACGCGGGAACCGCCGATGTCAAGGCTGCCATCGATGCGGCATCCGCAGCGCTCCCGGCCTGGTCGGCCCTTACCGCGTACGAGCGGTCGGAAATGCTGTATCGGGCGCACGGACTGATGATGGACCGGCAGGCCGAACTCGCCGAGTTGATGTCCCTCGAACAGGGCAAGCCGCTACGTGCGGCTTCGATCGAGGTTAAGTACGCCGCGGATTTCCTGATCTGGTTCGCGGAGGAAGCCAAGCGCACCTACGGCCAGACCATCCCATCCGCGCGCGCCGACCAGCGGTTCATCGTGATGCACGGCCCGGTAGGTGTAGTCGGCGCGGTCACCCCGTGGAACTACCCGATCTCCATGTTGACCCGCAAGATTGGACCCGCGCTCGCAGCCGGCTGCACCGTCGTCCTCAAACCGGCTGAGCAGACCCCGGTGTGTGCCATCGAAACGGTCAAGGTGCTCCAGGAGGCTGGGGTGCCGGCAGGCGTGGTCAACCTCGTGCCGTGCCTGGACCCGGAGCCCGTCGGTGCCGAGTTCTTGGCGAACAAGGCAGTTCGCAAGTTGACCTTCACCGGCTCCACCGAGGTCGGCAAGTACTTCGCCCGTGGCGCAGCGGACCAGATGAAGCGCGTGTCACTGGAACTGGGCGGTCATGCACCGTTCATCGTCTTCGGCGATGCTGACCCCAAGCACGCCGCCACGGGAGCCGCGATGGTCAAAGTGCTCAACACCGGCCAGGCGTGCATCTCGCCGAACCGGATCTACGTGCACTCCTCGATCAAGGATTCATTCCTGGAGCACCTCACCGTCCGGATGAACAAGATGAAGGTCGGTCGGGGGCTGAGCGAGGGCGTCAACGTTGGACCGCTGATCGACAAGCACGCACACGACCGCATGCAGCGTCAGGTCGCAGACGCAGTCGCGAAGGGCGCGACGGTAGCCGCTGGCGGGCAGAGCGTCGAAGGGGAGGAGTACGCCGGCGGGTTTTTCTTCCAGCCGACTGTGCTCACGGGCGTCACCAGCGAGATGGATATCTACCGCGAGGAGACGTTCGGGCCGATCGCGCCGGTGATCGTGTTCGATGATGAAGCGGAGGTCATCGAGATGGCGAACGACACCGATTACGGACTTGCCTCGTACATCTATACCCGCGACATCGGCCGCGCCTTACGCGTGGCAGAAGCCCTGCGCTTCGGGATGGTCGGCATCAATGACATCAACCCGACGTCTGCCGCGGCGCCATTCGGCGGCGTCAAGGAGTCCGGGCTGGGACGCGAAGGTGCCCAGGAAGGGATCATGGAGTACCTCGACACCAAGTTGGTGGGAATCTCCGTGACCTGATCGCCTCACCCATCCAGGCCTCGTCGATCCTCAGTTTCGTCGGCTCGACGGTCACCAGCGTGTCGGTGATGCCATCACTCCGCGTCAACAAGCCGCGAGCAGGCGCAGGAACGAACCGAGCTGCACCAGGGCGTCGACGTTCGTCGGCAGGGTATCGCCGAGCGCGGGTGAGTAAACCACGTACGACGCCCACTGGGCCCGGGAGATAGCAACGTTCAGCCGCCGCCGGTCAAGCAGGAACTCCAACCCGCGGGGGAGATCGGCGGCGCTGGATGCGGCGAGCGAGACGATCGAAATGGCAGCCTCGCGGCCTTGGAAGCGATCCACGGTGCCGACCTCGGCGGCGGCATGCCCAGCGGCGTCGAGGGCGCGACGGATCGCTGCTACCTGCGCGTTGAACGGTGCTACGACGATCACGTCACTCGCGCTGAGGGCTCGTGCAGGCGCTCCCGCCTCCGGCGTCCACGAGGAGCCGACCAGGTCGTCGATGAGAGCGACAACCGCATCGGCCTCCTCGGCGGACAGCACGCTGTTATCGGTGTGTTGCACAGGCACTGAATGCAGTCCGGCGGTGATGCTGACGAGGTCGCGACCGCCGGTGACGTGCGTATTCGAGGTGAGCCTGCCTTCGTACGCCAGGGTCGATACTGGCGCTGTGAGCTCCGCATGCATCCGCCAGGTGCGAGCCAGGAAGTAACCCCGCTCGGGCGGCAGCGTGTCGTGCCCCTCGGCCAACCAGCCCAACGCGGACGAGTCGACCGGCTCGGGGTGGCTGCCTTGGCTGACCTGCGGCAGCTGCTGCGGATCGCCGAGCAGCAGCAGGCGCTGCGCAGGGCGCGCAGCCGCGAGGGTGTGCGCGAGCGAGAACTGACCGGCCTCATCGATCACTAGTAGATCCAGGCATCCATCGGCCAGGCCGGCGAAGGTCCACGCCGTCCCGCCGAGTACGACGCCATCGTCTCCGGCTAAGAAGTCGGGCATGTCCTTGGTGTCCTGCAGGGCAGTCCACGAGTTCATCGCTGCTGGGTCTTTGGGCTTCTTGGCTACCAACTCCGCGGGTAGGCCTTCTGCGACGACCTTGTTGAGGAACTGTTCGACCGCGGCGTGGCCCTGGGCGACCACGCCGATCTTCCAGCCGGAACGCGCGAGGTCAGCAACGACGCGCGAGCCAAGATAGGTCTTTCCGGCGCCAGGTGGGCCTTGCACCGCGAGATACGAGCGGTCCAGGCTGCGCACGCTGGCGGTGAGCGCCTCGACGGACACTGATTCGCCAGCCGGTCGCGCATCGAACCGAGCCTCGTATAAACGCGGTGCACGTCGCGCGAGGATGTCGTACGCCGCGCCTATTGGAAGGCGACCTATGCGTGCGGCCTCGCTGGCCAGCGACCGGATCGATTCTTCCAACTTGTCGGATGAGATGAACGTGTACTCGAAGATCGCCATCGGCAGTTCATCGAACGCCTGCTGTCCCTGTTTGGTCTTCTCCTCGATGCAGACCGTCGCGGAACCATCGAGGTCGATTTCGAGCGCGGTGACAGTTGCGTCCTTGTCTGCGATCCACCGATGAGCGCCAGGATCCAACGAGGCGTGCGGTGGGAGGTCTTCGTACACGCTGCGTACGGTGCTGCCCACGCCTAAGGTCGTGCCCGCATCGATCGGCCCGCTCAGGCGCAACGTCCGTGCGAGCGTTCTGGCCCGAGACGTCGCCTTCGCCCAATGCTCGATGGTCTCGGCCTTCGCTGCCATCAGCGTGTTGCGTTGGTCCGCCCACTCATCGACCGGCGAGATCCCGCGATCGAAGTACGCCCACCACATCGGTTTGTCCTCGCGGCGGAAGTACCCGAGCGCTGCAGCCAGCAGCGCCATGCCCTGCTGTTCGGGGTCCCGATCCGCGCGATCCTGTGGAATGAGCGCCAACAGTTCGTCGGCGACAGACTGCAACTCGGCTAGCTTCCCCGGCTCGCGGGTGTCCGCCTCGACGACGCGCGGGGTTGCGTCGGTTCGCGCGCGGTGCGCGTATAACCAATCGCGCAATTTCCAGGTCGATAGGCAGTCATACTCGTTATAGTCGGCAATCTCCTCCAGCATCCTCTTGGCTTCGGACCAGTCACCGCGAACTCTCGCCTCGGTGAACTCGTGATACTGCACGACCGAGCCGGCCGCGGTGGTGACGCCGTCCTCGGCTCGCAGCCGGTCGCCCATGTATAGCGGCTCGAGTTTCTTGATGCTGTAGGAGGGTTGCGATACCCGCAGGCAGCGACGCACGACGGCGTACAGGTCGACGAACACACCGTCGCGCAGCAGGTCGTCGAGTTGCTCCTCGCCGTAAGAGTGTCGCGTGGTCAGTCGCTTGAGAGCCGTCGGCTCGTATGGCGCGTAGTGGTAGATGTGCAGGCCTGGGTGCTGAGCGCGTCGGCGCGCCACGTATTCGAAGAAGTCGATTAGTGCCTGACGCTCTTGCGCCCGGTCGTGCGCCCAGAACGCGGTGAACTCGCCCGCCGAATCGTCGTGTGTCATGAACCCGAACAGGTACTCCAGGCCTGCGGCGATTCCGTCGGCGTCGGTCCACAGTGGGTCTCCCTCGAAGTCGAAGAAGATGTCGCCGTCATCGGGTGGCGGCAGTAGGTCAAGCATTGCCGGCTCGAAGAACTCATACGTGACGGTGTCGCCGGCGCTCGCCTGTATCGATGCCTGATCACGCAGTCTCCGCCAGGTCCGCTCCGTGAGGTCACCGATCGGCTCGGTGGATGCCGCGAGCTCGCCGATCGTGCCAACGTCCGCCGCGCGTAGTCGCTCGCGTTGCTGTCGAGTGAGTCCGGCGACCAGCAGTAGATCGTCGCTCGCGGTGATCTCTGCCTCGCACGCCGCGCACGAACCGCAGATCCGGTAGCGATCATCACCCCAATCGACGGCCTGTGGCTGCGCGAGATGCGCGCTGAGTACGCCGGTCAGGTAGCTACGGCGCCGGCGATACACCGGAATGATGTCGCCGAGGTCGCGTCCGCGGCGGGTGTGATCGCCCAGCACCAAGTAGCCTTCGGTGCTGCGCGCCACCCCCAGACGATCGAGTTGGTCCGCGTACGCCGCGATCTGCAATAGCGCGGAAACCCGCTCGCGGCGGGCCAACTTCGCATCCCACACCTCATAGCTGCCGGTGTCGTTACGAACCAGAAAGTCCGCCATACCGCCGAAGGTGCCGTCGTACAGCACCGCCTGGGTGATCACGTCTGCGCCGTCGAGAAGGGCGCGGTGGGTCGCCTCGGCCGCGCGCTGCAGCCCGGCGGGGGTGTAGGACGCGGGCCGTTCGATGCTCACGATCCGTCGGTCGCCGCTGATGCGCTCAAGCACGCGAGCCTCATGCTGCTCACCCAGCCGCGCGATGCGCGACATAAGTGGATCGCTTTGCTCCTGCCTGGATGCACGGCCGAGTTTCGCGTCGACCTCGCGTAGCCAGCCGAACTCGCAACTGGCGGACGTCGTCAGGTCGCTCGGGCTCAACACGAATGGACCGTCGTTCGACAGCAGCACCATGCGTCCTCCTTAGGCAGGTAGAACTCATTGTGTCGTGACGTTACGACATGTTTCGAGCCGCTCCCCGCGGCGCGGATGGACATCCCCGGCGATGCGGATGGGCACTCTGCGCGCCACGGACCGACGGGGGAGCGCCCCCGCGTATCTTTCGGAACGTCCAGGCATTATTCTGGCTCAGAACGACTGCGCCTCACACGCGCTTGATCCGTGATCGAGCACGAGTGGACAATGGTCGTCAGGGATACCACCGACCCGGAGGAACACTGTGACACTCGCGCCTGAACGTCCGGTTGTCGCGGCACCGACCGCTGCGCCGCCGCATTCTGCGAAGCCAGGTTCGATGTTCAGCAATGTGTTGCGGACGACGGACCATAAGTTGATCGGGAAGATGTACTTCGTTACATCGTTCTGTTTCTTCCTTATCGGTGGCGTCATGGCGATGCTGATGCGTGCCGAACTGGCGTATCCGGGGTATCAGTTCCTGTCGCCTGAGCAGTTCAACCAGATGTTCACCAACCACGGCGCGATCATGCTGTTGATGTTCGCGACGCCGTTGTTCTTCGCGTTCGCGAACCTGGTGGTACCGATTCAGATCGGTGCGCCGGATGTCGCGTTCCCGCGGTTGAACGCGTTGTCGTTCTGGTTGTTCTTGTTCGGCTCGTTGACGAACTTGTCGGGGTTCTTGACGCCGGCTGGTGGGGCTGACTTCGGGTGGTTCGCGTACGCGCCGTTGTCGAACGCGACGAACTCGCCGGGTGTCGGCGCGGATTTGTGGCTGGTGGGTCTCGGTATCTCGGGTCTCGGCACGATCCTGGGCGCGGTCAACTTCATCACCTCGATCATTTGTATGCGCGCGCCGGGTATGACGATGTTCCGGATGTCGATCTTCACCTGGAACACGCTGATTACGTCGATGTTGGTGCTGGTCGCGTTCCCGATTCTGACCTCGGCGTTCTTGGTGTTGCTGGCCGATCGCAACCTGGGAGCGCAGGTGTTCGAACCGGAAAACGGTGGCGCCATTTTGTGGCAGCACTTGTTCTGGTTCTTCGGTCACCCAGAGGTGTACATCATCGCGTTGCCGTTCTTCGGCATCGTCTCGGAGATCATTCCGGTGTTCAGTCGTAAACCGATCTTTGGCTATAAGGGTCTGGTATTCGCGACGGCGTCGATCGCGGTCCTGTCGATCGCGGTGTGGGCGCACCACATGTACGCGACCGGGTCGGTCATGCTGCCGTTCTTCGCGTTTATGACGTTCTTGATCGCGGTGCCCACGGGGTTGAAGTTCTTCACGTGGGTGTTGACGATGTGGAAGGGTTCGTTGACGTTCGAGACACCGATGTTGTTCTCGGTCGGGTTTATCGTGACGTTCTTGTTCGGTGGCGTGACGGGTGTGCTGCTGGCGGCACCGCCGATCGATTTCCACGTGTCGGATACGTACTTCGTCGTCGCGCACTTCCACTACGTGCTGTTCGGCACGGTTGCGTTCGCGGCGTACGCCGGTACGTACTTCTGGTTCCCGAAGTTCACCGGCCGTTTCATGAACGAGCGTTTGGGTAAGTGGCACTTCTGGTTAACGTTCATCGGTTTCCACGGCACGTTCCTGGTACAGCACTACCTGGGTAACGAAGGCATGTCGCGTCGCTACGGTGACTACCTGATGAGTGATGGGTTCGCGGGTCTGAACCAGTTCTCGACGGTGTTCGCGTTCGTGCTGGGTGCCTCGGTGCTGCCGTTCATCTGGAACATGTACCGCTCCTACAAGTACGGCGAGGTCACCACTGCCGATGACCCGTGGGGCTTCGGCAACTCGCTGGAATGGGCAACGACGTCCCCGCCGCCGCGGCACAACTTCTTGTCGTTGCCGCGAATCCGTTCGGAGCGTCCGGCGTTCGAGTTGCACTACCCGCACATGCTGGAACGGATGGAACTGGAAGCGCACGGCGGCTCCAAGAAACACCGCGCGCACGCCGAGGCACGTATCGCCGCACGCAAGGCGAACGGCGAAAGTCCATCCGTCGCCGCATCGCACCCCCGCGATAACCACGATCCGCAGAACCCGCAACACGGGTAATCAATAGTTCGACTTATGGCCGTCCTTCGGGGCGGCCATAAGCGTTTCACTCGCCCTGCGTAGGAGCCGACATGACCTGTTACGCCGTCCTGCTCGCCGAGTCGCTTGAGCAGCCGGCTCTCATCGCCGCCGAGCGCGCCATTGACCTCGCCGGTGGTGAGATTGTTGCGCTTCGAGCGTTGAGTGATGCTCCGGCCGCCCTCGAGTTGCGCATCGAGGGGCTCGACGCCGCCGACGCGCGGCGAGAATTACGCACTGTCCTGAAGGGCGTCGACGTCTGTGTCGAGGCAACGCTTGATGGTCAGCGGCCGGCCCGTCGGCTGCTGTTGCTGGACGTCGATTCGACTCTCGTTGCCGGCGAGGTGATCGACTCGTTGGCCGCGCACGCGGGCAAGGGGGAGCAGGTTGCTGCGGTCACCGAACGCGCCATGCGTGGTGAGCTGGACTTCCGCGAAAGTCTGCACGAGCGGGTAGCGACTCTCACCGGTCTGCCCACCGCGGTGCTTGACGAGGTCAGAGCATCGCTCAGACTGTCCGATGGTGCGCGTACCCTCATCGCCACGCTGCAGGATCGAGGCGCCCTCGTTGGCGCCGTATCCGGCGGATTCACCCAGATCCTCGACCCGCTGGCCGACGATATCGGGCTCGATTTCGCGGCCGCGAACACGCTTGAGGTGCGGGATGGGCACCTGACGGGTCGCGTCACCGGACGCATTGTCGACCGTGCCGAGAAAGCGCGTAACCTGCGGGACCTCGCCGAGCGCAATGGGATCGTCGTACTTGAGACAGTCGCCATCGGCGACGGCGCGAACGATCTGGACATGATCGCTGCCGCTGGAGTCGGCATCGCCTTCAACGCCAAACCGATCGTGCAACTCGAGGCGCCAGCGACTCTGAACACGCCGCGATTGTCGGACGCCCTGCTATTACTGGGTATCCAGCGCGACGAGTTCGTCGCCGAGTAGTCAGCCGCCGACGACGTCGATCCCGGCCGCTACCATCTCGGCCAGCGCGCGCTGGGTGGATTCTGGTGCCACGCCCACCGTGTAGTCGACCAACACGCGAGTGCGGAACCCCGCCGCGGCCGCGTCCAGGGCGGTGGCGCGCACACAGTGATCGGTAGCGATTCCCACGACGTCCACGGCGTCGCAGCCGGCCGTACGGAGCCACTGCGCCAACGAGGTGCCGTGCTCGTCGGCACCCTCGAATCCGGAGTACGCCGCCTCGTATGCGCCCTTGTCAAAGGTCGCTTCGATGGGCCCGATCACCAGATCGGGGTGGAACGAAGCGCCGTTGGTACCGACGACACAGTGCCGCGGCCAGGTATCGACGAAATCCGGTGTGTCGCTGAAGTGGGCGCCCGGGTCGATGTGCGCATCGCGGGTTGCGAGGACGTGAGCGTAGCCCGCGTCCGCGACGAGGCCGTTCACGTCGCGCGCCACTTGGGTGCCGCCGCTCACTGCCAGCGCACCGCCTTCGCAGAAGTCGTTCTGCACGTCGACGATGATCAGGGCGGTGGTATTCGGTGCGTTCATGTCACGACTCCGCTCGGTGGACATCTACATCGAGCACCGGTTGGCCACGCAACAACTTGTGCGCTTCGCGAGGCAGGGTGCTCATCGCTTCGCGGTGGTAGTTTCGGCTCTCGATCAGGCTATGCCGCGGCTGGAGGGCCCCGTCGAGGATGAACGGCACTTGCAGATCTCGATCGCCCCGCTCGATGGTGGGAACCCCGCTGATGACTACCTCCTCGGCGGTCATCTTCCCCTCGCTGTCGTACCGGCGGACCGCGCGCTTCGCACCACCCACCGAGCCCTTTCCGCTGGACTTCTTCGCGACCGCCGTACCATTTTGCTCGACCAGCTTGTAGACCATGCCGGCGGTGGGCGCGCCCGAACCAGTTACCAACTGCGTTCCCACTCCGTATCCATCCACGGGCGCAGCCCGTAGCCCCGCGATCGCATATTCGTCGAGGTCGCTGGTGACGATGATGCGGGTCTCGGTCGCACCGAGCGAGTCCAGCAGATCGCGTGCCTCGCGGGCAAGGCCGCCGAGGTCGCCAGAATCCAGGCGGATCGCGCCGAGTTTGGTGCCGGCAGCACGAACTGCGTTGCGAATACCTTCCATAACGTCGTAGGTGTCCACCAGGAGTGAGGTATCGGCGCCGAAGGTGCGTACCTGTGCTGTGAATGCGTCGAGTTCGTTGTCGTGCAGCAACGTCCACGAGTGTGCGGCCGTGCCGGCAGTGGGTACGCCGTACCGCTGACCGGCGGCCAAGTTGGACGTCGAAGCGAACCCGACCAGGTATGCCGCACGCGCGGCAGCGGTAGCCGCGTCTTCGTGGGTACGACGCGAGCCCATCTCGATGCATGGGCGGCCGGCTGCCACGCTCACCATCCGCGCGGCCGCACTCGCGATCGCGGAATCATGATTGAGGATCGACAGGATCAGCGTTTCCAGGATGACGCCTTCGGCGAAGGACGCGCGCACCGTGAGCACAGGCGACTCAGGGAAGTAGATTTCGCCCTCGCGATAGCCGATGACGTCCCCAGAGAATCGGTAGTTCGCCAACCAATCCACGGTCTGTTCATCAACGATCGCGTTCTCGCGCAGAAACCGCAGTTGCTCATCATCGAAGCGGAATCGTTCGATCGCGTCGATGAGGCGACCGGTGCCGCCGACGACGCCGAACCGGCGCCCCTCCGGCAAGCGTCGGGCAAACGCCTCGAACACGCATTGCCGGTGCGCGGTGCCGTCGCGCAGCCCTGCCGCGAGCATTGTGACCTCATACTGGTCAGTGAAGAAAGCAGTGCTTGATGACGGGCACGTCGAGGTCATGGCCACGATCCTAAAGCGTGTCCGCCGCTTGCCAATACCGACCGGACATCAGAACTCGACGGCGTCCCGCGCGATCGGACAGGTCATGCAATGCCCGCCGCCGCGGCCACGACCCAACTCGGCACCGACGATTGGAATAACCTCGATCCCGGCCTTTCGTAACTGTTCGTTCGTTGCCGTGTTCCGGTCATAGGTATAGACGACACCCGGGCGGAGTGCGACGGCATTATTGCCGGAGTCCCATTGCTGCCGCTCCGATTCGTAGTGGTCGCCGGCGGTCTCGACGACCCTCAGACCATCCAGGCCGAGCGCCTGGGCAACGACCGATACGAACGGCTTCGAGCCATGGTCGATGACGTCGAATCCAGGATCCCTATCGGAGGGGACAAGGGAGAACGACCGGATGGCGTCGACGATCCGCGGGTACAGCGTGACTACATCACGATCAACGAACGTGAATACGGTGTCCAGGTGCATCGCAGAGCGTAACCGCGGCATTCCCGCGACCACGATCTCACTCGCTGCCTCCGCAGCGAAGAGCGTGGCCGCCAGTTGGGTAATGCCCTGCCGCGATGTGCGCTCACTCATGCCGATCAGTACGACACCGTTGCCCACCGGCATGACGTCGCCGCCCTCGACAGTCGCCTGACCCCATGCGCGTTCGGGATCACCCCACCACACGGTCGCGTCCGTAAACTGTGGGTGGAACTGATAGATCGACTTCATCAGTAGTGTCTCGTCGCGGCGGGCCGGCCAATGCAGCGGATTGAGAGTCACGCCGCCGTATATCCAGCACGTGGTGTCGCGGGTGTACAGCGTGTTTGGCAACGGCGGCATCAGGTACTCGTTCACCCCCTGCGAATCACGGGCCAGGAGTATGGCGTCCGTCTGGAAATCAGCAGGTAGGTCGGTGGTAGCCATACCGCCGATCAGCAGTTCAGCGAGTCGGTCGTGCGGTAAGGACGAGAGAAATTCGCGCGTCGCATCCACCAATCCCGGTCCGACCTCGTTGTCGACGACCTTGCGTTCGAGCAGCCACTGTTTGGCGCTGGGGATAGCCATGGTCTCGGCGAGCAGATTGTGCAATTCGAGCACCTCCACGCCGCGCGAGCGTAGGCTCGCCACGAACTCGGCGTGGTCTCGACGACCGTTCTCGACCCACATCACGTCATCGAACAGCAAGTCATCGCAGTTCGAGGGAGTGAGCCGTAGATGCGCGAGACGTGGTTCGCAGACCAACACTGTGCGCAATTGGCCGACCTCGGAATGCACGCCGTGAGCCACGGATGCGGTCATGTTCACTACCTTCCTGAGCCCATAGCTGAACTTGCGATACCTGGCTAGATCGCGATCCAGCCGCTCCGGTGTTTATCGGCAACGATTAATGCTCCGTCGCCGCGGACTTCGTGCCCCTGGACGACGCGGCATCCGGCTCGGGTCGGTTCAGCGTTCTGCGTCACAGTAGCGTTCGTCGTTACACCTGTCGCAAGACTGAACCCTGAACTTCTCGTTCCACGTTGGTTGCATCAAGTGCGGCGAGTTTCAACGCGCGCTTGATGGCTGGTCTGGGAGAATGGAAAAATGACTGTGCCTCAGACGCGGACGGCCCGTCCACAGCAGCGCCCGCAGGAGACCGAACAGTCTCGCGAGTCCGCAGACCAGTGGGTCACGATCGTGTGGAATGACCCCGTCAACCTGATGACCTACGTGACGTACGTCTTCAAGAAACTGTTCGGGTACGACGACGCGCGCGCCACGAAACTGATGCTCGATGTGCACCACGAGGGCAAGGCAGTCGTGCGCACCGGAGGTAAAGAAGCGATGGAGACCGACACCGCACGTCTACAGGCAATGGGCCTGTGGGCTACGTTTCAACCCGCCTGATGGCTACGGACCGTCGGCACTTTGTCCGCTCCGATGAAGCGATCGAAATGCGGTTGCGGGAGGTCGAACGCGAACTATTGACCGGATTCTTCCGCCAGGTCCGCGCGATTCTGCTCGAACGCGCTGCCGAGGTTGGGCAGTCGGGCGCAGTGAGTGCACCTGACGGGGACGACGCCGAGTCCCTGCGCGCCACTTTGGAGCATCAGTCCAGCCCGCTGCCACCACCGGAAGATCCGGCGATTGCGCGGCTATTGCCCTCGGGACGCCGCGATTTCTCGGCTCAGGCCGGTGATAGCGCCATCGAGTTCCGCCGGCTGACCGAACCAGATTTGCGCAAGGCGAAACTTGCCGATGCCGTTCGGGCCGGCGAACTGGTAGCCGACGAGACAGCCCGTATGGGGCTTGAGGACGCGAACCGTCTATTGCGAGCGATTAACGACGTCCGGCTGAGCCTGGGCGCTCGGTTGGAAGTTACCGAGGACACTGAGTACCCCAGGGAGATCCTCACCGAACACGACCAGACCCTGGCGATCTATTTCTGGACCGGCGGTATGCAAGAGGAGTTGCTGGAGGCGATCATCGAGATCGATCCGCAGCTGTAGCGGACTTGGCTCGCCGCAGGCGCAGCCACGCACGAATAAACCCGGCGCTCATCAGCCATGACGCGACGGCGCAAAACCACACACCAAACTGTGGCGAGGAGCCGTCGCGATGCGCGATGATCCCTGCGACCACGGCGATCACGGCCAGTGTGAGCAGGAGCAGCAGCAGGCCGAGCTTCAGAAACGCGACAGCGCCTTGCTGCACGGTGTCCCGGAAGTAGTCAGGATCGTAGATCTCGTTCCAGACGCGCACCGTGAGTGCTCCCAGGACAATCCCAGGCAGACCGATCAGGACGGTGAGCACAACGAGATTGAAAGCCATAGCGCGCTGAGTCTACGCGCGGCGACGCGGCAGGTCTGTGATTCCTCGGGCATCATGGAGGTATGAGCCAGCCCACGCAAGCTCCCGTCGCCAAACGCTCTCTCAGCGAACGTCTTTCTGGGCCACTGCCCGCGCTCATCACGGTGGGCTCGCTGTTGCTGCTGATGATCGTGCTGGAACTCGTGGATGCCGCAGTACCGGCGAACCTGGACATGTGGGGCATTCAAGCGCAAGAGCTCGACGGCCTGCCAGGGATCTTCAGCGCCCCGTTCCTGCACCACGGGTTCGCGCACCTGTGGTCCAATGCGATCCCGTTCTTTGTGCTCGGCTTTCTCACCGCGATCGCGGGACTCAAAGAGTTCGCGCTTGCCAGTATCGGGATCATCGTTGCCTCTGGAGTGTTCGCCTGGGCGCTGACTTTCGGCTCGGGAACCCAGGTGATCGTCGGCGCCAGCGGTTGGGTGTTTGGCCTATTGACCTACCTGTTGGCGCGCGGAGTGTTTACCCGCAATGTCGGGCAGATCCTGATCAGCGTCGTGGTGCTGGTGATCTACGGCAGCATTTTGTGGGGCGTCATCCCGGGCGAGGCGGGCATCTCCTGGCAAGGCCATCTCGGCGGTGCGCTCGGCGGAATCGCGATGGCCTGGCTGCTGTCACGCTCAAGCCGACCGACGCCACAGTCCAAGAAGAGCACTCAGGCTCCTGCGACATTGAATCTGTCTTAATCTGGTTGGCGTGCCCAACGCCCCAGACGCAGCAGCCCCAATCGGCGTATTCGACTCCGGCGCCGGCGGGCTGACGGTAGCGCGAGCCATCATGGATCAACTCCCGGCGGAGTCCTTGATCTATTTGGGGGATACCGCGCACGTGCCGTACGGCTCACGCGCCATCGCCGAAATTCGCCAGTACGCGCTGCAATGCCTGGACATTCTCGTCGAGCGGGGCGTGAAGGCACTCGTCATCGCGTGCAACTCCGCGAGCGCCGCATGCCTGCGCGACGCCAGGGAACGGTACGACGTACCGGTCGTGGAGGTGATTCAACCGGCCGTGCGCCGCGCCGTCGCGGCGACCCGCAACAACCGGATCGGCGTAATCGGCACGTCTGCCACCATCGCGAGTCGCGCGTACGACGACGCGTTTGCCGCGGCGCCTCAGGTGGATCTATCTGGCGCGGCGTGCCCTCGTTTCGTCGACTTCGTCGAACGCGGCATCACCAACGGCCGTCAGATCATGGGTCTCGCTCAGGCGTACGTGCAACCGCTGCAGGATGCTGGCGTAGACACGTTGGTGCTCGGGTGTACGCACTATCCGATGCTGACTGGCGCGCTCGGGGTGGTGATGGGGGAGCAGGTCACCCTGGTCTCATCGGCAGAGGAGACCGCGAAGGACCTGTACCGCGAATTGCTTGCGCGCGACTTGTACGCCGAACGCGAAGGCGTGGGTACGCGTCAGTACCTAGCGACCGGAGATCTTGATCAGTTCCTGGAGTTGGGCAGACGTTTCCTGGGCCCGCTGATTGGCAGCGTGGAATCGGCTCATGACTGACGCAGCGGTGCGGCAGAAGACCAGCCGCGCCGCCTGGATTTGCTACACAGCGGGGATCTTCGCGTACATCGTTGCGGTGTTCAATCGCACGTCGTTCGGTGTCGCCGCCGTTCCTGCCGCCGAACGGTTCAGCGCGTCGGCGTCCGATATCGCGAGTTTCACCGTCGTGCAGTTGCTGGTGTATGCCGGGATGCAGATCCCGGTGGGCGTGATGATCGACCGGTACGGTCCGCGGCGCCTGGTCATCACCGGAACGGTGCTGATGGCGCTCGGGCAAGCATGGCTTGCTTTCGCCACGGCACTGACGCCGGCGTTACTGGCCCGCGTACTTATCGGTGCCGGCGACGCGCTGATCTTCGCGTGCGTGTTGCGCAAGGTTGCCGAACTGTTCTCGGCCCGGCTCGTACCGCAGATGACCCAACTGACCGGCATGCTCGGTCAGGTCGGACAATTGATGTCCGCGATCCCGTTCGCGGCGTTGCTCGGCGCGGCGACCTGGACGCAGAGTTTCTCGGTCGTGGCGGCGTTCGGCGTCCTCGCCGCTGTATTGACGATCGCGTTCTTCCGCGGCGGCGACAATGCCGCCGGGCAGGTGCAGCAGTTACGGCCGGGAGACATCGGACGTCAGATCGCCAGTGCGTGGCGACATCCCGGCACTCGGCTGGGGTTCTGGACACACTTCGTCACCCCGTTCAGCGTCACGACATTCTCGATGCTGTGGGGCTATCCGTTCATGACTGAGGGCCTTCAATTCAGTCAGCAGTTGGCGAGTTTCATGCTGACCATCAATGTCGCGGTCACGTTGATTGCCGCGCCGGTGATGGGTCGGTTGGTGTCGCGACACCCGCTGCGGCGCTCCGTGCTCGTGCTGACCTGCGCCGGGTTGGCGGCCGGAGCGTGGACCCTCGTGCTGGCGTGGCCAGGAGCCTCGCCGCCGTGGACGATCGCGCTGTTGATGGTGTTGATCTCGATCGGTGGGCCCGGGTCGATGGTCGGCTTCGACTTCGCGCGTACCTATAACCCCAGCAGTCGCCTGGGGACGGCGACCGGAATCGTGAATGTCGGCGGGTTCGTCGCGGCGCTGATCACTATGTTTGTCATGGGTCTGATCCTCGACGTCTTCGAGGACGGGCACGGGCAGTACTCGCTCGGTGCGTTCAAGTGGGCCTTCGCGTTCCAGTACGTCATGTGGACCGTCGGCGTCGTGATGATCGTGCGTAACCGCAACCGCACTCGCCGGGTGCTGGGCGCCGAAGGCACCGTGGTGCCACCGCTGCGCTCGGCGCTACGCCGTGATTGGGACCGCTACCGCGCCCGGCGCACCGGCCCGGACGCCGGCTCACCTCCGCCGGTAGCCTCGAGCGGGCGAAACCCGAACGATGATGAACCAGATTGGCAGATATGACGCTCTCTCAGACCCGCAGTGATGGACGCACCGCTGGCCAACTGCGCGATGTCCGCATTACCCGTAACTGGCTCGATCACGCCGAAGGATCGGTGCTGGTGGAGTTCGGTCGTACGCGAGTCCTCGTTGCCGCGTCAGTGACTCAGGGTGTGCCGAAGTGGCGCCGTGGGTCCGGTCTCGGTTGGGTGACGGCCGAGTACGCGATGCTGCCGCGTGCCACGCACACCCGCTCGGGACGCGAATCGGTCAAGGGCAAGATCGGCGGGCGCACCCACGAGATCTCAAGGTTGATCGGTCGGGCGTTACGCGCCTGCATCGATCTGTCGGCGCTCGGCGAGAACATGATCGAGATCGATTGCGATGTGTTGCAGGCGGACGGCGGGACGCGCACCGCAGCGATCACAGGGGCGTATGTTGCGCTCGCCGACGCGGTGCAGTATTTGCGTGAGCGTGGGGCACTGGCCAAGGATGTCGCATTGACCGGCTCGGTGTCAGCGGTCTCGGTCGGCATCATCGATGGCGAGCCACGTCTGGATCTGCACTATGAAGAGGACTCCCGCGCTGAGACCGATATGAACGTCGTCGCGACGGGCGATGGCCAACTGGTCGAGGTCCAGGGGACGGCCGAGGGTGTCCCGTTCAGCCGGGCTGAACTCGATGCGCTTATCGACCTGGCGCTCGCCGGGTGTGCGGAACTGACTGCGAAGCAACAGGCGGCGTTGACCTCGTGACCCGTTTGTTGTTGGCTTCCCGCAACGCCAAGAAGCTTGCCGAGTTGCGTCGCATCGTTGCGGCCACAGGCGTCGAGGTGATCGGTTTGGACGACGTCCCGGCGTACGACGAGTTGCCCGAGGACGGCGCGACATTCGAGGCGAACGCGCTGTTGAAGGCGCGGGAGGCGGTGCGACAGACAGGACTGGCCACGATCGCCGACGACTCGGGGATCTGCGTGGACGCGCTGAACGGTCTGCCGGGGATCTTTTCGGCCCGGTGGTCCGGTCGCCACGGCGACGACCAAGCGAACAATGACCTGTTGCTTGCGCAGTTGAAGGATGTGCCGGACTCTCGGCTCGCCGCGCATTTTGCATGTGCGGCGGCGTACGTCGATGCCGCTGGCCGGGAGGTTGTGGTGCGCGGGGAAATGCGCGGTCGACTGTTGCGACAGCCTGCAGGAGAGGGCGGGTTCGGTTACGATCCGTTGTTTCTGCCGGATGGACAGAGGCTGACGGCGGCCGAGCTGAGCCCAGCGGAGAAGGACGCGATCAGCCATCGCGGTAAGGCGATGCGTGCCCTCGCCGCACAGATCGCCCACTACCTGTAGCGCCTGGCCGCGAGGCACAGCACGTGAGATTGGTTTGCGGCGCTAACTAGTCTCTGGTGGACTGGGGGCATGCCGAAGCCAGCCGTGCCGGACGCCGATGCCCAGCGGCGGGCGTTTGGGTGGCGGTTCGTGGCGCCGTTGTGTCTGGGTTCCGCGCTCAATCCGATCAATTCGACCATGGTGGCGACCGCTGTCGTCTCGATCGGTCGTGATCTGGAGGTCGGCGCGGATCGGACCGTGTGGCTGATATCGGTGCTGTACCTCACCAGTGCGATCAGCCAGCCAGTAGCCGGACACCTCGCGGATCGGATCGGCCCACGGAAGGTGTTCGTTGCCGGCAGCGTATTGGTCGCACTCGGTGGCTTCGGCGGGATCTTCGTACGTGACTTGTGGGGACTGGTCGCGTTGCGCGCCGTGCTCGGTGCCGGAACCGGCGCGGTGTACCCGGCGGCGATGGCGATGGTCCGTCAACGCGCCGACTCCCTCGGTTTGCCGCCGCCCAACCGTGTCCTTGGGTTGTTATCGACGGCATCACTGACCACGCTGACGATTGGTCCGCTGCTGGCCGGGCTATTCGTCGAGTCGATCGGCTGGCCGTGGATCTTCATCATTAACCTGCCGATTGCTGTGCTGAGCGTCTTCATGGTGATGCGCTTCGCGCCGCGGGATGTCGCGCGGACCCCCGGCGAGCGCCGTCGACTCGACAGCGGCGGTATTGCGCTGTTCTCGGGCGCGATCGTCGCGCTGCTGGTGTTCCTGATGAATCTGAGTTCGCCGCCGTGGTGGCTGCTGGTGCTGGCCGCTGGGTTGGTGGCTGGACTGATCGGTTATGAGCGCCGTCATTCTGCCCCGTTCATCGATGTGCGGATGCTGTCATCGAACGCGCCGTTGCTGCTGACCTACGTGCGGGTCGTGTGCGGATTCGTGGTGCTGTACGGCGCGATGTTCTCGCTTTCTCAATGGTTCGAGGAATCACGTGGGTTGAGCGCCAGCGAATCCGGGCTGTTGTTGCTGCTGATCTTTGGCGTCGGCGCAATGTTGTCGCTGATAGGCGCGCGGTACACGGTAATCCGTCCGCCGCTGTTGATTGGCGCGATCGGGATGTTCGTCGGCGCCGCGATGATGGTCTTGGTGACCCGGTCGTCGCCAATCTGGCTGTACGGATTGCTGTGTCTGGCGTTCGCGCCGTCCGCCGGGCTGGCCGGAATCGCCAATCAGTTGGCGATTTACATACAGGCGCCGCCCGCGCAGATATGCATGGCATCGGGCCTGTCGCGTTCAGCGCAGTACATTGGCGCGATCATCGGATCTGGCGTCATTGCGTTGGCGTTTGGATCGCGGGCGACCGACGCCGGGCTCCACCTGATCGGATGGATTCTCGCTGGGGCCGCGGTTTTGGTGATCGCCGCGACGCTGCTCGATCGGTCGCTTGACCAGCGTTAGCCTCGTCGTGCCGGACCTTTAGAAGTAGTGGCACAGATTCGGTCGAATCGAACGGACGTGGTTGAAAGGAAGCGATGACAGACCCGACCCCACCGACTGGCGCTCCGCACGCAAGCAACTCCGGACACGCGGGCGAGGCACCGCCCGCTCGCGACTCCCTACCGCCCACGCGGCCGCCGCAGACCCCGCCGCCCTCGGGACCACCGACGGCAGGCGCTCCACTCGCGGGACCGTCGGCCGCGGGCGCCCCACTCGCGCGACCGCCGTCTGCTGGAGCGCCACCGTGGGGTGGTCAGCAACCAGCGCCGATGAGCACGCCATCCGGTCAACTCGATCGAGTGCGTCCCATCGGTGGTGTACTGACCGCGATCGGCTTGATCGTTGTCGTAGTGTCCGTGACGATGCGCTGGAGCCCCGCAGGCACGTTCGCTGGCCGGGACCTCGCAGCGTTCAGGTACGCCAAGGCGATGCAAGGCGATCCAGCATGGACGACCGCCGGGACATTGCTGATGATCGGGCTGGTCGTAGTGCTGCTGACGGGTGGTATCGCCGTTCTTCTGTCGGTTATTCAGATGATCGCCCGAGATGCTGGTGGCGGGCTGGGGCGACGGCGTTAGGCGCCGCGATCCTCGGGTTCCTCGTGGCTCTGATCATCCTGATCGTCAGCATCTCCATTGACAGCGGCTACGACGTCCAGCCTGCGGTATGGATATTCGCCACCGGTACGCTCCCGATAGTCGCCGGCGCGATCGGGGTCCTCTCCCGAAAGTACTGACAGGACGGAGTAACATGAATCGGCCCACCAGAGGTGGGTGTGGGGCCGTAGCCCAATTGGCAGAGGCACACGGTTTAGGTCCGTGCCAGTGAGAGTTCGAGTCTCTCCGGCCCTACTCTTCCTCCCCGTCCATTCTGCGGGGCGGCGAAGCACCTTTCTGGACATGGCGCCGTGTTGATGTAGTCCGCACGTGATTGCCGGCGGCGCGTCGTGACGTCTGGTCCTGGATGACTGGCGTCCCCTTGCCGCCGTCGGGCCTCAAGCGATTGAATGACGGCATGTGATCGCCAACGCTTGCCGTCGAGAGGACGTCGATCCATGACCCGAGGAATGATCGGCGCACCCCAGCCGGAGGCAGTCGAGGCCGGCCTTGAGGCCCTGGAAGCAGGCGGCAACGCCGTCGATGCGGCCGTGGCGACAGCGCTAGTTCAGACGGCCGTCGATCCCCAGATGTGCGGTATTGCGGGCTTCGGCACCATGCATGTATATCTGCCCAAGCGCGGGGTACACACCACGCTCGACTTCCACGGCCGGTCGCCGGCAGCAGTCCGAGCAGACATGTGGCAGGACCTGATCGTGCGTGAGGCCGAAGACGGTTGGGGATTCATCCTCGAGGGTCGGGTCAACGAGAAGGGGTACGGCGCGATCAGCACGCCACGCACCCTCGTAGCGTTGAGCACTGCCCTCGAACGTTGGGGTACGCGCTCGTTCGGTGACTTGCTCGACCCTGCGATTGCCTACTGCGAGGATGGGTACGCGGTACGTCCGCACATGTGGGAATTCTGGCATGAGCCTCCCGCTGCCGGTCGTGAGTCGAACGTTGGTTTGGTGACCAAAAACCCTGCCGCTCGGGCAATCTACTGTAAGGAGGACGGATCGACCCTCGACGTTGGCGAAATTTTGCGTAACCCAGACATGGGCGCCGTACTGCGCCGGATACGCGACCACGGCGTCGATGACTTCTATGGTGGCGACATCGCGCAGCGGATCGTCTCGGATATGCGCGCGAGCGGCGGACTGATCAGCGCCGAGGATCTTCGGCAGTGCGCCCCTGAAGACAACGCGCCCCTATGGGGCGACTACCGAGGCTGTCGGATCGCGACCAATAATCCGCCCGGCGGAGGCATTCAGTTGATCGAGATGCTGAATATATTGGAGAACTTTGACCTGAAGTCGATGGGGCACAACAGTGTCGATTATATCCGGGTGGTCGCCGAAGCCATGAAAATCGCGACCGCCGACAAGGATGCGAAGGTCGGTGATCCGCGGTTCGTCGACGTACCGGTGGAGGAGTTGACCTCTAAGGAGTACGCCGCGGAGAAGGCCGAGCAGATTCGCCGGGGTGAAAAAGCCGCGGTACCTCGATTCAATAGCGGAGGCAACGGCGAAAGCAAGCACACGACCCAAGTAACCGTTGTCGATGAACACGACAACTGCGTCACGATGACCCATACGCTCGGGCAGCCATCCGGGGTCATCACGCCCGGCCTCGGGTTCATGTACAACGGCGCGATGATGGTGTTCGATCCGCGCCCCGGCCGGCCCGGATCGCTCGCACCGGGCAAAGCGCGTTTCTCTGCGCTCTCGCCGACGATCGTCTTTCGCGGCGATCGGCCCTACCTCGTTCTCGGTGCACCAGGCGCTACCTACATCACGATGGGGAACCTCCAGGTGATGCTGAATGTGCTGGAATTCGGGATGTCAGCACAAGAAGCGATCACCGCGCCACGGTTCTCCGCCACCTCCGAGACGATCGAACTCACCAACTTGATCCGCCGATCCACCGAACGTGGCCTGCAGCAACTCGGCTATGACACGCGGCGGTACTCCAAAGCGTTCAAGTTTGCCTGGGTACACGCAATCCGGATCGGCGCGGACGGCATGCTCGATGGCGGCGCCGACCCCGCGACTGATGGCCTCGCTGCGATGACCTCGGACTAACACCCCGGCCGTGACCTCGAGCCGCCTCGTCCGGCCGGGTACGTCGCACCGTCGCGTCCGGTGATGGATCGAAGCGGGGTACGAGTGCAGGCGAGGTCTCGCGGGCCGAAACGTCCAGTCGGCCGCTGCCTCCAGGTAGCCGGACCCTCCAGGTAGCCGGACCCTCCAGGTAGCCGGACCCTCCAGGTGGGCGGGCCGGCCAACCAGTTCTGACGTACAGCCCGCTGCCGAGCGCGTTAGCCGAGGTCGAGCTTCCTGATCAGGCGATCGACATGGCCGGTGGCCTTCACGTTGTACTGTGCGTCGGCGACGTTGCCATCGGCGTCGATCACGAACGTTGATCGGATGATGCCGACGGAGACTCTGCCGTACAGCTTCTTTTCGCCGTACGCACCGTAGGCCGTAGCGACCTGCTTGTCCGGGTCGCTGAGCAGCGTGATTGACAGCGATTCCTTCGCGCGGAACTTAGCCAACTTCTCTGGCTTGTCCGGCGAGATGCCGATCACGCGATATCCCGCGCCCTTCAGATCGTCGTTCGACGAGGTGAAGTCGCAGGCCTGCTTCGTGCAGCCAGGCGTCAACGCGGCGGGGTAGAAGTAGACGATGACGGGCGCTCCGGTGAAGTCGCTGAGTGAGACCTGGGCACCTGCATCATCGGTCAGCGCAAATGCTGGCGCGGCGTCCCCAGGCTGCAGACGGGCGGTCTCGGTCATCGGGCTGCTCCTCTAGCTCGCCTTCGCGGTCGGGGCCATGGTAGCGACAAATCACGCTGCCGGCCCTCACGCGGGGAACTGAACCGCGCATCAGACTGACTATCCTCGTGGACGCAATGAGCGGATGACCAGGAGACGACCGTGAAGGTAAGCAGGCGACGATTCCTCGGCGGCGCTGGCGCTGCAGTCGGAACCCTCGCCGCGGGGGCCGTGCTGGCCGGGTGCGATGAGGAATCCACTGCCGATACCGCGCCGGAGCCCACACCTAAAGAGCCGTTCTACGGAACTCATCAAATGGGCATCATTGCGCCGACCGCCGAGTATGCAACAGCGATCGCGTTGGATGTCACTGCGAACGACCGTGACGGCCTCGTCGGTGTCTTGACCTCGATCTCGGCGAATATCGAAGCTCTCACCCAGCACGACCCGCCCGAGCCGGCGGAGCCCCTCGCGGTTCCCGAGGACGCCGGGATTGTCGTCGGCGTGCCGGGCACGCTCACCAGCGGAACCTTGAGCGCCGGCGCGTCGCTGTTCGACGACAGATTCGGGCTGGCAAAACTCAAACCGGATGCGCTGGTTCCGATGCCAGATGGTCTGGCGCGCGATGAACTCGATCCCGCGCGCACCCACGGGGACCTCCTGCTGGTGTTACAGGCCCCGAACCGCGACACCGTCACCAACGCAGTACGCCGGATCCTGCGAGATCTCACCGGTGCGGCTACAGCGCGTTGGATGCTCGACGTGTTTGCCCGGCCCGATACCACCGAGGCTCCCGACGTGACCTCGACGCGCAATCTGATGGGTTTCAAGGACGGCACAGCGAACCCGGACCCGACCCTCGACGATCTGATGAATGACGTGGTGTGGAGCGCGGGTGCCGAGGACGGCGAGCCCGACTGGTGTACTGGCGGTACCTACCTCGCGGCACGAACGCTGCGCATGATTGTCGAGGACTGGGACGCGCAGACCCTTGATCATCAAGAGAAGGTGTTCGGTCGGACGAAAGTGACGGGCGCGCCACTGGATGGCGAGGTCGAATCCGACGTCCCGCTCTACCCCAAAGACGCAGCAGGACAGAAGATTCCGCTGACCGCGCATATCCGCCTGGCCAACCCGCGCGACGGGGAGGCCCTGCTGATGCTGCGTCGGTCAATGAGTTACGAGCGAGGCATCGACGCCAACGGTCAACTGGACCAGGGCCTGTTTTTCGTCAGTTATCAGCGGAGCTTGCAAGCGTTCTTGGAGGCGCAGGCGCGCCTCAAGGGTGAACCGCTGGAACAGTTCGTCATCACGCACGGCGGCGGGTTCTTTTTTTCATTCCCTGGGCCGGCGAAAGGTGAGTATCTCGGCGCGGTCCTGATCGACGCGGCTGGATGAGCCTCGCGCGCGCGAGCCGTATGGACGATACGATCGGCGAGGACCATGTCACCGACCGGAGGAGCCACTCGTGGCCGAGCGCACACCTGCCGACATTCAGCGCGACATCGACCGGACTCGTGATGCACTTGCGGGCACGCTGGACCAGATAGCGGTGCGTGTGAATCCAAAGCGTCTTGTTGACAGCGGCAAGGAACAGGTTCAGGGCTTTTTCGAATCGCCGAAAGGGAAAGCGGTCGTCGCCGGTGCCGGCGCGTTGCTCGTGCTGCTGATCGGTCGCCGAGTCGCCCTCAGTAAGCGCAACAAGCGTGAGCGCGACCTGGAACTGCTCACTCGTTACGGGCTGCTGGACAGTTAACGAAACGACCTTGGCGGCAAATACCCCCTAGGGGTACCATCTGGTTATGGAACACGCAGCGCCAGGTTATAGCGACGACAAAGACGCGATCCTTAAGCGCCTCCGCCGGATCGAGGGCCAGGTGCGCGGTATCGCGCGAATGGTCGAGGAAGACACTTACTGCATCGACGTACTGACGCAGGTATCCGCCGCGACCAAGGCGCTACAGTCGGTCGCCCTTGGACTACTCGATGAACACCTGGGGCACTGCGTGCGGCACGCCGTTGCCGAAGGCGGCGAGTCCGCCGACGAAAAGATCGCCGAGGCCAGCGCCGCCATCGCACGACTAGTCAAATCCTGACGATCAGTTACGCCCAAGGCACACCGCGTGCGGTCAGCAGCGCCTGCAACGGACGGCGGGTGAGTGTCGACAGTTCGGCCTGCAGCGTTTGCGAGAACCGGTTGCAGAACTCGACGGGTTCGTCGGCCGCCTCCGGATCCTCCAGCACCACCGTATGGATGGTGCCCGCGGCGAGCATCTGCTTGCATGAGATCTGCTGAGAACGCGCCATCTCGTCTGCGCGGTCCACGGTGCGGTGGATGATGGCGCTGGCGCCCTCGGGAGGAAGCGGAGAAAGCCACGAATGCTGTGCCGCTATCACCCGGTCGCTGGGCAGCAGAGCTAACGCGGCGCCCCCGGTCCCTTGACCCATCATGATCGCGACCGTCGGCGTGCGGACCGTGGAAAGGTCGGCCAGGCAGCGCGCGATCTCGCCCGCCAAGCCCCCATTCTCCGCCTCGGCCGACAGCGCTGCGCCCGGCGTGTCGATGACAGTCACCAGTGGCAAACCCAATTCCGTGGCCAACTGCATGCCGCGCCTTGCTACTCGTAAGCCTTCAGGGCCGAGTTGGTGCTTCGCGTTCTGCATCCGGCGGTCTTGGCCGAGGACGACGCACGCGTACGAGTTGAAACGGGCCAACGCCAGCAGCAGACCCGGGTCGCGCTCGCCCTGACCTGTGCCATTCAACGGAATCACATCGTTCGCGGCGATCCGCAGCAAATCTCGCACCCCAGGACGCTCCGTACGCCGCGAGGCCAGTACCGACTGCCACACATCGACATCGGGCATCCGGCTCGCGTCCTGTGTGGTCATCTGTGGGCGCGGTACTTCGATCGGTCCCTCTGCCGGCGAGGTTATCCGCAGGACCTTATCGAGCAGCTTGCCCACCTGCTGAGGCGTGACGACCGCGTCGATAATGCCGCGCTGATACAGGTTCTCCGAGACTTGAACGCCCTCGGGAAATTCCTCGTCGTAGATGGCTTCGAATACGCGAGGCCCTAGGAAACCGAGCATCGCCTTAGGTTCGGCAGCCGTTACCTGGCCCAGTGAACCCCAGGACGCCATCACCCCGCCGGTGGTGGGGTGGCGTAGATACACCAGATACGACAAGCCCGCAGCCTTGTGCGCGGTGACCGCCTTTGAAATGTCGATCATCTGCAGGAATGCCGGCGTGCCCTCCTGCATCCGGGTGCCGCCGGAACTCGGCGCGGCCACCAGCGGGAGTCCCTCGGCGGTTGCGCGTCGCACCGTCGCGACGATGCGGTCGGCAGCATTCTTGCCGATCGAGCCCGCGAGAAATCGAAACTCGCTGGCGAGGATCGCGATGCGGCGACCGGATAGCTTGCCCTCGCCGGAGATCACTGACTCATCGGTGCCCGCTTTTTCTGACGCCGCGATGAGTTGTTCGACGTACTCCTCGGACGCGCCCGGCGCGGCGTCCTGCGGATAGACCAAGGGGGAGTCCCAGGAAATGAACGACCCTTCGTCCAGCGTGAGGTCGATTAACTCGCGCGCAGACAGTCGGGGCGGGCGGGAGTTGGCAGCGTCAGTCATACCGACCATCTTCACCCTGTTTCGCTGCGGCCGTCATCACACCCCAGCGTCTACCTTCGACCTTCCTTGCTAGAGGATCGGCTGGTAAAGTTCTACGCTGTTGCTTGTGAGAACGAGTACGCGCCATTAGCTCAATTGGCAGAGCAGCTGACTCTTAATCAGCGGGTTCGGGGTTCGAGTCCCTGATGGCGCACAGCAGTCCATATTGCCTCGGTTGTTGCTCGGCGTTCGAGCATCGACTGAGGCATTATTCGTTCCCGGCGACGCCGACAGTGATCTCGATCATCGGCCCGCGGTCGGTATCGGCAACGTGATCGACATCTCGAACCCGTTCGCGAGACGGTGAGCAGCCACCGCGCCCCCGTGCGCCTCGACGATTCCGCGCACGATCGCCAACCCCAGACCGGCGCCCGAGGGCGATTCGGGGTCCGCGGTGCGAGCGGTGCCGGCTCGCCAGCCGACGTCGAACATGTGCCCTAGGTCGCTGCTGGCGACGCCGGGGCCCCGATCGAGCACGCTGACGATCAGATGGGCGTCGTCGCGGTGATGCGCAGTCACCACGATGTCGGAGTCCTGTGGCGCGTGCCGAATGCTGTTCGCGAGCAGATTACCGATAGCGCGGGTGAGTTCGCGTGGATCGGCCCAGAGCATATGGCCATCGATATCCTGATGCACGATCCGAATGCCGCGTACCCTCGCCGCAGCTTGGACGTCGACGACGGCATCGGAGACGATGTCCAGCAATGGCACGAGTTCGCGCTGTAAAGCCACCGTGCCGCTCTGCAGGGTGGACAAAGCAAACAAGTCATCGACCATGGCGGTCAGCGCATCGACACGTGATCGGATGGAGCGCACGTACTCCGCCGGATCAGGCGCATATCTGTCTTCTATCGATTCGCTCATCGCGCGAATGCCCGCCAGCGGGGTGCGGAGATCGTGGGATATCCACGCGAAGAACTGCCGCCGGGCGGCATCCAGCTTCTCGACCTCGATCCGGGCCTGCGCCAATTGCACCGACGTCTCGGCGAGCCGAGCGTGCAACTCGTTGAACTCGCGCCAGCCGGGCTCCGCAGGCTCTAGCACGGCGCCGTCCGCAATGCTTTGCGTAGAACTCGTCAACCGTCCGATCGAGCGGCCAACAGCGCGCGAGATCATCACCCAGGACGCCGCAAGGCTCAGAATCGTGGCGATTGCGATCACCCACACGAGCACTGTGAGGTCATGGCCGGAGATGAACATTTCGACCATGACGGCCAGCGTCGCGGTTACAATACTCAACACGGCAGCCACGACGACTATGGCGAATTGTGACGCCACTGGCCCTTTGCGGTTTAGGCGCAGCGCCACGGCCGCGAGACTCATCACGATCACGGTGCACAGCGCCGTCGTCAGCACGATCACGCCGATCGACGGTAGGTCGAGCATCACCAGGCTACTCCGTCCCGTGCGGAGTGAAGCGATACCCCGCGCCCCACTCAGTTCGTAGATATATCGGAAACCGCGGTTCGGGCTCGATCTTCTCCCGCAGGCGGCGCACGTGCACGGTGACCGTCGAGGGGTCGCCGAGGGACCAGCCCCATACCTCGCCGAGAATCTCGTCGCGGGAGAGGACCTCACCGGGATGCTGCACGCAATGCAGCAGCAATTGGTATTCGCGCGTGGTCAGCGCGATCTCGTTGGTGCCGAGCCATGCGCGGCGGTGTGCGGGATCGATCCGAAACGCGCCTGCGGTGAACGGCGCGGCAGGGCTGGAGGGCGCGTGCCGCCGCAGCTGAGCCTGCATTCTTAGTTGTAATTCCTTCAGTGCGAAGGGTTTGCTCAGATAGTCGTCGGCTCCGCTCTCCAGACCGCTGATGCGTTGTTCGACGTCGCCAAGCGCGGTGAGCATGATGATTGGGATATCGGACGTTGTACGCACGAAGCGGCACAGTTCGTCACCGCCGATGCCAGGAAGCATGCGATCGACCACAAGGATGTCCGGCACGTTCGCGCCGAGGGCGCGATGGGCTTCGTGCCCGTCGCTGTACTGCGAGACCTGCCATCCGCTGGCACGTAGATAATCTCCGACGACAGTTCTCACGGTCGCGTCGTCCTCGACGATCATCACGTGCGGCTTCGTATCCATGCCTCAACGCTACCGACGTGCGGCGCACCTTCGCGGGTTCTTACGGGTCTGAAAGAAGCGCCGTTGGCGCCGCACGCGCTTGTTTGCATAGTGGCAGCGACCGACCGGTTGCCTGCAATCTAGCCCGTAAGGACATCAGCATGCGAATCAAGAAAGCCGCAGCGCTCGGCATCACCAGTCTCGCTTTGGCGTTGCCGCTCGCAGCTTGCAGCAGCGACGGCCCGATGAATGATTCTGGTCAATCGACTGACGTTGGTATGAGTGATGAGTCGGACATGACCGACGATATGGGCGAGGGAATGAGCGAAGACTCCGAATCAGCTGGCGACCTGGACGAAGGATCGGGCATGAACGACGAGATGTCTGAGGACGCGGCGATGTCGGCGTCCGGCTCGTTTGACGGCGCGAACGACAAGATAGTCGCTGGCACCGTGTCACTCGTCGATGATGAACTCACACTGTCGGGCTTCTCGACCGACGACGGGCCTGATTTGCACCTGTACCTCACGACTGGGTCCGATGAGTCCTCGGTGAGCGAGGGCATCGACCTCGGCGTAGTCGCCTCCGACCAGGCGGAGCAAACTTTCGCGATCGGCGATGCCGATATCGCGATGTATACGCACGTCGTCGTGCATTGTGACGAGGCGATGAAGATATTCGGCGCCGCAGAACTCACCTGACTCCCTCGGTAGGGTAGGTGAATGCTCCAGGCGGTCCAGGCGACCAGGTACGTCGTTCCCCTACGCGAGGGCGGTTCTCTACCAGCGATTGTGGAGGCCAGCGACGACGGTATGTACGTCGTGAAGTTCACCGGTGCGGGTCAGGGACCACGAGTGTTAGCGGCCGAGATCATCGCCGCGGGTGTTGCCGATGCACTCGGCATTCCCGTTCCTGATCGCCGACTGATCGATTTTCCCGCTGCGGTCGCCAAGTACGAGGCCGACGAAGAGGCGCAGGATCTGCTCAATGCCTCACCAGGACTGAACTTGGGCAGTGACTATCTGCCGGGCGCCGCGGCATACGAGGCAACTACTGACATCGAACCGGACCTCGCGTCACGGATCATGTGGCTGGATGCGCTGATCATGAATATCGATCGGACCTGGCACAACCCGAATCTGCTGGTGTGGCATTCGCGCGTGTGGTGCATCGATCACGGCGCCTCGCTGTATTTCCATCATGGTTGGGAACGGAGCGTCGATCCAGCTCACTTCGCTTAGAGCGGGTTCCGATTCGACGACCATGTTCTGGCCGAGGTTGGTGAGGTCACCGAGCGTGTGCACGCGACGTGCGCCCCGCTCGTGAGTGATGACGTGCTACACGCGGCGGCAGCCGAGGTCCCTGGCCAGTGGCTGCTGCCGAATGCTGACTCCGACGAGCCGCGGGGTGTTCGAACGGCGTACGTCGAATACCTGGCGCGTCGCCGGGATGCCGCGCCGTGGCTGATGGGGCAGTGATGCTCGACTACCGCTACGCCATTGTCCGGGTCGTGCCACGGGCAGAACGCGATGAGTGCATCAATGTCGGGGTCATCGTGTTCGTGCCGGCCTCGGGGTATCTAGCCGCGCGGATCGCGACTGATCTCGACCTCGTACGGGCGCTTGCCCCGCAGACCGACCTTGTTGCGCTTCGAACAAGCCTTACCGCGGTAGAGCTGATCTGCGCGGGATCGCGAGTCGGCGGCCCAGCGTCCGCGGGGTCGGCGTCGTTCCGATTCGGACACCTGACCGCGCCGCGCAGCACGATGGTGCGGACCTCCGGAACTCATGGCGGCATCGCTGCGGACCCTGACGATGCACTCAACGAGCTGTACGCCAAGTATGTCGCGCGCTGAGGAGACTAGGTGTCGAGCGCAGCGCGGAAATACGCCAGTAGCTCGTCCGAGAACATCACAAACTGGACCTGATCCAGCGACGCGAGCGCCGAGGCGCTACTGATGGCAGAAACCGCGATGCGGGCTACCCGCTGGGGATCCCAACCGTAGACGCCAGCGCTAATGGCAGGAAATGCGATGCTTCGCGCGCCGACTCGCACGGCCTCGGTCAGTGCATTAGTGAAGCAAGCAGCCAGATCCGCGGGATCGTGCTGTCCTTCATGCCAATTGGGCCCGACTGTCTGGATCACCCAGCGTGCGCTCAGTTGGCAACCTGGTAGCGCCGCCGCTGCACCCACGGGGAATCCGTCGGGGTAGTGCGACTTCAGCTCCCGGCAGTGCTCAAGAAACTCCGGCCCCGCCGCGCGGTGGATCGCCCCGTCCACTCCGCCGCCACCCAGTAACTGTGAGTTTGCCGCGTTTACGATGGCATCCATCGTCGATTCGGTCAGGTCTGCTCGAACGGCGGTGATGGCGGGCATGGACCCAGCCTAGGCTCAGTTCGGCCCCAGCCGCACCAATACGCGTGACGCACGTCGCGACAGCGCCACCCGTCGCGCCATGCTCGCCGCAGCACGGGTTCGTTGCCCAGCGCGCCGCCGTTTTTGCTCGTACTCGCGGACGCCGGCCATCCCGTGTTCGTTCAGTGCCTCGCCGAGCACGATCGCGTCGACGAGGGCTTCGCAGGCCCCGCGGCCGAGGTTCGGCGACATCGCATGTGCGGCATCGCCGATCAGGACATAGCGTCCGCGAACCACCGAGCGTGGACGGCGCGACTCCAGGATGGCGTTGACGACAGTCGTATCGGGGTCGGCGGCATCGAGTGTCGCCCGTACGAGATCGGGGAAGTCGGCGTAGGCCGCGCGGGCCCAGCGCAGGGCATCGGTGGGAGATTCCTCGCCGCGTCGGGTCGAGGCGTACCAGTTCGTGCCCATGCCGTCGGGAAAGCGATTAGGGCCGACTCCGAACAGTTTTCCACCGCCCCAGAATTCACGCATCTGATCCGGCGGCATCTCTGGCGCCGTCGTGAGGATGCCGCGGATCGCCACAACGCCAGTATCGCGAGGGGTATCGCCCCACATTCGCGAGCGGACGACGCTGCGCGCACCGTCTGCTGCGACGACAAGGTCAGCGCACAGTTCGGCTGGGTCATTAACCTGTCGATTCTCGCGAACCACGGAATCGGGTACCGCGTGATCAAGCAACTTCAGGAGTGCGGGGCGGGTGATGAGCCACATGTCCGCTTCGCGGCGGGTCATGGTTACTGGGTGACCGGCCGCATCGGCGGTGATCACACCGTTAGTCAGCATCAACCCGTCCGCTCGCAGTTCGTCGGCGAGCCCGATCCGATCCAGCGCGTCGAGGGCGAAGGGCCAGATACCGAAGGCGGTCGGAACCCTGCCATATCCGGGGTTTCGCTCGATGAGTGTGACGGTGTGCGCGTCGGGGGAGATCGTCGAGGCGAGTGCGAGCCCAGCGACCCCGCCGCCGACGATCGTGATCATGGCCATGCGACCAACGTAGCACTACAACCGTAGTGTTACAACGTCTGTAGTGTTACGGATATGCGGACCAGACCAGAGATCATTGCTGACGCTGCAGTCACCGTAGTGAGCCGCGATGGGCTACGCGGACTGACTCATCGAGCGGTGGATGCCGAGGCCGCGTTGCCCGCCGGGAGCACGTCCAACTGCTATCGCAATCGCGAGGCGCTGTTGGGGGCAATCGTGGAGCGCGTCGAGGAACTTGATACGGCTGCGCTGACGGCCGGTCCCGCGGTCGACGTGTCCTCGGTGGGGACTATCGCCACCTACCTAGCGGACCGAGTGCACGCGATGACGACACCACGCCGGGTCCGCGCTACCCGAGCCCGAGTCGCACTGCTACTCGAGGAGTCTGCGGTGGCGGTGAGGGAGGGTGGGCACTTCCGGTTGCTCGGCATGCTCGAGGGGATGCTCCGCGATTTGGAGCACCCGGCGCCCGAGCGGGCCGCTCGGGCGGTAGCCGACCTTCTGGAGGGAGCATTGGTGCACGCGATTGCGGTGCGTTCACGCACGATCGACACTGCGGCGCTTGCGGACGCGGTACAGCGACTCCTGCAGTGGCGGGAATAGCCGATGCCCTCGCGCGGTTAGGTCGTTATGGGTCAGGCCAACGACGCCGGTGAGCGCGTATACGACGTCATCGTCGTCGGTGCCGGCCAGGCAGGCTTGAGCGCGGCCGGGCATCTGGTCCGCAAGGGCGTGCAGCCATGGAGCGACTTCGTCATCCTCGATGCCAATGACGGGCCAGGTGGTGCGTGGCGACATCGCTGGGACTCACTCACCTTCGATCGAGCGCACGGAATCCACGATCTCCCTGGCATGTCGCTGGGTGCGGCAGATCCTGAAGAGCCCGCCAGTCGGGTCGTCGCGCGCTACTACGGACAGTACGAAGCCGAACTTGCCCTTCCGGTGGTTCGGCCGGTCGCAGTGTCCTGTGTGCGGCGAGAAGGAGATGTCTTCGGGATCAAGTCAGAGGACGGGCGGCAGTGGCGGGCGCGCACGGTGATCAGTGCTGCCGGAACGTGGGATTCGCCGTACGTGCCCTACTATCCCGGTATCGCTGACTTCCGAGGGCGCTACCTGCACACGCGGGGGTTCACTGCCCCCGAGGACTTTGTTGACCAAGATGTGCTTGTTGTGGGCGGCGGGGCGTCGGCGCTGCAGTTCCTGTTGCAACTCGACGCGGCTGGAGCGCGCACGGTCTGGAGCACCCGCCGTACGCCTGGCTGGACCACTCCGATCTCCGGACCGGACTGGGGGATTGACGTCGAAGCCATGGTGGCCGAGCGGACGCGCAGTGGGTTACCGCCGACTTCGGTCGCGTCGGTGACTGGTGTACCGCTGACTGAGCAATACCGCGACGGTCTCGACGCCGGCGTGTTGATCAGCCGCGGCGGGCTGAGCCGGATACTCGGTGACGCGGTGATTCTCGACGGTCCCGGACCGGATGGCCGCGGTGCTCCGTCACAGGGGCTGATCGCCGACCGGATCCTCGCCGAGGGTGGAATGTCGCGAATCCGCCAGCTTCCGGGAAGTCCCCTCGATGCGTCGATGTCCAACGGCGAACACCCGTGGCGAACACCTATCGACACGATCCTGTGGGCGACCGGATTTAGGGCGTCACTGAACCATCTCGCACCGCTGCGGATCCGCGAACCCGGCGGCGGTGTCCGAATGGCTCCGGACGGTGTGAGCGTGCCACGCGCACCCGGGCTGTTCCTCGTCGGGTACGGCGCGTCAGCCTCGACGATTGGTGCCACTCGTGCTGGACGGAAGGCCGCGATTGCCGCGCTGCGCGCAGTCTCAGATCCCGTCAGTGCCTAGGAAGCGGCGCACGATTTCGTTGTATTCGGTGGGGCGCTCGAGCTTGGGGTAGTGTGCGGACCGGCCATCTCGACGTATTGGCCCCGCGCGGAGGAGTCTGCCGGTGCCGAGGCTGCGGCGCAGACCGACGAGTGATCGAGGCACAGCCCCGTATCGTGGAGCGAATTCTGGCCTGGCTGCGTCGGGTATCCGCAGGGTCCCGACTACCGCCTATCTACCGTTGTTGGCGTTATTGCGGCGACGCACTACCGACGATGAAGTCACTGACGTGGCGCGTGCGCTATTGACTGATGCCGGTGAGGGCGGCGACGTGTCTAGCATCGACGCGCGGGTGCTGATGAGCAAGGTGCCCAACGATGTACCTAGCGATACCGACCTGGCGCGGGTGGAGGCGCAGGTGGCGGACGAGGGTGACTTACTCACTGATCTGGCCGTCCAGCGATGCGGTGGCGCGCTGCCGTGGTGCGTGATCAGCGCGTGGCCGCCGCGATCGCTGCAGTAGCAGCCGTAATATCGGCGTCGGTCGTCGCGCGCCCGAGAGATAGCCGCAGTGCGCCCAGAGCCACGTCCGCGCCCAGGCCCATCGCGGTGAGTGCCTCGGACGGCGTGTGTACGCCAGCGTGACACGCGCTGCCCGTGGACGCGGCGACACCCTGCACTGCCTCAAGGATCTCGGCGCCGATCCTCTTCGGTACCGCGACCATGAGCGTGTTGGGCAATGAATTTTCGCGCGGACTGACGCGCACGAGGCTCGGGATCTGGCTCGCGAGTTGAGTCCATAGCCGTTCGCGCAACTCGGATTGCCGAGTGAGCTCGGAAGCGAGCACCTCCGCCGCGAGTTCGGCGGCCGCACCGAGCCCGACGATGCTGGCGACATTCTCGGTGCCTGGGCGAACGCCGTTCTCCTGTCCCGCGCCGCGCAGTACCGGCGCGATCGTGGTGCCTCGGCGCACGAACAGCGCGCCGACCCCTTTCGGTGCATAGAGCTTATGGCCGGCAATGCTGAGCAGATCGACATCGAACGAGCCGACGTCTACCGGGACCTTGCCCACCGCCTGCGCTGCATCGGTGTGCATGAGGCCGCCGGCGGCATGGACGGCGGCAGCCAGCTCAGCGATCGGCTGGATGGTGCCCACTTCGTTGTGGGCGAGGATCACGGTGCCGAGGCCCAGCGGCCGTGATGGGAGATCGTCCGCACTGATCCGCGCGTCGCCGTCCACCGGTAGCGCGTGCGCCGCCCACCCGTGCTCGGCACGGAGGTGGGCGACGGGTGCTTGCGTGGCCGGGTGCTCGATTGCCGAGGTGAGGACCGACTTCGTCGCCGCTAGTGCCGCTGTGCCGCGGATCGCGAGGTTGTTTGATTCAGTGCCACCGGAGGTGAAGATGATCTCGTCGGGGTCGGCACCGATGAGCGCAGCGACTTGTTGACGAGCGATATCCACGCCCCGCCTGGCGCGTACGCCCTGCGGCGTGGCGGAGGAGGGATTACCGAACCACTCAGTGAGGTACGGCCACATGGCATCGGCAACGATACGTGCGACGGGTGTGGTCGCGTTGTGGTCGAGATAAACCAGTGGATCAGGCACGGCCAGTCCTTTCGAGTCATCGCGTACGTGACGCGGACATGTTGACGATGTCGCGGCGCTACCCGCACGCGACGAGGAGATCGGCCCACAGTGGATGAGGCGCGTTCACCAGTGATGTGAAGGCGCTGGCTGCGGGCCGTGTGTCAACTCAGCCCGTTCTCTTCCAACCAGTCCGAGGCGATGTCTTCGGGCGATTTCTCCTCCTGCGTGCTCTGCACGTTGATGTCGACGAGACCCTCCGGCGTGAGTTTCGCGCTGACTGCGTTGATCGTGTCCGCGATGTCATCGGCCACGTCTGCATCGACCACCGGAACGACATGCGAGGCCAGGAACAGCGACTCGGGGTCCTCGAGGACGACGAGATTGTCAGTTTGGATGCGGGGGTCCGAGGTATACACGTTGGCCACGTTCACGGTTCCCGCCAGCAAGTCCTCAACCGTGGTGTCGCCGGTACCAGAGAACGACACGTCGATTCCATACGTGTCGCTCAGACCGTTCGGTCCGTATGGTCGCTCAGCGAGTTCTGGCGGTCCGCCGAGCGTGAGTGGCTCGGAGACATCCGCGAGGTCGGCGATCGAGGACAGGTCATACTCGTCCGCGAACTCTTGCGTAACGGTGTACGAGTCCTGGTCGGTCGCGGAGGCTTGATCGAGCAGGGTGAGTCCGTCGGGCAGCGCGTCCTGCAGCGCCGCGTACACGTCGTCGGTCGATCGCGCGGTCGTGCCTTCGTCAAAGAATTGCAGCAAGTTCCCGGTGTACTCCGGAAACAGCGTGATCGCGCCGCTTTCCACGTCAGGCATGTAGGCGTCACGCTGTCCGATGTTGAACTGGCGTTCGACGTCCTGCCCGTCATTCTCCAGCGCCTGCGCGTAGATCTCCGCGATGATCTCGTTCGAGTAGTACGCCTGCGAGCCGATCACGATAGCGTCGCCGGAGTTGGTGTCGCCGGAGTCCGAATCGTCGAGCGGATCGCTGGAGGAGCAGGCAGCGAGGGCGAGAAGTGCGACTGCGCCCAGGGTGACGCCCAGGCGGCGAGTGCGTGCGATGAACATGAGGTCCTCTCGATTGCGGATATCAGGTGGAGGCCGCGGTGCGGCGAAGATCGGTGTGTGTCAATTCCCGCATGCCGCGGGGAACGGCGGCGCGTTGTGCCACGCCGAACAGTAAGTCGAGTGTGAGGGCGAGAGCCGCAACGAGCAGCGAACCGCCCAGCACCATGTCGTATCGGCGCAGCGAAAGCCCCGTGATGATGGGTAAGCCGAGACCGCCGAGGTTGACGTACGCGGCGATGGTGACGGTCGCGACGACCTGCAGGACAGCTGAGCGTATTCCGCCGATCAGCAACGGTAGTCCGAGCCGTATTTCGACGCGCCACAGTACCTGTCGTGGCGACATACCCACGGCGCGAGCGGCGTCGATGATGGAGCGGTCGATCGATTCGATGCCGGTGTAGGCGCCGGCGAGCAGTGACGGAATTGCCAGGATGACGAAGGTGACGATCGCGGCTTCGGGCTTGTGCAGTACGCCGAAGACCAAGACGAGCAGAATCAGTAGGCCGAACGACGGAAGTGCGCGGGCCGCGCCGGACAACAACACGGCGAATTCGCGGCCACGACCGGTGTGCCCGATTGCCCAACCGGCGGGGATCGCAATTACCGCGGCGATCAGGACGGCCAGAGCCGTGAGGTAGAGGTGCTCCAGCAGCAACAGGTGCAGTGCGTCGTCCCCGCGCCATTGTTCACCGGCGAAGATCCAACCGAAGGCGTCGGATATCAGATTCATGCGTTCACCGGCTTGGGCGAGTTGCGCGGTTGCCGCGTCCACGGCATCACCAGGCGTCCCGCGAGGATAAGCAGTAGGTCGATGAGCAGCGCGATCACCGCTACCGCGACGATCCCAGTCAGTACCTCAGGGATGATCCGACGCTGTAAGCCGTTCGTGAACAGGTAACCGAGGTTGGTCACGCCGACGAGGATGCCGACTGTAGCTAATGAGATGGTGCTCACCGCAGTGACTCGTAGGCCCGCGAGAATGACCGGACCGGCAAGCGGAAGGTCGACGGCCCAGAATCGTCGCGATTCGCTGTAACCCAAGGCGACAGCGGACTGCCGGGTCGATGACTGCACCGAATCCAAGCCGTCGGCAACAGCTCGGACCATGATCGCGAGTGCGTACAGGGTGAGCGCGATAATTAAGTTGACCTCGCTCGTGGCGGGGAATCCGGCGACGATTGGCAGGATCAACAACAGCGCCAGCGACGGGATCGTGTACAGCAGGCCGGTCGCGGTGAGCAGTATCGTGCGTAGCCGCCGGTAGCGCCACGCCGCCCAGCCCAACGGAAGCGATAACAGTAGACCGGCCAGAATGGCGATGATGCTTTGCCGGAGGTGATCGACTGTCAGCGAGCCGATCAGATCGAGATTGTCCAGCGTCCAATCCATGGTCAGTCCTCGCCCTCGACAAGGACGCCCTGGGTGCGTCCTTCCGGGTCGACGAGGACCGGGCCGCGTGGAGTGTGCTTGACGCGCAGCGCGCGCTTACCGCGATCGGTTCCGATGAATGCTGCGACGAAGTCGTCGGCGGGATTCTCGATGATCTCGCTTGGCGAGCCGACCTGGCGTTTACGGCCACCAACGTCGAGAATCGCGACCTGGTCACCAAGCAGGAACGCCTCGTCGATGTCGTGGGTGACGAACAAAATGGTCTTTCCCAGATCCTGCTGAATCCGGATGAGTTCCTGCTGCAGTTCGCCTCGGACGATCGGGTCCACGGCGCCGAACGGCTCATCCATCAGCAGGATGTTGGGGTCGGCCGCTAGGCCGCGAGCCACGCCGACGCGCTGTTGCTGGCCACCAGATAGTTGGCTGGGGTAGCGGTCGGCGAGGCTCGGGTCGAGTCCGACGCGATCCATAAGTTCCAGCGCGCGGATGCGAGCAGCGCGGCGGGTCTCTCCTATGAGGCGCAAGACAGTCGAGATGTTATCGGCAACGCAGAAGTGCGGCATCAGGCCGGTGTTCTGCATGACGTAGCCGATCCGGCGACGTAATGCGACCGCCGGCTGCTGCGCGACATCCTCCGAGTCGATAAGTACGGAGCCGGACGTCGGATCGACCATGCGGTTGACCATCCGCAGCAGTGTGGTCTTCCCGCAGCCCGAGGACCCGACGAATACGGTGGTTTTGTGCGCCGGAAGGGTGAGATCGAAGTCCGATACGGCGGGGGCGCCGTTACCGAATTGCTTGCTCACTGCCCGGAATTCGATCATGCGGCGACCAGCCCGGTTGCAGTGCTGGATGCGACCGATCCCGCTGGGCGGCGTCGTGCGGCACCGCGGGCGTTGGTCGGCATGGCGTCCTCCATAGCGATCGGGCCGGTACGTCGATGCTCGCCCAGCCTAGCGCGCCGCAGTGACATCGGCGTGCTGGCGACTCACTGCTGTCGTACGCCGGCACTCCCGTCGACCGCGACATCGTTCCTACGCGCGGCGGCTATTCATCGCTGCGCCGCCTGCGGAACAAGCGTCGGCCTCTGGGACGGCGCTCCGCAGCGGCTTGCGCTAGCGCTGCGGTGGCTTTCCGGCGATTCTCCGCGAGTCGGGCCCCCCCCCCTGCGGTCCGCCCAGGATGAGACCGTTTCCTCTACGTCGCGTGGTTGTGTGATCATCGGCGGCCCCTGCGCCGGGTAGGACCGCGCACCGATCACCGATAATCGGTGCTTTCGTCGCGAGCGTGCTGTGCCCCAACTCGCTGCTACATCTGGCCAGCGCGGTGACCTCGCATGAACACCTCACCCCGTTACGAGGCGCAGGTCATCGCCGCGGGTAAATGCTTGGGATCGATGAATCTCGTCGGTGGTCTGGCGTTGGTGCGTCGCGTCGTCGCCGGCGGAGGACGGTGGGATTCCCGGTCGGTCGCATTCGGGTCGGGCGCGGCCCTGTTCGCCACGTGGATGGTTGTCAGCGAGGTTGCGCTGAGGACAAACACGCGCGAACCGTAGCCATGTGGGAAATGTCCCGGCCTGGGCCCTGACCGGCGCATCATCGCAGGCCGCAGAGCGCTGGCCCGCGCGGATGCGTTGCGTCCGGGACGGACGCCGTACGGTCTGCAGGCCGCGATCGCCGAATGTCACGCTGTCGCGGCGTCCGTGGACGACACGGATTGGCGCCGGATCGTGCCGCTGTACGAAGCTCTCGGCAGGGTGGCGCCATCGCCTGTCGTTGAACTGAACCACGCCGCTGCGCTCGCGATGGCGAGTGGATGGCGAGTGGTCCTGCGGCCGCTCTGCGCAAGATCGATCTGCTCGCGGCGTCGGGGGCCTTGGCTGGCTACCATCTGTTTCCCGCGACACGCGGCGAGTTGCTGTTACGTCCCGGACGACGCGAGGAAGCGCGGCGGGAGTTCGCGGTCACAGCGTCCCTGGCGAGTAACGAGCGGGAACGATCGCTGCTGGAGGCGAAAGCCGTCGGACGCCGGGGATAGGGCGTGGCCTGCACACGTCGGAGCGTGTCAGACCCCGTTGAGTATCCGATTAGCGCCGCGCGGACCCGATTGTCGACTCCAAGGTCGGTAGGGCCCGATCAGAGTGAGCAGATGCTCCGCGACACGGAACAGTGCTTCGCAGGCCTCGCGGGTCGTGAACAGAAACGAGACACGGATTGCAACTGATCAGCCAGTTGAAATCCGTATCTCGTGTTAGCGGGGTGAGTAACGGGACTCGAACTCGATCTAGGCACCGGTCTAGCGCGGTTTGAGCCCTATCTGGCGCGGTCTGGTGCCAATTCACGCGGGTCCCGGTGGGCGCTGAGAGGGGTCGATGTTGACATGGTCAACACGCGGATTCGTCGGTCGCATACGTCGGCCCGCCAGACGACGCGACATCGGTTTGGGGTCATCGGCCTTACCCTAAGCGTCCAGCGGGAGGTCGCGACTTCTCGGCTGTTCCCGGCATGGATACTGCTTGAAGCGTCCTAGAAGGGGAGCGGTATGTGGGGATATTCGGCGTTGTCCTGGTTATTCTCGTGATCATTGGGCTAGCCATCAAGGTATGGCCAGTACTTATGGCGGGCGAAGAACCGCAGGGCGAGGGCGAGTAGCGGCGCAAGAATGTATCTCTGTTATATCGACGAAACCGAACGCGAACAGTTCTACGGCCTCGCGGCCGTTGTGGTCAACGCCGAGGACGTAATTCATCTAACCGCGAAGGCGACCGCCTGTATGGAACAGATCTGCTCTATCTTCGGATTGCCGCGAGATACCGAGTTCCACGCTCACCCGGCCTTTCAGGGGAAGGGGGTTTGGAAGAAGGTCGGCTCGCGCGCAAGGGTCAAAGTTTTTCAGGATCTAGTAGAAGCAGTCTGCGGCTGTCAGGCGCGCGTGATCCTGCGCGGAGTCGACCGACGACATCTGTTGGCGTATCAGGAGCGAAAGGGGTACCCGGAAAAGTTCTCGGCAGAGGTTGTGGCACTTCAGCATTTACTTCAACGAATCAACGGATTCGTGCAGACGCAGGGGAGCCACGCGTTACTAATCGCCGACGAACGGTCTGACAGCTCCGACCAGCGCCTCAAGTTCGCCGAATACCAGAGGTATGGGACGCCCGGCTACTATCTTGGCCAGCCGATGGAGCGGATCGTGGATACCATCCATTACGCCCCAAGCCACGCTTCGCGGATGATCCAACTCGCAGACCTATTCGCTTTCCTGTTTCAGCGGTGGCACTTCGCAGAAACTGTGGTTAGTGATAGTCGGGAGGTTGCGATTCTCGCCGACCTCATGAGCCAAGCCAGGTCACGCGGAACCTTCTACCATTACGGCGTGTGGCCCCCAGGCGAAGCCACGTAGAAGCAGGGTTAATGGCCAGATTGTGTGTATGGGATCGCTGATTTCTGGTTCGTGACCTGCGGTAACGATCCCTCGAACATGCTCTGGAAGCATGTTCGGTGTCAGCTCCAACGAATGCGCCCTCGTGTGCGGTATGTGCCCGTAAGCTCGTCAAGAACGGCACGACCAGTGCCGGGCGCACCAGGTGGCGCTGCACCTGCTGCGGCGCCTCCAGTACTCGGGCGCGCTCGGACATCACGCGCCGAGCCCAACTGACGAGGTTCCTGGCCTGGCTGCTTCAGGGGCGCCGGCCGGCCGATCTCGCCAGCAGCGCCCGCACATTCCGCCGCGACACCGCGTGGTGCTGGAGAATCCAGATCCCGCCACCATCACCACCACGCGCCGCCGTCCCGGTGGTGCTGCTCGATGGCACGTATTTCCAATCGTGGT
>JBKEDB010000001.1:0-208930 GCA_047975195.1 Cumulibacter sp. | reverse complement strand
TCCGTAAATCTCCATCCAGTACGTTTCGGCGGGCTCATTCGACACCGTGACGTCAATCCCGGCCTCGCCTAGCTGCTCGGCAACCAGGATGGCGGTCGGCTCCATAGCCGGGTACGCCGCCGAGGTATACAGCGTGACCTCAACGCCATCGGGGTAACCCGCCTCACTGAGCGCCTGCTTTGCGGCATCGAGGTCCCGCTCAGGGGCCTGCAGATCTGGCGCTGACGGATCGTTCGGGTGCGGCAGATCGGCACCGACCTCGCCATAACCGAGATACACCGCATCGACGAGCGCCTCACGGTCCACCGCCAACTTCACGGCTTCACGCACGCCCGGTTCGTCGAACGGCGCCCTGTCCAGGCGCATCAGCAGCGGGGTCGTGGATGCTGCGGGTTGAGTGACCACCTGCAGATCCTCGTTGCCGGCCGCCGCCTCGGCCGCCACCGCTTCCGCACCGATCGCGATATCGATCTGTCCCGACGTCACTGCGTCGTTCATCGCAGTGGCGCCACTAAAGGAACGGATCTCGATTTCAGCGGAGGCGGGCTCGCCGCCCCACCAGCCTTCATTGGCGACGAGCGTTGCGGCCGTGTCGTTCTGCTCGGTGATCACGAACGGCCCCGACCCAACCGGCTCGTCGAACGATTCAGTGCCCTCCGGGACGATGAACGACGTACCGGCCAGGGTCTGCAGGAGTTCGGCATCCGGGGTCGCGGTATGCAGCACCACCGTGTGCTCGTCCGGGGCCGAGGATGCGCTCATGTCGACCGTGCCGAGCCTCGCGCCGTTCTGGTCAGCAAGGTCGTCGATCCGCCCGAGCGAATACATCACGTCGGCCGACGTCACCGGATCGCCATTGCTGAAGGAAACCCCTTGTCTGAGGTTGAACGTCCAGACATCGGCATCGTCGTTCACCTCCCAGGATTCCGCTAATCCGGGCGCTGGATCGCCGTTGCCGTCCACACCGACCAGCGGATCGTAGATTGCGGCGAATCGGAGCCAATCGGATTCGTTGAACAGCGACCCGTGCGGATCGCTGGCCGACGGCATTGCACCGACCGCCCCGGCGCGCAGCGTCTGCTGCGCATCGGTACTTTCGGATCCTGTGTCCGCGCCACCAGCGGAGCAGGATGCTGCTACCGCGATTGCGGCTACCGCGGTCAACGCACGTATCGGTCGCGTTCGGCCCCTACGGGACACGTTTCTCTTCTTCATTAAGTGCCTTTCACTGGTTGTGGTTTCTCTGCGGTGACGCCACCGCGCAGTACGCGATCAAGTTCAGCAGCGACGACCCGGGCCCCGTCGTCGCGAATGACCGAATAGTGGTGCCCCGGGGCGGTCCGCACCGTCAGTTCTCCGTCAACGTACGGACGCCAGCCGAGAGTGTCGTCGTCCAGCGCATCGTCCACTCCCATACCGAGGCGCCCGTTGTAAGGCGCTCGATCGGCGGCCCGAACCAGCAGCACGGGCACGGTCTCATCGAGTCGGGTGGCGAGGTGATCGGCCAACCCACGTAGGTGTCGGTCGAACACTGCGAAGCGCGCGTCGGCCGCCTGCATGTCAAAGAAGGCGCCGAGCTCGATCAGTTCGGACTGCAACCCATCCACATCACGTGCCGAGGTACGTACGCCGAGGTAGGCCTGGATCGAACGCAGGAAGCGCATCCGCTGCGCGCTTATCGTCGCGTCAGCATCCAATCCTTCGATCGCGACGATCCGCTCCGGGCAGGTCGAATCGATCATGATGAGCTGCGCGACGTCGCGCCCGATTCGACGCAGTTCAACAGCAACAGCATGCGCGAGGGTGCCTCCCATCGACCATCCGCCGACCGTGAAGGCGCCGTTCGGCTGTATATCAGCGATAGTTGCCGCGTACCGCCGTACAACCTCGCCGAGATCCTGTGGCCAGCGGTGTCCTTTCAGTCCGGGGTCGGCGATCGCGAGCACCGGACGACCAAGACGTGTCAAGCGCAGGATGGATAGGTAGCACGAGACGTCGCCGCCGGACGGATGGATGAGGAAGAGAGGATCATCAGAACCGCTTGAGAGGTGTACGACGGAATCCTCTGGGACGGGACCTAACACCCGTTGATTCACACTTATATCTGGCGTCTGTCGCTCATCGCCGCTGCGCAGCAGTTCCGTTAAACGTCGCGGCGTGGGTTCAGTCAGCAGTTGGTTGGGCTGCACCTCAATGTCGGCGTGAGCACGCAGTGCACGCACGAGGAGCAGTGAATCCCCGCCCAGTTCGAAGAAATCGTCGTCCGGACCGACCACACATCCCAACAGCGTCGACCATTGGTCACATACTTCGCTGAGGAGTTCGTCTTGGTCGCTTCCGCGACCTATCGCGCCGACAGCTGACGGTGTGCTCTCAAGAGTTTCAGTCCAGCCCCGACCCCCAGCCAAGTCGCGGAGAGTGGCCATGGTGTGGGCGATCAGGTCGCTCGCGAGGTGCGGTTCGTACATACCCTCGCGCAATGCGATGTCGGCGATGAGTTCACCCCCGAGGGCGAACGCGCGAAACTCCCCGTGGATGTGCGGTGTCGACACCACTTGGGTCAACGCTCCGGTGTCAGTGAATCCGAGCGCACCCGAAATTCGCTCCAGTTCGTGATCGTTGCTCATTCCGAGCGTGGATTGGACGACGAATGGTGCGATCGGTCGCGAGCGCTCGGCGCCCTCGGACAGTTCGCGGCCAACCTCGATCGCGCTCACGCTCAAGTGCGCGCCGATGTCGGCCAACGTTGCCCCGAGGGCTTTCGCCTGGTCGCGCAGATCCACGCTGCCGCGCAGATCCACGGGAACCAGAGCGGTAGTCGATAATGGTCCGACTAGTTCCAGTACGTCCGGGTGCAGTGCTTCTCGACGAGAATGCAGCGTGGTCAGCAGCATCCGATCCTGGCCGGTGTGCGCGCGCAGCGCGCGCGCTAGCGCAACCATCGTGACGGCGCTGAGTGTCAGCCCACGCACACGAGCCTGGCCGGCTAGGGCACGATGCAGGTGCGCGTCTAGTCGAGCCTCCCGTCGGGTCATGCCGGGGGACGGTTTGCGGCCGGTAGTGGCCAACTGGGGCGGCGCAGGTCGGTCGGCGAGATACGCGCGCCACCAGTCAAGGTCAATATCGCGCCGTTCGGTAGCACGTTCAAGGTAGTGCGCGACGGCTCCGGACGCGGGCGGGCGGGGCAATGGATCGCCGGCCAGCAGAGCTGCGAGATCGCGGTCGATCAGCGCGGTGGACCACCCGTCGATCGCCAGCAGGCTGAACCTGGTGATCAGGCGCGCCTGATCGTGGCCGTCCAGCACCAGCGCGGCACGTACTGCCGGCTCGAGGTCCAGATTGGGGACTTCGCGCGCCCAGTCGTCGATGAGCGCGGTGATTGAGTTGTCGTTGAGCGGCCGTTCTTCCGTTGTGTGTTCCTCAACCAGACTGCGTTGGTCGATGACGTCGACCCGCGGTAGGCAGGAAATTTCGTCTGCGTCACGGATAACCTGCGTGCCATCATCATCAATCCGCACCCGCAACATCTCGTGCCGACGAACCAACGCGCTCAGCGCCGTCCGTAACTGTTCGTAGGCATTCGCGGCATCCACGTTCCGCAACGGAATCACCGTCAGAACGCTTGCCGGGCACGCAGGCACATCCCATGTCGACTGCTGCCCCAGCCAGTAGGCGCGCTGCAGTGCTGTCAACGGGAATCGGCGGCCCCCGCCTGCAGGCGACGCAGGTGGTTGACCCCCACCCGTCCGCGGCAGTAGTTCGCTGGTGGCGGCCACAGGTTCCGGCGGGTCTATAGCCGGTGTCCCGCGTGAGTCGCAGGGTGCCCGCTCGCCACCCCGCAACGCAGCCACGAGCTCGGACATTGTTGTCTCGGAGCGAACTGCCGTCAGCGGCAGCGTGTACGCCGTACGCTCCGCGAGCATGGCGGCCATGCGCACAGCGAGTAACGAATCCCCTCCGAGAGCCAGGAAACTGTCATCGCTGCCGATGCTGGCAGCGTCGACGCTGAGTAGGTCTGCCCATACCTCGCGGACAGCGTCGGCCACTACCGCGTCAGCTGGATAATCAGTGGGCGGCTCAGGGGCTTCCCGCTCCGGTTGACTGTCGTCGGAGTCGCACACGCTCATCAGCGAGGTGTCACGCACCCACCCGTCTTCGGCCAACGCCGCGAGGCCGGCGGCGTACTGGTTGAACATGTCATCGGCGACCCTCGGTTCGACGGCAGCTTCGTTGACATCCCACTGCAGTACCAGATCCCCGCGGTGCTCAAATGCCTGGTGATCAAGCCAGGTCTGCGGGGTTTGGCTGACACCATCAACGATTTCGCCGAGCCATTCAGTGTCGTGGTGGCTGCCGTCGTCGGTCGCGTCAAGGCCGATCATGCTGGTGAAAACGACGGGGACGTTGCGTTGTTTGCCCGTACGGCGAGCCTCTTCGGCCAGAACCTCCAGGGCGCTGACCGAGGAATGAATGAGGTCTGAGTGCAATTGTTTCTGCAGGGTAGACGCGGCGTGCAGCAGATCCTGGCTATAGCAGGGCTTGCGCTCCAGAAGCAGCAGCGAGGAGAACTCACCGACGACGTTCTCGACGCCGGGGAGGTCCGGCCGATCGAATACCGTCGTGGTGATCGCGAAATGGGCCTGCCCAGACCAGATCTGCAGTATGTCTGCGTATGCAGCGAGGACCAGCGCGGTGGGCGTTATCCGGTGCTCGGCGGCGCGCCGCTTGATCACGTCCCAGATCGCGGCATCAATCGTCGTACGACGCCGCGCGAACTTGGGCTGGCCAACAGTGGCGCTCGCCGTCGCTGACACGTCGATCGAGGGCGCCGACGGTAGTTCCTCGATCCGCGCATTCCAGTATTCCCACGCCTCAGCGCGTTCCGGGCCGTGAGCGTCTGCCTCCATGGCGGCAATGCAGTCGGCAAACGTCAGTTCAACGTTCGGCAGGTCGACGGCTGGATCCTCATATATTGAGCGCATCTCACGGTCGATGAGCATCCAGCTCGCCGAGTCGCACACGAGCACGTCAACGGCGATCAGCAAGCGGTGCCCGCCGTCCGGCATCAACACCACGATCGGTTCGACCAGTGGCCACCGACGCGGGTCGGCGACGCGATGCGCGGTCACGACACGCAGCCGCTTCAGGTTTTCGGATGCTGATGCGGGACTGTGCGCGGTGAGGTCGTGCACCTGCGGGGTCGCCTCCGGCGGCGGATTTAGCGGGTGGTTACGACCGGTCTCGTCGATGACGGTGCGCAGCATCTCATGGCGGTCCACCACTCGCTGCCAAGCGGCGGCATACCGGTCGACGTCAATGTCCGGGCACGCGATCTCGAGGAAGAACTGGCACGCCACACCGCCGAGGTCATAGGTATCTTGTCGGCCGAGCAGGTACGCCGTCTGCACGCGCGTCAGGCCGAATGGTGCCGAGGGCGTGGCCCCGCGAAGGCGCGGCGCATGCTGACCTGGCTCGTCGCTCATCCGCTGCTCGACTGCCGGCTCCGTCGCGTCGAGTGCGTCCGGTGCCATCGATACCTCGACGACCCGATGGGTCGCGTCGGCTTCGAGCAACTCGGCGAGCGCGGCGACGGTGGGTGCGCGCAGCAGGTCACGTAGCCGCAGCCGCGCTCCACGCTGCTCGCGAAGTTCGGCAAGTACGCGGGTGGCGAGCAACGAATGGCCGCCCTGCGCGAAGAAGTCGTCATCGCGGCTGTGGATCTCCGTGCCGAGCACCGAGCTCCACACGCGGGCCACGAGTCGTTCATTCGCCGTGCGAAGGTCGGCCTCTCCGCCAGGCGCTAGTGCGGCTCTGCGCGGGAGCGCAACTGACCGCGGGTCGAGTGCGCCCGGTGAGATCGCTATCTGCGGGGGACTCTCTGGCAGTTTCAGCACACGCTCCAACGCGTTCAGCGCATCGTCGGCATCCATCGCGTTCTTCATGGTGATTTCGGAGATCGCCTCGGCTTCGGCGGCCGTGCCAAACCGCCACCGGTCCCAGTCGAGAGCGAGCCAACCGTCGTCATGGCGGCGTCGGGCGACCTCGTCGAGATAGCGACTCGCGGCGACGTACGCCGCCAACCCGAACCCGCCAATCGTCCCGGCCGCTGACGACATCAGCACCACTCGAGGAGGCCGTTGCGCGGGCGGAAGGCGATCGATCGCCGACTCCAACGCGTTCACTCCCCGCACCTTGGCTGCGAGGCTCGCCTCCAACGACTCCTGATCCAGTTCGGACAGCGGTGCGAGTTCAAGCGAGACCGGCGCATGAATGACCACGTCGAGGCGACCACGATCCCTCGTCAGTTGCTCGACAACGTGCCCGAACGCCTGGGTGTCGGCGACATCCAGGTGCACCAGCTCGATGTCGACCCCGCGGCGCCGTAACTCAGTGACCGCGTTCCGCTGCTCAATAGACCGCTCGTCACTACGCTGTTCGAGGGCACCGACCCGCCGCGAGGCGAGTACGACGCGGACCCCGAACTCGAGGCCCCAACGTTCGGCCAGCCGAAGGCCCACCGAACCGAGCCCTCCGGTGATCAGGACGCTGTGGCCGCGCACGATTGGCTCGGTTGCTGCAGGGCTCGGGCGCCAGGACTGCCATGTTCGCACTGCCCGGCGTCCGTTGCGCAGCGTGATCTCCCACCCGGTGCGCCCGCCCGCAACGAGGTCGCCGAGTTCGGTCAATATCGCACCGCGTCGCCAGCTCGAGTCGTCGATGTCCACGATTCGCCATCGCAGTCTCGGCACTTCCTGGCCGAGCACCCGGATTGCGCCGACCAATGCGGCGGCTACGGCATCATCGGCCCCGTTATGTAGGCATATCAGTGAAAGCGAATCGTCCTCGGTGAGATTCTCGGCCGCGCTGGCTAATTGACGAGCGAGATTGCCGAGTTGCCACAACGCATTCGTCAGCCGCTCGGCGTCGGTGCCTCCGCGCGTCGTATCAATCGCTACCGCCAGTGCATGCGAGGCACCGGCACCAAAGGAGCAGCCCAAATCTGCGCCTCGGTCGACGTACTCCCGAAGCTGCTGCGCCAGCGGTCCTTCCCCTATAACGCTTACTGGCCCTACCGCTTCAGTCGCGGGCGGAAGTTCGCGCCAGGTCGGCACCTGCAGCGGCTCAGCTGCACTGGGCTCGCTACTTCCCGGCCCGATGGCGTCTACTGATCTCGGCTGCGATTCGACATACATCCGTCGTCGTTGATACGGGTATGTCGGCAGGGTCACGCGGCGACGGACCGGGCCCACGACTGCGGTGAGATCGACCCCCGCCCCGTGCGCCCACAGTTCACCGAATGCGCTCAGCAGGTCGACTGCGCCATCGCCGTCCACGTCATCGCCGAACGGCGCAACCACTGCAGCGACCCGCGAGGTACCCACGCTGCGAGCAGCTGTCGCGACACTCGTGCCCGGCCCAGCCACGACCACTATGGCTTCCTGGTCACCAATTGCGGCATCGAGCGCATCGGCGAATCGCACGGTCGCACGTAAGTGATCGCCCCATCGGTGCGGGTCGAGCCATTCCTGCGCGGTGATCTGTCTGCCCTGCAGGGTCGAGAACAGCGGGATGTCCAGCGGCCGTGGCGTGAGGCGGGCACTGACCTCATCGATGATGCCGCGCGCCGGATCGATCAGCCGTGAGTGCGCCGCGACGTCGATTCCCACGAACGCCGTGCGCACGTGTGATTGATCCAGATCTGACGCGAGGCGTTCGATGTCACCGATCGCTCCGGCGGCCACGCACGCCGTCGGCCCGTTTACGGCGGCCAGATCAACTCCGGGATGACGACGCAGCACCTCGAGTATGGCGGCCTCGTCGAGTGCCACCGCCAACATCCGCCCGGGCGTCGTCTTCGCCATTGCCTCGGAACGCGCCACAACCAACATTGCGGCGTCAGGCAGCGACAGGCCTCCGGCGACCACCGCCGCGGCGTATTCGCCGACACTGTGTCCAATGACCGCGTCCACGCGCACCCCCACGTCGAGCAGGCGCAAACCCATCGCCACTTCAGCAGCGAACAAGGTGGGCAAGCCGACGGCTGGATCGGGCAGCGGATCGTCAGCGGCAGCGTCGGTCAGTAGTTCGTAGGTGTCGGGACCCCCGGCGATACGGACTTGTTCGGCGACCTCGGCGAGCCGGACCCGAAGCTCCGGATCAGCAGCGATGGCATGACGCATCATTCCGCGGCGCTGAGCACCGGCACCAGGGAACGCGAGTATGACTTGGTTGTCGCGAGCTACGGCGTCACTCGTTGCCAGCACATTGCCGCCGTCATCGAGAACGGCAACCGCGCCGTGGGACATTCGCGCTCGCCCATACGCACTTGTTGCTGCTATATCAGCGATCTGTGAGCCGTTAGCTGCCTTTGACCCTGCTACCTTGGTTACCTCGTCGCGCCAGGTGAGGGCTGTGTTGCGGGACGCCGCGCTGATCGCGATGACGTGTCGAGCGTGCGGGTCGGGTCGATGCGGGGCAGGTGCGTGACGCGGGGGCTCCTCGAGGACGACGTGGCAGTTTGCACCGCCGATTCCGAACGAGCTCACCGCTGCCCGGCGCATCGGTGAGTCCCACTGTTGCAGCACTTGCGGGAGATAGAACGCGGACCCGTCGAGGTCCGGCACTGGATCCGCATGCACAGTGGGAAAAATGACGCCGTCCCGTACCGACAGTACCGCCTTGATCAACCCCGCTACACCGGCTGCGGACGACGTGTGACCGATATTGCTTTTCGCCGAGCCGAGCGCACACCACGGCTGCGCGGATGGCCCGGTAATCTCGCGCAGCGCCGCGATCTCAATGGCATCGCCCAACACCGTGGCGGTGCCATGACCTTCGACTACGCCAATATCTCTGGGATCTACCTCAGCAACGGCGAGCGCCTGCTCGATAGCAGCCACCTGACCAGCAACGGTCGGCGCAGTGAACCCGACCTTCTGCGCGCCGTCATTGGTGACGGCACTGCCGCGGATCACGGCCTGAATCGTGTCGCCGTCCCGCAAGGCATCGTCCAGACGACGCAGCACCACGCAGCCCGCACCGTCGGTGAATATCGTTCCGCTAGCACCCTTGGAGTACGAGCGGGTGTGTCCGTCCTGACTGAATGGACCATCGGGAAGGGCCACATACCCGTCGGGCTGCGGAATCTGCATCGATACGCCACCGGCGAGCGCGGTGTCGCACTCGTACCCGAGCAGCGCCTGGACCGCGACATGCACGGCGACTAAGGACGTCGCACAGGTCGCGCCAATCGCGAGTGCGGGACCTTCCAATCCAAGAATATGAGCGATCCGCAGCGGAAGATAGTCAGCGACGTTCCCGGTATGGAGGTTCAGACTGTCGGCTGGATCCGCACCACCAGTGGCAACGAACCGGCCGGCCAGGTTGTGCACGAGGTACCCGGACAGGCCGGATCCGGCGTACACCCCCACCACGCCGCGCGCCTCACCGGCGCCATGCCCGGCCGCATCCAGCGCATCTTTCGCGCATTCGGCGAATACTCGATGCTGCGGGTCCATGATCAGCGCGTCGGCGGCACCGAGCCCGAGCGCTTCGTGGTCTACCTCGAGCGCCGAGTGAACGCGTCCCACCACCGGAATAGGGAACGTCGCGGACGCAGTACGATGCAACCCTTCGCGACCCGAGGTAAGCAAGTCCTGGTAGGCCGCGATGTCAGATGCGCCCGGCAGGCGGCACGACATCCCAACGATGGCGATATCGGTCATTGGCTGTTCCCTTTCACGGGTGAACAGATGGGCCGACAGCGTCGGGATTCTCAGCTACCAATACGAACTGAGCCATGCGCTCCAGAGGGTGCGACCTTTCCGGGGCGATCTCGACGTCTCGTAGACCGGCGGCGTGAGCGGCGGCATTCCATTCCTCGCGGCGTAGCAGGATCCGGTCATCGTGTCGCCGTTGATCGCTGGGTCGTTCGTCCGCTCGTTCCGGGGGTGGCGACATCAGCAGATACATGGACAACAGCAGCGGGTGGTGTTCGCGGCCGGTTTCGATCATCACCAGGTGTCCCCGCGGGCGCAGTAACCGGCGCAGTTTGCGAAGCGTCGCGGTGGCGTTCGGCCCGTTGTGCAGTACGTTCGCGGCCACGAGGACGTCGACCGATCCGGGTTCGAATCCCTGTGCCGAGCAGTCCTGCCGTAAGTCGTATCGAGTAGCGGCAAATCCCGCTCGAGCCCCCCAACGCTCAAGCGCCATCCGTAGGAAATAGTCACTAACATCGCTGAAGTCGTAACGAACCGACGTGTCGAGTCGCGCGATGATGTGCTGCGTTGTCGCGCCGGTCCCGGCGCCAATTTCCATCACCCGACCTCCCGGGCCCACCAGACGAGCCACCGCGTCAGCAGCGATCTCGTTGACGAGCCGACTCGCAGCGTTACCTGCGTAGATCTCCTCGGCTATGCGGGGATCTGCGAACAGCAGGCTTTGCACACTGATGTCGTCACGCACCAGCTCACCAAGGTGCTCGGCGCAGGCGCGATAAAACTCTCGTAGCGCGGGTCCGCAGCATTGCTGAACCTCGCGAGTGTCCTCGAAAGCGCGCTCCACTTCCCTGGCTTCCGGCGTACGGACGCCGTACGCGATGTCACTGTGCGGGTCGAAGGCGATCAACCCAGCGCCGGCGAGGACGCGCACCCACCGCTGTACGACCGGTCGGTGGCGTTCGGCGATGCGCAATCGCTGCGCAAGATGCGCACTCGTGCATCCAACGCCGGGCGCCAAGCCCGCCTCGGTCGCTAAGAAACGCGCGAGGGTGAGCTCAGCCCATCGATCGAGCAGGTACATCTCGCTTCGTATCGACTCGGCCGTCGGCGGCGGCGCGGATGCGGGCATGTGGTCTCCGTTCTGTGACGGACAGAGACTAGCAAAGTGATTATCGTTCTCATTATCGGGCTAGGTTTGGCGGCGTTCAGGGATCGTGATGGTGAGCGTCGTCGGTTTGCGCGGTAACGTCACCTCGATCGTCCCACCGTGGAGCGCGACCAGCGAACCCACCAGTGCGCAGGCGTTGAGATCGCTGGTTTTCCGCTCTCGGGACGGTCCCTGCACGACCACCTGGCCGTCCAGCATCAACGTAACGTCGGGCTCGACACGGATGCTGAGTTCTGACTGGTTAGCGCGGCCGGGTTACTGGCCGCGAGATCCTCCATCTCAGACCTGAAGATGTACCTCGCAGTGAGGTCACTCGGCGGCGGTACGAGTCGAGCGATGACGGATCAGAGGCCGGTTGCCCCGCGTCCGGGAGTCACGCTGACATCAGTTCGGTATCAACCGACCGGGCGCTCTCGCTCCGTCAGCGAACCCTGCTTAGGCTGGCATCATGTCTGATTTGTCGACTCCCGATGACCTTTTCGCGCGGCTGGCTGAATCCGAGCAGCAGATCGAACGGCGCGCCAAGAAGGATCACCATTTCGACAAGTACGCCGTGCTCGGGATGCATGCCGATCTTCGGCCATATCTCGATAATTGGTCGGCGTACAACCGGGAACAGCACGTCGCGATCGCCGAGGCCGTCAATTACCTCACCCAGGCGCACGATATGTTCGCCGACGCCGGACGTGATGGGTACGACGACGACCGCGATATCGTCGCGGCGCTACCAGAGACCGTGCGCCGCCTCGGCGACCAATAACGTCGCCGGAGCGCTCAGCGCTCCATCCCGAAGCCGAGCGCGTCCGGGTTGGCCGCGGAGATCGGCACGATCCGCCGTCCCAGCGGGACGAACGCCAACGGGATCATCTTCCAGCAGGCGACGCCCCAGGGAATACCAATGATCGTGACGCACAGCAGCAACCCGGCGATCAGGTGACCTATCGCGAGTTCCCAGCCACATAGCACGATCCACACCACGTTGCCGACGAGCGATGCCACTCCCGCGTCGCTGCGGAAAACGACAGTGCGCCCAAACGGCCAGACTACGAACCGGGCGAGTCGGAACGACGCAATACCGAACGGGATGCCGACGATGGTGATGCACGCGAGCAATCCGAGCAAGAAATATCCGAGCGAAAGCCACCAGCCCGCCAACACCAACCACAGAATGTTGCCGATCGAGCGCATCGGTCACCTCTCGTAGAACGGACCCGTCAAGGCTCCGTGGCTTTGCCAGGCTGTGCCCAGATCTGCCGAGGCTACATCAGGTTCTTCGGCGCGTTGAACCAGATGTTTGGCTCGTACTCCCCGTCGTCGCTCATCGGATCCTGGTTCTGGCGGCGTTCGAGCCGCTCCCGAGCGAACTTCGGCACGATGAACAATGCTTCTGCCTCGGCGGTCGTGCGTCCTTCGGCGTCGAATATCCGCCCAGTAGCGAAAGTCTTCCAGCCCTCGGTGCGGTCGACCTTAGCCTCGATATTGAGGTCGGCGAACAGCGGCGACGGACGCCGATACGTCACGTTCAAGTAGGCAGTCATCCCGGGCAGGCCCACCAACGCGGGAATCATGCCGAGGATCTGGTCCAGCAGCATGGCCAGCACGCCACCGTGGATGTGCCCCAGCGGACCCTCGTAAGCAGCGCCGAGATTAAAGGTGCTCCACGCGCGCAGTTCGTCCTTATCGCGTTTCACCTTCAAGGGCGGCGCGAACGCGTTGCGCCGACCGGAGACCGGGTTCGACGGCGAGCGACGACGGCCATCCGCACACAGCAGCAACCCGACATTGGCAGGATGCGCTTCGGTCAGCAGTTTCGCTGATGCCGCCCGGATCTGCGCCGTCAACTCGTTGACGTCGTCCGCGCCGATCTTGGTACGCACGGTGGCGTCGATCAGTTCACGGACGGCGTTCGCCAACTCCTCGTACGACAGCTCTTCACGGCGAAGTTCGCTGGTGTCAATCTCGCTACGGGTCACATCAGTCACGCGCCCATAATCCACCTCGGAGCGCACGCTCACGCAACTGGGTATGCCCGCGACCAGGTCGAGGGCACCGGTCAGCGCTCGTCCGAGCCGACATCAGCGGTCAGCAGCGAACCACGGTCAGCAACTCTCAGTCGACCAATGCACCCGATCGCAACTGGTCCCAGTGACTGATTTCCGGCGCCTCGTCATCCATCGCAGCAAGCGGGTCTGCTGGGACCAGATGCGATCGTGCGTACAGTTTCGCGACGAGTGCCTTACGCCCCTCATCTCCGGCTGCGGCGGCGGACCCAGCCTGCTCCAGCAGCAGCGCTGCGGCATACACGTCGACCATGTGCTGCGCGAGGGGGAACAGTCGCGCCTCGGCCACCTCTGGTTCGAGACCGCGCCAACGCTGGAGGGCAGACTCAACCAGCCCTAGCCGATCCGCGACGACCCCGGTCGTTTCATCGTCACCGCCGCTGGCGGCGAGGGCATCTCGTATCCGCTCGAACAGCGGTACGTGGGCCTCATCACGCGTGATCGCCCGGCGCACATCCAAACACAACACGTTGTCGGCGCCCTCCCATACGGTGTTCACCTGGGCATCGCGCAGGATCCGCGCGACTGGCCACTGCTCGATATAGCCGTTACCACCATGCACCTCGATCCCGTCACTGGCGGCGGTGATGCCGAGCCGCGCAGCCCGCAATTTGATCAGCGGCACGCCAAGGCGCAGTCGCGGACCAATCATGCCGTCGAAGACGAGCGCTTGAGCGGCCTCAGTCTCGACGATGAGTTCGGCCAACTTCCGCTGCATCAAAGGCTGACGATCAAGTGGCGCATGGAATGCTTCGCGTGTTCTCGCGTACGAGAGTGCTTCGACCAACGCGCGACGGGCGCAGCCCAACCCCATCATGGCCACGCCGATTCGAGAGTCGTTCGTCATCTCCATCATCCGGCCCAGGCCACGGCCCTGCCCGGCTCGCTCACCACCTGGCTGCTCGTCGAATGGTGCGAGCATGAACGCCTCGGCGTCCACGAGTTCGACCTCGGCAGAGGCCACGGATGCCGTGCCGAGTTTGTCTTTGAGCCGGCGGATACGGATCCCGTTTCGACTGCCATCCGCACGTTCGCGAAGTACGAGGAACGGCACGATACCGCGGACGCCGTCATCGGCGCCCTCAGGTTTGGCGAGAACGACGTAGGCGCTGCCGTTGACGTTGGAGACGAACCATTTGAGCCCGTTCAGCAGCCAGGTTCCGCCGTCGCGCCGCGCCGTGGTCTCCAGCGCGGCGAGGTCCGAGCCGCCGGTGCGTTCAGTCAGAAGTTGCGCCGTCTCGCCGGTGAGTTGGCCTTCGGCCAGCAACTCTTTGACCCGCACCTGGGCCTCACCGGGGGCGTACTGCTCGGCGAGTTGCAACACCATGTCGCCACCGGTCCCCAATGCACAGGTCATGCCGATGTCGGCCTGATTCAACAGGTAACTGCGAGCGGCAGTTAGCGGCTCAACATCGGAGATCCCCGCCGTGGCGGCCTCGCCGATGAACTCCGGCGTCGCGAAACTGTGGGTGACGAGGAGCTGACGTGATGCCTCGAATGATGCGGGCATCACGACCGAGCTGATGTCATGCCCCCATCGGTCGTACCGCTCTAGATACGGTCGGTTCCGGTCGGTCTGCTCGGCATACGTATTAACCGGGCCCGCCATCAGCGCGCCGATCTCGCTCAGGTGTTCGCCGGCCCACTCAAGACCCTTCTCGCCGAGGTGGTTTCGCAGGATGAACTGCAGCGTCGGGTCGCTGTCGTACCAGTTCAGGCCGGCCGCACCTTGATATCGCTCCGTGGCGTAGCGGCGGAACTTCTCTGGTGTGCCGTGCGGCAAGCGGTCGACCTGCTCGACGATATAGGAACTCATTCCATTACATTACGATCATGAGTCACACGGCGCAAGAACGTAATATGGGGGATCTGATTCGGCCGCTCAGCACCCGTTCGGTGCTGCTCAGCGCGTTGCTGGGCGCTCGTCCGCCATCGCTGCCAGTCGGGAAGCTCGTGCGGCTCGGCGCACTCTTTGGGGTCAGCGAAGGCACCGTTCGGGTCGCCGTTTCCCGGATGTACAACTCGGGGGACCTGGCTCGCGACGATGAGGAGTACCGCCTCACGCAGCGGCTTATCGCTCGCCAACGGCGCCAGGACGCCAGCCGATGGCCACAGACCCAGCCGTGGACCGATCACTGGCAGATGCTGGCGGTCACCAGCGCACGCCGTAGCCGTGGTGAACGTGAAGACTTCCGCGCCGCAATGAGCGCGAAACGCTTCGCGGAGCTGCGCGAAGGGTTGTGGTTACGTCCGGACAACCTCATCGACCGGGTCCAGATTCCGTACGACGGCTGTCTGACTTTCACAGCCCGGACGGACTCCGACCCCGCCGAACTGGCCGCACGACTGTGGGACCTTCCGACATGGGCCCAACGAGCACGAGCCCTACACGACGCGATGAACGAGTCGGCGACGATCCCGCAAGCATTTGCTGTGTCAGCGGCGGTACTGAGGCATCTCCTCATCGATCCAGTTCTGCCGCACGCTCTACTCCCGGCGGATTGGCCGGGAGATGATCTACGTGCTCGCTACGCCGATTTCGACTCTCGTTTCCGTGAGCGGCTTTCCGACTACCTTGACTAGTGGAAGTAAACGACCCAACCTCGGCCCGCAACTTCGGACCGGCCTGAGCGCCCACGTAGATTAAGGAGAGATCCGACGTGACGACCCTCCCTGCCGGTGCGCTACTGGAAGGCGATGTGCGCCCGGACGCCGACGCGATCGTCGTACTGCTGCACGGCGCGAGCGTTGGTGAATCGGGATCCACATCGTGGTGTGCTCCCGCTCCCTGGCGGATGCGCTGGTTTGCCCGGGCGATCCGCGTCCGGTCCAGGCGTCGCATCGCGGTGCTGCGCCTACGGAATCCCGATCGCGGGTGGCCGGTGGTCTTCCCGCGCGCGCTCAGTGATGCCAAGGAGGCCCTCGATCACATAGCGGGCATTGCTCCGAACGCGCGTGTGGCCCTCGTCGGCCATTCCAACGGCGGACGTGTCGCACTGAGCCTTTGCTCCGATACCCGAGTTGCCGCAGTGGCCGCGCTGGCACCATGGATTGAGGACGGCGATCGGTTCGCTGGTCGTCGTGGCCAGCCGGTGCTGCTCATGCACGGCGCGCTAGATCGGCGCACTGACCCAAGAGACACCCTTGAACTCGCGGCGCTCCTGCGTCGACAAGGTTGCGTCGTCGACAGCGAGACCGTCGCTGGAGACATCCATTCCATGCTCGCCCGGCCGCGCTACTGGCATCGTCGTGTTGCGGACTTCGTGGTCTCACAGTTCAGCTCGGCGGCCTAAATGAAATCCTTACACGCGTACCCGTAGCCAGCGCTCCACCCCGAGGCCGTCACCATCGGTGACAGCTGCGCGGCTCACGTTGCCAGCCGCCGTCGGCTCCACATCGGATCAGGTAGGCGCGGGCATACCATCGGGAGATGGGAAAGTTGCATCTGGCGCACTGGGGAACGTTCGAGGCCGAGGTCGAGAATGGGCGCATTAGCGAGGTGACACCGTTTTCCGGTGACCCCGATCCGCACCGCATCTTCGAGAACGTCGTTGCTATGCAGGATCACCCCACCCGTATCGACCGTCCATATGTGCGCCGCGGATGGCTCGAGCACGGCCCCGGCCCAAGCGAGCAGCGAGGTCGCGACGAGTTCGTGCCGGTGGAATGGGACGAGGCCCTCGATCTCGTCGCCGGTGAACTGAAGCGGCTGTACGACGGCCCCGGACCCGAGGCGATTTACGGAGGTTCGTACGGCTGGTCGAGCGCCGGTCGCTTCCACCACGCCCAAACCCAGGTCAAGCGGATGCTCGCGGCCACCGGCGGCTACGTCGGACACGTGAACAATTACTCGTACGGCGCATCCGGGCCGTTTCTGCCGCACGTACTCGCGAACGAGTCCCAATGGCAGTCGAAGTCGACCACGTGGAAATCGATCGCGGAGAACTCCGAGTTGATCATCGCGATCGGCGGCCTCGCGCGAAAGAACTCCAGCATCGCCAACGGCGGGGCGATCCGTCACGACCTGCTCGGCTGGCTCGAGCAGGCCCGCGAGCGCGGCGCACCGGTCGTATCACTGTCCCCACTTCGTGACGACCTGCCCGTGGAAGGTCGCTGGATCCCGGTGCGCCCCGGCACCGACGGCGCGCTACTGCAAGCCGTTGCGCACGAACTGATCGAAGCAGGCCTCTACGACAAGGAGTTCATCGCCAACTACACGGTCGGTTTCGACCTGTTTGAGCAGTCGATCAAGGACACCACGCCCGAGTGGGCGGCGAAACAATGCGGCGTACCGTCCGAGCAGATTCGCGAACTCGCCCACGAAATGGCGTCCAAACGAACCTTCTTGACGATGTCATGGTCGATGCAACGCCAGCAGTACGGCGAACACACCCTGTGGCTCGGCGTCTGCGTGGCCGCGCTGCTTGGCCAGATCGGTTTGCCCGGCGGCGGTTTCGGACATGGATACGCATCGACCAATCGGGTCGGACATAGTGAAATGCTGCTTGGGCTACCCAAGTTCAGCATGGGTCACAACCCGGTCCGCACCTACATCCCGGTCGCACGGATCGCCGACATGATGTTGCACCCGGGCGAGACGTATAGCTATGACGGCCGAACGCTGACGTACCCCGACATCAAACTTGTCTACTGGGCCGGCGGGAACCCGTTTCATGCGCACCCCGATCTCAAACGGCTCCACCGTGCATTCGGGAAGATCGATACGTTTGTGGTACAAGAGTCGGCCTGGACAGCTACCGCTCGACAGGCCGATATCGTCTTGCCGGCCACCCTCTCCATCGAACGAGATGACATCGGCGCAGCGGTCACCGAGGACCAACTTATCCCGATGCACAAACTCGTCGAACCGTACGGTCAGGCGCGCGACGATTTCGACATTTTCGCTGAGATCACCCGGCGTCTCGGTTGCGAGATCGCCTATACCGAGGGACGCAGTACGCGGCAGTGGTTGCAGTACATGTATGAGAAGTTCCGCGATAAGTACGCGAGCCGCGGGCATGATCTGCCGCCATGGGAGGAGTTCTGGTCGGCAGGCCAGCCGATCGACATTCCCAAGGCGGACGTCGATCACGTACAGCACAGCGAGTTCCGCGCCGATCCGGTGGCGAATCCACTGCGCACCTCCAGCACCTTGATCCATCTACATTCTGATGAGATCGATAGTTTCGGATATTCAGATTGCCCGGGAACGCCCATGTGGCGCGCACCGGACGACTGGTCGAACCGCGCAGATTACCCGCTGACGCTGATCGCGAACCAACCGAAATCGCGGCTACACAGTCAACTCGATCCCGGAGGTTACTCGGCCGCCTCAAAAGTCGCTGGGCGGGAGCCAATCCGCATTCACCGCGCAGACGCGGCCGAGCGCGGTATCAGCGACGGCGACGTCGTGCAGGTATCCAGCCCGGTCGGCTTCTGTCTCGCCGGCGCAGTCCTGTCCGAGGACTTGATGCGCGGTGTCGCGCAACTGTCCACCGGCGCCTGGTACGACCCGGATGACGACGGCAACTGCATGCACGGCAACCCGAACGTACTGACCAAGGACATCCCCGTCTCGTCGCTGAGCCGCGGAAACGTCGGCCAGCACGTTCAGATACAAGTGGCCAAGTACGTCGGCACGCCGCCACCGGTCACGGTGTGGCAGCCGCCCCGTATCGCCGCCCGCTGACGCGCTACAGCCGGTGTGCTGCTACCCCTAGCGACACCGTCAATAACTAGCGCGTTTCTGCCCCGTAGTCGGGGCAGAAACGCGCCAGTTACTGCGCAAGTCGCGAATGCAGCGAGGATCCACACAGGTGACGCCCCGGTCGGCCACAGCCGGCGCCTGCGCTACGCAGGCAGTTTGTAGTACCCGCAGAAGGTGACCTGGTTGCGATCGATCCCGCGTTCGCGTACCAACAATCGACGTACACCGGTGGCCAGGCTCGACTCGCCTACGGCGAACGCGTACACCCGTTCGCTCACCTGCCGTGCGGCGGCAGCAGCCAACGCCGCCTGGCCGGGGAGCTGTGTGTCGCCCCGGGTGACCCACTCGACGGTGACGTCGCTGTTGGTCGGCGCGGGCTGCCGGTCGGCGTCATCCGGAACCTCGATGATCGCGTGTCCACGCACCCCGGGCTCCAAGCTGCGTAGTACGCCGAGCGCGGCCGGCATCGCCGTGCACGACGAAGTCGATATCGAGTTCGAGGCCGTCGCGGCGGAAATCGCGCACCGTATAGTTGCGAACTTCAGGCCGAGTCTCTTCGGGCAGCGTCAGGAAGGTCTGATAGGAGTCAATGTCGAATCGCGAGGGCACGTTGTCGAATCGCACCTGGTCATGCACGGGCACCAATAACCGAAACCACTGGTCAAACCCTCGGTAGTCGAACGAGTCGAGGTCGCCTCCGCCGATCGTCACCCGCTGGATGTGCGGGCTGATCGCCTCCGAGCGCACGACCTGCGCGGTGATCACTCCGGTGTCGGCGTGCATCACGGCGACGTTCGTCATCTCTTCGTCCGGCATCTCACTCCCTCTTTAGGTCTGCCTAACCTAAAGGATAACGATGCCATCGCGCCGAACAAAATGCTGGTGCGGTGGCTTCTTCCCCAAGCCACCGCACCAGCGGCAACCATTAAATCGCACCCATCGCCGTCGCCCAACACCGACACGCCGATTGCACCGACAACCTGGTTCAATTCCGCAGCGGATTGTCTGGGCAACTACGCAGGAATGCCGCGGACCCGTCCTGTCGCGCCAACACTTCACGCCACAAGGTGGCGGACGTCGAGGAGACTGCGTCACCCGGAAGACTCGGCACCACCAGCCATGCACCGAGGGCGATCTCGTCCTCGAGCTGCCCGGCGTCCCACCCGGCGTATCCCCGAAACAGCCGGACGCCGGAGACCTTCGTGAGCATGTCGTCGGGGTCAACCTCACTCTCGACGCGGTACAGCGCCTGGTGCGGGTACTCTCGCACGACCTCCAAGCCCTCGATCTGCAAGTGCTTGCGGCCCACCGCGAGGCACAGCACCAGGTCGGGGTCGCACGGCCCACCGCGGTGCAGTTTGCGCGGCGGCGTAGAGGCTCGCCACCATTTCGGCAACTGGGTGCGGACGTCGTCCCTCGTCGGTTCCGAGAGGATCACGCCCTGGAAACCGTCGTCGTACTGACCCACCAGCAGCACCGCGGTGCGTTCGAATTGCGGGTCACCGAGCGAGGGCATCGCCACCAGCAACGCGCCGACCTCAGCATGGCCCAGGTGATCAGCGCCTGCGCCTTCGAGCCAGTCGTCCACGTCTCGTTGCATCTCCTGCATTCTCTCAACATCCGATTCGCACGCACCACGTAGGCTTAGTCGGTGACCACGGCACCGGGAGGATCGGCGACTCACCACACGCATCCGTCGCTCGATGCGATCCGTGGGTCGCACGCGATCAAAGCAATGGTGCGCGGCAGCGGGTTTCGTAAGTTGTACGGAGCCCGACTCGGATCGCAGTGGTCCGATGGCATGTTCCAGGCCAGTCTCGCAGGATCGGTGCTGTTCAACCCGCAGCATGCCGCTACGGCCGCCGAGATGGCGGCCAGTTTCGCCGTGATGTTGCTGCCGTATTCGATCGTCGGGCCATTCGTCGGCACGCTGCTAGATCGGTACAGCCGACGACATCTCATGATGTGGGCGCAGGTGCTGCGCGGCGTACTCGGCCTGGTCACCGCGGGCATGGTGTGGATCGGTTACCAAGGCGTCGGGTTTTATGCGGGCGCGTTGCTCGCGCTGTCGCTGAGTCGGTTCTTCCTGTCCGGTTGTTCGGCGGCGCTGCCACACGTGGTCGCTCGAGCGACGCTGGTCAGCGCCAATGCGTTCACGACCACCAGCGGATCAGTAATCAGCATTATCGGCGGCGGAATGGCCATCGGGCTGCTGTCATTCACGACCAAGGGTGACCACGGGTACGCAGTGATCTGTGCGGTTGCGTTCATCGGAAACGTCGTCGCCACGTTCCTGATGAGTCGCTTCAGCCCCGGCGCGATCGGCCCAGATCACCACACTCGCCAACGGGCTGCGCGGGTCGGTGACGTGGTACGGGAGTTTGGTCAGGGCGCGCGTCATCTGTGGCGCCACCCGGAGGCGGCGGGCGTCCTGAGTACCATCGCCACGCACCGGTTCATCTTCGGTCTGGTCTCCGTCACGCTGCTGCTGCAGTTCAAGAACCACGTGCCGGCCAGCGGGCTATTGCCGGGCGACATCGCCGGCGTGGGCCTCGCCTTGAGCCTTGGCGGGGTAGGTGCCTTGCTGGGCGCGTCGATCACCCCGGCGATCACCCGCCTGATCGGCAAGAACGCGTGGATCGTCGGCGTCTATGCCACGTTCGGCGTACTCGCCGGACTGATCCTGCTGATCGATCACCCGTGGGCGCTACTCGCGTCGTCCTTCGCACTCGGATTCACCGGGCAGGCGGTCAAGGTGTGTGCCGACACGATCGTGCAGGAAACGATCAACGAGTCATTCCAGGGCCGTACGTTCGCCGTCTACGACACGACGTTCAACATCATGTTCGTGTTCGGGGTGATCTTCGCGTCCTCGACGCTCCCCGAGTCGGGGCGCACGCTGTGGTACTTCATTGCGATCGCCGCGTTGTACGGCGTTCTCGCGCTGCTCTATCGGGTCATCGCCCGTAAGCACGAAGTTGGCCTACACCAGCGATAACGACGTCCTCATGTGGCCAGCAGGCAGTGGGCCACAGACATTACTGGAATCATCGGTATTAGCAGAGTTTGCTTCGGCTTCACTCCGCACCCCGACAGGCGCGATGATTTGTTCAGAGTTCCGACAGTTCGGCCAATAGGTCCCGGGTTAGTAACGCGACCGAGGAAGCAACCAAGTCGGGATCGCCGACTCCTGCTTCGGCTGCTCCGGCGAGCAGGGCACCTTCGGCCGTTCTGGTATTGAACATCTCGCGTAGATGCTTGATCGATTCGGTTGTGACAGTTCGGCAGACTTCCGCGCGCAAGAGAGCGCGGATGCTGTCCGCAAGCAGGTCGGTGTCGATCGCTTGGAAAATGCGATAGATGTCGTGCGCATCTTTGGGCTTCACTCGATCTGAGGTAGTTTTCCCACCCGCCGCGACTGCAGCGTCTCGTGCGGCAAGACGTTCAGCGATCTTGTGGGTCTTAGCGACAATCAGCGCGGCCGGTCCGGCGACGCGCGCGTTGATAACGCGAGTATCGGTGGGATCGAGCGCGGTGATTGAGAGCAGCGCGTGATCGACGAGGCAGGCCTCAATTCCGCGGGCGCGACGCACCGCGTTCTTATTGTGGGGTGGTTTACGCCAACCACGTCGCTGGCTGGCGCTCGGGCCCGCGACCGCTTCGGCGACCATCAGGTCCACAGGGATGTCGCCGTCAGCAAGCCACATACCTGGCTGTCCGTTGTCGTGACGGCGGAAGCCACCGGAAGACATTGCGTCCTCGATATGCGGCATATCGGCGATCGAGCGCGGGTCGATGGCGATGTCGCTGTCTTTGGTGGCTTCAGCGATGGCGACGTGAGCACTGCCGGCTCGTAAATATACGGCGTGGGCGCCGATGACGATCGCGTGTCGCGCATGGGGTCCTAAGGCAACCAAAGCGTCGAGTAGCGCCGTGCGCGACGCGATATATACCGGGTCAGAGGCGCCAGGTCGACTCATTCCGCTCCATCCATTTGATGAGTTCTTCTGCTTCCTCTGGCGCGCGGCCAGGCCCATTGAGCAGGTCACACGCTACTTGGGCTGCGGCTGCACAGACGAGTCCGTCGTCGCGGACTCTGACGCGTGCAAACGGAACATCGGCGCGGGGCTCTGCCAACAGAACATTGCTGCTGCCGGGTTCGGCAGGTCGCAAACCCCACGCTTCGGCCGCCTGCCTGGGACTGCGGACGTAGATCATGGCGTTGCGAGCAGGCGCGTAGCGTGCGGCGTCGGGAACGGCAAGGCTGCCAGTGATGGCGTAGTTGCCGCCAGCGGTGCCGACTCGAGCGACACGTTCGGTAAGTGCCTCGAGTCCGCGCGGTGCGATCCAACGGGTGATCACGTTGGAACCAATGAACTGGTACTGATCAGCCCAGGCCTGTAGGAGCGCCACCCAGCTAGGCACAGTGATCCGACCGCGATTGCGTTCCACGAGTGCTTCGCCGTCGAGATAGTCCAGGGCGCGGTAGACACTTCCCGTTGAAACGTCGGCATGGTCTGCGATCTGTTGCGCGATCCACGGCCCCTTCGCATCGAGCAGCAACCGGACGACCTTGGTAGCTGGCGCGCCGCGCAAGGTGGTGGTGGGTCGACCACGTCCCCTCCAGGGGTCATCGCTGGCCCCGTCGGTTTCAATCCACAACCCCGGGCGAGGAAGGATGATGCGGGCATTGCCCGTGGCGTCCAAATACGACAGTCCACGCATAGCGGCTCGTGCTCGAGCCGACGGGACGAGGTAGCGAGAAACAAGCAGACCATTCTTGCCAGCAAGCTGGGCGGCTACGTCATCGATCACCCGCCCCCGCGCGGACGGTTTCACCGCTACATCGAAAGAGCCGCTCGCTGACTCAGCGTCTGCCACGTGTAAATACCCGTCGCAGTTAGCATCTGGCGTCAACACATCCTCGGCGCGAACTTGCCAACCTGCAGGGAGTCGCTCCCGGACGAACTCCAGACCCATCTCCAGAAGCGCTCGCTCGGTCGCCTCACCTTCCCGAATTAGCACCCTACTCACATGCACCTCCCGAGGTCTCGATAATAACAGGATTCCGCGCGGCGCGGAATTCCGCAATTAACGAGAACCAGCGAACGCCTTGTCACCGCTGCACTGGTCAGGGATGCAGTAGGTCGGCGCAGCAGTGTCGTGGTGCTTACTTCTAGCTCAGACCTTCGCGGGTGGCCCAGGCCTTCAGCTCAGCCACCGCTTCATCGTGCTCGAGGGGACCACGGTCCAGTCGTAACTCCTTCAGGAACTTCCACGCCTTACCGACCTGCGGACCCGCCGGAATCCCCAGAATCTCCATGATGGCGTTCCCGTCCAGGTCCGGCCGGACCGCGCGCAGGTCCTCCGCTTCGCGAATCTCGGCAATCCGCTGCTCCAGCGAGTCGTACGCCGCCGCCAGCTGCGCCGCGCGCCGCTTATTTCGAGTGGTGCAGTCCGAGCGCACCAAGATGTGGAGGCGCTCCAGCAAATCACCAGCGTCGGTCACGTATCGGCGCACGGCCGAGTCGGTCCAGTTGCCGTTGGAGAAACCGTGAAAGCGCAGGTGTAGGAAGGTCAACTGAGAAACGTCCGCGATGACCTGCTTGGAATATCGCAAGGCGCGCAGCCGCTTGCGGACCATCTTCGCGCCGACCACCTCATGATGGTGGAAACTCACCCCGCCACCGGTCTCGTGCCGCCTCGTCGCTGGTTTTCCGATGTCGTGCAACAGGGCAGCGAGGCGTACCGCCAGATCCGGCCCGTCCAGGCCGAGTCGAGGCTCCAGCTCAATCGCCTGATCCAGCACGGTGAGCGAGTGCGCGTACACGTCCTTGTGCTGGTGGTGTTCGTCGATTTCCATCCGCAACGCGGACAACTCGGGCAGTACGACGTCCGCTATCCCCAAATCGACCATCGCTTCCAGACCGGCGCGCGGTGTCGGCGTCAACAGCAATTTGGACAGTTCACCCTGCAACCGCTCCGGGGTGATGCGAGATAACTCGCCGGCCATCTCTCGAGCCGCCGCGGCGGTGCTCGGATCGGCGGTGAATCCAAGCTGGGCAATGAACCGGACGAGCCGGAAGATCCGCAGCGGGTCGTCAGCGAACGACTCTGCAGGCGCTGATGGCGCCCGCAGCACCTGCTCCTGTAGATCGCGAACGCCGCCATACGGATCGTGGAAGGTGCCATCGACCAACGACAGGGCCATCGCGGTCACCGTGAAGTCACGCCGCGACAGGTCATCCGTGATCGAGTTACCGAAGACGACTTCGGGATTACGCGAGATGCGGTTGTACCGGTCCGCACGATACGTCGTTATCTCAATCTGGAACCCGCGATGGGTCATCGCTACGGTGCCGAACTCAATACCTGTCGTCCAGACCGCCTCGGCGTACCCCTCGATCAACACCAGCACCTCATCGGGGTGCGCGGAGGTCGTCATGTCCAAGTCGGCGGACCGCTGCAGGTCCAGCGTGCCCATCAATGCATCGCGGACCGGACCACCCACCAACGCAAGTTCGTGCCCGGCATCGGCAAATCGTTGCACCAACGGACCAAGGATCGGATGCAGTACAGCGGCCAGGTGGACGGCGGGATCAGGCGTGTTCATCGGCTATGAGGTTACGCGCCGTTCACTCCGGGCCACCGAACCGCCGACGCTACCTGACCCAATTGTGACGGGACTTGGTTAACGTAGCCTTATGGCCAACATGCTCCCTGAAGAGTCGCCGCACCTGGGCGCGGCTTCAGGGACCACGAACGCCGCGAAACCCGAGGTAGCGCGAGACCGACGCCCCAGCCCGATGGACGTGATCGCGCACCGCCGCGAGACGGCCGCCCCAGCAAGCAGCGCCGTCCATCAACGGATGCCGCGGATAGATGAGTTCTCCGCAGGCGGCCTCGTGGTGAGCACCCGCGGCGCGCATCCTGCCGCCGCGATCATCGGTCGCAACGACCGACGTGGGCGATTGCTGTGGTCGCTACCCAAGGGACACATTGAAGCTGGCGAGACGGCTCTCGAGGCTGCCGTTCGCGAGGTCGAGGAGGAGACCGGGATCATCGGTGAGGTGATCGCCCCGCTCGGTAAGATCGACTATTGGTTCGTGGCCGATGGACGCCGCGTACATAAGACAGTGACTCACTTCCTGATGACTGCGATCGGCGGTGAGCTCAGCGATGAGGACGCCGAGGTGGTAGCGGTCGAATGGGTCCCGCTCGACAATCTGGGTCGCCGGTTGGCGTACGCAGACGAGCGGCGCATCGCTACGGACGCGATCAGAATCCTGGCCGAGACGGCGTGAGCGTGCGTGCTCGCGGCACCCTTGGGCGGCTCCTGCTCACCCTGCTGATCGCCTTACTCGCACTGGGCATGCCGCTCGCCCCCGCCAATGCCGATCCCACCGTCGGCCCAGCGGTGAATGAACCACTGCCGGTTGCGGTCAACCTGACGAAAATCACTCCGACTTTTGCCGACAGCTCGACCCCGGTGCACGTCGAGGCCGAACTGACCAACAACGGCGATGAGACGATCACCGAGTTGTGGATCAGACTGCAGCGCGACCAGTGGATCTCTACCCGCGCACAGATGCAAATCGTCGACGACCAACAGCCGCCGTACGCCTGGGCCATGTCGGCGCCGACGTCACTATCGGAGCCACTCGAGCCGGGCGGCAGCATGTCAGTGGCGCTGACTGTCTCCCGCGACGAGCTGGTCATGTACGACGCCGGCGCCTATCCCATCCTGTTGAACGTCTACGGCACCGTCGACGGCTGGGAAAATCATCTCGGGCAGGCCGCGTTCACCATGCCGCACGCCGACCAGCGACCCGACACTCCACTCGGTGTGTCCTGGGTGCTTCCGCTCATCGACCAGCCACGCAGGGTCAGCGGCACCGATGTCTTCACCGACGACACGCTCGCCACGGAGATCAGTACCGGCGGCCGCTTGGCGACCATCCTGGACGCCGCCGAGGAGTACGGCGAGCAGGCAAAGATCAGTCTGGTGGTCGATCCCGCGCTCATTGACGCGCTCGACGCCATGAGCAACGGCTATCAGGTTCGCACCGACACGGGAAACATCGATGGCGCCGGCGCCGAAGCCGCCGCGAGTTTCCTCAGCCGCCTCACCGATGTAGCGGATACCTCGCAGATCATCGCAACGCCGTACTCCGACGTCGACTCGGTCGCACTGGTCCGCGCCGGCCTGCCAGAGGTACTCAGCGACGCCCGAACCTACGGCAGCGACATCATCACCGACGTGCTGGACACCGACCCGATCACCAACATCGCCTGGCCGGCCGACGGCATCATGACCGACGACACCTGGCAAACCCTGATCGCGAACGGTGTGGACACCGCGTTGCTGAGCGGGGCCTCCTATGGTCAGGAGGACTACCTCGAATCACCGCTGGGCATCACCGAGAGCGCGAGCACGGTGTTGCCGAACGGCCGTGCGATCGTCGCTGATCCCGGGCTGAGCAGACTGCTCACAGCGGCCCCCCAGTACGCCGGTGGTCCCGTACCTGCCGCCCAACGCATCACCGCAGAACTCGCGATGATCTCCCTGCAGATGCCGACCGAGGCGCGCAACGTCGTGTTGGCTCCTCCGCGTGACTGGGCTCCGTCCGAGCAACTGCTCGACGACCTGTTCGCGGCCACCACGAACGCCAACTGGCTCACCCCGATGTCACTGCAACAGGTGAGCGAAGGCACGGCAGTCGACCGCGGCCCGCTGCAATATCCGGCGTCGCTGTCTCAACAAGAACTCCCCGGCAACATCCTCGAATCGTTCGCTGTCCCGGTGCAGCAGGTCGCGGAGTTGGGTTCGGCGTTCAATCCCGAGGACACCGACGAGGCACTGTGGCCTACCCGCGCCGCCTTGTTCGACGCGGCCAGCAGCGCCTGGCGCGGCGGTGATGGCAGCGCGGTGAGCAACGGCCTGGATACCGCGAACGATGCCCTCGCTACGCTGCGCGCGCAGATCCACATCGTGACGCCCAGCGACGGCACCTACACGCTCACCTCCAGCGACGCACCGCTGGTATTCACTATCGAGAACAACTTGCCCTGGGATGTGCATTACCGCATCGGCATTGACGAGTCACGCTCCGTCGGCCTCACCGCAGACGACGTCGGGGTGCAGACCATTCCGGGTGGCACCCGCGCTACCGTGCAGTTGCCGACGACCGTCGAGCGCTCCGGCGCCTTCACGGTCGTCGCGCAGATCCGCACACCGGACGGCGACCCGCTGGGTAATGACGTGCAGATCAACGTCTCGTCCTCGGCGTACGGTACCGCGGCACTGTGGGTCACTGGCATCGCCTTCACTGCTCTGCTGGCGCTGATCGCACGACGTTGGTGGCGCCGTCATCTGTTCTGGGCCGAGGAGCGCCGCAAACGAGCCGCCGCGCAGGCACACCAGCTCCGCGAGGACGCCGGCGATCATGGTCAGCACGAATACCGCTCCGATGATGCGATCGTGCCGCCTGATTTCGCTGGGTACGACGTACCGCCGCGCGAAGAGCCCCGATGAGTTTGATTCGTTCCGCCGGGCAGGTCGCGGTGGGCACGCTGATATCTCGGATCACCGGCTTCGCTCGGACCATCGTGCTCGCTGCGCTGCTCGGGCTCACGCTGACCAACGACGCGTACAACATCGCGAACACCTTGCCCAAGATGGTGTTCGAGCTGCTACTCGGCGGCGTTCTGACCTCGGTCGTCGTACCGCTGCTGGTCCGTGCGGAAAAACAGGCGCGAGAGACCTCCACGGACCCGAACGCGTTCGCGCAGCGGCTGTTCAGCCTGGCCGCCATCGGACTGATCGGCGCGACCGTTATCGGCATGCTGATCGCGGGCCTGCTGGTCACGATGATGGGCCTGGGACCGGATCGACCCAATCACGACATCGCGACGTTGATGACGATCCTGATGCTGCCGCAGATGATCTTCTTCGGCCTCGGCGCACTCGCCGGCGCGGTGATCAATACCCGCGGGTCCTTCCTGGCACCGGCATGGGCGCCGGTGGCCAACAACATCGTCGTGATCGGAGTCGCACTCGCGATGATCGCGATGCGCACCGGCGCGGCCGAGTTCAGCACTACCGAGATCGTGCTGCTCTCGCTCGGTACGACCGCCGGCATCGTGGTGCAGGCTGCCCTGCTGATACCGAGTTGGCGAAAGGTCGGGTTCCGCTGGAAGTGGCGTACGGACTTCCGTGGCGTCGGACTCGGCGAAGTCCGCAACCTCATGCTGTGGATGCTCGGGTACGTCGTCGTCGGCCAAATCGGCTACATCGGCGCGACCAACGTGGCCAACTACGGCGCGCGCAGCCACGCGGGCATGGTCTCCCAGTGGACGTACGCCGACCTGTTGTTTCAATTGCCGTACGGCATCCTCGGCGTCTCACTGCTGACCGCGCTAATGCCGAAACTGTCTCGGGCTGCGCGCGACGACGACATGCCGAAGGTCAAGCGGTACCTTGCAGATAGCACCCGTCTGACCGGCCTGGGCATGCTGCCGATCAGCATGGCCTGCTGGATCCTCGCCGTACCGCTGACGGTGTTGTTCTTCGACGGTGGTCAGTTCGACGGCGACGGCGCACGGTACACGGGCCTTATCTTCGCCGCAGCCGCTTTCGGACTGCTTCCGTACTCGATCACGCTGCTGCAACTTCGAGTGTTCTTCGCGGTCAAGGACGCGCGTACACCCACGCTGATCATGGTCGGCATCGTCGGACTTCGGATCGTGCTCAGCCTGCTGTGTCTGTTGCTGCCTACGTATTGGATCGCGGTCGGTCTCGGTGTCGCCTTCAGCCTGTCGTTCGTCGGCGGCGCGATTATTGGCGAGGTAGTGCTGCATCGGCGCTTCGGCCACCTCGGCACCCGCGCGGTCCTGCTCGACCTCGGCCGTATCGCGGCTGCGTCGCTGGTCGGCGTCGTCGTCGCGACGCCGGTGTATCTCGGCACGCAAGCCCTGTTCAGCGGTGCCGATACCTGGAACATCGAGGGGCTCACCGGAGTACCGCTGCTGGGTCTGAACAAGTTGGCGATCGCGATCGTGCTGATCCTCACGGCCGCGGTCGGGCTCGTCGTCTTCGTACTAGCGGGCCTCGCGTTCGGCGTGCGCGACCTGCAGCAGTTGTTACGGCGCTTCCGCGGCGGCGGATCGTCAGGCGACGGCGGCGCAGGTGCTGAGGCGCCCGTCGCAGATCCCGACGCCTGGCTGCTGCAACCGGTACCGTTGACGCCGTCCGTATTGGGCATTCCCGCGACAGTTCCAGTGAACGAGGCCATGGCAGAGCGCACCCCACCTTCGAATGACGACCGTCCCACCACCGGGCGGATCCCCAAGCCCAGCACTGGTTGGCAGTTGCTCGGCGTGACCGCCCTCGGGCTTGTGATCGCATTGGTCATCGGCTGGTTCGCGGGAGTGTTCGCCGGCAAGATGTTCGGCCCCGAGGACAAGAACGACAACCAAGCGGCCCCCACCAGTTCGGCGTCGGCAACGCCGACCGACGACGAGTCCGAGTCCGGGCAGCCGATACAGATCGTCGGCGCGACGCTGTTCGATCCGCCGCCCGGGGACGGCGCCGAGAACGTCGACCGCATCGACCTCTCGTACGACGGACAACCCGGAACCACCTGGCCGACGTTGCAGTATCAGGGCACCGCCGAGTTCGCGAACCTCAAGCCGGGCGTCGGCATTGTGTACGACCTCGGCAGCGAGCAGACCATCTCCAAGATCGACATCGTGACGACGCTGCCGGGCGCCACAGTAGAGATCCGCTCCGGTATGGGTACCAGCGGAGAGATCGATGACTTCCCGATAATTGGTGACCCGGTCACCCTGCAGACGAACACAACGGTCGACATGCCGGCCGACACCAAGACTCAGTACGTTCTCATCTGGATCACCCAGCTCGTACCCCAGCAGGGCTACTTCCAGGCTGCGCTCTCCGAAGTGACGATCTTCAACTAGGCAGAGCCCGACTAAGTCGCGGGCCAAATACCATCCCCACGCCGAGAGGTGGCTAGGCTACCGGGGTGACCACTTTCTCCGTCGACGACGATCCGCGCTCCGACAAGGAGCTTCTCGCCGACCACGTGACGGGTGATCCGTATGCGTTCGAGCGGATCGTGCAGCGCCACCGGAACCGGCTGTACGCCGTTGCGTTGCGGACTATGCGCGATCCGGAGGACGCCGCGGATGCGCTACAGGACGCGCTGATTTCGGCATTCCGCGCCGCCGCGTCCTTCCGGGCCGAGGCCCAGGTCACGACCTGGCTACACCGCATCGTCGTCAACGCGTGTCTGGACCGCATCCGCCGGAAACAGGCACGACCTACCGCACCACTGCCCGAGGAGGGACCGGGCGAGCCCGCGGATCCGCGAGACGCGGTCAGCGAACGCGATACGTCGATGGTTATTCAGGATGCGCTGATGCGGATTCCCGAGGATCAGCGCGCGGCAATCGTGCTCGTCGACGTACAGGGGTACTCCGTGGCGGATGCCGCCGCCGTTCTCGATATCCCCGAGGGCACAATCAAGAGCCGTTGCGCGCGAGGCCGCGCCAAACTCGCGGGAATTCTAGGTCACCTTCGGAACCCCGAGGACTAATTCATCGTCGCAGTTCTGTTCGGGCCGTAGTTTTGGGCACCGGCATCTGGCCACGTGACCAAAGACGACGACCGAGCGAACCCAGGGGCACCCGGTGTGGCGGCCGAGAACACAGCACCAAAATTCTTGCAAGAAGGAGATGACATGACCCATTCCTCACACGTCGATGGCGGCGTGGACGGGGCATGCCCAGATCTTGACACATTGGCGGATCTACACGCCGACGCACTTGACGCGCCCACCGCGCGGACCGTGCGCGCACACGTCGCGACGTGCAGCGACTGCCAAGCAGTTCTGAACGCGCTCGATACGACCGTGAGCTCACTGAGCTCCATGCCAGAGGTCCCGCTGCCGCAATCGGTCGCCGAGCGCATCGATGCGGCACTCGCTGCGGAGTCCGGCCGCGTTGGACTCCACGATGACCGCTCCGTGGCTGCTTCGCGCCCGGCAGTTGCGACCGGTGATCGACGTCTCGACACCGAGCCGACGGCGCACACCAATGTCGCTAGTCTCGATGCACACCGACAGAAGCGTGGTCTTTCTCGTGGCCGGATGCTGCTGGCCGCTGCCGCCGCAGCGGTCGTGGTCGGCGGTGGAGCCTTCGCGCTGGGTCAGGCCGGCGGCGATAACGACACCACGGCTGCCGACGAACAGCAGACAAGCGAACCGGCCGAACAGGAGCCTGGCGCCTCGAACGAGGTGCGGACCTTCGCAGAGCCGAAGGACGTCCTTGAGGACGGCACGATCGTCAATGATCAGGTCTCCGAGGAGGTCGCGGGCGAGATGGCCGAGAAGTCCGCGCGCCTGCAATGCCTCAACTTGATCGTTCCCCGTCCGGGCTCCGCCCCCGAGGCAGTTCAAGAAGGCACCCACGACGGTAAGGACGCCTACGCGTTCATCTTCCCGACCGATGATCCCGATGAGATTCACATGATCGTGGTAGACGCGAACAACTGCGGCGAGGTCCTCTACGAGGTAGACGGGCCGCGCGAGTAGCCCGCAGTACATGCCCTTCGACCTGCGGATTTCCTCGACGCATGTCACGCACCACCAGGACGCCGCCCGCGCTGATGCGGGCGGCGTTCTTTATCGGTCCAGCCGTCGGCCGTGAACTTCGGCGCGTTCGGCCAACGCTGCGGAATAGCCCGCCTACCATGAGTGTTGCACCCACAGCGCCGTACGCCGGTAACCCGACGTCGCTCGCGCCGACATCTGCACATTTACCGCCAGAAATGAGTTCTCCGCGTTGAGCACCGACGTCCGTAACGTGATCATCATCGGGTCCGGCCCAGCCGGCTACACCGCCGCTATCTATACCGCGCGAGCCAACCTCAAACCGCTCGTGTTCGAGGGCAGCCAATTCGGCGGGGCGCTGATGACGACCACGGAAGTCGAGAACTTCCCCGGGTTCGTTGAGGGCATCGACGGCCCCGCCCTGATGAGCAACCTCCGCGGTCAGGCCGAGCGATTCGGTGCTGAGTTACGTCCAGACGATGTCACTGAGGTCAACTTGACCGCTACGCCGAAGTCGGTGACCGTCGGCGAGGAGACCTTCTACGCGGACGCCGTCATCATCGCGACGGGTTCGAAGTACCGCTACCTCGGACTGCCGGACGAGGAACGCCTACTCGGCCGCGGTGTCTCCGCATGCGCGACCTGCGATGGGTTCTTCTTCCGTGACCAGGACCTCGCGGTGGTCGGCGGGGGCGACAGCGCGATGGAGGAGGCCACCGTCCTCACCCGATTCGCAAAGTCAGTCACCGTTGTACACCGCCGCGATGAGTTGCGAGCGTCGCAGATCATGATTGATCGCGCCAAGGCTAACGACAAGATCCGGTGGTCGTTGAACCAGCGTGTCGTCGGCGTACAGGGCGAGGAGAAGGTCTCCGGATTGCAGTTGGAGAATACGCAGACCGGTGAGTCCAGTGAATTGGCCGTCGGTGGGATGTTCGTTGCGATCGGCCACGATCCGCGCAGCGAACTGTTCCTGGGTCAGATCGACCTCGACGAGGCTGGTTACGTTCAGGTCGAAGGACGCTCTACCCGTACCAATATCGACGGCGTGTTCGCCTGCGGCGACGTTGTCGACCACACCTACCGTCAGGCGATTACTGCTGCCGGCTCCGGATGCTCTGCGGCAATTGACGCCGAGCGCTGGCTTGCAGAGCGCGAACAATAGTTTCATCGACCTATCTCGATATTTTCTCAGAAAGGGAGCATCAGATGTCCAAGAACACTGTCACCGTTACCGAGCAGAGCTGGCAGAACGACGTACTCAATAGCGACAAGCCCGTCCTCGTCGACTTTTGGGCCGAGTGGTGCGGGCCGTGCAAGATGATTGCCCCGGTTCTCGATGAAATCGCCGGTGAAGTGAAGGACAAGCTCACCGTGGCCAAGATCAACATCGACGAGAATCCGCAGATCGCGCAGAATTACCAGATCATGTCGATCCCGACCATGACCGTGTTCCAGGGCGGCCAGCCGGTCAAGAGCATCGTCGGCGCCAAGCCCAAGGCAGCCATCAAGAAGGACCTCGCTGAGTGGATCTAGTCCACCGACCTGGGCAATTGAGCACCACAACATCTGCATAACGTGCGAAGGGCGTCGGCGTCATGACGGCGCCCTTCGACGTAGTATCCGGGAGTTGCGCAATTTCGCGGCTGATTGAGCCGCGAGCGTATGCGGAAGGGCTGGCATGAGTTTGGGCAAACCTACGGAGCGCTGCTCGAGGGATCTTGATGTTCGACGGTTACTAGAGGACCTCGAATTGGGACAACCCTCACCATCCGCTAGTAGGTCAATCGACCCATTTGGTGCGTCCGACATTACCGCCAACGCCCCCGACAGGGCAGCGCACCACCTCGCCTTGCGACAATTTCAGCAGGAGCGCGGTCTGGCTGCCACTGGCCGCCTCGATGCCGACACGTACCGCGAGCTTCTCGGCGCCCAGTATCGACTCGGCGACCGGCTACTGCGGCGAGCCACGCCCATGCTGCGCGGGGACGACGTCCGCGATCTTCAACATCAACTCGCTGAACTCGGTTTCCATCACGGGAACGTCGATGGGATCTTTGGGCCCACCACCAAGCAGAGCCTCAGCAGCTTTCAGGCCGACTATGGCCTACTGGCCGACGGCGTGTGTGGGCCGATCGCCGTTCGGGCCCTACACAATCTGCTCCCCAAAGTCACCGGCGGATCACCAGCAGCGTTAGCCTCGTATGCCTATCGTATGAACACCGGTCCCGGACTGGCTGGTCGGTACATCGTGCTCGATCCCGTTCAATCCAGCGATAGGGTGGCCGACAGTTTTATCTCAACAGTGACCGAATCGGCGCGCGATCAGCTTGAACGACTCGGCGCCAATGCGCTGCTTGCCCAAGGCGTCGGGGAAGAGCTGTCCGCCACCGAACGCTCCCTACGAGCGAACCAGGTAGGTGCCGAGATCTACCTCAGCCTCGACGTCGCCACCCATTCCAGTCCGCACGCCGAGGGTGTTGCGGCGTACTACTTCGGATCCCTGCGCGGTTCCTCGCAGGTCGGGCGCGAACTAGCCGGTTTGCTCCAGCGCGAGGTTTCGGCGCGCACGGACTTCACCGATCTTGGTGAGCATCCTCGGGTTTTGGAAACCCTTCGAGCCACCCGGATGCCGTCGATTCATCTCGAGCTCGGGTATCTTTCCAATCCGTTCGACCGCGCGCGAATGTCCGATCCAGTTGTCGTTGATGCCGTCACCGCTGCACTTGTGGCCGGCGTCCAACGGTTCTACCTGGCGACGATGGATGAGCACCCCACCGGGACCTGGCAGATCCCGCACGCTGCCGACTAGGTTCATGTTTCACGTGAAACATGGTTCTCCGTCAGCACCATGGTTTTCTGTTCATAGGGACCGATAGCCCACCTGAACCTCATGCTCGCCACATCGAGCACCGTCTGGCCTACCAATTCGCAGGGCCGGGGTGTAGCGCAACCGGGTTGTTTCACGTGAAACGACCCGTGCGACCAGACACGAACGTTGCCCAAATCAGGTGAGTCAGACAACACTTATACCGTCGAGAGCCTTGCGACACGTCCGATACGGCGATCCGACCGCGACTGCACAGGCCCGCGGTTAGCCGATCCCGTCGTCACCGCGCTTCGTCGCAAGCGGCGGGGCCATCATGGCGACGATACGTTCCAAGTCGTCTACCGACGCGAACTCGACCACGATCTTGCCCTTGGTCCGTCCGAGCTGAACAGTCGCGCGGGTATCGAAATGGTCGGACAACTTCTCCGCCAGTGCTCCCAGGGCGGGCGCGACGGGCCGAGTGCGCCGAATGGAGCGGGTGGGACGAGTGCTGTCGCCGCTGTAGAGCGAAACGGCCTCTTCTGTCGCCCTGACAGACAAGCCTTCGGCCACAATGCGCGCGGCGAGCGTCTCTTGTGCCTCGACATTCTCGAGTCCGAGGAGCGCTCGCGCGTGCGAACCCGAGATCACACCGGCCGCGACGCGATTCTGGACTCGAGTTGGTAGCTTCAACAATCGGATCGAGTTCGAAATGGCTGGACGACTTCGCTTGATCCGTTTGGCCAGTTCCTCGTGCGTCACACCGAACTCTTCGATCAACTGTTGATAGGCTGCCGCCTCCTCCAGGGGATGCAGCTGCACTCGATGAATGTTCTCCAGCAGCGCGTCCCGTAGCATCTCGTCGTCATCAGTCTGACGGACGATAACCGGGATGACGTCAACACCAGCCAACTTAGACGCCCGTAGTCGTCGTTCACCCATGACGAGTTCGTAACCGCTAGTCGTCTCACGTACGACGATCGGTTGGAGGAGCCCGAACTCCTTGATCGACTGCGAAAGTTCCTCGAGCTCATCATCGTCGAACACCTGGCGAGGGTTCTTTGGGTTTGCCCGAATGTCGGCAGGGGAAAGCTCGACCAATACTGCGGGTGGCGCAGCCGTTTCGCCGGTCCGCATCGAGGCGCCCTCCTGCACAGCAGCGCTAGGATCGTCGTCCGTTCCGGCTGCAGACTCGTACCCCACTCCGGTGCCGCGGTTCGCAGAATTCGAGTCTTGCCTTCGATCTACCGCTGGGGGGCCCGCGCTGTTCGGGTATACAACTGCGGGAGCTGTTTCACGTGAAACGGCGGGCCCTTGTGCGGCGTTGCCGGTGTCCTCGATATCGTCGCTGCCGATGTCAGTGTCCTTCGAATCGCGACTTTCCGAGGCAGATCTCTCGCTCATCGTTTCACGTGAAACGGTCTGAGTGTCGGTGGCGCCTACCGATGCCGAATCTGATCCCGAACCAGCAGCGCCAGCTAGCCGATCATCAGGGTCCACATTTCTAGAACTATCGTTGCGGTCGTTGACGACCGACGACCGCTCATCATTGTCGACCTCAGTGACACCCAGTTGGGTTCCGGCCCTCTCCGCATCTCCATCAGAAACGTCAGCGACAGCCTCACCGCCCGCAACACCATCGTCGCTAGCAGCGGATACCGGGTCCGCGACTTCTATCGATCGGGTATCCACATGAATATCCACAGCGGATACTGACCCACCGGAGACGTTGGCGATCGTCGACGCTCCTGATTCTGAGTCCCGATTTGGGTCATGAACAGGGGATTCATCGGCACCAGCGTCAGAACGCTGCGGTTCGGCATTGCTGACGTGACTATCTAGCACCGATCGGACGGCGGATTCGTCCACAGCCGGTGGATTGTCGAGCGCGTTCCAAAAGTGCCCCTTGCCCGACGCGCTACCTGGTAGCGGGCCAGACGGGATAAGAGCACCTAGGCCACGTCCAAGTCCGCCTCGACGAGCCGGTGGCTGCGACTTTTTCTTAGACTTATCGCTCACTACCGCGCTCCCGATTCCTGGTGTTTCACGTGAAACATCACCGACGTCCGACAAGTTCACGCGCGGCGGCTGCATATGCCTCGGCACCACGCGAACCCGGATCGTAACTCATCACCGACAGGCCATAGCTAGGCGCTTCGCTCACCTTGACGCTGCGCGGAATGATCGTACGCATCACCACCTCACCGAAGTGCTCGCGCACATCGTCCACGACTTGACCCGCAAGCTTCGTGCGCGCGTCAAACATGGTCAGCAGCATCGTAGACACTTCGAGCGCAGGGTTCAGGTAGCCCTTGATCAGATCGACCGTTTCCAGAAGTTGACCCAGACCTTCAAGCGCGTAGTACTCACACTGCACCGGGATGAGGACCTCCCCGGCAGCGGCCAAAGCGTTCACGGTAAGAAGTCCGAGGGATGGCGGACAATCCACAAGTACGTAGTCAAAGGTGCTCTCGCCGGTGTACTCATCGAGGAAAGCCGTGATGGCTTGCTTCAGCCGAAACTCCCGGCCGACCATAACGCCAGCAAGTTCAACCTCGGCGCCGGCCAGGTCCGACGTCGCCGGCACGCAGTACAGCAGATCGGCAGGCACTCCCGGGGCCTGCACCGGCTGTACGACCTCACTGAGCGGTGCCTTGTCCACAATGACGTTATACGTAGACGGGGTGCCTGCCTGATGCGGAATTCCCAAACCGGTACTCGCATTGCCCTGCGGGTCCAGATCGATCACCAATACCTTGAGGCCCGTCATCGCCAGCGCCGCAGCCAGGTTCACGGTCGTTGTGGTCTTTCCGACCCCGCCCTTCTGGTTCGAGATCGTCAGGATTCGAGCGACCTCACGGCGGCCAACGACGGTCGTACGGTCGACAGTCTCCACTTCGGCATCCCCGTCGATGGCGACCTCTGCCGCCGTTTCACGTGAAACACCGACGCTCGGCACAGCGGATGCCTGCGCGTCAACGACGACAACTCCTTCGGTCTCGACCCCTGGCAGCTGCGTTTCGTCGCCCTCCGAATCGTCGCTGTACGCCGATGCGGCATTCCACTCCGCACCATCAGTGCGCGAAGTCAGATCAGCCTCCACCCCAGCTGAGTCGCAACGATCGGCGGCGAGGTCAGACTGCGAGTCGCGACCGGGATCGACACCGATAGTCGACCTCGCCGATCGCGCGGAGTCCATCTCGACGACATCGGAGTCAAGGGCTTGGGCTGCCGCCTCGGTGTTGCTCGCCGGGGTATCCATATCCCCTCGGGTGCCACGGCCCTCCGAGTAATCTGATTCTGATGAAAGAACTGGGTCATCTACCCTGGGGTCGGTATCGTCACGTGACGTTTCTGTCGCCGGGACAGCATTTCCTGGATTGCTGTACGCATCGGAGGAGTGTGTTGTTTCACGTGAAACAGCAAACTCGGCGCCGGACATCCAACCAACACCAGTCGGTTCTCCGGGCGCCGCTTCGGCGCGCCGTTTCCGGGGCCACCCGAGTTTCGACGACATGAAACTCAACAGCTCCTCCAGCATCTACGAGGGTTGTGCCAGCAGGACACGCGCGGTGTGCTCACCGTCTTCACTGGACAGATCCACCATATCGAGATCACCGACCATACGACGTTGTCGTTTGGTGAGATCAGCGATCTCGGCTTCAGCGCGCCGGCCCTTCATGGCCGCTACCCAACCACCACCACGTACCAATGGCACGCACCATTCAAGTAATCTCCCCAGTGGGGCCACGGCACGAGAGGTGACGACGTCGTACGTGCCGATCACCGTTCGTGAATCTGTCTCGCCAGCGCGGGCGCGTACCACCCGGACGTTAGACAGGGACAGGTCCGCGCAGATCTCCCGAAGATAGTCCGTCCGGCGCTGCAACGGATCGACCAAGGTCACTTCCAGATCCGGTCGAGCGATCGCCAGCGGAATCCCGGGCAAACCACCACCACTGCCGACATCGCACACCGATGCGCCACTGGCTAAGACGCGCGGTGATAGTCGCGCCAGAAGGGCGCTGTTGATCAGGTGTCGTTCCCACAGCACCGGTACTTCACGGGGACCGTTCAATCCCCGGATCGGCCCCGCCTCGCACAAGGACGCATGAAAGCGCTCGGCGAGCGGGAGCCGCTCGCCGAAAATCGCCTGCGCCGCAGGTGGGGTGCCGGGCACGAAACTAGTCTGCGAGCCGGATGACGACTCGTCGGTTAGGCTGCTCGCCCGCAGACTCGCTCACCACATCGGACTCAGCGCCAACGACATCGTGGACGACCTTGCGCTCGAACGGATTCATCGCGGGTAGTCGCTTCTCGGTGCCCGCCGCACGCACTTCCTTGATCGCGTCCACTGCAAGTTGGGTGAGACGCTCCCGCTCGTGCGCGCGGTATCCGTCAATATCCAGCATCAGTCGGCTACGGGCGCCAGTCTGCGCCGTGACCGCGAGCCTGGTCAACTCCTGCAGCGCGTCCAAAGTCTGTCCTCGCTGACCCACCAAATGCTTCAGATCGCCACCATCGACCGCCACGACCGCACGCGAACCCTCCACGTCCAGATCGATGTCGCCGTCCAGATCTAGGATGTCCAGCAATCGTTCTAGATAGTCGCCGGCAATGTCGCCCTCGATCACTAACGGATCGCTCTCGTCGTACGACGCTTCCTCAGTGCCCTGCTGTGTTTCAGTCATGATCGTCAGCTTTCGGTGCCTAATACTTGCTTAGTACTACAAAAGGAATCGGGGTCAGCGCTTCTTGCGCTTCGTCTGCGCACGTGAACCGGCCGCTGGTTTGGCGCCGGCGCGTGGTTTCGCTGATCCACCCGGTTTGCCACCCGACCGACTGGATTTGGCGCTGCCGGGAGGCTTCGTGCCCGCGCTCCTGGACCCGGTGTCCGCGGCGTCGTCGGCAAGCGCCTCGGCCTCCGGCTCGTCCGTGGTGCTCGCGGCAACCGAACGCGGACGCTGCGTGGCATCGCGGTTGGGTTTCGCGCCGGGGCGCGGCGCGAGTTTCGTGCGGTCGATCTCGGCCTTGTCTTTATCCTCCGGACGCGCGCCGGGTGCCGGCATCCGCGATAGCACCCAGAACTGCTGTCCCATGGTCCACAGGTTGTTGAAGAACCAGTACAGCAGCACACCGAGCGGGAAGAAGGTACCCGAGATGAGCAGCGCGAGCGGTGCCCCGTAGAGCATCAGCTTCTGCACCATCTGCATCTGGCCCGCCTGAGGGGACTCAGGCATGTTGGCGTTCTGCGCCTTGGTGCGCTTCATGATCTGCTTGGTGGTGATGAACTGCGTTATCGACATCACCACGATCAGGATGCCGGTGACCACCTTGATGTTGGTCGAGGACGTCGTCGGTACGGCTTGCAGCAGCGCGTCGAGCTTGTCACCGCTCATCGTGAAGTACGAAGAGATCGGGGCGCCGAAGACCGTCGCGGTGGCGGCATTGTCCGTCAGCGCGTCGTCCCACGAGTAGAGGCCGGGCTTACCTGGCTCCAGCCGCCGCAGGACGTGCAGCAGGGCAATGAAGACCGGGGCTTGCGCGATCATCGGTAGGCAGCCCGCGAGCGGGTTCACACCGCGCTCACGTTGCAGTTTCATCATCGCCTCGGACATACCTTGGCGATCGGAGCCGTACTCGGCGCGAAGTTTTGCGATCTCAGGCTGAAGTTCCTGCATCGCCCGCTGGCTCTTGATCATCTTCACGAATAGCGGGAAGAGAATGATGCGGACGGTGACCACCAGGAACATGATCGCGAGCACCCACGACACGCCACTGTGCGGATCGAACAACGAGCCCCACAGCGAGTGCCACAGTTTCAGCACGAAGGCGATCGGGTAGTACAGGAAGTCGAGCATCAGATCACTCCGTGGTCGCGGTGCTTGAGAAAGTCTGGGTCGAACGGGTGCGAGGCGCCTTGACCTTGTCTACCCCGCCCGGATGCCACGGTCCGCACTTCAGTAAACGGACTATCGCATAACCGGAACCTCGCACCGCGCCGTGGGTCTGTATGGATTCGACGGCGTACTGGCTACAGGTCGGATAGAAGCGACAGGCCGGTGGTCGCACCGGAGAGATCCAACGCTGGTACACGCGAATGAGCGCGACGAGGAGCCTGCCCGCGAAGGTGCTCACCGTCTCGCCCGCTCAAATGCCTTGCTCTTCAGAAACGCTCGGGAGCTCGCGCAGAGTTCCGCAAACGGAGTGTTCGCGGCCGAGGGAAGGGCGCGCACGACCAGCCGTGTGCCGTCCGGTAACTGGGAATACAGCCCGCTGCACACATGCCGCAACCGGCGTGTCACACGATGCCGTACGACCGATCCACCCACTGCTTTGGACACCACAAAGCCGCAGCGGACCTCGTTATCGTCGGCTATTGCAAGATGGAAGACGAGTGCGCCGTCGGAAAACTTGCGCCCACGCCGTATCGCGACGGCGAAATCGGCGCTGCGGTGAATACGTTGGTCTGCCGAAAGCACGAGTGGCCGAGGCCTGAACCCGTATCGGGGTTACGCCGAGATGCTGGCGCGGCCCTTACGACGACGGCCCGACAGAATGGCGCGGCCGGCACGAGTGCGCATCCGCAGACGAAAACCGTGAGTCTTCGCGCGTCGACGGTTGTTGGGCTGGAACGTCCGCTTGCTCACTGCGGGCTCTCCTTATGACGTTCGGGAATCCACAGGCGTGGACCGCTCCGGAAGCTGGTGGAAAATCATCTGGCAGCCGACGGCGGACCGCCGACCGATGACCCTGCCCAAACCGTCACTCGCCATTGGGTGCGTACTACGCCGCCCGGCGGGGAAGATCAGGCAAGTTGCCGCTCTACTGCGACCGTTCTACGGTACGGACCCCTGGGCTCTGGGTCAAACTCCGGCTCGGAAGTGTTGCCAGGGCCACCCTGTGACATAGAACTGAGGATACTCGCACGCTTACCCCGCAGGAACCCTGCAGCGACACGCCAAAGCAAGTAGATTTTGTCCGCGATCAACTTGTGGGCACCGGCGGCGAGGCACTAATCTAGCCACCACACCTTCCGCGCCGAGCTCGCACTTTTACGGGGCACTGCCTGTGGATCGACTTGGGGATACGTGTATCTTCGTCACCTGTGGATAAGAATGTGAACAACCGAAAAAATAGCCCCTGAACAGGCATTTTTCGGCCACTGTATCCACAGCTCGAAGTCCGGACATCAACCGGCGAGTTATCCACAAGCCGGAACGGAAAGGACTACACAGTGAGCGACGAGGGCACCGAGCTCGAGGTGGTGTGGTCGACAGCCATCGCGGATATCCCCTCCGAACAACTCACCGGCCGACATCGCGCGTTGCTGCGCATGACTAAGCCCGTTGGCTTAATGGGCACGACCGCCATCATCGCGGCACCTGACGCCTTCACCCAGAACATGATCGAGACGAAGTTGCGTCCGATTCTCAATGATGTGCTCTCCACGACACTGCGCAAAGAAGTGCAAATTGCCGTGACCATCGACGCATCAATCCACGAAGTTGCGCCGTCGGACGAATCGGAGGTCACTGAGTCGTCTGAGTTCGCTCAAGGGGACGAAGGCACGGATGTCGTCAACTTCGTAGCGCCACCCGAGCCGCATGACGCCGAAGCCGTCGTACCTACCAGCGCTACGGAGTCGAACACGAAGACTTCGCTCACTGTTCCGCAGCCGATGGTCATGCCGGGTACGACGACGACCGGTCCGATGACTGCACCGGGACGGCTGAACCCGAAGTACACGTTTGAGAACTTCGTCCGCGGACCGTCGAACCGACTCGCTTTCGCCGCGGCTTCAGCGGTCGCCGAGGCGCCCGCGAAGGCGTACAACCCCCTCTTCATCTATGGCGACTCCGGCCTGGGTAAGACACATCTGCTGCACGCGATCGGTAACTACGCCAATCAGGTGTTCCCGGACATCACGGTGCTGTACGTCAGTTCCGAAGAGTTCACCAACGACTTCATCAATGCGATCGCCAACGCGGGTCGCGGCGGCGGTGACCAACGCGAGCAGTTCCGCCGGCGCTACCGCGAGGTCGACATCCTGATGATCGACGACATCCAGTTCCTCGAACGCGCCGAACAAACCCAGGAAGAGTTCTTCCACACGTTCAACACTCTGCACAACGCAAGCAAGCAGATCGTGATCACCTCGGACCGCACACCCAAGGAACTCACCACCCTCGAAGACCGGCTGCGTAGCCGATTCGCCGGTGGCCTCACCCCGGATATCCAGACGCCAGACCTCGAAACTCGCCTGGCCATCTTGCGCAACAAGGCCGCCCAAGAAGGCATGACGGTCGCGCCCGAGGTTCTCGAACTCCTCGCGACCGCGATCCAAACCAACATCCGGGAGCTCGAAGGCGCACTGATCCGGGTGTCGGCGTTCGCGAGCCTCACCGGGCAAGGCGTCGATCTGAGCATCGCGCAGCAAGTCATTCAGGATCTGGTGCCCGACCACGAGACGCACCACATCAGCGCGACGACCATCATGCAGCAGGTATCGACGTACTACGACGTCTCGATCGACGACCTCTGCGGTCGTAGCCGCTCCAAAACGCTCGTCATGCCACGCCAGATCGCGATGTTTCTCTGCCGCGAACTCACCGACCTGTCATTACCGCGGATCGGTCAGCAGTTCGGCGGTAAGGACCACACCACCGTGATGCACGCGGTCAAGAAGGTCACCAAGGAAATGAAAGAAAAGCGGCACATCTACAACCAGGTCACCGAGCTCACCAATCGCATCAAGTCCGAGGGCTAAGCGTGCACCACATCCTTGAACACCAGTCGGGCTTATCCTCCGCTGTGGATATCACTGTGGACAACTGGGGATTACTTGCGGATGACGTTGTGGGTCACTGTGTACAGCTTGATCTCGTCCACAAGGCGAACCTGTCATCCAAGATTCGGTCCACGACCAGTGCACACTCAGTTTTGCCTGATGACCTGCGGAAACGACACTTTTCCACGCAATCCACAGGCCCTATGACTACGACGGATATTTATCAAGGCAATGAATCCGTTCATGTCTGCACAGGCCATTGTTGTGGAAACCCGAATCACCAAACCCTCACTCGTTGCACCAATCAGTCAGCCGGTAGCGTCACGACTGCACCGGCATATCCGACCACCACCGTTTGCCAGGAGATCCGATGAAGTTTCAGGTTGAGCGCCACTCGCTCGCGGATGCCGTTGCCTGGGTTGCCCGCGGTCTGCCGCAGCGCCCGCCGATGCCAGTTCTTGCCGGAATCCTGCTGTCAGTGGACGCCGACGCGCTGACCGTCTCAAGTTTTGATTACGAAGTGTCGACCCAGATGCGCATCGAAGCGGCCGTCGACACTGCGGGTAAGACGTTGGTCTCCGGTCGACTGCTCGCGGACATCACCAAGGCACTACCCAACAAGCCGGTTGAGTTGACGGTGGACGGGTCACGTGTGCTGCTCAAGTGCGGCACCTCGAAATTCTCGTTGCCCAGCCTGCCTGTCGATGACTATCCGTCGCTGCCAGCCCTCCCCGGGCTTGCGGGTTCGGTTGACGCAGACGAGTTCGCGAGGGTCGTTGGCACCGTCGCGATTGCCGCCGGGCGGGACGAAACCTTGCCGATGCTCACCGGCGTCCGGATCGAGATCGAAGGCAACACGCTGACCTTCGCCGCGACTGATCGCTATCGCCTCGCCGTCCGCGAGATGACCTGGGAGCCCGCCGACCCGCAAGTTTCCACAGCCGTGCTGGTCCCGGCGAAAATGCTCAGCGACACGGCGAAAACACTCGCAGGGGTCGGACGCGTCGACATCTCGCTGTCCGACGGTGCGGACGGACTCATCGGATTCTCTGGCGGGGACCGGCACACGACGACGCGACTGCTCGACCCGGACTTCCCGCCGTTCCGGAAGTTGCTGCCAGATGGTTCATCGTCCACGGCGGACGTCGCCACGGCGTCACTGGTCGAAGGTGTGCGTCGTGTTGCTCTCGTTGCCGAGCGCGGTACGCCCGTGCAACTGGCCTTCGACGACGCCGAGGTGACACTGACCGTCGCCGGCGACGACGACGGGTCGGCCGAGGAATCACTGCCGACCGACCTCAGCGGTGACGCGATCCGAATCGGTTTCAATCCGGCGTACCTGCTCGACGGCCTCGGTGCCGTTGGTGCTGACGCGGTCCGGATGTCGTTCTTGACGTCGACGAAGCCGGCGGTGCTGAGCCCAGTACCTACCGAGGACGGTCAGCAGGACAGCTACCGGTACTTAATCATGCCGATGCGGTTGCCCGGATAGCGCAGCCGCAGCACCAGTCACGGAAGGACTCGCACATGCAGCTAGGACTCATCGGGCTCGGAAAAATGGGCGGCAATATGGCCCAGCGGCTCGGATCGCGCGGCCACGAGGTCATCGGATTCGACGTATCAGCGGACAGCGGGCGAGACGTCTCCTCGCTGAATGATCTGGTCACGAAGCTCGCGGCCCCGCGGGTGGTGTGGGTGATGGTGCCCGCTGGCGAGCCGACACGAACCACGATCGACGAACTAGCCGACCTGCTCTCGGCCGGAGACCTCGTGGTGGACGGCGGAAACTCCAAGTACACCGACGACCAGCAGCACGCCGCGGTATTGGCCGAGAAGGGCATAGGCTTCGTGGACTGCGGCGTGTCCGGCGGCGTGTGGGGCTTACGAGAAGGCTATGCGCTGATGTGCGGCGGAGATGCTGAGCACGTCGAGCGGTTGCGCCCGTTGTTTGACTCCCTTAAGCCAGACGGTCCGCATGGTTTCGTGCACGCGGGGTCAGTTGGCGCGGGTCACTTCACGAAGATGGTTCACAACGGCATCGAATACGGCATGATGCAGGCGTACGCCGAGGGGTACGAGTTACTGCAGGCCGCTGATCTCGTTGACAACGTCGATGAGGCGTTCGCTTCGTGGCAATCGGGCACCGTTGTCCGTTCCTGGTTGCTGGAACTGCTCGCACGCGCAACCGAGGACGATCCGGGGCTGTCGCAGATCCGCGGTTATGCGCAGGATTCTGGCGAGGGTCGGTGGACGGTGGAGGCAGCGATCGATCATGCGGTGCCGTTGCCGGTGATTACTGCCGCGCTGTTCGCGCGGTTCTCGTCGCGGCAGGAGGAATCTCCGGCGATGAAGGTGATCGCGGCACTGCGAAACCAGTTCGGCGGGCACGCCGTGGGCAAGTCTGGGGATTCGGGCGACGTCCCAGTCAGTTAGTTTCAGCCCGATCTCGAAAGTGTGACGCGCGCTGCATTCGGGATTACTGTTGATGGTGCGACATCAACTGGCGCGCCTGGGCCCGGTTGTCGTTATAGCGAGGACCCCGACGTGCCGCTGACAGTTCGCCAGAACTGGCGAGCGGAAAGCGGGGAGGGAATGAACGAACTGCTTGGCGTGCTGCGCAAGGCGCCGGACGGTACAGCGACCGTGCATTTTGATCGGTACTTTACCGCTGGCGCGGACGCATTATGGAACGCCGCGACCCATCCAGAACGGCTCGGCGAGTGGTTCGCGACCGTCGAAGGTGACCTGCGCGAGCACGGTACTTTCACCATCACGATCGAGGGGCGCGATCCGGAACGATGCCGTGTGATCGCCTGCGGTGAGCAGCGGATGTTCTCGTTCGAATGGGCGATGCCGCAGCCCACGTTGGTACGAGTGCACATCATTCCCGACAACACGGGGTCTCGACTCGAGTTGACCCACGAGCGGTTGACCAGGGCGGACGGACCGCGGTGTGCAGCCAGTTGGGACGCCTTCTTGCATGTGTTGTCCGATCATCTAGGCGGCGGATCGCTGCGTAGTTGGTCCGAAGGGGTGGACGCCGTTCGCGTCGCGTATCTGCAGCAATTACTCGACTGACCCGGGTGTGTGAGTCGAGATCTGGCGTTCTCGTTAGGCTCGTGGCACCCGAGACGAGTTGGCGAGGTGCTTCAGGCGATGCGGATCGATCGTCTCCAGGTGATCGACTTTCGCAACTATGTCGAAGCTGAGTTGGAGTTTGCGCCCGGTCCTAACCTGCTGGTCGGCGCAAACGGACAAGGCAAGACCAATCTCCTCGAGGCGATTGGTTACCTGGGCACGTTGTCATCTCATCGGGTCTCCAGCGACGTCCCGTTGATCCGGCGTACGGCCGAACGGGCTGTCGTTCGCGCGATGTGCGCGAACGACGATCGCTCGCTCACCATCGAATTGGAGATCACGAACGGTCGGGCCAACCGTGCCCGACTGAATCGATCGCCGGTGAAACGTAATCGAGAACTGATCGGACTAGTGCGTTCGGTCCTGTTCGCGCCCGAAGATCTGGCGCTCGTGAAAGGCGACCCGGGTGATCGCCGCCGTTTCCTAGATGACCTGCTGATCTTGCGTTATCCGCGGTACGCCGCGGTAAAGGCCGACTTCGACCGGGTGCTCAAACAGCGAAACGCGCTGCTGAAGACCGCAGGAATGGCTCGCCGCGCCGGCCGGGACGGCGATCTGCGCACCCTTGAGGTCTGGGATGCGCATCTCGTGGAGCATGGCAGCGCCTTGTTACAAGGCCGGTTGGAGTTGATCGATGCGTTGCTGCCGCATTTCGTCGCGGCGTACGCCGGAGTGTCCGGAGCGGTGGACACGGTCGGGATGCACTACCGGACCTCGGCCGCGGACGAGTCGGAGAATGTGCTGAGCGCAGCGCCCTCGTACGACGAGATCGCCTCGATGATGGCCGGGCGACTGGCGCAAGTGCGCGAGCGGGAGATCGATCGCGCGTTGACCCTGGTGGGCCCGCAGCGCGACGAGTTGGTCCTCGAACTCGATGAGTTTCCGGCGAAGGGGTACGCCAGCCATGGGCAATCGTGGTCGATCGCCCTAGCGTTGCGCCTCGCGGCGTACGAGTTGCTGCGAGAGGAAGGCGCCGAACCGATCCTGCTGCTGGATGACGTATTCGCGGAGCTGGATTCCAAGCGGCGCGCACATCTGGCCGAATTGGCGCAGCGGGCCGAGCAGACGATCATCACTGCTGCCGTGCACGAGGACATTCCGCGCGAGCTGTCAGCGCGCACCTTCGAAGTCGTCGCCGGCACGGTAGCTGAATCCTGATCTGCCGGACGAGCGGCGCGTTGCCGCTGGCTAAGAATCTGTCGTCCTCCGTGCCGCCGACCCCTAGCCCTCAGCACCGACCGGGCCGCCAGTTCGCCGGCGGTCGCCAGAATGCCAGGCCGCACCTGAGCCCAATTGACCTAGGCTTGGGTCATGGCCGACGACGAGCAGAAGCGTGATCCCGCTGCGGCGGCGTTCGCGAATCTCGCCGACCTCGCCGGCAGCACCGTGGATCCATCCAGGCTGCGGCGTACGACGCAGAAGTCGCACCAGACTGATCAGCCGCGGCGCCGCCGTCGGTGGTCGGGAGCGGGTCCCTCGGTGCGTGACCCCCGGCCGGTGGGCACGATTTTCGGGGAGTTGGCGCGGACCCAGGGCTGGGCCAGTGACCTACAACGGGGCCGAGTGCTGTCGCAATGGTTCACCATTGTCGGTGCGCAGTTGGCGTCGAAAGCCCAGGCCACCTCATTAGTCAACGGCGAACTTGAGGTGCGCACCGAATCGACGGCGTGGGCGACGCAACTGCGCTCGATGAACCGAGTCCTGCTGACGCGGATCGAGGAGTTGGTCGGTCCCGGAGTCGTACGTCGAATCGTCATCAAGGGCCCGGCGGCGCCGAGTTGGAAGCATGGGCGGCGTTCGGTGAAGGGCCGCGGACCAAGGGATACATATGGCTGATCGCGACTCGTACGGTGACGACAGGTACGGCGAAGACCGGTATGGCGATGACTACGGGGATTCGACGCGCGCCGGCGCCAATCCGGGGCGCAAGAGATCGTGGCGAGAGCGGATCTTCTCCAATCAAACTGCCCGTTGGGTTGCCTCGGGTGCGCCGTACCACTCATTGGCTGAAGCCCCGAACGGGCGGCTCGCCGACGCCGCGAGCGAGTTCGGCTGGCAGTTGACGGCTTCGGACGAGCAGGCCTCGGCGCTGCTGAGCTCGGCGCCATTTCGCGTTGCCGGTTACGTCGCCGGGAATGTGGTGCGGGGCCAGTTCGATCCGTTCGCCGGTTCCGGCGGAACCGATCTTGGACTGGCAAGCCAATGGCAGTTCGTCGCCTTCGATGCTCTGGATGATTCCCGGCTCGGGCGAACCGTGGGCCATTGCTTCACCGCAGTACCGACGATGATCGAATTGCCGCCGCTGCGCGTGTTGCCAGCGCGGTACATGACCGGGCCGTCGCGCGGCATGCAGGTGTTCCCGACAGTCGACCCGATCTTCGATGCGCGGTTCAAACTACTTGCCGCCAATGGTGACGACGAGTTAGCGGCATTCACGATGTTGATGACGGACGAGGTTCGTTCGGTGTTGAGTGCGGGTGACGATCGCGAAGAGATCTGGACGATCGAGGGACATGTGGTTGTCAGCACGTCTCGCGCGCACGATGAGGAACTGCTTGCCCGACATCTAGAGATATGCGGCGCGATGTTGCGAGCAATTCGGGGCGCGTGATGGTGTTCGGCGGATCATCGTTCGGCGGCCCAGGTTTCAGCATGGGTCGCGGACCGCGGTACGGTCGCGGACGTCGCGGTGGCAACTGGGGCTCCCGGTATGACGTTGACCAAAGCAACGTTGCGCGCTATCGGCAGGACCGCCACGCGACGACTTCGCTGAGTGAGATGGCGCGATCGAACAACTGGGAACTGTTGCAGACCATGCCGGCGTACGACGACGGCAGCGCGCTCGACCTGTCCGGTGGCCCGTTTGCGCCGGGCCGATACACGCCGATTCCACCCATCGTGCAGGGGCAAGCCGGCTACTGGGTGTTTTGGGCGACCACCGTGCGGGCGATGACCCGCGGCGCACAGATGCGGCCGTACGCGTTGACGTTTATGCAGTTATCAGGGCTTGTGCCTTACGTGCATGTGTATCCGGAGTCGTGGCGGGCATCGATCACCTCCGTTACACCCGAGGTCCACCTCGAGTCGGGGCAATTCAATGACCGCTTCGCGACGTTTAGTGACGACCCGCAGTCGGTGTACGCGCTGTTGAACCCGAGGGCGATGCAGATGCTGATCGATTCGCCGCCGGTTGACGAGATCTGGACTGCTGGCCAGTTCGTGTGTATTTCGCGGGTTGATCCTCATCACGGCGAGGCACTGGGTGCCCACCTGACGTTGTTGACCGCGATCGCCGGAGGTATCCCGACCAGTCTGTTCGAGCGGTGAGCGATCGCTAACGGCAGCGTTCGCGGCCGCACCCGAGTGCCGGTCAACTGATCGCGGACGTCACGGGCCGTTCTACGGCATTTTGTGGCGTCAAACCGTGGAAAACCGGGGCATATCCCACGGCTGCAGACTCAATAGGCATAGAATAAGTAGGTCCGCGGGCTTAACTTTGGCCTGAGAGCCTCACTGAGCGACGTTCAGTGCTTCGCCCTACCTGACCCGCCGCGCCGAGATGCGCAGAGCGGTGTTAGTCGGACCGGTCGCTCGTCGCGGCCGACGCGAGACGAAAGGCGCACCCCAGCGTGGCTGAAGCGAAGAAGAACTACGATGCATCGTCCATCAAGAAACTTGAGGGACTCGAGGCGGTTCGCAAGCGCCCCGGTATGTACATCGGTTCGACGAATGAGCGCGGTCTGCACCACCTCATTTGGGAGATCGTAGACAACTCGGTCGATGAGCATCTCGCAGGATTCTGCAACTCGATTCACGTCACTTTGCTGCCGGACGGTGGTATTCGCGTGATGGACGATGGCCGCGGTATCCCGGTCGGTACTGCTAAGGGCCAGTCGAAGTCCGGGGTCGAGATGGTGCTGACTGAACTGCACGCGGGTGGCAAATTCGACGGTGAGACCTACGCCGTCTCCGGCGGTCTGCACGGTGTGGGTGCATCCGTGGTCAACGCGCTGTCGACCTCGCTCGACGTCGAGATCAAACGCGACGGATACGTGTGGACCCAGACGTTCGTGAGTGCCAAGCCGTCTGCCCCGTTGAAGAAGGGCGCCGCCACCAAAGAGACCGGTACGACGATCACGTACTGGGCGGACGGTGAGATCTTTGATTCACTGCACTATTCGCTGGAGACGATCACCCGCCGTATGCAGGAGACCGCCTTCCTGAACAAGGGCCTGTCGATCACTGTTCGCGATGAGCGACATGAAACGCCCGAAGAGCAGGTTTACCACTACCCGGGCGGCCTGCGGGACTTCGTTGCCCATATCAACTCATCGAAGCAGCCGATTCACAAGACGATCGTGCACTTCGAGGCCGAGGAGAAGGGCATCGCCGCCGAGGTGGCAATGCAGTGGAATGAGTCGTACGGCGAATCCGTTCGTACCTTCGCAAACATGATCAACACGGCGGAGGGTGGCACGCACGAGGAAGGATTCCGGGCGGCGCTGACCACGGTAGTCAATCGGTACGCACTGGATAAGAAGCTGCTGAAGGAGAAAGACAACCGACTGTCCGGCGAGGACATTCGCGAGGGCCTGTCGGCGGTGGTGTCGGTGAAACTCACCGAACCGCAGTTCGAGGGCCAGACCAAAGCGAAACTGGGCAACGCTGAAGCCAAGACGTTCGTGCAGCGGGTGTGCAATGACTGGTTGACGGACTGGTTCGAGCGCAATCCGCAGGAAGCCAAGACGATCATCGGCAAATCGGCGGATGCTGCACGTGCCCGACGGGCAGCGCAGGAGGCCCGCAAACTTGCTCGTCGCAAGTCCGCGATGAACTCCAGCGGAATGCCGGGAAAGTTGATGGACTGCCGCAGCAACGATCCGACCAAATCGGAACTATTCATAGTTGAGGGTGACTCCGCCGGTGGTTCAGCGCGGTCGGGTCGCGACTCCTTGATCCAAGCGATTCTGCCGATCCGCGGCAAGATCATCAACGTCGAGAAGGCGCGCATCGATCGGGTGCTCAAGAACAACGAGGTCCAGTCGTTGATCACCGCGCTGGGTACCGGGATCCACGACGACTTTGACATCTCCAAACTGCGCTATCACAAGATCGTGCTGATGGCGGACGCCGATGTCGATGGACAACATATTCGTACTTTGCTGTTGACGCTGATTTTCCGGTTCATGCGTCCGCTGGTCGAGGCCGGGCACGTCTACCTGGCGCAGCCCCCGCTGTACAAGTTGAAGTGGGGCGGCAAGGTGGGTGAAGAGTACGCGTACTCCGATCGCGAGCGCGATGCCCTGATGCAGAAGGGATCCGAGGAGGGTCGCCGCGCGCTGAAGGACGGTGACATTCAGCGTTACAAGGGTCTGGGCGAGATGAATGCGAAGGAATTGTGGGAGACCACGATGAACCCGGAGACGCGGCTGTTGTTGCAGGTGTCGCTGGAGGATGCTGCTACCGCGGACGACTTGTTCAGCGTGTTGATGGGTGAGGACGTGGAAAGCCGCCGCAACTTCATCAACCGAAACGCTCGAGACGTGCGTTTCCTAGATATATAGGGAAATGCGGAAGCGTGAGCGGCCACACAAGACCCGGCAGCGGCCGTCGAGGAAGCGGCACCGCGACGAAGTGGCCCGCGCTGGCAGGGCAGGCCGAGTTTGTCCCGGCCGCGATCCGCATGGGACGGGCTAAGTCGCGGGTGAGGACCTCGCGGTCGCGACGACGTTCCGCACGTTGACAAACTGACTCAAGTAAGAACATGACTCCGGAGATATAACTCGTGACTACACCAACGTCAGACGGCTCGCGCGTCGATATCGTCGACATTCAGGACGAGATGCAGCGCTCGTTCATCGACTACGCGATGTCGGTCATCGTCTCTCGTGCGTTGCCCGACGTCCGCGATGGACTCAAGCCGGTGCATCGTCGTGTCATCTACGGCATGTACGACGGCGGTTATCGCCCAGATCGACCATATGTAAAGTGTTCGCGCATCGTTGGCGACGTGATGGGTAACTTCCATCCGCACGGTGACTCGGCGATTTACGATGCGCTCGTACGTCTGGCGCAACCGTGGTCATTGCGTTCGCCGCTAGTCGATGGGCAGGGCAACTTCGGCTCACGCGGTAATGACCCAGCGGCCGCGATGCGATACACCGAAGCACGGATGTCGCGTCTCGCGATGGAAATGGTCGCGGGGATCGACGAGGACACCGTCGACTTCATGCCGAACTATGACGGCAAGGTCAAGGAACCCACGGTGTTGCCGTCGCGGTTCCCGAATCTGCTAGTCAACGGATCGGCCGGAATCGCTGTGGGTATGGCGACGAACATGCCGACCCACAACTTGCGTGAGGTCACTGACGCGATTGTCTGGTACCTGCAGCATCCGGACGCCAGTGAGGAGGAACTGCTTGAGGAGGCGATGAAACGCATCCCGGGCCCGGACTTCCCGACGGCCGGGCTCATCGCCGGTCGGCAGGGGATTGAGGACGCGTACCGCACAGGTCGGGGTTCGGTGCGGATGCGCGCGGTGGTGACGGTTGAGGAAGGCAGCAAAGGCGCCACGGAACTCATCGTGACCGAATTGCCGTACCAGGTGAACCCGGACAATCTGAACGAATCGATCGCCACCCAGGTGCGCGACGGCAAACTTCAGGGCATCTCCGACATCAGCGACGAGACCTCCGACCGCATCGGGATGCGGATCGTCATCAAACTCAAGCGTGACGCGGTCGCCAAGGTAGTGCTGAACAACCTGTTCAAGCACACTCAACTGCAGACGACCTTCGGCGTGAACATGCTGGCGATCGTCGACGGCGTACCGCGTACGTTGCGCCTGGACCAGTTGATCTCGTACTACGTCCAGCACCAGATCGAAGTTATTCAGCGCCGCACGCGGTATCGGTTGATGAAGGCCGAGGAACGCGCCCATATCCTTCGCGGACTGGTGAAGGCCCTCGACATGCTCGACGAGGTCATCGCGTTGATCCGCCGCAGCCCCACCGTGGATGAGGCACGCACTGGATTGATGGAGTTGCTCGACGTTGACGAGATCCAGGCCAACGCGATCCTGGAGATGCAACTTCGGCGGCTGGCCGCGCTCGAGCGGCAGAAGATCATCGACGAGTTGGCCGAGATCGAGAAAATCATCGCCGAGTTGAAGTCGATTCTGGAGAGCGAAGAGAAACAGCGCCAGATCATCATCGACGAACTCAGCGAGATCGCCGAGAAGTATGGCGACGATCGGCGTACCCAGATCGTGGCGTACGACGGTGAGGTATCGATGGAAGATCTCATCGCGAATGAAGAGGTTGTCGTCACCGTTACCCGCACTGGTTACGCCAAGCGCACGAAGAGTGATTTGTATCGCTCACAGCGACGTGGCGGCAAGGGTGTGCAGGGCGCGTCGCTGCGCCAGGAAGACGTCGTCCAACACTTCTGGGTCGGCAACACGCACGACTGGATTCTGTTCTTCACGAACAAGGGCCGCGTGTACCGCGCTAAGACCTACGAGTTGCCAGAAGCGACGCGGAACGCGAAGGGTCAGCACGTCGCCAACATCCTCGCCTTCCAACCGGACGAGGAGATCGCCCAGGTCATCCGAATCAAGGACTACGACGCGGCCCCGTACCTGGTGCTGGCGACGAAGAACGGCCTAGTCAAGAAGTCGAAACTGACCGACTTCGATTCGCCGCGAAGCGGTGGTCTGATCGCGATCAACCTGCGCGACGACGACGAGTTGGTCGGCGCAGCTCTCATCAACGCTGACGACCAACTGCTGTTGGTGTCGAAGAAGGCGCAGTCGATCTGCTTCACCGCGGACGACGATTCGTTGCGACCGATGGGGCGCGCGACGTCCGGTGTGATCGGCATGAGGTTTGGCGAGGAGGACGAACTACTCTCGATGATCGTCGTACGCGATGGGCTGGATGTGCTCGTCGCCACGGAGCATGGATACGCAAAACGAACGGGGATCGAACACTATCCGGTGCAAGGTCGAGGTGGGAAGGGCGTCCTGACGGCCGATCCCAAGTCGCGTAAGGGCAACCTGGTCGGGGCGCTCGCGGTCGATCTGGAGGACGAGTTGTACGCGATCACTTCTAGCGGCGGTGTGATCAGGACTCCAGTCAAGGGTGTTCGGCACAATAACAACCGTGCGACCATGGGGGTCAAGTTGATGAATTTGCCCGCGGACGTCACTATCGTTGCTATCGCGCGTACGACTGAAGAGGACGCCGACATCGAGGAGCCGAAGAAGTAGATGACCAAAGCCAAGGACACCGCCAGCGACGACTGGTTGTCGGCTCCCGTCGGCAACTCCGGTACCACGGGGTCGGCGGTCGAGTCGGGCGGAGATGCGGCGACCGAGATGGCGCCGGCTGCGGCCGCGGCTGGGAACTCGGTTTCGGAGTCGGTGACGAGCACGGGATCGAAGTACAAGTCATCGTTCACCAAGAACCTCACCGGAACCTCGGGTTCGCTCTATCCGGGCACGGCGGCTGGTAGCGCGTCCCCCGCGCTCGATGCCGATCATGGTCCTGGTCCGGCGACCTCCGTGGGTTTGGGCTCGGCGCCGTCCGGGACGGCGACCGCAGCACCGAGTTCGAAGAAGGCGCGCCGCGCGGCCGCTGGTCCTCGCCGGGCGAAGTTGCAGATTCGACATATCGATCCGTGGTCGACGCTGAAGTTGTCGTTGGTGCTGGCAGTGGCGTTCTTCTTCGTCTGGATGATTGCCGTCGCAATCCTGTACGGCGTGCTGTCGACGATGGGCGTATTCGAATCGGTGGACGAGATGTTTGCTGAGCTCGGCGGCGATGCGACGAATATCGTGACGCCGAAGATTGTCTTTGGTGGCGCGGCCCTGATTGGCGCCATCAATATCGTGCTGTTTACCGCGTTGGCGACGATTGGTGCGTACATCTACAACCTGTGCGCGGATCTCGCTGGCGGTCTGGAGATCACCTTGGCTGAGCGACGCTGATCGGTTCAGTTCTCAAAACGCCCCGGATCACTCCGGGGCATTTTGCATGCGAGGGTCCTCGGCTGGCAGGGGCGATCTATGTCACCCGGACTTTCCCCGGAGGAGCTGCTCTGTGTACGATGGAGCGGTTGTTCCGAGCATAGAGATGCTCGAGCGCCTGTAGCTCAGTCGGTTAGAGCGCATCCCTGATAAGGATGAGGTCGGAAGTTCGATTCTTCCCAGGCGCACGCACTATCCCGCTCGAGAGGGGCACCCGATGCGCAAGTTCATGCTCGCGCTGCTGGCCATCGGTGGGGTGGTCTTCGCCAAGCGGCAGCAGGAAGCGAAGAAGGACGCCAAACTTTGGAGTGAGGCGACCGGCGGCGCAGTAAGTTAGTAACACGCGGGGCCATAGCTCAATTGGTAGAGCGCCTGCTTTGCAAGCAGGAGGTCCGGGGTTCGATTCCCCGTGGCTCCACAAATATCTCAGGTCAGAGACCCTTTTCGGATGACGAGGAGGGTCTCTACTCGTATGTCGGTGCGTTCACTCCCGGTGGATCTACCAGGACCGTTCGTCGCAGTGTGCTGTTACTCGCTGCGGAAAGCGGACGCGTTCTCGCTCGCGAAATCACGGAAGCTGCGCGCCGGCCGGCCGAGTAGATCCGGTACTGCTGACGACACGGCCGCGGCTTCACCCCGGGCGTAGTGCGCGTAGTCCTCGAGCAGGCCTTCGACCTGCCAAGCAGGCAGGATTCCAGTGAGCATCTCGCCGAACTTTCGCGGCGGGATGTCTTCGAAGCGGACCTCGGTACCAGTCGCCTCGGACAGGCTTTCGGCTAGTTCGAGGTGCGTCAGCGACTCGGGCCCCGTGAGCGTCTGAATACCTAAGGGGGCATCCGAGATCAAGGCCGCGGCGGCCATGTCGCCGATGTCCTGGACGTCGATGAGGCTTACGCGGGCGTCGCCGATCGGCGCGGGCAGGATCCGTGCCGACCACACGATGCTCGAGACGGCAAGCAGACCCTGCATGAATAGGTTCGGTCGCAGGGCGGTGATCTCCAGCCCGGACGCGAACGCATGCTGCTCCACGGCGGCGTGGTAGCGCAGGAAGCGTACTGGGGAATCAATGACGGATCCGAGTTGCGACAGCAATACGAGGTGTCGCACGCCGGCTTCGGCCGCGAGATCAACGAATCGCTTCTGTTGTTCTTCCGCGTTCCGGGTCGACGGTGTCACCAGGTATGCAGCACGCACGCCGTGCAGGGCAACTCGCACACTGGCCGCGTCGTCGAGGTCGGCTTGTACCGCGAAGTCCTCGGTCGACTGGTGCCTGGACATGGGACGGAACGGTATCCCGCGTGCCGTGAGCGCGGCAGCGGTCGCGCGACCGGTCGTTCCCGTGGCGCCAGTGAGGAGGATCGTGGGCGTGGACGTCATTTCTTCCCTTTCGCCGCGTCGGGGTGGCGTAGACCGTCGGTGAGAATTCGTGCCCATTCATCGTCGATATCCGTGATTGCTGACGTCACGACGAGATGGCAGAGCTGTCCGTAGGCGATGAACCGTTGGACGTCGCCGTCCTCGGCCCCGGAGCGTTCCTTCACGAAGCGGGTAATGCGCGCGAGCCCATCGCGCAACGCGTCGCCAATGGCCGGGATCGAGGCAACCGACTGCGCGTGCACCTGAATCTGAAGCAGCGTGCGGTCCGCGATGAGGTCGGCGTACGCGCCGCCCATGGCATGGAGGGTCTCGGCGGGCGTCTCGCGTGTTCCGACCGCGGCGAGTGTGTGCTCGATCCGCTCGAAGCAGCGGTTGAGTGCTGCGACGAACAGCGCTTCCTTGCCGCCGAACAGTTTGAGTACATAGGCGCTTGATATCCCGGCTTCGCGCGCGATGTCGCTGATCGTGGTTCCTGCATAACCGCCTCGCGACAGCGCCGTGAGTGCAGCGTCCACGATTACGGGCCGGCGGTCGGCAGCGGTGGAAAGCGAACGTGGTGTCACGTGAGTGACTGTACACTCACTCTCGGTTTCTGGTGGAACTGTGCCGTTCACCTACGCGTGCGACGTGACACGCGATGACGACGGGAGGCGACGGCGGTATCGAACCCCCCGCGGTGCGCGACGCGGCACATGCGCCGTTGCCGGTTGGTGTAGTCCCGGGTTGGCAACGATGGCTGCGCATCGTCGGAATCCGTCGACATGCTGACCCGCTCGGCCCCCACCGTCGCGGGTACGCTCGAGGACGTCCGCGCCGACCTCCACGCATTCGCGGAGTTGCCGCTCATTGTCTGTAGATGCGGGACATCTCCCACGCTGCGCGGGCTTGCTTCGGCGGACAGGATCCAATCGGAACAGGCCAGCGTAAGCGCCCCACCACGTCAAGTCCGACTTGGATGATTGATTCGGTTTGGTGACCATCGGCGTTCGCGGCGGGTTAGGCGGACACGACTTGGCCGGGAGGTTCCCGACGAGGGCGATCGCGCGGGCGTGCGATCGCGGTGAGGGCGGCGCGCCGGTTCGGTAACAACACGTCAACAGGTGTGCCGAACCCGCACCGAATCGGCGCGAACTGGTCAAGAATCGACTCCATGAGTTCGGATGATCCGCAGACGCCTGATGACCACGAGGGCGATGCCACCGAACTCGATGCGGATTCCGCCCAGGATGGTGCTCAAGTCCCGCCCGATAACGGCGATGCTGAGGACGGCATGAACGAGCGCGACGTCGATGCCGATCGCGGCGATGCCGAGAACGTTGATCCCGGTGCCGTGGTTTCTGGTGGGGACAGTTCTGATGTGGACGGTTCTGGCGCGGACGGTTCTGGCGCGGACGGCTCCGGTCTTGACGACGACGCGGACGATGATGAAGACGACGACGATTCGTTGTGGATCTCCGATGAATCCGACCAGGGCGGCTACGTGGAGATCAGCCGGTCAGGCCCCGGTTGGGCGATGTCCCGCTGGATCATCAGTGCGGCAGTCGCCGCCGTTGTCGTGATCGGGTGCTTTGTGCTTATCCCGCGCATGTTCAGCCCGAGCGACTCGCCAGCGAACGCTGGAAAGTCAGGCGCGCCGGCGAGCGAGGGTTCACTGTCTGCTGCGCCGAGTTCGGCGGCGCCGACGCTGACGTACCCGGAGGTCGTGGCGCAGTCTGGACCCGTGCATTACTGGCAGTTCGAACTCGAGGATGCCGGCGGCGATTCCGTCGGCGAGGCTCAACTCGAAATTGGTGCCGAGGCCGCCGTACTCGGTTTTTCGGCGTACGTCGGTGGATCGGGATCGGTCGATTGCAGTGGCACCTGGGGATCACGCGCGCCATCGACAGCCGCCGAGACGCCGGCCGGTGATTTCACGATCGAGGCGTGGATCGACACCATTTCAAACCGTGGCGGGCCGATAGTCACCTTCGCGAACCCGATCACCGGCATGATGCCGGACCGCGTGCTGTACGTCGGTGCTGACGGTCGCGCGTACTTCGGCGCGCTCGATCAGTTTGGGACGCCGTACTTCGCGATGAGTCCGGACACCGTGAACACGGGTTCCTGGCACCACCTGGTCGCCACCATGTCGAGTACCGCCGGACTCACCCTCTACATCGACGGAAATCCGGTGGCCACCGAACCTGCTGGAACCACCGTGAACAGCGTCGAGGGGTACTGGACCATCTGCGGTGACGCGCCGTCAGGATGGCCCTCCGACACCGGTCAGTCGGCATTCACCGGCACCGTCGATGACGTATCGGTGTATTCGAAGGCGCTGTCGCCCGAAGAAGTCAAGGCCCATTACGACGCCGCCGAGACCACCTAGGTAAGACGGGCCGCTGACCAGGCCCAATCCTGCTAAGTTCGCGGCATGAGCGTGGTCGTCCTTGGTAGCGCGAATGTCGACGTGGTGATCGAACTTGATCGAATTCCGCGCCCCGGCGAAACAGTGATCACCGAGCGCTCCGCGCGCGGTCGAGGCGGCAAGGGCAATAACCAGGCAGTAGCGTCAGCTCGGGCAGGCGCCAACACCATATTGATCGCCAGCGTGGGCGACGACGACACCGGCGACTTCCTGATCGATGGAATGCGTGATGCCGGCATCGACACAAGTTTGCTGCGACGCGTGCCGGACGAGACCAGCGGAACGGCGTACGTCATGCTCGATGCGGAAGCCGAGAACGCGATCGTGGTCGTCGCCGGAGCGAACGCCGAGATGACCGAATTGCGGGAGGCCGAACGGCGAGCAATCGCCGAGGCAGACATCTTGCTCATGCAGTTGGAAATCCCGATAGCGACTGTCGTCGCTGCTGCGCGGCTCGCACGGTCGCACGGCACGTTAGTCGTACTTAACGCCGCGCCGTACGCAGAGCTGCCGGACGAACTCATTGATGCTGTAGACCTGTTGATCGTGAACGAGCATGAAGCTGCGCTCGCCGCTGGTTCGTCGGGTCCTCCCGAGCAACTGGGGGCGACGATCAACGAGCGCGTGAGCGCCGTCCTGATCACTCTTGGTGCCGCTGGATCAATGCTGTGCCGATCTGGCGAGGAGCCGGTGAGCGTCGCCGCGCTGAAGGTGGACACTGTGGACACGACGGCCGCCGGCGATGCGTTTGTTGGCGTGTATGCGGCGGCGAAAGTTGCCGGTCACCACGAACGTAGATGTATCGAGCTCGCCTCTGCCGCTGCGGCGCTCGCCGTACAGCGCGTAGGTGCGGTGGCGTCTATACCGTCCCTGCCAGAAATCCTCGCCGCGGCGGAGCGCTACCCCACCGCCTGACGCGCTGCCGGGTGCGCGAGACGCGCTACTGAAGCGCCACTCCGACTCGATCTTCACCCGCGCCTAGCGGTCGCAAAAGACGCAGACAAATCGGGTAGGCATCGCGCAGAGGTGGATGCCTAGTCGTTTTCTCTGCGTTTCTTGCGGAACTCCGGCCTTGGCGCGGCTCAGCGGAGGTCGGGGGCGACTGTGTGGTGTCCGGCTCAGCGGAGGTCGGGGGCGACTGTGTGGCGGCTGGCATAGCGGAGGCGGGCACTGTGTGGTGTCCGCTTCCGCGGATGAGCAACCGCGGGTCATCGTCGATGACGCGGGTGGGCGTGCTTAGTTTCCGTCCGCGTCGGGGTTCGACAGGGTGCCGTTGCCGCCGGGGAATGTGCCACCGTTGCCGCCGGGGAAGCCCCCACCGTTCCCGCTCGTGGTGCTCGCGTCGTCGTCGTCGCCGGGTGCGCCCGAATCATCGGTTGTGTCGTCATCGTCGGTGGTGTCGTCGCCGGTGTCACCCTGGTCGCCACCTTGGTTTCCACCCTGATTCCCGCCTTGACCGCCACCGTTCTGGTTGCCGCCGGAGGGCGCATTCGGCAGACTGGGTAACGGAATACTGCCCTGGCTCGGGGTCGACTCCGTCGTTTCGGTTCCTAAACCACCGCCGCCAGTGCCAGGTTGGCTGTCGCTGGTGCCCTCCGATGAGGATTCAGACGATTCGGACGACGAGGAGTTCGAAGGTGGCGGCGTCGGGTCGTCCTCGGTGAGTTCGGTGACCAGGAGGTAGCCGCCGCCAATCAGCAACAATCCCACGACGAGACCGATCACCAGCGCTGCCCAGGACGGCAGTCCGGCGCCCTTCTGTTCGCTGGGAGGTTGCTCGTCCTCGCCGGCGTCGACGCGCACGGGCGGCATGGAGCGCGTCGGGTCCTGGTTGTCCATGGTCAGCGTCCTTCTGAAGATGCGTAGTCGGTTCTGCAGGTGCGAGCGATTGCGGCGTCCCAAGGTTCCCTGCACGCCGATCCGTGAGCCGACAGACTACGCTGACCTTATGCGACGGCGATCCCTATTGATGGGTGTTCCGGTAGTCCTCATGCTGGCCGCCTGCAGCGGAAACGACGACGGTTCGGTGCCGGACGGCGATCCGAACGAACTGGTCGCAACCGCTTCGACGTCGTTCGCAGACGCTGGATCGGTCGCGTTCAGCCTCAGTAGCCAGGATGTGCCAGATGACGTCAACGGCGTCAGCGCCGCCGAGGGCTCGGGTGTAATCGACGCGCAGGAGCCGAAGTTCGCCGGTACGATTACCGGGCGGATCCAGGGGGTCAACGGGACAGTCGACATCATCGCGATCGGCACCGATACGTGGGCCAAACTCTTCACGCCGTCCTACCAGCCGATGGACCTCGGGGATCTAGGTGCACCGAACCCGGCGATGTTCTTCCATCCCACGGACGGGTTGCCGTCGCTGCTGGGGGCAACCACCGACCTGGCAATGGCGAAGCAAATCCGAGACGGGTCGGCGATCCTTACCCAGGTAACCGGCACGATCGACGCGGCGCCAGTACATGACCTGCTATCGCTCGGCGACGACGACGGCGAGTACGACATCACCTTCGGCATTACCGAGAACGGCGACCTACGCACCATCACGTTGGTCGGCGACTTCTACGGAGATGGCGATTCGACGTACGCGGTAACGATGACCGACTACGGCGAGCCCGTTGACATCACCGAGCCGTAACGCCCTGCTGGCGACCGCATCGATCGCCGTCGCACTGGCCGCGGCAGACACTTACGTCGTGGTGCTCGCGCTCACCGACATGATGGCCGGCGTCGGCATCGGCATTGATGCCCTGCAGCGCGCGACGCCGATCATCAGCGGGTTCCTGCTCGGCTATATCGCTGCGCTGCCGCTGATCGGACGCATCAGTGACCTCGTCTCCCGTCAGCGCGTGTTGCTGTGGTGCATGGCGATCTTCGTAGCCGGATCTGCGCTGACCGCGCTCGCCCACGACCTACCCACGCTCGTTGCCGGTCGGGTGATTCAGGGCGTCGGCGGTGGTGGTCTGATTCCGGCAACCCTGGCGATCGTGGGTGGGCTGTGGCCCGCCGAGCGTCGCGGTGTGCCGCTCGGGATCGTCGGTGCCGTGCAGGAACTGGGCAGCGTGCTGGGCCCGCTACTGGGCGCGGTCGTCATCGCCGTTGCCGACTGGCGAATGATTTTCTGGTTGAATGCCGTCCTCGGGGTCGCACTCGCCATCGTGATGGCGCTCGTCGGGGGCGTCGGTGGCGTCGGGCGCAAGGTCGCCGGCACCGACGTGTACTCCGCCGGCGCCGGGGTGGACTCCGGCGGCGATGCTCGGCGCCGCGGCAAACGGCGAGTCTTCCGGTGGATCGCGGCGGTGCTGTGGCTTGTGGGCTGCGCAATCACTGGGCTCGCCTTGATCGCGCCCGTATCGTTAGTGACCTCTGTCGCGTACGGCGCACCCTTCGTTCCCTTTGGTGACGCGGATGCGCGACTGCTCACGCCGATCGGTGTGGTGGGCATGGGCGTACTCGCGATCGCGGCACTCCTGACGGTGATCGGCGCGCGGCGAATCCTGGCACGCGCCGACGTCATCGGCGCGCTCCTGATCGGAGGCGCGCTGGGCTGTGTCATCCTCACCTTCGCCACCGCCGAGCCCGAGACCGAGATCGTCTCCGCTGCCGGGTATGCACTGCTCCCGGTAGCGGTGTTGCTGGCGCTTGGTTACCTACTGCATCATCGCCGCGCGGCGAACCCTGTTGTTCCACGTGAAACGTTCACCCACCGGACTGTCCTGGCGCTGCTGGTGAGTTTGTTGGTGGGGGTGGCATTGGTGGCGGTCGTCGTTGATATCCCGCTGCTCGCTCGCCTGGGTCACACCGACGACCAGGTCGCTGCGGCGCTCGTGCTGTTGCGGTTCTTGGTTGCGGTACCGGTGGGAGCACTGCTCGGTGGTGTACTCGTGCGCCGCTTCGCCGACGGCGCAGTGATCGCTCTGGGGCTCGCGATTGCTGCGGGATGTTTGTTCGCAATGACGCTGTGGAGTGCCGAGACGCTGGCCACCGCTGCCTCGTACGTGGTCCTCGTGCTTCTTGGGCTGGGTATGGGCCTGACTCTCGCGCCGATCAACAACGTCGTGCTCGCCCGCACCGCGCCAGAGTTCCACGGGACGGCGTCCGCCATGGTCGTGGTCGCCCGCATGGTCGGAATGGTCGTGGGACTGGCCCTATTGACCGGGATCGGGCTGAATGCCTACTACAGCGAAGTCGCTGCGTTGCCCGACGCGACTGACACCGATGCGCTCCTGGATGCCGGGCTCGTGCAGGTCCACGCGGTCCTGTTCGGCGCCGCAATCGCGGTAACGATAGGCGCTGCGCTGGCCCTCTTCATGGGCGTGGGCAGGCAACGACGCGGCGATCTCGAACCGGACGTTGTTACCGCGTCCATGCTGTGACGTTGTCATTTCGTGCTTGTCGCCGAGGCAGCGGTGTTGTTGCATGAACACGACTACTTAGCACAGGAGCCACATTCATGACAGCCACCCGCTCTCGCCTAGCGCGGCTGACCGCTACTTTCGGCACGATCGCCGTACTGCTCGGCGCGAGCGCGTGCGCCACCGACGCACCACAGCAGAACGCGGCTCGGAGCACCACGAGCAGCGCCCCCGCCCCGACGACGAGCGAGCCGGCGCCCACAACCTCTGAATCGCCGAAGACTTCGAAAAAGAAGTCCGAAACCAAGAAGCCTGCGGCGCCCAAGGAGACTGTCACCTTTATCGGTGGGCCAGAGTCGATCGGTCCAGGCGAGGAGGCATACCTCTCGTTCACGGTCGAAACCCCGCACGAGGGTGTGCCGAACGGGAAGTTCACGTTGATCGTGGACGGTAGCGAGTACGCCACCGAAGCGCTTGACCACGGCGGCAACCTCACGTTCGCCGTCACCGACCTAGGCCCTGGCGAGCACACGTACCAGGGCAAGTTCCAGGGCAACAAGGTATACAGCGCGAGTGACAGTAACACCGTCAGTTTCACCGTGCTGACTGCCGAGGAGGTTGCTGCGGCGGAGAAGAAGGCGGCCGAAGAGCAGGCAGGCAAGGAGGCCGCAGAGAAGGAAGCAGCTGAGGCGGCCGCGAACAATCCCTGCCCGCCCACTGCTGACGCCTGTGTCGATCTGACGAACAACACCACCTGGCTGCAGGACAACGGCAAGATCACCGCCGGTCCGTACGCGCAGATCGCCGGACGGGAAGGTCACCGCACGCCACCGGGCAGTTTCACCGTGTTCTGGAAGAACATCGACCACAAGTCGACGTTGTTCGATGATGCGCCGATGCCGTACGCGATCTTCTTCAACGGCGACATCGCATTCCACGTCGGTGCGCTCGATGTCCCCTCGCACGGCTGTATTCACCTCAGCGAGTCCGCGGCGGTCACGTACTGGGATGCGTTGCAGGAAGGCGAGACCGTGTACGTCTTCGGCGAAGCGCAGACGTACTAATCAGTAGCGCAGACTAATCAGTAGCGCAGACCTACTCATGAGCAGAGGACGATGACCTTGAGCATCACCACACCGCGCCTGGTGTCGTTACTGCTACCGGTCGCCGTCCTGATCGGCGCCTGTAGCAGTGGCGATGACGCCCCCGAGCCGTCCGATTCATCCGCCGCCGCCTCCGACGCCCAGTCAAGCGCACCGTCGCCGCCCGCCGAGGTGCAGACGTCGACTGCGGCCGGTGAATGTCCGTATCTGTCGGCGGAGGACGTCGCGGGCATCGTCGGTCAAATGATCCTCGAAACACTCGTCACCACCACGACCCCACCGACCGGACCACTGCCGGGATGTACATTCCAGACGTACGGCGACGAGGCGGCGGCGAGCATCGAAACGCTCACCATAGAGGCCGGGACCGGACTTCAGCGGGCCCTGGAACTTGTTCCCGGCGGCAACCCGGTGGACGTCGGAGAAGGTGGGTCGGTACTGGTGCACCAGGGCCAGGAGCAGACTCAGCTCGCGGCGTTCGCCGGTACGACGATGGTCACGGTGACGATCAATCAAGAAAGTTCGCTCGAGGCCGAGGAACTGGCCACACTCGTGCTCTCCGCCGGGTAAGGAACACCCGGTCGTACCCCCACAGCGAACATCTGCGGCGCGCATTCGGCGACCGTGCGACGATGGTCTCAGACGCCGGTAGCGCGGCCACCGGCCTGCTACGTGATCGTGCGTCGCAGAATCCAACACCGAAAGGCGACATATGTTCGCAACTCTGCACACCTCGGCTGGCGATGTCCGCATCGAGTTGTTCCCGAACCACGCTCCGAAGACCGTCAAGAACTTCGTCGAGCTCGCTGAGGGCGCCCGCGAGTGGACCCACCCCGCGACGAATCAGAAGACCAGTGATCCGCTCTACAACGGTGTCATCTTCCACCGCATCATCAAGGGCTTCATGATCCAGGGCGGCGACCCGCTCGGTCAGGGCTTCGGCGGACCGGGGTACACCTTCGACGACGAGATCCACCCGGAGTTGCAGTTCAACAAGAAGTACCAACTCGCGATGGCCAACGCCGGCAAGCAGGGTGGCCGCGGTACGAACGGCTCGCAGTTCTTCATCACCACCACGGCCCCGGACTGGCTCAACGGCAAGCACACCATCTTTGGTGAAGTTGCCGATGACGAGTCGAAGGCCGTCGTCGATGCCATCGAGGCGGTGCCGACCGGTGCCAATGACAAGCCGCTCACCGACGTGGTGATCAACTCGGTGACCATCGAGAAGTAGGTGTCACAACCGCCGTCTGCTCCAGCGCCGGGACCTGCTGAGGTTCCCGGCGCTGGCACGGTGTGCTACCGGCACCCGGATCGGCACACCGGGCTCGCCTGCACTCGTTGTGGTCGTCCGATCTGCCCTGACTGCCTGACCCCGGCCCCCGTCGGATTTCACTGCCCAGCGTGTGTGGCCGAAGGTCGTGCCTCGGTACGGCGTCCCTCGGCCATGCAGTTGCTGCGTCCGCGCTCGCGGCCTGTTGTCACGTACGTGCTGATTGCGCTGAACGTGCTGCTTTACGTGATCACGGCCGCGCAGGCGACCAGTTTGACCAGCAATCAGAACTCCGAGGTGTTCGTTGACCTGGCGATGCTCGGCATCCTCGTGGAGCACGGCGATTACTGGCGGCTGATCACCGCCACATTCTTGCACTTCGGCCTGACCCACTTGGCCGTCAACATGTTGTCGTTGTATCTGATCGGCTCCAGCGTCGAGCAGGCGCTGGGCCGATGGCGGTATCTGGCCGTGTACCTCGTGTCGGGATTGGGTGGTTCACTCGCCGTACTGCTGTTCACCCCGAACGTATGGTCTGCCGGCGCGTCCGGTGCGGTATTCGGTCTGTTGGGCGCGGCGGCTGTGCTAATGATTCGTCATAAACAGAATCTGAATGCACTGATCGGAATCTTGGTGCTGAACCTGGCGATCTCGTTCATGCCCGGCATATCGATGGCCGCGCACCTTGGTGGCTTGGCGGTCGGTGCCGCGCTTACCTATGGATTGGTCGCAGGTAGGCAACTCCGCCGTTAATCTTCCAGCCCGCCGTGGTCGCCGGGTCGTTCGCGGGCACGTCTCATGCTGCGCGGTGCCGCTGCCACTGCGCAGTGAGGCGTCGGCGTACCAATGTCAACGCATATTCCGTGACGCGACTTGCGACATCGGGACCAACGAGGTGACGGGACTCGGCGAGCACGCCGTCCTTATCCGCGATCGCGAAACACACTCGTCCAGACGGGCGGCCTAGCGGGTCCCGCGCACCGGTGACTGCGACGCAGAGGTCACCGGTAAACAGGGTGCGGGCGGCGGTAGCCATCTCGCGAGCGGCCTGTTCGCTGACGACGGACGAGGCGCGTACGCCGAGCACCTGCCGCTTGACCTGTTCGGTGTCGGCGACGATCCCGCCGACGTACCAATCCTGCGCGTGCCGCGCGTTGCCCATGCGCGAGGAAATCCGCCCGTCGGTCAGGCATTCTGCGCTAGCGACGCGCATGCCGAGTCGCCGCGCGAGGTCGCTGACCAGAGCTGCGAGGGTGATCTCCTCGCGCTCGCGCAATTCGTCGTCCACCGTGTTCATCGCGCACCGCCTTACCCTGGCGATCAAGCTACCCGCGATTGGCCGGGAATGTAACCACCATCACAAGGCGGTTCGACTCGAACCCAGGAACATCACCGGCGTGCGTTATCCGGCGATGTCGCGGTGCTCGTCAGGTGAGCGAAGTTATCAGGTGATAGACCCAATGCGTTCCATGGCTTCGCGCAGCACGTGCGGTGAGCACGCGAAGTTGATGCGGACGCAGCCGCGACCGGTCTGCGGTCCGAATCGCGGCCCCGCGTTCAGCGCTACGCGGGCGTCGGCGAGGATCCGCTGGTTTGGTGAGTCCCCCCAGCCGTACGCCGACACGTCCAGCCACGCCAAGTACGTCGCCTGCGGGGCGATATATCGTGCGGCCGGCAAGTGCTCGGAAATCAATGAACCGAGTAGGTCGCGGTGGGCTGATAGTTCGCCGACGGCTTGATCGAGCCAGGTGCCACCTTCGTTCCACGCTGCGATCGAGGCGAGCTGGCCAAGGTGTCCGGTCGCCTCGAAGGTGTGCACGTGGATCTTGCGCACCGCGGAGTGCATCCGCGAACCCGCGGTGACAATCTGCGCGCACTTCAGCCCAGCTAGGTTCCAGCCCTTGCTGGCGGCCAACACGCTGACGCCGACATCTCGGGCAGCCTCGCTCACTGTCAGGAAAGGCACGAACTGCGCGCCATCTAGTGCCAGTGGGGCGTGAATCTCGTCGGCGATCACTAGGACGTCGTACTGGGCGGCGAGCTCGGCCACCGCGCGCAATTCAGCGATGTTCCAGGCTCGCCCGACCGGATTCGCCGGGTTGCAGAGGAGGAACGCGCGCGCGCCGGCAGCGAAAGCGGAGCGCAGCCCGTCGAGATCCAGACTCCAGGATCCTTCGGAGCGCACCAGGGGCACGTCGACCTGTTCGCTGCCCACCGCGCCGGTCCAGATATAGAACGGCGGATACACCGGCGAGCAGACGACCACGCGGTCGCCGGGTTCGATGTTGTGTCGCAGCACTTCAGTCACGCCGACCCCGACGTCGGCCGCCGGATGGACCTGAGCTGGATCGATCTGCCATCCCCATTGCGCAGCGGCGTACGACGCGAGCGCGTCCGGGAGTTGGCGATCCAGCGTGGGATAGCCTGTATCGCCGATCCTGACTGCCTCGGCCAATCGCGCGGCGATCGGGGGTGCGAGGGCGCAATCCATCTCGGCAACCCACAGCGGCAGCACATCCGCGTCGTACTGCTGGTATTTCACACTTGAACGGGAACGTAATTGCGGTGAACCGAGGTCGAAGATCGCACTACTCATAACCCCATCATCGCGCGAGTGTTCGCCCGACGACGCACCCGGCGGGTGTCGTGCGCCCCTCGGCGGTGTGGACCGATAGAGTGAAAAGAGCACATTTACCGTGAGCAGGACGCCTGAATGACCTCCGCCGAACATCGCGTGGTCCGTAATGAGACCCGAAACTGGCTGCATCGACCATGGATTCTTTCGGTTTCCACCGCCGTTGTGCTCACCATCATTTACGTCTGGAACGCGATTTCCGGGCAATCGACCGTCAATGATCTGACCTCCGCGCCTGCTTTGTCGCGCTTCGCTTTGGTGCCTGAACGGGTGATCAACGGCGAGGTGTACCGGATGTTCACCGCGAACTTCCTGTACTCGAGCGTGTGGTCGTTGTTGGCCTCGGTGCTCACCCTGCTGGTGGTCGGCACTGCGGTCGAAGCCCGGTGGGGCGTACGCCGGTTCATTGGATCGGCACTGATCGCCTGCCTAGGCGCGACGATCCCGGTGCTGATCTTCGAGCCGACCGTCTCGCGCTGGGCGACCGGCAACGGTGCGGTGATGGCGCTGATCGGGGCGGCGCTCATGGTGGCCTCGCGGGCCGGATACAACCGGTGGGCGATCATCATCGTCGCGCTGATCGATACCGTGGTCTACGTCTGGTTCACCCCGGAGTCGAGTGTGTTCGCGCCGCTCGGCGGCGTATTGACCGGCGCGATCATCGCCGGCCTGCTGATGGCTGCTCCCGATGACCGGCGGCGCAACAAGATTCAGGCGATATTCATGGTGTCATTCGGGGTCCTGTTGTGCATTATCACCTTGGTGTTCATCCTGACCGCTGACGCGTGATCTGCCTATGCGCGTGGTGACCCAGGTAGTGGCCCGCGTCACGTTGCCGCGATAAAGGGCCTATTGGTGAACATGACACACGTGTCATATAGTCGCGAGTGGATCTCTATTTCCAATCTGGAGGCACCTGTCATGCGTGACGCCGTCATTGTTGAATCTGTTCGTACTCCGGTCGGGAAGCGCGGCGGGGGTCTCTCCGGCGTCCACGCCGCCGACCTGTCCGCCGTCGTCCTCAAGGCCATTGCTGAGCGCAGCGGCGTGAAGCCCGAGCTCATCGACGACGTCATTTGGGGCTGTGTCTCGCAGGTCGGCGAGCAGACCGCCGACATCGGCCGCAACTCGGTACTGACCGCTGGCTGGCCGGAGTCGATCCCCGGCGTGACCGTGGACCGTCAGTGTGGTTCCTCGCAGCAGGCGCTCGCGTTCGCTGCCGCCGGTGTTATCGCTGGCCATTACGACATTGCCGTCGCCGGTGGCGTCGAGATGATGTCGCGTGTGCCGATGGGGTCGACCGGTGTGAAGGAGTTCGGCCAGCCCTACTCCCCGGCCTACCTGGACCGCTACGACCAGACCCGCCCGAACCAGGGCATCGGCGCCGAAATGATTGCCGAGAAGTGGAAACTGAGCCGCACCGAACTCGACGAGTTCTCGATCCGCTCGCACGAAAAGGCCGCTGCCGCGCAGGACTCCGGGGCATACGAGTCGCAGATCATCCCGGTGGAGACCGCCGACGGCATCGTCAAGGCGGACGAGGGCGTACGCCGCGGCTCGACCGTGGAGAAGCTCGGTCAACTTCCTACGGTATTCAAGGAGGACGGCGTGATCCACGCCGGTAACTCCTCGCAGATTTCCGATGGCGCGTCGGCCATGCTCGTGATGACCAGCGAGAAGGCCAAGGAGCTTGGGCTCAAGCCGCTCGTCCGTGTGCACACCACCGTGCTCGCCGGCGGCGACCCGATCATGATGCTGCACGTGCCGATCGCCGCGACCCACAAGGCGATCGAGCGCTCCGGCCTGTCGATCGACCAGATCGGCGCCTTCGAGGTCAACGAGGCGTTCGCCCCGGTGCCGATGGCGTGGCTAAAGGAAACGGGCGCCGCTGAGGACCGCTTGAACCCCAACGGTGGCGCGATCGCTCTGGGCCACCCGCTGGGTGGCTCGGGTGGCCGCCTGATGGCGACCCTGGTACACCACATGGTGAACAACGACATCCAGTACGGCTTGCAGACCATGTGCGAAGGTGGCGGCCAGGCTAACGCCACCATCCTCGAGCTCATCAAGTAACTTTCGATCCGCGGTGGGTGCGCACTGGCTAGTCGCGAAATAGCGGCCCCGTACCCATCGCAGATCAGCACCAATACTCACTACGCCAAGGAGAAGTATGGATATCAACGGGAAGGTCGCCGTAGTCACCGGCGGCGCGTCGGGTCTCGGCCTGGCGACCACCAAGAAGTTCGTGTCGCTCGGTGCCAAGGTCGTCATCATCGACGTCCAGGATGACAAGGGCGCTGAGGCCGTTAAGGAACTGGGCGACGCCGTCCGTTTCGTGAAGACCGACGTCACCAAGGAAGAAGACGTCAAGGCCGCCCTCGACGTTGCTGACGAACTCGGCGAGTTGCGCGTCGCGATCAACTGCGCCGGCATCGGTGGCTCCAAGCGCACCGTCGGCAAAGAGGGACCGTATCCGTTCGACCACTTCAAGCGCGTCGTCGAGGTCAACCTGATCGGTACGTTCAACGTCATCCGTCTGGCTGCTGAGCGCATGCTCAAGCACGACGCGATCGACGGCGAGCGCGGCGTTATCGTCAACACCGCTTCGGTTGCGGCGTTCGAGGGCCAGATCGGCCAGGCGGCGTACTCCGCATCCAAGGGCGGCATCGTTGGTATGACCCTGCCGATCGCCCGTGACTTGAGCTCGATGATGATCCGCGTGAACACCATCGCTCCGGGCCTGTTCCTCACCCCGTTGCTGATGGGTGCTCCGCAGGAGTTGCTCGACTCGCTTGGCAAGCAGGTACCGCACCCGCGTCGCCTCGGCGACCCGAAGGAATACGGCATGCTGGCCTCGCACATCGTCGAGAACGCGATGCTCAACGGCGAGACGATCCGCCTCGATGGTGCGATCCGGATGGCGCCGAAGTAAATAGCACTCACGATGGGCAAGTCCTCCCCGGACTTGCCCATCGTCGCTCACTAGCCTTTTCGACCTGCTGTTACTCCCTGCGGAAGGAACCGACATGTCCGAGACCGCCCTGACCGGCATCGCCGACGGCATTCTCACCATCACGATCAACAAGGCGGACCGCCTGAACGCGCTCGATGCGGCGACGGCCCGGGCCATCTACGAGGCGCTGCTGGATGCCGACACGAACCCCGATGTACGCGTTGTCGTACTGACCGGCGCCGGTCGTGGTTTCTCCGCGGGCGCTGACCTGCAGCGCGACAAGGATGCCGAGGCCGATCCGAGCCTGGGCAACCTGCTCGACTACTGCAACCTGACCACCACGCTGATCAGCCGTCTGACCAAGCCGGTCATCTCCGCTGTGAACGGCGTTGCCGCTGGCGTCGGAGTGTCGTACGCGCTCGCTGCCGACATCACTATCGCCAAGGAGTCGGCGAGTTTCCTGCTGGCGTTCAGCCGCATCGGTCTGATGCCGGACGGTGGCGCGAACCTGTGGGTTGCCGCCAATATCGGCCGCGCTCGCGCGATGGATATGGCGCTGCTGGCTGAGCAGATCCCGGCACCGCAGGCGCGGGACTGGGGCATGATCTCGCGTGTCGTGGCGGACGACGACTTTGAGGCTGAGGTCGCCAAGGTCGCCGCCAAACTGGCGAGCGGACCCACCCGCTCGTACGCGCAGACCAAGGCTGCGATCAACAAGGCAGCGCTGACTCAGCTCGACGTCACGATCGAGCGCGAGGTCGCCGGTCAGACTCAGCTCCTGCAGACCAAGGACAACGCCGAGGGTGTGGCTGCGTTCCTTGAGAAGCGTCCGGCGAAGTTCACCGGTCAGTAGGTTTCAGTCGTGCGCGCGGCGTACACGGCGGGCAGGTCCCGCCGGGTACGTCGCGTTCGTTTTACCTGTGGATAACTCAGAACTACACGCCTGTAGTTATCCACCATAGTTATCCACAGTGTGAATAACTACAGCGATGTAATTCGGGGATTCATGAGGATCGGCATCACATTCGGCCGGGATCAGGACCGGACGGCAGTAGAGGCGGTACGGGCGGAGGAGGCCGGGTTTGACCTGGTTGCCTCCGGCGAGCACATGTTCTTCCATGGTCCCGTCGCCAACGGGCTGATTCAACTCGCCGCCGCCGCGGGAGCAACCTCCCGGATTCGGTTGCTCAGCGCGCTGACGATCGCGCCGCTGTACCAGCCCGCCGTACTCACCAAACTCGTGACCACTCTCGATCAGGTCTCTGGCGGACGGTTCGACCTGGGCATCGGCGTTGGTGGAGAGTACCCGCCGGAGTTCGAAGCATCGGGTGTGAACGTCAAGCAGCGCGGCTCGCGCACCGACGAGACTCTCGAGTTGATGCGGAAGCTGTGGAGCGGGGAGAAGGTCTCCTTTGACGGCCGTTACGTGCAGGTCCCCGGCCTGCGGTTGCAGCCGCCTCCGGTGCAGCCCGGCGGGCCGCCGATCTGGCTTGGCGGCCGTAAGGAGGCAGCGATCCGCCGCGCGGCGCGATACGCCAGCGTGTGGATGCCGTACATGTACTCGCCGGAACAGTTGCAGCGTTCGTTGCAGCAGGTGCGAGAAGCGGCCAGCGAGTATGGCCGGTCGTCTTCTGACGTCGCCGGCGCGGTGTACCTGTGGGGCGCGGTGGACAAGGACGGTTCGCAGTCGCGGCAGTGGGCTATCGATTACGTGAGTAAGGCGTACCAGCAGGACTTCACGCCGCTGGCCGACAAGTACCTGGTGCACGGATCACCGCAGCAGGTCACCGACCGGGTCGGGCAGTACCTGGACGCTGGCGCCGAGACCGTCATCTTTGCCCCGGTTGGGGACGAAGCGTTGCGTTCGCAGATCGTGGACACTTTCGCCGAAGCGGTCGTCCCCCACCTACCCCGCTAGCTCCACACCATCGGGTCGCCGAAGGCGACTTGATCGGTCATCGAGAGTGCGACGGACGAGCGCACAGACACGCCGCAGGTCGCGCGCGTACGTGATTCGCGCAAGAACCCGCGCGCTTTTACCCCGGGTAGGGGGCACAAGCGCGCGGCTTAATGCGCGAATAGGTGATCGACTAGTTGCCGCTGGCCTTGGCCTGCAGCCGGCGCATACCGCGCAGCCAGCGCTCGCGGTCGTTGCCCTTGCGCGCCATGTATTCGCCGACCTCCGGGTGCGGCAAGATCAAGAACTGCTCGTCATTGACGGCCTTCAGCACGATGTCGGCGACGTCGTCCGGCTCCAGCACCGCACCGGCGCCGGTGACGACCCGCGCACCGACCGACCCGGACTCGGAGTCCTGGTTCAGCATCGCGGTGTTGACGCCTTGCGGGCAGAGGCAGCTGACGCCGATGCCGCGGTCGCCGTACGTGATCGACATCCAGTCGGCGAAACCGACGGCCGCGGCCTTCGTGGTCGAGTACGCCGCGGCGCCGATCTGACTCAACAAGCCGGCCGCTGATGCGGTCGCAACGAAGTAACCCGAGCCGCGCTCCAGCCATTCGGGCACCAGGAGGCGGGCCGCGCGCACGTGCGCGAGCGTGTTGACGTCAATGGTGCGCAGCCAGTCTTCGTCGGAGTCGCCGAGGTCGCGCGGGCCGATGATGCCGGCGTTGGCGAAGTAAAGGTCAACAGGGCCGAACGTCGTGCGGGTGTGCTCAATCAACTCGGCGATCGCTTCGCTGTTGCTCACATCCGCGGTACGGCCTGATGCGCGGTCCGCCTTGTCGCCGAGGTCGGCGATGGTTGCCGCGACGCCGGCCTCATCCAGATCGACGGCCGTCACGCTCGCGCCCGCGGCGACCAATTTGCGGGTGAGCGCGGCACCAATTCCGCTGCCCGCTCCGGTGACGATCGCGACCTTGTCCTTGACGTCCATTCGTTCAGCTCCTCATCTGCCCAACTCCGGGCTCCTGGCCGTACGTGCTGAACCTACGGTAAGCCGTGAGGCGAGCGAAACCCCGGTACGCTGCGCAGCATGAGTTCGGCTTGAGAGAGCGACGGCGAATGCGGCTGACTTCCCTGCGTTGCATCACGATCAGCAGCACTATCCGTGACATGAGCGGAAGCCTTCGTGAGACATCGATAGGCCAATGGTGAACGCTCGGGAAAGCGCACCGTGTCCGATCTTGAGTCACACGTCACAACCGGTGCGGCGATGTTCTGTCGGCTTCAACGACGGCATGGACCGCCCGCTAGGCGGCCGATCCGTGCCGTAGGTGCAGATATAGGTGGCTTAAGGAGCGAGTGCAGCGTGACGTAAGTCGAGTACGCCGTCCGGCAGCATTTGGACGCCCGAGATGTCGGGGCTGACGGCGGCGGCCATGTGCGCGATGCAGATCGGGATGACGTGCGGTGGGTTCGCCACCCATGCGTCCCAGTATTTCTCGTACAGCGGCTTGCGTTCTGCGGGATCCAGCGGCTCCGCCGCGGCGGTCGCGGCCGCATTCAACTCGGTGAAGTCGACCTCGCCCGGGTTCAGCAGCGCATCCGGCGTCAGCAACCGTCCGTGTACGGCTTCCGGGTCGTTCAGCACGGTTGCCTGCGACACCCATGATTCGACCGACTTCTGGACGGCGAACTCTTCGACCATCTGTGCCGGGGGCTTGGGCTCGATATTCATCGTCAACCCGACTTCGCCGAGTTCCTGCTGGATCACCTCGGCGATCTTCTGATAGATCGTGATGTTCGGCGGCACGGCAGTGAACTCGGTACCTGTCGCGCCGGCGTCCTGAAGGATCTGCGCCGCGGCCTCGGGGTCATCGAACGGTGGTTTTGCGGCGTTCACGATCATGTAGAGGAACAGCGGGCTTTCGCGGACGACGACCTGCATGCCGGCACCCTCGGAATCGTTCAGTTGGTCTGGGTTGATCTGCGCGACGTCGATATCACCGGACTGCAGTGCGTTGAAGCGAGATTGATCATCGGTCATCACGGTGTAGGTGATGGAGGCGACGTTCTGTGCCTGCGGATCCCAATAGTCAGGCGACTTTTCCAGCTCGACACTGGCGCCGGGATTGATCTTCGTCGCCTGATAGGCGCCGATACCCACGGGCTTGCTCGCGAGCGTACCGGCGTCAGCGGCCTTTGGCGAAACCATGATGCCGCCGCGGGATGCCAGCGAAACCGCGAGCGTGCCTAGACCGCCGTCGACATGGACCTTCACCGTCGACGCATCCACGACCTCGACGGAGGAGATCATGTTGAGTTCACCGGCAATCGCGCTGCCCTCAGCGATATTGCGCTCCAAGTTGAACTTGACGGCGTCCGCATCGAACGGCGTCCCGTCCGAGAACGTCAAGCCCTCCTGCAACGTCAACACCATCGCCGCGTTGTCGTCGGCTGGTTCGAATGACGTGGCGAGCATCGGCTCGACGGCGCCGTCATCGCCGGTCATCAACAGCCGGTCGTAGACCGCGGTGTACGTCGTGAAGTCGGCGTTCGTCGTGCTCTGCGTCGGATCCCAGCTCTGCGGCAGCACCGTGAACCCGGCATCGAGGTGAGCGTCCGGATCGAAGTCAGCGGCGAGGTCGATCGCGTGGGGATACTCCTGGGTGCTCTTGTCCGGCGTCTTACTGCCGGCTCCGGAACATGCAGTGAGCAGCAGACACACCGAGGTGAGCGCGGCGAGCGGTAGGGCGGCACGAATCCGCATGGGGCCTCGTTTCAATACGACTGCGACGCGCGCTGAGGCGTCGGAGCAACTGGCAGCGATGTCTGGCCAACATCGCCGGTCGGCGCTCCGCAGATGGGGCGTACGACCGGCCGCGCGGTCCGACATCGGACTAGGCGCAACCTGGTAGCAACGCTAACGCCACGGCGTACCGCGGCGACATTGACAAACTCGAAAAGTTCCTCAGGCAGGCTTGGTGAAATCCACCGACGGGTCAGGCGACCCTCCGCCGCCGGACCCTCGCCGGCTGCTGCGTCTCCATCGGCCGTCGACAGACATGTTGGCGATTCTGTCAAGTGGCGAGGTGAGGCGCCATTTCGGCGCCTTACGCCGTCAGCCATCGAAGTCGTTGCGGGCACCAGGTACCGGTCAGATCCGCCTGCGATAACGCCGGGTCAATGAGCGTCGCGACAAGATCGCGCGCGGCGGGGACGTCTGGGTAACCAGCGAGCAGGCCAATGTCCTTTGCGTCCTTTTGGTACCGCGCGCCCCACGAAGCCGGCGTCGTGAACCGCTCCGGCTTGCGCCGGGATCGCCGCGCGAACTCCGAGCTAAGTGCGCGGCGAAGATCTGCTGCGTCTATGGTCTCGGTGAGTGCCAGCAGCGCGATGTCCACGAGGTCACGCTCGCGACTAGACGGGCCGCTGGCGTGCACCTCCAGAGCGGCGCAGACCTTATCGGCGATTTGGTCCACTACCGCGTAGAGCCGGTAAGGGACTGTCTGCAGGCGGGGCAACTCCAACCGGCTGGCCGGTTCTCGGGTCTCGAAGGGCTGCGTCGCGTTCGGCCCGACGACGAGGTCGACGGCAATGTGCCGGTGGTGCTTCGCACCGATCCGCACGTCGAACTCGACGCGTACACCCTCGACATATGCCTGTTCCTCGCCCCTGCTGATCTCTTCCGTTCTCGGCGCGGTGAAGTAGAAGTGATCGCCTAGATCGATACCGGCCAGACGAGTCAGCTCCGCGACGGCGTTGTCGATCGACTTCTCGCTCGAGAGCAGGTCGATATCGAGGGTATTGCGGGCCTGCGGGATTCGAGCGAGCATCCCTGCGCCGCCCTTAAGTGCCCAACGGTCGGGAGCAGCGGTGAATACGCGGCACAAGAACCGGTCGCGCGTCACGGCCTGCAGCGCGCGGGATTTCACCCGATCTGGCTTCGTGTTGGCGGCCTGCTTGATCGCGTGCTCGACTGCGCGACCATTCGGATACGGCTGATTGTCCCTCATCGGTGCCCGTCTCGCTGGTCCTGATTTTCGGGCCCCTTGTGGGAATGCCGGGAACCAGTCTGGTTGTCGCTCTTCGCGGCGGCTAGGGCGTTCAAGTTTGCCGTCAGTTGCTCGACGGAGGGACGCAGCGCTTCGTATGCGCGCCGTCTGGCGGGCTTCATCGCTTCAGCCAACTGCGCGTTGATCGCTGCGCCGATCCGCTCGAAGGTGGGTTTGGCGGCGAGCAAAATCTGCTCCCGCAGTTCAGGGGACATCACCTCCAAGTCTCGTAGCAGGTTATCGGCTGTCGCAGCCACGACCTTTCGGAACGTCGCTCGCGCTTTCGCACGGCGACGGACGGGAGCCTGGTCGATATACGTCTCCACCATGCTGAAATCCAGCTTCAGCGCGTCAGTGGCGATTGTGACGATGTGTTCGTCGTCGATATCGTCCAGAATGAGGTCGGCGACCGTCCGCTCGACGGTGGTTACTGGCAGCCCGTGGCGGATCGTGACTTCGGCGTTCGCAAGCTGACGCGTCACGGTGCGCACGTCGTCACGTCGTGGGCGCCTGCGCACGGTGGTCGCGATGTCGTACGGGACGGGGTCGAGGTCTCCCAGTCCGTGTAGCCAGGCGGCGGCCGCGCCGCACACCACGGCGCGCGGCTGTGGATCGTTCAGTCGTTCCTCGACGGTGCGGGCAGGTTCGATGGCTAGCCACGCGGTGCGCAGGGATTCGTACGGGTCGGTGGGAACTCCGGTGATCCGATAGACGCCATGGGCAATCCGCTCGAGGTTCCCACTGTCGGTTGCGCGCTGTAGCTGCAGGCGCGTGATCCCACGGCCACGGGCCTGCGCACTGGTAACCATGCCCCCCTGACCCTCGGCCACCTCACCGAGGAGTTCGAGCTGCTCCCGCACGTTCATGGCGTAATAGTATCGCCGATTGATACTTTTGCACCGATTGCGTCGATACGAACTATGAAAGCAAGCGGCCGCCCCAATTGTGTCTCCAAACGGCCGTCGACCCAGAGAAACCGCGACGAAGGGGCAGGACGAACGCGCGGAGACGACGCAGGGCCCGAGAATCCCCAGCCACACCGTCCGACGTCTACGCGAGGTCGGGCTGCGGGATGTCGGTGTCCTGCAGCGCTGCGAGCGAACTGAGCAGACCGTGCACGGTGAACACGTCCCAACCGGTGAGTTCGCGCCAGCGGCTGATCCGGTAGCGCGCAGTATTCGGGTGGATATGTAGCGTGCGCGCCGCCGCCGAGATGGAGTAACCGTTGGTGGCGAACGCGACGACGGCATCGGCGATGTGCCGATCTCCGGCAGCGGCGATACCAGGGGCGAGTAGTTCACGCATCCGGGAGCGATCGGCGTACAGCACGGTCAGCGGCCACTCGCGCTCGAACTCGCGAACGTCCGCGCCCGATCGCGGGAGTTCCAGAAGTCGCATCCCGTCGACGAAACTCTCTCGGATTCCGCCTGCGCCGCTGCGGGACAAACCCACGGCTATCGGCCCACGCATCCCCGAGCGACGCAACAATTCGACCCTGTCGTGGGCGCTGATCCCCTGCGAGACGACGGCAGTGAATTAGTCAACGGTCGCCGAATAGACGACCGAGTCCAGCGCCGCCAAGTCCGTGTTCAGCCGCGCGACCCCATCCGGTGGGCGAAGTGTGGTCACGAACGCCCGAAACGGCAGTGCGAGGTCATAACCGAGATCGACAGCAACGTCATCCAGATGCGCGCTGGTACCGTCGGCGGTACTGGGCGAGAGCAACTGGCGAAGTGAATCGGCTCCGGTAAGCGCCCGGGTACGCGTCGCGGCGACGTACTCCTCGGCGTACGCCGACGAAATGAGATGCAGCCAGCCCCAGACCCGCCCGACCTCAAGCGGCAACTGGCTCTGCATGAGGGGATCCGGGCCGGTCCGGCGTACTACTTCGGCCCACAGTTCACGGAAACTGATGTGGTAGCCGGCTATCGCGTGATTCAGCGGAACGTTGTGTTCGAATCGGACGCGGGCCATCTGTCGGGCGTGTTCGAGAGCCTCGGCGGACGGATCTTCACCGGCCGCGAGCGCTCGCAACTGCATGGACAGGCTGAGGACGTTATCGCGGTGGTGTATCTCGTACGGGAACTGGTACTGCGGAACTTCGGCGCGGAACGTGCGGATGATCTGCGCGGTGTAGCTCTCGATATCGGCGAGGATCTCCTGGTACACCCGCTTGATGCCGTCGGGCGGTGGGTTCATGATCCCTCCCGGAACGGGTCGTCGCGCGCTGATACCTCAGACTACGGTTCGACATGCCCTGCGGACCGACGTCCGCTAATCCTGACGAGAGCGCCGCGAAGCCTGATTCGAACCGTAGCGGCAGCTATCGGCGACCGTCTGCGGCAATGCGCGATCCGACTAGGTCCACTTCATGGCCATCAGCAGGCCGATCACGATGGGAGCGAAACCGACCGCGTAGTTCCACGCGCCAAGCGAGACCATGAACTGAATCTCGTTGCCGCGCACGTAGAACAGGATGATGTAGACCAGACCCGCGAGCATCAGCAGCAGCATCACCGGCGCCCACCACGGCGGGCTCGGTTCGTTGACGGCGGCGCGGCTGGAACTTGCCGGAGAATCGGCCGGGGGCGTGTAGACCGACTTCTTGCGGACCTTTGACTTGGGCACTTGAAACGTTCTCCTTGGCTACGAGTCCTACCAGCGTACCTGCCTGGCACGGGCACAATGGCGATATGCGACCCGCTGCCGACCTCAAAGCGCGATTCACCGGTGCGCTGCGTCGCCACCGCCGCGGCGCGCCGAGCCCGTGGCAGGTGCTCACCCCAGTGATCGCCCTGATTGCCGGTCTACTGTTCGCGATCTCCTCGCAGACGGCACGCGGCAGCGATTTGCGAAGTGATCGCGACGAGATCACCCAGGTGATTCGTGCTCGGGTCTTGGACATCAGGGCGCTGGAAGAGCAGCGCAAACAACTCGCTGGACAGGTCGATTCGCTGGCTACTGCGGCCGCGCAGAACGACGATACGATCGCCGCGATCGAGCAGCAGAGTGCGCAAGCGGCGCCGTACGCCGGGCTCACGCCGGTGCATGGCCCCGGCGTGAAGGTCACAATCACCGACGCCCCGCTCGGGCCGAACGGTGAACTGCCCGCTGGGGCGCGACCGGATGACGTGATCATCCACCAGAGCGACGTGCAGGGGATCCTGAACGCCATGTGGTCGGCCGGCGCCGACGCTGTCATGGTGCAGGGCCAGCGGATCATCAACACCACCGCCGTGCGCTGCGTCGGGAACACCCTGCTGTTGCTCGGCGAAACCTACTCGCCGCCATTCGAGATCGTGGCGATCGGCGACCGGGACGCGATCGAGCAGGCGCTCGCCACTGCACCCGGAACGCAACTGTTCCTGAACGCGGTCGACGTCTTCGGCCTCGGCTACGACGTTCAGATGCTCGACGATGTGAACCTGCCGGCGTACGACGGATCCCTCGGCGTCAGCCACGCAAAGGTACTCGGCGACTAAGCGGCCGATCCAGCACCGACGAGCCTAGATCTGCTGGGCTTTCTAGGAACGCTGACCCCGAATCGGTCCAATATCGGGATAGTCGATGCGCGCCACCCATTACTTCGGTTGAATAGTCGCTGGTGATCGGCAAAGCCGCGCCGATTGGTGGGTCTACGGAAAGGGCAACGCATGAATGCGCAGGAAGACTCGTCGCTGGGTGATCTCTTGACACAGACCGAGTCCGGACCGCGCAATGCCACGAAGCCCAGCGATTCGTGGCTACGTAAGACATTCCGGGGCATCGGGCAGACGTTGATCACCATGGGTGTCGTCGTGTTGCTATTCATCGTGTACGAGGTCTACATCACCGACCTCTTCACGGCTCAGCGACAATCGGCGCTCAACGACCAACTCCATGACGAGTGGGACGATCCGACGATCCAGCAGGACACCACCTTCGCGGACCTGCCGATCGGGGAGGCTTTCGCGATCATGCGGATTCCAGCGTTCGGCGCCGATTACGCGCAGGTCGTGCTGGAGGGCACGACTGCGGAGGTCCTCGAACAGGGTCCCGGCCACTACGCCAGTACGGCAATGCCCGGTGAGGTCGGAAACTTCTCGATCGCGGGCCACCGCGTCGGTAAGGGATCGCCGTTCCTGAATCTCGACAAGCTCAGTCCGGGTGATTCGATCGTCTTTGAGACCAAGGAGAGTTGGTTCGTGTATCGGGTGATCGGCGACACCGACTCGGGCGCGTTCACCGATCCGGACTACCCCGGGATCGTCGGGCAGCGCATCGTGCTGCCGAGCGACACCGATGTGATCGCGCCACTTCCGGACGGGCAAGGCGGCGAGCCGTCGCACGCGCTGTTGACGTTGACGACCTGTCATCCGAAGTTTTCGGCCGCCGAGCGCATGATCATCCACGCGTACCTGGACGGTGAACCCCTACCGAAAGCGGAGTATCCCGAACCCGCCGATGTCCCGGCGCTGAAGGGAGCCTGACGTGTACAGCTGGATCTGGAGGCACCTACCGGGAGGCGCGCCGCTGAAGGCGTTACAGGCGACTATCCTGTTCCTAGCCGTCGTGGCACTGCTCTTCTTCGTGGTCTTTCCGTGGATTGAGCCGCACCTGCCATTCAACGACGTGACCGTGGACTGAATCAGCGAGGAGTGGCGTCGGTGAGCACGAGGGTTCTGGTTATCGACAACTACGACAGTTTCGTTTTCAACCTCGTGCAGTACATCGCCGAACTCGGGGCCGAACCTGTCGTAGTCCGCAACGATGTGGTCGAGCCGACGGCCGTCGGCGCGCAAGCACTGCTGGACCAATATGCGCCGACGGGGGTGCTGATCAGTCCAGGACCGGGCACCCCGGCCGAGGCTGGGGTATCGAACGCGATGGTGCGGGCCTGCGCGGACTCGAGGACGCCGCTGTTCGGCGTGTGCCTCGGACATCAGTGCATCGGCGAGGTGTTTGGCGGGGATGTCGTCCACGCCCCCGAACTACTGCATGGCAAGACGTCCCTGGTCGAGCACGACAACACCGGCGTACTGCGCGGGTTGCCCTCGCCGTTCGTCGCCACGCGCTATCACTCGCTGGTGGTGGACGCCGGGACGTTCCCGAGCGAACTGACCGCGACCGGACACACCGAACCCTCGCTGGTGATGGCGTTGCGGCATCCGGAGTTGCCGATCGACGCGGTGCAGTTTCACCCGGAGTCGGTGCTCACGCAGACCGGCTACCGGATCGTCGCGAACTGGCTGACCTCGATCGGCTGCGCGGAGGCCGAGTCGCGGTTCGCCGCGCTGGACGGAGCGTTGGACGGAGTCCGCGCGGCCGCGCACTTTTCTTCGCTTGATTAGCCAGGCCGCAGGCGGGTTTTCGGCAAATAACGCAGCCGATCTGGGCAGGCATCGTTGCTACAGCGATGCCCCCTCGATATCTGTGCGTTTTTAGGCAGTGCAGAGCAGGCCGGGCCTTGCTCGCGGCGTCGGGCCGCTGGCGCTAGGAATGATCGAGCGAGCCGCTGACCTACGATCGCTCGCTACCGATTCGCGTAGAAGGTGTTCACGGCCGGTGCTTGATCGGCCCCGAGGATGATTTTCCCGGTGTGTCCGAGTGATCCGGCGCGCTGCAACGCGCACCGCAAGCCGTCTAGGTCCCCCGCGCACGGACCGTCCACGATGTTGCGCACTCCGGCCGCCCGGGCCGCGAACGCCATCCGCGCTCGCGGGTACTGCAGTTCGCTCTCGTCGGCAGTTGCGCTGAGCCCGACGTCGGACCGCAGATCGTTCGGTCCGAGCATGATCGCCTCGATCGGCGCCGCTGCCAGCAGTTCGGGCAGGTTCTCCATGGCGTACGCCGACTCCAGCAGCAGCGATATCGTCCGCGGAACCTCGCCCTCGCGCAGTGCCTCATCGACGAGCTCGACATCCGCCGCACTCGAGGCCTGCGCGAGCAGTACGCCGTCCACCCACGGCGGCAGTACGGCGATGTCCTCGAGGCGCTTGGTGAGCCCCGGTCTGATCCCGCACAGCACGCGTACGTCACCGGTGGGTTCGCGGCGCAGGTTCGCGACGGCTTGCGCGCGAGCCTCAACGGGCACGGAATCTTCCAGGTCGATGATGACGACGTCCGCGCCGGTGGTGCCGGAGAGCGCCTCGGTGACGGCTTCGCCGTGGTGGCCGGGAACGAGTAGGTAGGAGCGTGCGGGCATGTGCCGTGCTTTCGTCGGGATGAGGTGTCGAGGGGGTTCGTCCACTAACGAGCGGGGCTCGACCGCTCGCCGCCGCACTGGGTTCTCACGCAGCCCAGGGGGCCGACTAGTCTTCGGACGGCGGACTCGGTGATTCCGAACCGGACGGCGGACTCGGTGATTCCGAATCGGACGGCGGTGGCGCGCTCGACGTCTCGGTCACCTCCTGCGCGATCGTCAGCTCGATCTGTGTATCGACCGAGACGGTTTCACCGATCGGTGCCTGGTCGACGACCGTGCCTGGATCCTGGTCCTGTGAATCGGCTTCGCTGGCGGGGTTGGCGCCGACGTTCTCGAATCCGGCCTCATTCAGCGTCGCTACCGCCTCGTCCTGGGACATACCCCGCACGTCCGGCACTGCGACGTTCCCGGTACTGACCGTGATGGTGACCGTCGTCGATTGGTCAACCTTGGTGCCGGACTCGTGATTGGCGGCAATGACGGTTCCAGCAGCTTGCTTGCTGTCCTGCGTCTGCGCCGAGACCTGCAGCCCGGCGTCCTTGAGCGCCTTCTCGGCGTCCGCCTGCGCCATACCCACGACGGCCGGAACCTCGACCATGCCGTTGCTGACGAAGATCGTCACGGTGCTCGCTTCTGGCGCCGACGCGCCCGCCTCCGGGCTGCTGCTCACTACCGTCCCCGCGGGCTGCTTGCCGTCTTGCTCGATCGGGTTGACCGACAATCCTTCGGCTTCAAGAAGCGTCGTTGCTTCTTCCTGACTCTTACCCACCACGTCGGGAACGGAGACCTGAACGGGACCAGCGCCCACGGACAAGTCGATGGCGGTACCTGGGGCGACGGGGTCGTCGGCACCCGGGTTCTGCGACAGGACCTTGCCCTTCTGCTCCACCGAACTCGTCGTCTCTTCGACGTTGCCGACGGTCAGATCCTCCTCTTCGAGTGCGGCAGTCGCTTCTTCCAGCGTCATTCCACTGAGCGAGGGCACCGGGACGTCCGGCACGGCCTCCTTCTCGTCGCCGCCGAGCAGTCTCGGCACGAGCAGAAACGCAGCCACGAGAATCACGGCCACCAGCGCGGCGAGCAGCGCCCAGGTCCGCTTGGAGACCCCGGACTTCTGTTCGTCAGTTTCATCGATCGGCGCCGAGTCCGGGCTTGGCGGTTCCATCAAGCCCTGGATGGCCTTGGTGGCTTCTTCTTCGGACAACACCGGCGCGGCGTGCACGGGTTCGCCCATGATCGCCCGGTCCAGGTCGTCCTGCATCTCGGCTGCGCTCTGATAGCGGTTGGCCGGGTTCTTGCTCAACGCCTTCATCGTGATCGCGTCGAGCGCGGGCGGTACGGCGGAATTGTTCGTGCTGGGCACCTGCGGAATCTCGCGCACGTGCTGATAGGCGACCGCCACCGGTGAGTCGCCGGTGAAAGGCGGACTTCCGGTGAGCAGTTCGTACAGCACGCAGCCGGCAGCGTACACATCAGAGCGGGCATCGACGTTGCGTTCGCCGCGGGCCTGCTCTGGGGAGAGGTACTGCGCCGTACCGACGACGGCGGCGGTCGCGGTCATCGTGGCGGCGGTGTCTGAAACAGCGCGGGCGATACCGAAGTCCATGACCTTGACCCGGCCCGCGGGCGTGATCATCACGTTGCCGGGCTTGACATCGCGGTGCACGATTCCATTGCGGTGTGAGAAGTCCAGCGCTCCGCACATTTCGGCGACGATCCGCATCGCCTGCGGTGGCTCGAGGACCTCCTCCTGGCGCAGTAGGTCTCGCAACGTCTGGCCTTCGGCGTACTCCATGACTATGTACGGCGTCGGGGGGTCAGTGGTCGAGTCGGTTCCGGTATCGAACACGGACACGATCGATGCGTGGTTCAGCGACGCGGCTGACTGACCCTCACGCCGGAACCGGACCTGAAAGGTGTGGTCACGGGCGAGGTCGGACCGCAGGATCTTGACCGCTACGTCGCGGCCGAGCCGGGTGTCGCGTGCGAGATGGACCTCGGCCATGCCGCCGTACCCCAGCAGCCGGCCAACTTCGTATCGGTCACCGAGGATCGATGCGCTCATCGCAGGCTCTCCTTCAGCTCGGTGTGCGTGATGGTCAAGTGGGCACTCCCATGAGGTTCGCCGCCGTCGTCGGTCACCAGAACGAGGGTGATGGCGATGACTGCTGCGACGAGCAGTACGCCGAGGGCGATCCAGCACCAGGCGAGTGCGCGACGCGGCTTGCTCGCGGCGGGCGCCGGCGGTGGCTGACGCACGACGGGCGGGAACATGCCGGTGCCGGTCTGCGGCGTCTGCTGCCTCGCGGCGGTTGGCTGACCGGGTTGGCGCGCCGAGGACGCACTGCCCGGCGAGGATCCCGAAGCGTTGCGCCCCGCCGGTACGCCCAGCACGGGCGTGCTCGCGGGCGGACCTCCGGCCAGCGGTTTCCCGCCCGGTTGCGCTGGGGCGATCGGGGCCGGCTGTGCGGACCGGTGCGGTGGCCCGGGCGGTTGCGTCCCTCCGGGGGGTCGGCCGGCACCCGGGCCGCGCGGGGTGGCGGGCCGTGCCGGGTTCGGTGCTCCCGCGCCAGGCGGGCGGGTGCCACCGCGCGTTGTGCCGGGACCGTGCGGGGCAGAACCTGCGGGGTTCGGCGTTTCCGGTGTCGGTACGCCGGTCGAGGTTCCGTGCGGCGGCGGGCCGGATTGGGCCGGAGGGCGCAGCGCAGTTCCCGGCATCTGAGTGCGTGCGGGTGCGTTCGGTCGGGGCGTGCGGATCACCGGTGGTGGTGGCATGTTCCCGGCCTGGACGGCGCGAATCACTGGGATCACGGTCGTGCCGTCGACGTACCGCGCGTTCGGGTCCTTGCGCATCAGGACCTCTACCAATGTGCGCACGTGTGGCGGTACGTCGGCCGGTAGCGGGCGCGGGTTTTCCCTGATCTGCGCCAGCGCGATCGCGACGGAATTGACGCCGTCGAACGGGCGTGAGCCGGCCAGGCATTCGTACCCGACGACGCCCAGAGCGTAGATGTCGGAGGCCGGTTCGGCGGGTTTGCCCTCGGCCTGTTCCGGGGCGAGGTACTGCGCAGTGCCGACGACGGTGCCACGTTCGGTCAGCGCGACGGAGTTCGCGGCGCGGGCGATGCCGAAGTCGGTGATCTTCAGGACGCCGTCGGGGCGGATGATCAGGTTTCCCGGCTTGATATCACGGTGCACGATGTTCTCGCGATGCGCAGCGGCAAGCCCCATCGCCGTCTGCTCCAGGTAGTCCAGCGCCCGATCGGGGCTGAGGCGGTGCTCGCGAGCGAGGATGTCGACCAGTGGCTTGCCCTCGACTAACTCCATGACCAGGTAACACAGCCGTTCGGTGTCGTGCACCTGCTCGCCGTAGTCATACACACTCGCGATGTTCGGATGCGAGAGCGACGCAGTGTTGCGCGCTTCGGCGCGGAATCGCTCCAGGAATGTTTCGTCGCCGGTGAACTCGCTACGCAGAATCTTCGCGGCGACGACGCGGTGCAGCGTGGTGTCCTCGGCTCGCCATACCTGTCCCATGCCGCCGGTCGCGATCGGCGCCAGCAACTGGTAACGCTCACCGAGTCGAATTCCAGGTTTCACGCTCATCAGCCACCTCCCTGCTGGGAGTTGAGGTAGGCGGAAATGATCTGCGAGGCGATCGGCGCGGACAGTTCGCCGCCGGTCCCGCCGCCGTTGCGGATGAATACCGCGACGGCGATCTTCGGATCGTCGGCGGGCGCGAATCCGGTGAACCAGGTGTGGTCGTTCACGCCGTCGGCGACCTCGGCGGTGCCGGTTTTGCCGGCGACCGTGACGCCGGGAACCTGCGCCTGGGTGCCGGATCCCTCCTGGACCACGCTAATCATCATTTCGGTGATGTCGCTGGCGATGTCCTCCGATACCGCTGCCGGGCCGAACTCTTCCGGCTCGGTCTTGTCCAGCACCGACAGATCGGGGGCCTGTGTCTCGGCCACCAGATACGGCTTCATCAGTTGACCACCGTTGGCGATGGTCGCTGACAACATCGCGCCTTGCATCACCGTGAACCGGACGTCGCGCTGCCCGATTGCCGACTGGGCCAGCGAGGCGTCGTCGGCGATCGGCCCGAGGGTGCTGCGTGACACCGGCAGCGGCATGGACCAGGGCTCGTCATCGGCGCCGAACTTCGTCGCCATTTCGCGAAGGTTGTCGACGCCGATGTCCTCGACGGCCATTTGCGCGAAGGTGGTGTTGCACGAGATCGCGAACGCGTGCATCAGCGTGGTCGTCCCGCTCGGCGAACACGACGAGTTGTCGAAGTTGCTCAGTGTCGTCTCGGTGCCCGGCAGCGTATAGAGGTCCGGGGCCGGGACCTGATCGGTGATCTGCAGGCCGCCGTCGAGGGCTGCGGCCGAGTCAATGATCTTGAAGATCGAACCCGGCGGGTAGTTTTCGGCGGTCGCCTGGTTGCTGCGCGGATCGGTGTCCATATCGCTGAGTTGCTGGGAATACGCGCGGATGTCCGCCGAGGCATGCGAGGAGAGCTTGCTCGGGTCGTAGCTTGGTGTGCTGACCAGGGCGAGGATCGCGCCGGTCTTCGGGTCGATCGCGACGGCGCCGCCAACTGCGGGTTCGCCATCGACCGTCAGTTCGGACAGTGCGTCGTAGGCGGCTTGCTGCGCCGCAGGGTTGATCGTCAGGATGACGTTGCCGCCCTGCGGGTCGCGGCCGGAGAACAGGCCTGACAGGTTATTGCCCACGAGTCGATCATCGGTGCCGGCGAGGACTTCGTTCTCGGCTTTCTCGATGCCGTCCGTGCCATAGATCATCGAGTAGTAGCCGGTGACGGGGGCGTAGAGAGCGCCGCCTGGGTACGTGCGCAAGTACTTCAGTCGACCTTCGGTCGGCTCGGATACCGCGATGGGCGTTCCGGCGACGACGATCGATCCACGCTGATTCTGGTACTCGTTCAGCAGCACCCGGGTGTTCCCCGGGTCTTTCAGTAGCGCTTCGCTGCGCACGACCTGCAGGTAGTTGAGATTCAGCAGCAGCGCCCCGAACAACAGCAGCGTGAAGAAAGCGAGTTTACGGATGGGCTTCTGCATCTACTCGCCTCCCTTCGCGGTGTCGGTTGTCTCGTCGCTGCCCGTGGTCGTCGTGGGTCCGTTCGCCGCGTCGGTGGTGCTCGACGCATCGGCACTCGTCGGGCCGAACTGTCCCGCTGCGCTGCTCTGGGGCTTCGTCGAGGGCGTGGTGCTGTCGTCCAAGAACGCGTCACGATGCCTTTGGGCGGCGCGGGCGCTGCGTTGGGTGCCGATCCGTGCTGCGTCGACGTGAGCCAACGCCATTGTTTGCTCGCTGATCGATCCGGCCGCGGCCGACTGCGTCGCCGGGCGTCGGGCAGCGTCCGATATCCGCATCAACAATGCGATCAGTACGAAGTTCGCGACCAGCGATGATCCGCCGTACGACAGGAACGGGGTGGTCAGGCCGGTCAGCGGGATCAGCCCGGTGACACCGCCGACGATCACGAATACCTGCAGGCCCACGGAGAAGGCTAAGCCTGCGGCCAGCAATCGGCCGAACGAGTCGCGCACGAGCAGCGAGATCCGGAAACCGCGCTCGACAATCACCACGTAGAGCAACAGCAGGGCGGTGACGCCGACGAGCCCGAGTTCCTCGCCGAGTGCGGCGACGATGAAGTCAGACTTGGGCAACGGCACGTTATCGGGGTGCCCGTTACCCCAACCGGTGCCGAAGATTCCGCCGGTACCGAATCCGAACAGTGCCTGGCGCAGTTGGTAACCGTCGTCGCCGGAGCCGAATGGGTCCAGCCACGCGGTGACGCGCTGTTGTACGTGGGTGAAGAGAGTATGCGCGAGGACCGCGCCGCCGAGGAACATGACCAAACCGATGATGACCCAGGAGATCCGCTCCGTGGCGACGTACAGCAAGGCCACGAAGATGCCGAAGAACAGCAGGGACGAGCCGAGATCCTTCTGCGCCATCAGCACCAGCAGACTGAAAGCCCAGATGATGACGATCGGCCCGAGGTCACGCATTCGGGGCAGTTCGAGGCCTAGAACCTTCTTGCTGGCCAGCGACAGCACGTCCCGCTTGGCCACGAGATAGCCGGAGAACGTGATGAGCAGGCAGATCTTCGCGAACTCGCCCGGCTGGATCGAGAATCCGGCGACGCGGATCCAAATCTTGGCGCCGTTGATCGTGGGTGCGATTGATTCGGGTAGCACTGCGGGCAGTGCCAGCAGGACCAGTCCGAGCGCCCCAAGGGTGTAGGTGAATCGACCGAGGGTGCGGTGATCGCGGTAGATGAGCAGCAAGGCACTGAACAACAGCACGCCGAGGATCATCCAGGCGATCTGCGGATTCGCATCCGCACCCGGGTCGGGTAATCCCTCAGCGGCGGCATACGTCTGCTCGGCGGAGTCCAGCCGCCGGATCATGACGAGGCCAACGCCATTGAGTAAGGCAACGCTCGGCAGCAGTACTGGGTCGGCGTACGGCGCGGTGATCCGCACGACGATGTGCGCGACCCCCCAGACGGCGATGAAACCGAGGGCGTACCAGATCAGGTTCGGGTCGATCTGGTCCTCGAGCGTGAGGTCGGTAGCGATCTGCGCGGCGATCACGATGACGGTCGCGAAGACCAACATGAGCAGTTCGGCGCCGCGACGCTTGTGCATCGTCGGCGTCGGCGCGCCGGGGGGGCGGGTAGCGGTGGCGGTCACGATCACGCCCCCGGCCGACAGTTGGTCGGCTGATTCTGGCCGTCCGCGGACGTGCCGGCTGACGCCGAAGCGGCCGATCCATACGGCGCGGCTGCACTGGATGAGGTGTTACTGGCGGTGGCGCTGCTTGATGCGGCATCGCCGGAACTTGGTGCGGCGGACTCCGAGGATGACTGGTCGGCCGAGGAGTGCGGCGCCGACGAACTTGACGACGCTGATCCGGACGGCGTGGCCGAATCGTCGCCCTCATCGTCTGGACACAGCGGCAGTAGGTATTGATCGAGTCGTTTGACGATCGTTCGCGCATCGTCGAGCGAATCAGCAGACACGCCAGCCTCGATATCGCCGCGGGTGGCCTGCTGGAGGTCGCTGAGTTTGTAGTCGGTCGTTTCGGCCACCGAATAGAGGTTGACCGGGCCGAGTTCGGCGTCTACCCCGTTGTAGATGACCACCTTGTCGCCGTCCGCGCCGACGAAGTACTGCGAGGCCACGTATGCGCGGCCAGTCACCGCGGCGGCGATCAGTACGGCGAACAGCGCGAGCAGAATCCACCAGCGCCGCCGACCTCGCGGCTTCTCGTCCGGCTCCTCGTCGACTTCAGCGGGCTGCTCGTCCGGTTCGTCGCGTTTGCCGATCAGGGCGGCGCGAGCGGCAGGGGAGTCGGCACGGTCCTCGCGCTGGCTGTGGTTCCCGCCGACGGCGCCGTCCACCACCGGGACGCCGTCGACCGTGTCCGATTCATGGTCATCGACGAGGTCGGCGACGATGACGGTGACGTTATCGGGTCCGCCGGCGCGTAGCGCGAAGTCGACGAGTGCGTCCGCCGCCGGGCCGGGCGCCTCCGAGGTACGCAACACCTTCTCGATGCGTTCGGCAGAGACGAAACTGGACAGGCCGTCACTGCATAACAGGTAGCGATCGCCTGCGCGTCCTTCGCGGATAGACAGGTCCGGGTCGACGTCCATACCGTTGAGCGCACGCAGGATCACCGAGCGCTGCGGATGTACGTCGGCTTCCTCCTGGGTGATGCGGCCCTCGTCAATGAGCGCCTGCACGAACGTGTCGTCGTGGGTGAGTTGGCGCAGTTCGTCGGCGCGGAACAGGTAGGCACGGCTGTCGCCCACGTGGCACACGCCGATGCGGCGACCGTTGAACAGCATTGCGGTGAGCGTCGTGCCCATGCCGTCGAGTTCGGGCCGCTCGGCAACGGTCTCGCGCAGGATTTCGGTGCCGGTGTCGACAGCGTCGCGTAGCGCTTCCAACATGTCGCCGCCGGAATCGTCCTCGTCCAGATACTCGATCGCGGAGATGACGATTCCGCTGGCGATCTCACCGCCCACGTGCCCGCCCATACCGTCGGCGACAGCAAGCAATCGCGGACCGGCGAACACGGAGTCCTGGTTGTTGCTGCGTACCAGCCCGCGGTCAGAACGAGCGGCGTAACGCAGGTACATCGTCATGCGCGAAGCTCGAGGACGGTCTTGCCGATGCGAATGGGTACGCCCATCGGCACGTGCAAAGGTGAGGAAACCCGCTGGCGGTCCAGGTACGTTCCGTTGGTTGACCCGAGGTCTTCGACCAGCCATTCGCCGTCACTGCGACGGGTGAGGCGGGCGTGCCGCGAGCTGGCGAAGTCGTCGGTCAGTACCAGAGTCGAGTCATTGGCGCGGCCGAGCAGAATCGGCGCCGTGCCCAAGTTGATTCGAGTGCCCATGAGTGCGCCCGCGATCACGACGAGCTGCTGCGGGGTGTTGCGGCGGGCGGAGCTCGGCGCGTGCCGTGAGGCAGGCGGCGGCGTGTTTCCGCGCGGCGGCGACTGGATTGCCGACTTCGGCCGCGCCTCGGTGAGGTCGGCGCGGACCAGCCGGAAGATGAAGTACAGGAACAGCCACATCAGCGCGAGGAATCCGAAACGCATGATCTGGATGACGATCGCCGGGGTCACGTGGCGTCCTCCGGCTCGTATCGATAGACCAGGACACTGCGGCCTACGCGAATCACGTCTCCGTGCCGCAATGCGGACCGGGAAACGCGTTTGCCGTTGACGAGCGTGCCGTTGGTGGATTGCAGGTCGATGACGGTGGCCAGGACGCCATCCGTCGTGATCTCCGCGTGCTGGCGCGAAATACCGGTGTCGCTGACCCGAACGTCCGCGGCCGAGCCGCGTCCGATGACGTTACGCCCCGGATGCAAGGCGACTCTCTTGTTTTCGCCGTCGATCACCAGCATGTGCTGGTAGGTGCTCGCCGAGCGCTGCGGCGGATTGTCCGGGCGCGCGGAGACCGATCGGCGGTACCCGGCGGACGCCGGTTCGTAGCCCGCTTCGAATCGGGGAGATGGTGGCGGCACGGGTGGCAAGCCAGCCGCGCGAGCAGCCGGCGATGGTGCCGGTCGGGAGTCCGGCGGCGGCAGATAGTCGTGCAGCGGGATGCTCGGTTCGGCGTCGTCCACGCGCGACTCGACCTGGAAGATTCCGGTGCGCAGCGACTGGCTTTGCGCGAACTCGACCTTGACCGCGCCGTACGTCGAATAGCCCTCGGCCGTGAAGTGTTCGCGGCAGATATCGCCGAGGCTGCGGGTGAGCTGTCGCTCCCACTCCTTGAGGTGCGAGTAATCGGTGTCGCCGAGCCACACGACGTACCGGTTGGGAACGAGCGTGCGTCCCTTGGCGATCTTGGTCGCGTTGTCATCGGCGTCCTGCTGCAGTGCGCGAGCGATCTCGGCCGGGTGCACCATGCCCTTGAACATCCGGGCAAAAGCGTTGCCGACGCCGTGTTCGAGGCGCCTTTCGATACGCGAGAAGACTCCCATCGGGTCGGCGTCCTCCTTGTCAGCATGGTCGTCGGCGAGTGTCTGGGACATTAATGCCCGGTGCGTCGACGAGGCTCGCCGACCTCGCGGTGCCGGCGGTGCGTCGCGATCCATGACACACCGGCCTACATGGTATCCGGGCCGAGGATTCAGATCAGGGAACCGGCGTACTGCAGGCACGACCCGTTGCGCGGCGTCGTGCGCTATTCACCGGCCTCATCCAGAGGTGTCCGCACGTGCAGTGCTCCCGCCATCGTGCGCGAGAACACCTTCTGGTAGGCCCCTGTCCAGACGCGGTGTTTACGTGTATGAAACGTAGCCCGCTGTGCTGGAACCTCCCGGTTACCTGCTCGACCTCATTCGACAACTCAGGAATTCCAGAATCCTTCCGAAGCTTGTCACTCAACCCGAGGAAGATTCCCATGGAGATAACACCCGGCGCCATAGGGTTTGGCGTCATCGCCACCGCCCTGGTGCTCTTTATGACACCCGGTCTCGCGTTTTTCTACGGTGGACTGGTCCGCTCCAAGAGCGTCATCAGCATGATGATGATGAGCTTTGGATCGATGGGGCTGGTCGCCGTGCTCTGGGTTCTTTATGGCTACAACATGTCGGCCGTCGAGACGCCTTGGGGTTTCGCAGGTAACCCGTTCTCCGACTTCGGACTGAGTTCGCTGGCCTCCAGCGCCACGGCCAACGTCGACCTCGTCGGTGTCGGGTTCGGCGCGACATTCGCGATCATCACCATCGCGCTGATCTCCGGTGCGATCGCCGACCGCGCCAAGTTCTGGTCGTGGATGGTGTTCGCTGGCGTGTTCGCGACGTTGGGCTACTTCCCGATCGCTTCGTGGGTGTGGGGCGGCGGGTGGATCATGAACCTCGGCGAGACGCTTAACCTGCCGGAGGTCATTGACTACGCCGGTGGTACCGCGGTTCACATCAACGCCGGCGCGGCAGCGCTTGCGCTCGCATTGGTTCTCGGCAAGCGGGTCGGATTCGCCAAGGGATCGCACAAACCGCACAACGTCCCGTTCGTGATGCTCGGCGCGGCCATCCTCTGGTTCGGTTGGTTCGGATTCAACGTGGGCGCTGAGTGGCTCAACGGGCTGGGCGGTGCCGGCCTGATCACGGTGAACACGCTGGGTGCGACTGCTGCGGCGATCGTTGGCTGGGTCGTCGTCGAGAAGTTCAAGTCCGGTAAGGCCACAAGTGTCGGTGCAGCGAGCGGTGCCGTTGCTGGTCTGGTCGCGATCACTCCGGCGTGCGCCAACCTCAGCCCTGGGTGGGCCCTGCTGCTGGGTGCTATCTCCGGCGCGCTCTGTGCGGTCGCGATCGAGCTGAAGTACAAGCTCGGGTTCGACGACTCGCTCGACGTCGTGGGCATCCACCTGGTCGCAGGCATGCTGGGCACCCTCTACCTGGGCCTGTTCGCGATCGATACCGGTCTGTTCACCGGTGGTGACTTCGGTCAGATGGTCGTGCAGTTCATCGCCGCAGTCGTGGTCCTGGTGTACGCGTTCGTGCTGGCTTATGTCATCGGCCAGCTGATCGAGAAGACCATCGGCTTCCGGGTTACGGACGAGGATGAAGTCGCCGGTGTCGACAAGATCGTGCACGGCGAGGACGCATACGATTATGAGTTCGACTTCGAACGCGAGAAGGCCGGAGTCTGATTCACTGCCACCACGGTGCAGCCGGTTTCGTGCAGATCCTGTGCGCGAAACCGGCTGCACCGTGCTCTGTGCCGATGTCGCGCAGCGAGCCGCGGGTTGACCTGCTACTTCGCCCGTTCGGATAGCCCTGACAAGGTCCCGCTGTTCTTTCCTCGCTGGGTGTGGGTGACGGCAAGCGCGGAGCTCGTAGTCAGACGTTCCGAGCTCAGTGATGTGCGGCATTGCGCGCGGCACCAGTGTCTGCGGGGACCCGGCGACTAGTTGCGCCGGCCCGGCGTCCTCGTGTTGGCGCACAGTTGCACCAGATGGCATGCGCTGGCTACTCGCGAGTGGTAGACACGAGCGATGGACCGCCTCCACCCAGAGCCACCACCCGGCGGGATGGCTAGTTTCATTGAATCGCTGATCCCTTCTCTCGTACCGAGCGAGCAGCGTGTCGCGCGGGCATTCGTCGATCCGGGCATCGACGTCTCCCTCATGTCAGCTGCCGACGTTGCCGCACTCGCGAGCACGTCGGCAGCAACGGTGATCAGAACCTGCCAGAGCCTTGGATTCAAGGGATTCCAGCACCTGCGACTACTGCTGCTGCGTGACCGCACGATGGGGCCCAGCCAGCAGCGCCTCGAGGTATCCAGCGGCGAGGGTGCAACGCGAGGCTGGCTGCCGTCGTTGTTTCGCATGGCCGGTGAGTCGCTCTCGAACGTGCTGGGCCCGCTCGACTTCGACGAGCTCGAGCGGGCGGTGTCGGCGATCGCCAACGGCGGGCGGTTGCTCATCGTCGGCAACGGCGGGTCAGCGCCGATCGCGCAGATGAGCTCCCTGGAGTTCGTCGGGATCGGACGGGCGAACGAGGCACCGGTCGATGCGGTCCACCAGCAGCTCACTGCCCGCAGTCTCGGTGCAGGTGACGTCTGCTTGTGTATCAGCGGCAGCGGGGCGAATAGCGTGACGTTGCGCGCGGCTGAGGCCGCGTCGCGGACCGAGGCCACGGTCATCGGACTTTCTGGATTTCAGCGCTCGCGACTGGACGAATACACTGATCTGTCCCTGGTCTGCACCTCACCGGCCTCCGCGTGGGCCAACGGCCTGATCGCCGGCAACGTTGCTCATTTCCTCTTCGTCGGCGCGCTCGCGATCGCTGTCGCCGCCGCCAAGGGCCGACCGGAGGTCAACTTCGCCGTCATGGACGAGATCGCGGCGGTGCTCGACGCCGAGATCGACCAGACGCCCGACTCCCGCGACTGAGCGGCTCGATTCTGAATCTTTGCCGGGCGAGGCTATAGACCGCCTGCGGACGAGGAGACCGCGCTCACGTTGGGCTCCGGACATTTCGAACGAACGCTGACGATTGGTCCTCCGTGCGTGGGGTGCCGTTTACCTTCGACTCTCATTCTTCTTGCGTAACGAAAAACCCTGATCGTTAGTTATCAGGGAACGATATTTCTTAGCGAGGAGATGCACGTGAGCCGCATCGAGATCCAGGGCCTGACTCAGCAGTTCAAGGATCACCGCGCCGTCGACGGCGTCGACCTGACCATCGAGGACGGCGACTTCGTCGTCCTGCTAGGCCCCAGCGGATGCGGCAAGACGACGCTGCTGCGCATGATCGCGGGCCTGCTGAATCCCACGTCGGGACGCATCCTGATCGACGGAAAGGACGTCACCGGACTCCCATCGAAGAAGCGCAACCTCGCGATGGTGTTCCAGAGCTACGCGCTCTACCCGCACCTATCGGTCGAGAAGAACCTGGCGTTTCCCCTCGGCGTGCTGGACATGCCCGCCGCAGAGAAGAAGGACCGGGTCGCCCGCGCGGCTGCCTCGCTGGGGCTCGAGAAGCTACTGCACCGCAAGCCCAAGGAGCTCTCCGGCGGCCAGCGTCAACGCGTCGCCGTCGGTCGCGCGCTCGTTCGCGAGCCCAGCGCGTACCTGATGGACGAGCCCTTATCGAACCTCGACGCGAAGTTACGCACCGCTACCCGACAGGAGCTCTCCGAGCTGCACGATCGGCTCGCCGCCACCTTCATCTACGTCACCCACGACCAGGTTGAGGCGATGACGATGGCGACCAAGGTCGTCATCCTCAACGGCGGACGGATCGAGCAAGTTGGCACCCCGGAGGTGGTCTACGACCGCCCCGCTTCGGTATTCGTCGCAGGTTTCGTCGGTGCGCCGCCGATGAACCTGCTGGAGGGCACGGTCTCGTCGGCGGGCGGAGTGATCACTGCTTGTGCCCAGGGCATCGACGCCGTGCTGTGGGAGGGCGAGACCGATGAGCGTGAGGTTGTTGTCGGCGTACGCCCCGAGCACTTGCGGATCGCGGAGCGGAAGAGCGGTGCTCTGAGCGTTGAGGGCTTGATCGAGCGGATTGAGAACCTCGGCTCCGAGCAGATCGTCTACGTGCGCGCGGGACAGAACCTCATCACCGCCAAGAGCAGCCGCGAGGTCGTACTCGAGCGCGGCCAGCAGATCGCTCTCGGTGCCCGGCTCGCAGACATCCATCTCTTCGATCGCGCCACGGGCCGGCGCATGGAATGGACGCCGGACGTGCCGCTCACCGTCCCCGAAGAGGCATTGCTGGTCCGCTCGTAGACCCCGGGCACGTACGTCCCCGATTCGGTAACCGAACCACCTTCACCGGCCCCGCGCCGGACCCACCCATACAGAACCAAGGAGCTGCTGTGCGCTTGCCCAAGCGTCTTTCTCTCGCCCTCGCGACCTCCGCCGTCGCCATGCTCAGCCTGTCCGCGTGCAGCGGTACCGGTTCGGCGTCCGCCGGAACGGTCAAACCGCTGCCGGAGCTCTCGCCGAACGACGAGGTCACCATCACGTGGGACACCTACAACTACATGCCCAACCAGTTTCCGGAGTTCATCGACAGCCTGGTCGCGCAGTTCGAGACCGAGCACCCGAACATCGACGTCGTACCGCAGGCGCCGACGAACATCACTACGAACACCTCGTACGCCGCTGCGCTGCAGCAGGCGATACTCGCCGGCAACACTCCTGACGTCGCGCAGCAGACTTTCGATGCGCTGCACTGGCTAGCCACGCAGGGCGTCATCGACCCGCTGGTCGACTTGGTCGGCCAGGATGCGCTGGACGAGTCCTTCGGCGGCGAGTACCCGTACAACGAGAACGCGCAGGTGCTGTCCGACCTGGACGGCAAGACGTGGGGCATGCCGTACGTCTTCTCGACACCGATCCTCTGGTACAACCAGAGCGCCTTCGACGAGTTGGGCATCACCATGCCCGAGGCGCCGACGTGGGACGAGATTGCCCAGATCGGCACGAAGTTCCTCGAAGCCGGGTACTCGGCCCCGCTGGTCAACGGCGCCGTGCAATCTGGCGGTGACTGGTCCATGCAGGGCGTCATCAAGTCCAACGGCGGCAGCATCGTGTCCGCGGACAAGAAGACCATCGAGTTCGGTGGCGACGAGGCCGTCGGCGCGGTCGAGACAATGCGTGAGCTGTACGACGACGGCGTGCTCAGCAACGTCGACTTGAACAACGGCCAACTGGCGATGTCGACCGGTGCCGCGGTGATGTACCTGCAGACCGCCAACGTCTCGACCACGCTGCAGAAAGGCGCGACCGCCAACAACTGGACGCTGGCGGCGACCAGGATGCCGTCCTTCGGCGACAAGGCGCCCGCGCCGACCAACTCCGGCTCGATGCTGGTCATCCCGCACCAAGAGAACGCCGACCCGAAGAAGCAGGCGGCCGCATGGGAGTTCATCAAGTTCCTCACCAGCCCGGCGGCGGTCGAGGCCATCGCCGAGAACATCGGCTATGTGCCGCTGCGCGACACGCTCGCCTCCACTGCAGGAGCTCCGCTCAACGAGTGGTACAACACCACTCCCGGCGCGAAGGTGAACGTCGAGCAACTCCATGACCTCAAGCCGTGGGACTCCTATCCAGGTAACAACTACGCGCAGATCTCGAAGATCTTCATGGATGCCGTGCAGAACTCGGTCTTCCAAGGCCAGGACCCAAAGCAGACGATGCAGCTGGCTCAAGAGGACGCGCAAGCCCTCGTCAAGTGATTCCCACTCGATCTGATCAGCAAAGGTAGCGCCTCAGACATGACCCAGACGAACATCTACCTGGGCCGTCGGCTCCCCGTCGATGGCACCTACAACCTGCGCGAACTCGGCGGCTACCGCGCCGGCGACGCCGCCGTACGACAGGGCAAGTTCTTCCGTTCCGACGGCCTGCACATGCTGACGCCGACGGGCAAAACCGCTATCGCGGATCTCGGCGTCCGCCGCATCATCGATCTGCGCAGCGACGACGAGACGGTAGCGGACCGAACCGAGCTGCCCGAGATTGAGATCGTGCACGCGCCGATCTTCACCGCGGGCCAGCCCACGGTGATGCCAGAGGCGCCCCGCTCGATCTCAGACGTGTACGACGACATCATCGACGAGCACGGCGAGCAGTTGACCAACGCCGTCCGGCTCATCGCCACCTCGGGCGACGCACCCGTCCTGGTGCACTGCACCGCTGGCAAAGACCGCACCGGTCTCGTCGTGGCGCTGACCTTACTGGCCCTCGGCGTACCCCGCGAGGATGTCGTGGCCGACTACGCCCTTACTGAGGGCTATCTCGCCGGTCCGTGGGTTGATCGGATGATCGCCAAGATGCTGGAGTCCGGCTATCCGCAGCACGACGACACCATCGCGCTCGTCGCCACTAGCCCGGCCACCCTGACGGAGCGAATCATCGACCGTTGGGAAAGCGAGTGGGGGTCAGGGCTTGAATACCTGACCGCGCACGGCTTCAGCGCCGCCGACCGTTCCGCGCTCAGCGCCGCTGTCCTCAAGCACTGACCGCCGACGCCTCCGACACGAACAGCGAGATCTCTCATGACCGACTTCAACGACTATCCGCGGGCGAAACACTTCCTGCTGCACCTGTCCGACACCCATTTCGTCTCGTCCGAGACGAACGGCGGGATCCTGCACGACATTATTGACTCCGAGGCGAACCTGACGAGGATGTTCGAGGGCTTCGCGCGCGGCAACGCGGTTCCCGAGGCGATCGTCGTCACCGGCGATATCGCCGACACCGGCGAGGTTGAGGCGTACCAGCGCGTGCGCGCTGTCGTCGAGAAGGCCGCCGCCGACTATGGCGCGCAGGTTGTCTGGGTCATGGGCAACCACGACAATCGCGAGAACTTCTACGAGAACCTCCTCGACGCTGCCCCGAGCAACGAGCCGTACGACAAGGTGTGGGATGTAAACGGCCTGCGCGTTATCGCATTGGACTCCACCGTCCCGGGCCAGCACTACGGCGAGATCAGCCAGGCCCAGTTGGAGTGGCTCACCGACGTGCTCAAGACGCCAGCCCCGGACGGCACGTTGCTCGCGCTGCATCACCCGCCGGTCTACAGCCCGATCGGCCTGATCCGCCTGGTCGAACTGCGCGAGCAGGAGCGCCTCGCTCGCGTCATCGCGGGCACCGACGTCGTCGGCATCCTCGGCGGTCACCTGCACTACTCGACGACCTCGACCTTTGCCGGGGTGCCGGTCTCGGTCGCCTCGGCCACCTACTATTCGCAGGATCTCGAGGTCAGTTTTCCGAATATGCGCGGACAAAGCGGCGGCCAGTCCTACAACCTCGTGCACGTCTACGAGGACCGCGTCCTGCACTCGGTCGTACCGATCGGCAACTTCCCGACCGCGTACGAGTTCTCCGCCGACCAGTTCGCCGAACTCATGGCGATGAGCGCGGACGAGCAGCTTGCCGTGGTCGAGGCCGCGAACGGGCGGCAGTAGTCCGCGCCGGAATCCGCTGAAGAAGGAACCTGGAAGGCCTGCATGTCGTTCACGATCACACCCGCTCCCGGGCTTGACCCGCTCGACCTCATCGCCCGCGACGGCCAACCGGTGAACGAGCGGCGGCGCGGTCGGATCCCTCTCGCGCCGTACCTCTACGTGCTCCCAGCGATCGCGATGCTCGTGATCTGGATCTACAAGCCGTTGGTCGAGACCATCGAGCTGTCTTTCTACAGTTGGAATCTGCTGCCTACCGCGCCGAAGCAGCCAGTCGGCTTCGACAACTACCTTGCCCTGCTGCACGATAAGGAACTCGGCAAGGCGTTGGTCAACACTGGCATCTACATCGCCACGTTCCTGGTCTGCTCGGTGGCGCTGCCGCTACTGATCGCCATGCTGTCGCGTCGCGTGCACGGCCGGGCCAAGACGATCTACCAGGCGTTGATCTTCGTGCCGTTCCTGGTCACCCCCGTCGCCGCAGCGGCCACGTGGAACTGGCTGTTCAGTCCGTACGAGGGCATCATCGGCGAGACGATCGAGGCGCTTTTCGGTGCCGACATCGGCAACATTTTCCAGAGCAGTCCCGGCGCGATGATCGCGATCATGGTCATCGTGAGTTGGCAACTGCTTGGCTTCGGCGTGCTGGTCATCAATGCCGGACTGTCCGGAATCAGCCCTGACTACGCCGAAGCGGCGGCGATGGACGGCTCCGGTCGAGGCCGGATCTTCCGCAGGATCACCATGCCGTTGCTGTCGCCCACGATCATGTTCCTGGTGCTGATGACGATCCTGTTGTCGGCACAGTGGACGTTCCCGATGATCGACATCCTCACGCAGGGCGGTCCGGTGGGCAGCACGAACAACATCTACTACCTGCTCTACGAATCCGCGTTCATGAGCTTCGACGCCGGACGCGCTGGGGCTGCGGGCACGCTCTTCTTCATCGTGTTCGGCTTGATCGCGGTCGGCCTGGTCAAGCTCTCCGACCGACTTTCCTTCTACGACAACTGAGCGAGGAATGCATGTCGTTCACCATCACCGAGCCGCACCACCAGGTACTCGCCTCGGTCGCCGTCGAGCCGGCCGTGGCAGGCGAGGAGCCGCCCGGGCAGGACGCACCAGCAAACGAGCCGCGCGAGTCCCGGCGTGGGCGCGGCAAGGATCCCGACAACGCCGCCACCGTTCAGGCGCAGTACCCCTTCGGTGCCCGACTCATCGGGCACCTGGTCCTGCTGGCAGTTTCATTCATCAGTGTCTTCCCGATCTACTGGCTGTTCGCCACCGCGTTCCGCCGCGAGGGGGATGTCGGCGAGAACACCTTGTTTCCATGGCCGATCAGCCTCGAGAACTTCGCGACAGTCTTCGATAGCATTCCGGTGTTCTCCATGGTCGGCAATACGTTCCTGATGTCGCTGGCTGTGGCGGCCGGGCAACTGATCCTTGCGACGCTCGCCGCGTACGGGTTCGCCATGTGGGAGTTCCCCGGCAAGAACGTCCTGTTCTTGGTGTTCCTCGGCTCCTGGCTCGTGCCCTTTCAGGTCACGATGATGCCGAACTACGTCGCGCTCTCGAACATGGGACTACTCGACACGGTCCTCGGCGTCATTCTCCCCTCCCTGGCATCGGCCTTCGCCGTCATGCTGATGCGCCAGCACATGACGGCGTTTCCCCGCGAGCTCATCGACGCCGCCCATATGGACGGCCGCAACCACTGGGGAATCCTGCTGCGCGTCGTGCTGCCGAACATGCGTCCCGCGCTCGCCGCGCTCGGCATCATGCTGTTCATCGAGGCCTGGAACAACTACCTGTGGCCCACCCTCGTGATGCGCAACGAGCCCAACGCGCTGCTGCAGATGGGTCTGCGCGCGTTCATGGGCGGAGACCAGGGAACCAACTGGGGCGCCACCGTGGCTGCCGCGGGCATCGCCTGCATCCCGATCTTCCTCATCTACCTGTTTCTGCAGCGCTACATCGTCGACGCCTTCGTGCGCTCAGGCCTTCGCTGAGACAGGTTGCCCTGCACCTGTCGCCCCCGGGAATTCCCTTGATTATCTCCCCGAAAGGAACGACCATGAAGCCAAAAGGAACGACCATGAAGATAGTCCAACTGACCGACACGCACATCTCGAGCCGCGGCGGAGCGACCACCGACAATCTTGAGAAGTTCGTCGAACTCATCAACCAGATCGACCCGGTGTTCGTCGTACATACTGGCGACGTCGCGATCCTCGACCCCGACAACGACCAGGACCGTCGCGCTGCCGACAAGATCCTGCAGGGCATCAACGCTCCGCTGCGCGTTCTGCCGGGCAACCACGACGTCGGCGAGGGCATGGGTAACGCGTGGGCCGGGATCGTCACCACCCCCGAGCGCCTCGTCGGCTTCCAGGCCGTCTTCGGCGAAGACCGATGGCTGGAGATCGTCGGTGAGTGGGCGCTCATCGGTTTCAACAGCGAGATCATGGGCAGCGGCATGGCCGAAGAGACCGCTCAGTGGGAGTGGCTCGAGACCCTCCCCGCGCAGATCGGCAACCGCCCGACCCTGGTGTTCTGCCACAAGCCCGTGTGGAACCCGTACGAAGAAGAATCGCTCGAGCACAACATCGCGATCCCCACTGCGGCGCGCGATCGCTTGCTCGAGGTACTGGCGGACGTCGACGTCAAGGGCTTCGGCAGCGGACATCTGCACCACTTCGCATTGAACACCCGGCCGACCGCGAAGGGCGAGGCTACGACAATCACCGCGCCCGCGACCGGCTTCGCAGGTGACCCCGAGAACGTGCCCGGCCGTGGCGTCGCGCAGCAGGGCATCGTTGAGTACGCATTGGACGGCCGCGACCTCACTGCGCTGTTCCGCAACCTCGCCAACCTGGCGGAAGGCCCTGCCATCGATATCCCCGAGTTCCAGGCGGCCCTGGACGACCTGGGTGTCACTATCTGAACCCCTGCGGCTCGGCCAGTTCGTGGCCGCGAAGACGGAGGACTAATCGAGTGAGACCGACGCCGCAGCCGAATCTAGCGAGTGTGCAGAGTACGGCGCGGGCTGATAGCCCTGTAGGCAGTGCTCAATGGTTCCGTCCAGCAGGCCTCGGAGGTCGGCGTCCGGGGTGTCGATCCACCATGCGGCAGCGCCGGTCAGTTGCATGAGCACGGCGTACCCGATCAGTTGTGGAGGTAGCGGCGAGTGCAGTTCTCCGCGCTCGCGGACCGCGGTGATCACCCCGATCGCGACCTCAAGCGTCTGTGCGAATACCCGTCGTGACGGCCGGGCGATCGAGCCGGACTCACGACCGATCGCCAGCATCCCGGCGCTTGCGTCGGTCCACATCGTGAATAATCCGTCGCCGATCGCACGCAATAACTGCGGCAATCCAATGCCGTTGGCGACAGAAAGCCGATCCGCATCCAGTCCAAGCCGAGCGCGGACGTCGGCTGCCACCCGCACGTCGACCTCTCGGATCAACCCCGTTTTGGTCTCGTAGTACCGGAAGAACGTTGCTCGCCCGACGCCAGCGGCAGCGCAGACGTCCTCGACGGACGTTGCGTCGTACCCTCGCTCGTCGAAGAGCGCCACGGCCGCGTCGAAGATCGCCGCTTGAGTCAGACGGCGCCGCTCGGTGTGCCGCGTCACCGGCGTCCCGCTAGTTCGGTAGCCATCCGTTCACCATCTCCATCAAATGCGTCGAGTGTATTGACCGATCCACCAAATATGAGACAGAATCTCATAAAACTTCCGCTCGCGGGCCGAGCACCCTCGAATGAACGGTGAGCCATGACCAGTATCAAAGACGAACTTGAGTTCGACATCGACGAACTCCGTGAGAAGTACGCCGTCGAGCGCGCCAGGCGCATCCGCGAGGACGGTTCGGCGCAATACCTCGAGGTCAGCGGTCAGCACGCGAAGTACGACGAAGAGGACCCGTACGCCGACGCTTCGTACAGCCGCGATCCGATCAACGAAGAGGTTGAGGCGATCATCATCGGCGGTGGCTTCAGCGGCCTACTCGCCAGCGCGCGCCTCATGGAAGCAGGCGTTGGGGACTTCCGCGTCATAGAGGCCGCTGCCGACTTCGGCGGCACCTGGTACTGGAACCGCTACCCGGGCGCGCAGTGCGATATCGAGTCGTACTGCTACTTGCCGCTGCTGGAAGAGCTCAATTACATGCCTAAGGAGAAGTACTCCTTCGGCGACGAGATCTACGAACACGCACAGCGCGTCGGCCACCACTACGGGTTGTACGAGCGTACGTACTTCCAGACGCGCGTGCGCGATATGACCTGGAATGATGAGCAGCAGCGCTGGCTGGTCACCACCGACCGTGGCGACGATATCCGCGCCAGGTTCGTTATCAACGCCGTCGGTCCTGCCAGTCGCCCGAAACTCCCCGGCATTCCGGGAATCGACGACTTCGAGGGACATTCGTTCCACACCAGCCGGTGGGATTACAACTACACCGGCGGCGACGCCAATGGCGGCATGACGAAGCTGAACGACAAGAAGGTCGCCATCATCGGCACCGGGGCTACCGCGATCCAATGCGTTCCGCGGACCGCAAACGACGCCGAGCACCTCTACGTTTTCCAGCGGACGCCGTCCGCAGTCAACCCGCGTGGAAACAAACCGACCGATCCCCAGTGGTGGGCCAGCCTGAAGCCGGGTTGGCAGCACGAACGCCGCGACAACTTCGGCGGCATTGTGATGGGCGAGCAGCGCGACGTCGACCTGGTGCAGGACGGCTGGACCGACATGGCCGCCAAACTGCGCCAAATGCCCAAGGCAGAGTCCAAGGAAGAGTTGGCGCTGCTGTTGGAGGTCGCGGACTTCCGCAAGATGAATGACGTACGTGGCCGAGTCGATGAGGTCGTCACGGATCCGGTGATCGCTGAACAGCTCAAGCCGTACTACAAGTTCTTGTGCAAGCGGCCGACGTTCAACGACGAGTTCCTGCCGGCGTTCAATCGCGACAACGTCACCCTGGTGGACGTCAGTGAGTCCAAGGGCGTCGAGCGGATTACCCCGAAGGGCGTCATCGCCAACGGCAAGGAATACGAGGTCGACTGCATTATCTACGCGTCCGGCTTCGAGATCACCACGCAGTTCAAGCGTCGCATCGGCTATGAGGTCATCGGCCGCGATGGGCAGTCGCTGCTGGATGAGTGGACCGAGAACATGCGTACGCTGCACGGGTTCATGTCGCGCGGCTATCCGAACTGGTTCTATATCGGCCTGACTCAAAACGCGTTCAGCGTGAATATGACCTTCATGTTCGACGAGCAGGCCCGACACATCGCGTACATGATCGCCGAAGCGAAACGGCGCGGGGCGTCGTCGCTCGAGCCGACCGAGAAGGGCCAGGACGACTGGGTGTCAGTCATCGAAGACGTTCAACTGGTCGACAACTACTTCGATACATGCACCCCCGGTTACTACAACGATGAAGGTAAGGGCCCGGGCCGCGGCACCGGACGTTTCGGACCTGGAATCGTCAAGTTCAACGCGCTGCTCGAGGAGTGGCGTAACGAGGGGTCGATGAAGGGCGTCGAGCTGCACAAGGCCGATAAGTGACTCAGGCGAACCTGAGCTAATTCGGGGGTTGGACCGGGTGATTCGGTCCAACCCCCGAATCTGCGTTAGTTTGTTTGGTTAACGATCAATACATCGGGTCTGGCAGGCCCAACTTGTTAGAGGCGGACCATGAGCACCACGGAGCAAGACACCGAATTTGACTTTGACGTCGAGGAACTGCGCGCCAAGTATCGGCACGAACGCGACCGGCGCATGCGCGAGGACGGCTCCGACCAATTCCACGAGATGGTCGGGGCACACCTGAAGTATCACGAGCACGACCCGTTCGCCGACCCCAGCTTCACCCGTGATCCCGTCACCGCGGACGTCGAAGTCCTGATTATCGGCGCCGGCTTCAGCGGGCTCCTGGCCAGCGCTCGCCTGATTCAACAAGGTATTGAGGACTTCCAGATTGTCGAGGCCGGCGCCGACTTCGGTGGCACGTGGTACTGGAATCGCTACCCGGGCGCGCAGTGCGATACCGAGGCATACATGTACCTGCCGCTGCTGGAAGAGCTCGGTTACATGCCGAAAGAGAAGTACGCCTACGGCACCGAGATCATCCAGCACGCGAGTCGCGTCGGAGAGCACTTCGGGCTGTACGAGCGCGCTCATTTCCAGACCCGAGTCCGCGGACTGCATTGGGACGAGGAGGCGAAACGCTGGATCATCGAGACCGATCGTGGCGACGAACTACGTGCCCAGTTCGTGATCACCGCGATCGGCCCGGCCAGCCGTGCTCGACTTCCCGGCATCGACGGAATCGACGACTTCGAGGGACATTCCTTCCACACCAGCCGATGGGACTACAACTACACCGGCGGTGATACCACCGGCGGAATGAGCAAGCTGAACGACAAGAAGGTCGCCATCATCGGCACCGGTGCCACTGCGGTACAGGTCATCCCACGTGTCGCCCAGGATGCCGAGCACCTCTACGTCTTCCAGCGGACGCCGTCCGCGGTCGCTGAACGGATGAACAAGGCCACCGACCCAGACTGGTTCGCCAGCCTCGAGCCCGGATGGCAACGTAAACGCCGCGCGAACTTTGAAGCCATCCGATCCTTCAAACCCGTCGAGGAGGACCTGATTCAGGACGGCTGGACCAGGCTCGCCGCCAAGCTCCGTTCGATGGGGGACGCGACTGACCCCGAGCAGGCCCGCGAAATGTTCGAACTCGCGGACTTCTGGCGGATGGAGGAGATCCGCAATCGTGTCGCCGAGGTCGTCACGAACCCGCAAGCGGCCGAGGCGCTGAAGCCGTACTACAAGTTCTTCTGCAAACGCCCAACGTTCAACGACGAATTTCTGCCGGCGTTCAACCGTGACAACGTCGAGTTGATCGACGTGTCCGATGCCAAGGGCATCGATCGGATTACCCGCAAAGGCGTGGTCGCGAACGGTAAGGAATATGAGGTCGATTGCATCGTCTACGCATCGGGATTCGAACTCACCTCGAAGTTCAGCCGCCGGATCAGTTTCGACGTACTCGGACGCGACGGTCAGTCGCTGGTGCAGGAGTGGTCCACGAAGATGCGGACCTTGCACGGGTTCATGTCGCGCGGTTACCCGAACTGGTTCTACATCGGCCTGACTCAGAACGCGTTCAGCGTCAACATGACGGCGATGTTCGACGAGCAGGCTCAGCACATCGCGTACATCATCGCCGAGACCAAGCGTCGTGGCGGTGTCACCATCGAACCGACCGAGCAGGCGCAAGAGGCCTGGTTCGAGGAGGTGCAGCAGTCGCAGTTCATCGACACCTACTACGACGACTGCACCCCCGGCTACTTCAACGACGAAGGTCGCAGCAAGGCCTCGCGTGGAACCGGCCGATATGGAGCCGGATTCGACACGTTCAACCAAACCATTGAAGACTGGCGCAACGAGGGATCGATGGCCGGTATGGAAATTCGCAAGGAGTCCTAGTGCCTGAGATCCACGGTCGAGTCGAACCTGGGTTCGAAGCAGTTCGCGACGCATTCGCCAAGAACTTCGAGCTATATGAGGAAGTTGGCGCCTCGTTCTGCCTGTACAAGGACGGCGCACCGGTCGTCGATATCTGGGGCGGCGTAGCCGATAAGGAGACCGGACGCGAGTGGGGTGAGGACGCCGCAGCGGTCGTCTTCTCGACCACGAAAGGTGCGGTCGCCATCTGTTTACACCTGCTCGTGCAGCGCGGACAGATTTCCTTGGACGAGCCGGTGGCGACGTACTGGCCGGAATTCGCGGCTAACGGTAAGGCGGCGGTGACGGTGCGGCAGTTGGCATCGCACCAGACCGGACTGTTCGCGATACCGGAAGGGCTGACGCTGGAAGACCTGTACAGCTGGGATCCGATCGTCTCCGCGCTCGGCGATGCGACCCCGGCATGGGAACCGGGCACGGCCCACGGTTATCACGCACTGACCTACGGCTGGCTGGTCGGCGAGGTCGTACGACGGGTCAGCGGTCGCAGCATCGGCGAGTTCTTCGCCGCCGAGGTGGCCGCTCCGCTCAGTCTGGATTTTTGGATCGGACTGCCGGCGGCCGAAGAACCGCGCGTTGCGGTGCTCGACTTCGCCCCGCCGCCGGAGCAGGCCGAAGCGTTGGCCAAGGTGCTTGGCCCGGGATCGCCGTTCTGGTTGGCAAGCGGCCGCGGGTTGCTCGGTCAGCCGTCGTACAACACTAGAGAGCTGAGGGCCGCGCAGGTACCCGGAGCCGGGGGAGTGGGCACCGCCCGGTCGCTCGCGCGAATGTACGCCGCGACCATCGGCGAGGTGGACGGCGTACGGCTGTTGGAACGCGCGAGCGTTGATGTCGCGCGCACGGAGGTCTCGGCGGGGGCGGACCAAGTGTTGGCGATGCCGACGAACTTCGGCACCGGGTTCATGGTTCCGGGCGGGTCGTTCATCCTGTACGACGAGCATTCGTATGGGCACTACGGTGCCGGCGGCTCCGTGGGGCTGGCGTCGCCGGAAGCCGGGCTGGCGTTCGGGTACGTTCCGAACCGTATGACGTCCAGCCTGATCGGTGATCCGCGGACTCAATCGCTGTTCGCCGCAGTCCGCAGCAGTCAGCAGTAGTCCCTGGTACTGCCGCGCGTCGAAGTGGTGTGCGACGCGCGGCGAGGACTGCAGACCGATTACTGATTGACGAACGGTAAGTCGTTCTCCATCAGCGCGTGGTATGCGGTGATGGGTGCACCCGCATCGCCGGGGCCCAGGGTCAGCACGACGACCGAGCCGTCGGCCTGCGCGTCCTGCAGGGAGTAAAAGTCCGACAGCGGGGTGCCGGAGGTGATGCTCGGCGCGTTAGCGAACATCTCCTCAAAGACCGGCACGGCGTCGCTCGCGTCCCCATCGCTCGCGAAGGCGTACGCGACGGTAATGACGGGATCGCCATTAGCTGCCGCCCAGCCGATCCCGACCGTGTCGAATGAGCCCGCCGGTATCATCCCCGCGAGTTCGTCCTTCATCTGCGACGTCCCGCCCGGCACCGCGGCGAGATCCTCAATCGAATGGATCGCTCCGGAACTCACGACCGCCGACACCGCGTCGGCGTCGTCCAACGCCGCGGCGACCGCCGCGAGTTCGGGGTCGTCGGCGAGGGATTCGTCGGGTCCGTTGAGCCATTGCGTCAGCTCGTCGGTGGATCGACCGGCCGCTATGGTCGAGTCCTTGATAGACATCCGCAGTGGGATGCCGAGCGGTCGTGCCATCGTCGGGTGTGCAATGTCCTGGGCGTGATCGTTGCCTTCACCGGCGGTGACGACCCCGTCGGCGACCTCGGGCAGACTCTGCGGGAAGGTCGTGGAATCGAAGTCTCCGGTGACAACGGTCAACAACTGGGGCAGCGTCTGACGTTCGGCGAACGTAGCCGCGTCAAGGACGCTCCATCCGACTTCTTCGGGAAAAGTCGGCTCCATGGGAGCCATCAGGTAATCCACCTGGAAGCCCTGAGCCAGCGGCACGAACACGGGGGCGGGTTCGATGTTCTCGTGGGTGACACCGGTCAGCGGATACAGCCACGCGATGTGGCCATCGGTGTCATCAAAACTAGTCGGACGCTCCAGGCCAGCTTGCTCGGTCGCCGCGTCCAGGTCGGCGGTGACGACGGTGATCATTTCGTCAGATTCGAGGGCGGGCAACGTGCTGAGCGCGTTCTGTACGGAGTAGCCACTGGTAGTTGGCGGCGCTGCTGACGAGTCGCTCGATCCGGTCGAGCCGGCGCCGTCCGGCGTGCTGCTGCAGCCGGTGAATCCAAGCAGAAGTGCCATTGCGTACCCGCCGAATGCGGCACGACTACGCGTCTGGGATCGAATCGATGCTCGCATGGACCGATATTACCTACCCGGACCAGCACAAAGCGATTCGTCATCGACCGGTGGAGGTGCCGACTGGACGATCGTTCAGTGGTGATAACGTTCCTGCTCACGGGTTGTCACCGGTGTCTAGTTGGTGCGGCGAGTTGGTCGATGCGAACGGGCCCGGCGACCCGACAAACCGAGAACGCAAATGCGGAGTCAGCGGTTGACTTGGGATGCCGGGCGCAACATCACCCGCGCGGCGCCACGGTCGTCCGTCACTACGCCTGCCGACGTCAAGGCAGGAATTGTGAGACGAAGAAGGTGGGCTGCGATGCTGGCCGCCCTGGTCATGACATTGGGCATGACCAGCGCCTGCAGCAGTTCGGTAGTGAATGAGGACGGGACCATCACGCTGCGGCTGGTGTCCGGGTTGAGCAGCCAACACGGCTGGTACGTCGGTACCGTCGAGCCGTGGATGGATCGGGTTGTAGAGCTGACCGACGGCAAGGTGGAGTTTGAGACCTTCACTGGCGGTGAGCTGATCGAGACGCCCGAAGAGAGCGAAGCGATCATGAATGGCGCGGCGGACGTCGCGTTGATGATGCCGATCTACTCCCCGGATCAGTTCCCGCTCAGCGAAGTGACGATGCTGCCGCTGCAGTACTCCGATCCGATGATCATGACGAAAGCATGGCAAGCCCTGCTGCAGAGCGACGTGGAACTGGACAACGGCAAGACCTTCTACGAGTCGATGTTCGGCGAGAAAGGTATGAAGGTGTGGCCAGTGGGCGAGGGTGGCGCGTATGCCATTTCGACCACCGGCAAGACGCTGGAATCTGTCGATGACGTGGAGAGCCTTGCGCTACGCACGCCGTCCCGGATTCAGGAGATGTACGCCGCCAACACCAACTTCTCCTCGGTCACCATGCCTGCGGTCGAGATGTTCGATGCGCTGAGCAAGGGCGCCTTCGATGGCGCGTTCTACAGCATCGCCGATTGGTCCGGCTACGGATTCCAGGACCTCTTTACCTACACCGTCACCGATATCAACTTCGGCCACTTCAACGGGCTGATCGGCATGTCAGAGGAAACCTGGAACGAGCTACCTGCCGACGTACAGGACGCGATGGAACAGGCGTTGCAAGAGGTGATCTTTGATGGCGCCCAGCTGTGGGTTGACCGGCAGGCAGAGATGATCGAGTACTCCGAAGCCAACGGTGGCACATTCACGTCCTTCCATGACCTCCCGGCGGAGGTCCAAGACAAGATGCTGGGCGGAATCAACCAGACGTGGACCGACTACGTGACGACTCTGGAAGACCAAGACCAGCCAGGTGAATCGCTCGCGAAGTTGTGGTCCGAACTCATCGTCGAGGCCGGTGGCGAGGTTCCGGAGGGTATCGATGTCCTTCAGTAACCGACATTCGCGAACACGTAATGGAAAGCGTTCGGAGGTGACCCATGGCTGAGGGCGTGGTCATCACCATCGTCGTAGTGGGATTCCTGTTTCTGTTGGCATCGGGTTACTACATCCACTCTGTACTGGCGTTTGCCCGCGTCCTCGGATTGGTGCTGTTGGACGGCGCGGAGATCTGGGTCGGTCTCGTCGGTCCAGGACCGTTCGGTCGCACCGCCGCGTATACCTTGACGACCATCCCGCTATTCGTCTTGATGGCGCAGTTCGTACTTCAGGCGGACGTCGTCAAGGACCTCTTCTACGTCGTCAACAAGGTCTCTCGTAATCGCAAGAGCGTCCTCGGCTCGCTCACGCTGGTCGCGGGTGCCGGGCTCGGTGCGGTGTCCGGTTCGGGTACGGCTTCGGCGGCTTCGCTCGGTCAGGTCGCCGTACCCGAGTTGGAACGAAGCGGCTTCAAGCCGGCGTTCGCCGGTGCGCTTGCTGCTGCGGCCGGTGCGATGTCGGGTATCATTCCGCCGGCCATCGGGCTGATCCGGTACGGCGTAGCCACCGAGACGCCCATCGGCGAATTGTTCATCGCGGCGATCATCCCCGGCATCCTGTGCACTGTGGTGTTCATCCTCGCGATGATGTTCTACCTGCGTCGCGCTAAACGAGAAGACGCGAGGGCAGCAGGCGGCGAGGAAATCGCGAAGTCGGAACTGCCGGAAGCTATCGGCGCACGTCGCGTCACCGTAGCGATCGCCGTCAGTGTGCTGATCATCGCGGTCGTCTTCGGTGGAATCTACTCCGGGACTGTCACCCCGACCGAGGCCGGCGCAGTGGGCTCGCTGGTGGCGCTGATCGCCGCATTCGTGCTCGGCAAGGTCAACCTTGCGTATCTGAAACGAAGCTTCCTGGAGACGATCAAGGTCACTGCCATGGTGATGCTGATCCTCATCGGCGCGCAGATCTTCGGCAAGTTCGTTTCGCTGTCGCTGATCCCGCGCAAGTTGGTCAGTGGAATGGAGCCGCTGATGGATCAGAAAGCGCTCGTGCTGATCATCTTCGCGCTGATCTTCTTCGTGCTGTTCATGTTCATCGAGGGCGCCGCGGTCGTGCTGATGACCGTGCCGGTCATGCTTCCGGTGATGCAGTCGATGGGTATCGATCTCATCTGGTTCGGTGTGTTCGTTTCGGTCATCGGCATGATCGGCACGATCACGCCGCCGGTCGGGTTGAGTGTGTACGCGGTATCCGGCGCCACCGGAATATCGTCCGACCGTATTTTCAAGTACTCGCTCGGATTCGCTGTGATCGCGGCGATCGTGCTGACGGCCTTGCTGGTCATCTTCCCCGAGTTGGCTACCTGGCTACCGACATTGATGGGATGACGCGATGACTGACGAAAATCTCAGCTCCGAAGCCGACTCGTCGACGGAGTCTTTCGACAGGTTGTATTAGGCATGGGGCCATGTGAAGGTCATTGGTGCGGTGGTCAGTGGGCTGGCCGTGTTCGGCATGATGCTGCTGATCGTTGCCGACGTGATCGCCCGGAACTGGCTCGGCGGCTCGATCTCTGGATCCTTTGAGTATGTGCAGAACTACTTCATGCCGTTGCCCGTGTTCCCCGGGTTGGCGTACGTGTACGGTTCCGGCGTACTGCCGCGGATGGACCTGCTCAAGCAGAAGATGAAGGGGAAGTTCGGATCGGGGGTTACCTACGCGCACGTGGCGCTGGAGCTCCTACTTTTCGGAATTCTGCTCGTCCTGACGTTGGGGCATTCTATTGACGGCGCTCAGCGGGGGGGCGTTCTCCGCGGGCGGCGACCTGTATCCGCTGTGGCCCGTGTACTTCTTGGTGCCGCTGCCGATGTTCATGATCCTGATCGAGACGGTGTTCGTGTGCGTACGGAATGTCCGTGCCGACGGTCCACCGGAACTATCGGTCGTTTCGCATGAGGCGGAGGGCGCCTAACTCCGCTTGCCGATTGTCCCGTGGGAGACGCGTTGGCGCGTATTCCACGGGACTTTCGCATGTCGGCGTACGTCTCGGCCCGCCTCGGGTTATGGCGTGAGGGCCTCGCGTTGTGCGTCGGCCGTGCGCTCACGCCGCATCAGCCAGACGAGTGGGCCGACGCCCAGCAACATCGGTAACCACTGCGAAGCCAATCGGTACAGCAGTACGGCGGCCGCCGCCGGACCGGCTGCGGCGCCTTGCACGATGAGCGCGGACGCGAGCGCGACCTCGACGATCCCCACACCGCCGGGCAGAATCGTGATCTGCCGGGTCACTTGCACTGTTAGATAGGCGATGACGGCGTCAACTGGTTCCAGACTCAGGCCGACGGCGGCGGTGATACACACCAGGCACGCGATGTCGAAGGTCCAACGGAAAGCGAGCACGATCGTCGTGCGAACCAAGACCCGCGTGCGCAGGGTCTTCAGGTCGCTGATCATGGAGTGGAGCGCGGCGCCCATCCGGCTGAGCCAGCCGGCGATGGCGCTCGGCGCGCGGCGGTGGATGCCTCGAGCAAGTCGGCCGAAGACTCCGCGTCCGGCGACAAAACGGACCGCAGCAATGATCGTCACACCGAGTGCGGTGTAGCCGAGGGTTCCCTCGACGTGATCGGTGAGCCACGGGGCCCAGATGCTGATGAGTCCGATGAGTCCCATGACGCAGAGCGCAATGATCGAGAGCGCGCCGGCGAGCACCGCGACAGCAGTCGCCGTGGGTGCGCTGATCCCCCCAAGCGCTAGCCAACGGATCGTGAATGCCACCGAGACGGGGCCGCCGAGTGGTACGGCGGTCGCGATCGTGCTTCCCGCCGACGAGATCAGGACGGAGCGGGTGAGGGTCAGTTTTCCGCCGAGGGCCCGGGTGAGTATTTGTTGACCGAGCGCCGATGCAACGAGTGCTCCACCTGCGGCGAGCAGTCCCGCGCACACCAAGAGAGGGGACGCCGAACTGAGCGCATCAACGATGTCGGCCCAGGCCGGCAGTTTGTCGATACCAAAAATCACCACCGCCGCGAGCAGGCCGATAACCACGAGTAGTTGAACGACCCGTCGAGTGGTGTGTTTCTTTCCACCTACTTCGTCGGGTGCCGAGGAGGTCATCCGCGCGACCGAGGCATCAGCCGGCGTCCCGCAATCGCGGTGGGCGCCATACGACTACCTCCCGGAGATGCCTCGTGATCTACCCCAGAACGGTATGGGCGCCAGTGGAAGGCGCGCAACGTACCGCAAGGTGATGTGACGGGGTCGACCAAACCGCAATGCGGTTCGCCTCGAATCACGGACCCGACCATGCCGCGATCAACGCAGCAAGAGGAGGCCTATGCCGACGACCAATCGTCCGAGCGTGGCGGTCATCGGATCGGGTGTGTCCGGTCTGACCGCTGCGTGTCTGCTGCGCCGAACTCACCGCGTGACCGTGCTGGAATCCGAGGGCCGCGTCGGTGGTCACGCGCACACTCATCGAGTGTCCGGGTCTCGCGGACAACCGCTTCGCATCGACACCGGCTTCATCGTGATGAACCAGGTTACCTATCCCAATGTGACCCGACTCTTTCGTGAGCTGGGGGGCCGCACCCGTCCTGCTGAGATGAGTATGAGTATCACCTGTGGGCAGTGTGGTCTGTCATACGCCGGTGGCAGCGGAATCGGCGGCATCCTCGCGCAACCCGGCCGGCTTCGCGACGCTCGATTCCGCCGGTTACTCGCCCAAGTCCCGCGGTTCCACCGCGACGCGCGTCGGCTGCTGGCCAGCGCCCGGCCCGAAGACCGCGAGTTGACCTGGGGTGAGTTTCTGACCCAGCGCCGCTACGGCGCGTACTTCGTACATCATTTCGCGATTCCGCTCGTGGCGTGCGTGTGGTCGTGCGGCCAGGATGACGCGTTCGCGTACCCGGCGCGTCATTTGTTCCAGTTCCTCGAGCACCACGGAATGCTGCAGATTACTGGGTCGCCGACCTGGCGCACGGTCGTCGGGGGATCGCAGAGTTACGTGTCGCGAATCGTCGCGCAGATGTCGGACGTGCGAGTGGATTGCCCGGTCACCGCGGTGCAGCGTCACGACGACGGGGTCGACGTACGCACGCCGGTGGGTATCGAGCGTTTCGACCGAGTCGTGGTGGCCACGCACGCGGAACAGGCGGCCGAGTTGTTGGCTGACGCCACGCCCGAAGAGAAGGAGAACCTGAGTGCCATCCGCTATTCCTCGAACGAGACCTGGTTGCATCGAGACGAATCGGTGCTGCCGGAAACTCCGCGTGCGCGCGCATCGTGGAACTATCAGCTGTCGAGCTGCCACGGCGCAGGAGACGATGTCACCGTCAGCTACTGGATGAACCGGCTCCAAGGCCTGGACGACGATGCCCAGCACATGGTCACGCTCGGAGCCGAAGGACGAGTTGACCCCGATCAGGTGAATGCACGAATGACCTACACCCATCCGATCTTCACCGCGGAGGCCGTCGATTCGGCGCGCCGGCTGCGTGCGGCCGGTGGCGATCGCCTAGCCTTTGCCGGCGCGCATCTAGGCTGGGGATCTCACGAAGATGGGTGCCGCTCGGGCGCCGCGGCGGCAGCGAAGTTCGGTGTCGCATGGTGACTATTGCGCACTTGCCGCCGATTCCGGCTCTCGTCGTCGGCGAAGTCATCCACAGCCGTCGTACGCCCATCAAGCACACCTTCCGCCATCGCGCGTACCAATGGCTCGTCGACATCGACGACTTGCCGGAGTTTCCGAGGTGGCTGCGACCACTCGCGCGCTTCCGCGCAGCAGATCACCTCGATGGTGGCCGCCTCGGCGGCGGAATACGCGGTGATCTGACCCGGTTCCTTGGTCGACGCGGTGTCCGGTTGCGCTCGACCGACCGCGTGCTGATGCTGGCGAACGCCCGTGTGCTCGGGCATGTGTTCGACCCGCTGTCGGTGTTCTGGTGTCTGAGCGAGCGTGGCACCATCCGGGCGATCGTCCTTGAAGTACACAACACCTACGGCGAACGGCACGGGTACCTCGTGCAGACTGATAGCGCAGGGCACGCCCATATCGATAAGGCCTTCTACGTCTCGACGTTCAACGACCGCACCGGTCATTACGACGTATGGCTGCGGCTGGCACCTGACCGAATTGACGTCACGATCGGACTCATGCGTGACGGTCAACGCATCTTCACCGGGGTCTCCCGTGGGATTCCGCGGCCCGCTACTCACGGTGCCTTGTTGCGAGTCACCGGCACGCACTTGTTCATGACGCAGCGCGTCAGTGCGCTGATCCGACTACACGGCATCTGGCTTTGGTTGCGAAGGCTGCCGGTTATGCCTCGCGTTGCTCACACCGAGGACGGCGTTCGATAAGCGCGCAGAGATGCGCACCACCCGGCGGTGCTGGATCGTCGCCAGGCTCAGCGGTATTGGCGCAGCGTTCGCGACGCAGGAATGACCAACCGCAGCAACGGTCAATCCAAATCTTCGCGGGCGTCGAACCACCGGCATGAAAAACTGGCGGTATGCGACGGCAGGTCTGGAAGCCGGGCTCGCAGGGCTCGGCATCGCGCACCTCGTCGCGGTCATAGTCAACCCAGGATCGGCGCCGGTGCTGGTGATCGGGTCAACCGTGGTCGACCTGACACCGCAGCCGGTCAAACAGTGGGCTATCGCGACGTTTGGCAGCGCAGACAAGATATTTCTGCTGAGTGTGATCGGCGTCGTCGCCGCGCTGCTGTTTGCCATCGCGGGTCTACTTGCCCGGCGATGGATCGGTTGGGGCGCAGGCGCTATGGGGGTCGTCGGGGCGGTGTGCATCGCCGCCGCGCTACTTCGTCCGAGCGCCAACGTATCTTGGGCGATCCCATCGCTGATCGCGATTGCTGTGGCAATCGGGGCGCTGATCGCGTTGACGAAGGCACTGGCGGTCGCTGGCCGCAACGGCGATGGTGCAGCCGATCCGGCCGCAGATCGTGACGATACCGCGCATCGGTCGAGTCGCCGCTCCTTCCTGAAACTTGGTGGCGCCGCCGCGACCGTCGGCGCGGTGAGCCTGCTGGCAGGGCAGTGGCTCATTGCGAATGCGCAGAAGGCAGTGAAGATCGCCCTGCCGCGGGCCGCATCTCCGCTGCCCAAACTGCCAACGGGACTGGAGGAGAAGATACCGGGAATCAGCGCGTTTCGTACCCCGAGCAACGAGTTCTACCGCGTCGACACTGCGTTGGTCGTGCCGACGATCGACCCCGCCGACAGGAGCCTCACGATCGACGGAGACGTCGATAACCCGCTGGTGCTCAACTTCGAAGACCTGACGTCGTACGAGGTCATCGAACGCGACATCACCATGACGTGCGTGTCGAATGAGGTCGGCGGGCCATACGTCGGCGCGGCGCGCTGGTTAGGCGTACGCGTCAGTGACGTGTTGGCCGACGCCGGTGTACGCGGCGGTGTCGACCAGATCCTCTCGCGAGACATCGACGGAATGACGATCTCCACGCCGATCGAGGCACTCACCGACGACCGAGAGGCCCTACTCGCGTTCGGGATGAACGGCGAGCAGCTGTCCCGTGAGCGGGGGTTCCCCGTTCGGCTAGTGACTCCCCGTCTGTACGGCTTCGTCGGATCGACGAAGTGGCTGACCTCGTTGACCGCGACGACGTATGCGAAGCAGCAGGCCTACTGGACTGAGTGCGGGTGGGATACCGACGGAACGATCCACACGCAGGCGCGGATCGACGTGCCGAAACCGCTCGCGGAGGTCACCGCCGGCGAGCCAGGCTTCATCGGCGGTGTCGCATGGGCACAAGGGCGCAGCATCGCGAAGGTAGAAGTAAAGGTCGGCGACGGTCCGTGGCAACAGGCCACGTTAGGTGCGGACGCAGGCATTGACTACTGGCGTCAGTGGTATCTGCCGTGGACGCCCGAAAGCGGTTCGCAACGCCTGCAGGTGCGCGCTACCGACGGGACCGGTGCGGTGCAGACCGAGAAGAAAGCGCCGCCGTACCCCTCAGGGGCGACTGGGCAGCAGTCGCTCGTGGTGACAGGCGTCTGAGGGCAGCCGTGTCAGCGGCCGCTCGTGGGTACCTCGCACATTCGGTTGCGCTACCGGTCTGTGGGCCCAAGCGCGCCGCCGATGCGAAAGTTTCCGATTTTTCTTGCAGGTTTCCAATCCGCGCCGCACCGGACGGCGAACTACTCGCGTAACCGATGAGGCACGAGACGACGTCTCGACGACGAAAGGGCACGATCATGACGCGAACCCTCCGAGGGACTGCTGCTGCGGCAATCGTTGCACTTCCCCTGCTACTGACCGCCTGCGGAAGCGATTCTGACAGCGCTGATACGAATGGCTCGTCTCAAGACACTTCGTCCGAGCAGGACTCGGGCATGGGCGAGAAGTCCTCCGACGAGGCGATGCCCGAAGAGGATGGCGCCGAAGAGGGTGGCGCCGACGCGGCGAGTATGCCGTTCGGTCCCGGGTGCGCAGCGGTCCCCGAGGACGGCGCGGGCTCCTTCGACGGCATGGCGGCAGATCCGGTTGCTACCGCAGCCAGTAACAATCCGGCCCTGTCTACCCTGGTGTCGGCAGTGCAGGAGGCCGACCTGGTTGACACTCTCAACTCGGCGCAGGACATCACGGTGTTCGCGCCGACCGACGACGCGTTCAGCGCGGTGCCGGCCGAGACATTGGATGCAGCGATGGCTGATCCGAGCGGAATGTTGACTACGGTGCTCACCAACCACGTGGTGGAGGGGCGACTGGCCCCCGAACAGGTCGCTGGCGAGCACGAAACGCTCGGTGGCGGCACGATCACGGTAACGGGGTCCGGTGAAGATTTCATGGTCGGTGAGGCGAGTGTCGTGTGCGGCAACGTGCAGACGGCAAACGCGACGGTGTACATCATCGACCAGGTACTGCTCCCTGAGTAACGACGTGCGAGCATCTAGGTAATGATCTTCGAACCAGGTGGCGAGCGCGCGGCGCACGACAGCGCCGCGCGCCCGCCCGTCGGAGAAGAGGAATTGGCGCAGGAGTTACTGCGTCGATCCAGCCGCGGCGATGAGGCCGCGTTTGCCGAACTGTACGACTTGTTCGGGGCGCGAATCTTCGGGCTGATACTGCGCGTAGTGCGGGACCGAGCGCAGTCCGAGGAGGTCACGCAGGAAGTGTTCCTGCAGGTATGGCGCAACGCGGCTCGGTATCGCTCGCAGAGCGGGTCCGCGACGTCCTGGATGCTGATGATGGCGCATCGACGCGCGGTGGATCGAGTGCGTTCAGCCGAGTCGTCGCGACGCCGCGACGATGAGTACGCCGTCGGCAGCGTCGATCGCGAGAGAGACCAGACCAGCGAGACGGTCGAGCGGACAATGGACGGCCAGCGCGTCGTGCGAGCCCTGGACACGCTGACGGACGTGCAACGCTCCGCGATCGAGCTGGCGTACTTCGGCGGGTACACGCACAAAGAAGTTGCCGCCCTGCTCGATCTAACGTTAGGGACGGCCAAGACCCGGATCCGCGACGGGCTGATACGGCTCAGAGACGCATTGGAGGTGGCGCGATGAAGGACGACGATCGTCGCCTGAGCGGCGCGTACGCCGCCGACGCCCTTACCGATGAAGAGCGCGCGGCGCATGAGGCACTCATGCGGGAGGACCCGGAACTTGCCGAAGAGACCGAATCGCTGGTCGATGCCGTATCCGAACTGAGCAAAATTAGCGAGCAAGCGCCTCCGGCGTACCTCCGTGATCACGTGCTCAATGCGATTAAGTCTGTGCGCCCATTGCCTCCGTTGGCCGTTGACGAGACTCCGGAGCACCCTGTTGCTGAACAGGTTCAGGGTGCTGGCCTGCACGAGGCTGCCGCGCCAGGGGAGATGGCCAGTCCACCGGAGGTCTCCGGTCCGAGCGAAGGCGGTCATCGGGGTGAGGTCTCCGATACGGGTGAGGCGGCCGGGACCGTCGACCTCAGCAGCCGGCGTGCGCGTCGGCGCGGAGCGTGGCTGGGCGCGATTGCTGCGGCCGCAGCAGCGATCGTCGCGGTCGTGGTCATCCTCGGACAGCGCGATGGCACTCCGATGAATCAAGCCGAGGCGGTAATCAGCGCCTCGGATGTCAGCAGCCAGACAGCAAGCATCGACGACTGGACGGCGACACTGTATTTATCGCAGGCACAAGAGAAGGCAGTTATCTCGAGTGAGCAGATGCCCGACGCACCGGAGGGTAAAGATTTCCAGGTGTGGCTCATGCACGACGATGGGGCGATCACCAGTGCTGGTGTCATGCCTCGCACCCATGGCGAGGGGCAGGAGTACGTCGTCAACGGCGTTTCCGGCCAGGTCACCGCGATCGCGATCTCCGAGGAGCCGGCCGGCGGGTCGCCGGGACCGACTATCGACCCCTTCATTGTCGTCGACTTGGACTGAGTCGACCCGGTGACGGCAGGTATACCAAATGCGTGATGCTGCCGTACGACCATGACAGGGTTCGAACCGCCACATAGTAGGCGCGAGCGCTCCTCGATATGCTCGAGAACGGGTCGCGCTGTCGGCGCCCGCGCCCCGCTCGGCACGACCCGTTTCGTCATTACGTCCTATGCCTGGCGTGTCTCTTGGGTATAGGCCCCACGAAGGGCGGCAACTTATGGAGTTTCGTTTTCTCGGCAACTCGGGTTTCAAGGTCTCGGAGGTCACCTACGGCAACTGGATCACCCACGGCTCGCAGGTTGAAGCGGACGTCGCGACCCAGTGCGTGCATGCCGCACTGGACGCCGGAGTCACGTCTTTTGACACCGCGGACGTGTACGCCAACACCGCCGCCGAGTCGGTACTCGGCGAAGCGCTCGCCGGCCAGCGCCGCGAGTCGCTGGAGATCTTCACCAAGGTCTACTGGCCGACCGGGCCGCGCGGTCACAATGACACGGGCCTCTCGCGTAAGCACATCATGGAGGCGATCAACGGTTCGCTGACCCGCCTCGGCACTGACTACGTCGACCTGTACCAGGCGCACCGGTACGACTTTGAGACGCCACTGGAAGAGACCATGCAGGCGTTCGCGGACGTGGTTCGTCAGGGAAAAGCCCTGTATATCGGCGTTTCGGAGTGGACCGCTGACCAGATTCGGGCGGGTCATGCGCTCGCGAAGGATCTTGGCATCCAGTTGATATCCAATCAGCCGCAGTACAACATGTTGTGGCGGGTGATCGAGACCGAGGTGATCCCGGCTAGCCGTGACATTGGTGTTTCGCAAATTGTGTGGTCGCCGATCGCGCAGGGTGTGCTCACCGGTAAGTACAAGAGCGGGCAGCCGCTGCCCGAGGGGTCTCGCGCCACGGACGAGGCCGGCGGTGCAGCCGCTGTCCAACGCTGGCTGAACGACGAGAACCTCGATGCGATCGCCAACCTGGAGCCGATCGCGAACGATCTCAATCTGACGATGGCGCAACTCGCGGTCGCGTGGACGCTCGCGAATGACAATGTCGCATCGGCGCTGGTAGGCGCGTCGCGCCCGGAGCAGATCACCTCGAACGCGAAGGCGGCCGGAGTAACACTCGAAGCCGACGTGCTGGCGCGGATCGATGAAGTGATCGGCCATCTCGCCGAACGTGACCCGTCGAAGACGAAGTCCCCACGCCACCGCCCGGCCTAAGACCCCGCCCTGCGGTGGTTTCGCCTTCGACAATGCCGATGTAGCGCGGGCGAAGCCACCGCAGATTCGCAGATTCAGCGTGACCAGGCTGGGCGGACCAGCTGCAACGCGTCGGCAACGACGGCGAGCAGGTCGCCCTGGTTGCCATTGCGGTGCCAGTTCTCGATCGACGCCACTAACGCCATCACTGCGGCAGAACACACGACGTACGCCGCGTCGAAGTCCAGTTCGTTGTGTTCCGATGCCGCCACGATCTCGGCCAGCCGGTGACTCGTTTTATCGACCAGCAAGTACCCAGCGGCTTTGAGAGACGGCGTCTCCAGCCATAACTTCGTTCTGCGCTGCGCCAGCTGGTCCTCGCGAGACATGAGGTTGCTGCTTGCGGCGACCTCAATGGCCCGAGCCAAAGCCGCAAACACGTCCCCGGATTCCAGCAGGGCCGGCGCGAGGGCCAAGATCTGCTCGTCGTACTCGTCGCGCAATACGAGGTAGTCCTTGGTGCCGAAGTATCGGTACACCGTGCGCGGCGAGACCCGCGCAGCTTCCGCGACCTCCTCGATAGTGACATTGTCGAATCCGCGATCGTCAAACAGATCAAGTGCGACCTGCTGAAGCCGACGCATCGTCGCCGCCTTCTTGCGATCCCGCGCGACCATCTTCGGCGCACCGGGTACCGCCGTTGAAAGGTCGACGATGTCCTCCGGGTTGGTCACTGGGTCATCGTACCCAGATGGCAGTCACTGTCATAATTGTCCGCTGGGGCGTACCGTGACTGGCATGAGTCAGTCACTGCCAGATTCTCTCGTTCAGGCCGCGGGACTTCAGAAGCGGTTCGGTACCACCCAGGCGCTCGACGGTTTGGATTTGGAGGTGCACCGAGGCGAGGTGCACGGGTTCCTCGGTCCGAACGGCGCGGGAAAATCGACCACGATCCGTGCCATCCTCGGCCAACTGCACCTCGACTCCGGTGACCTGCGGGTGTTCGGACGGGATCCGATCAGCGACGCCGTCGCTATCCACGCCCGGTTGGCGTACGTACCCGGCGACACTGTGCTGTGGCCGAGCCTGTCCGGCGGCGAATGTATCGACATGCTAGGACGATTCCACGGGGCGCTCGACCAGGTCCGTCGCGACGAACTCATCGACCGCTTCGAACTCGACCCGACCAAACGTGCGCGCAGCTACTCCAAAGGCAACCGCCAGAAGGTGGCACTCATCGCGGCGCTGGCCAGCGAGGCCGACTTGTTGGTGCTCGATGAACCGACCTCCGGCCTGGATCCGTTGATGGAGGCGGTTTTCCAGCAGACCGTTCGCGAACTCCACGAGCAGGGCCGCACCGTGCTGCTCAGTAGCCACATACTCGACGAGGTCGAGGCGTTGTGCGACCGTGTGACGATCATCCGGGGCGGCCGAACGGTGCGCACCGGAACGTTGGACGATCTGCGTGCTGGCACGAGCACGACGATCCGAGCCACCACCTCTGAACCCATCGCCGGGCTCGAGGCCTATGACCCTCGGTGCGAACGCTCCGGCGAGCAATGGCACACCGAACTCACCCTCACGCGCGAACAGGTACCGGACGCCGTGACGATAGTCGCAGCTGCGAACCCCGATGCGCTCGTCGTCCGACCGCCGTCACTGGACGAACTATTTCTCAGCGAGTACGGCGAAACGGCCTCACGATGACCGTCGCGATCACCGAGGAGGTCACCTCGCGTGCACCGGAGCCGAGCAAGAGTGGCGGCGCCCGCTCGTATGCGGCTACCGGCGTCCTGACCCTGATCCACCTGCGCACTAGTTGGCGGCGGTTGATCGCATGGACGATCGCGCTAGCTGGAGTTGTCGTGATCACCGCGTCGAGCATCTCGGCGCTGTACCCCGATGCGCAGGCCCGCTTGAGCTATCAGCAGTCCGTCGGATCCTCTCCCGCGGTCGCGATGTTCAACGGACGCGGCTACGACCTCGACTCGCTCGGCGGAATCAGTGCCTATGAAGTCGGCGCGATGGGCCAGTTGCTGTTTCCGCTCGTGTTCGCACACCTCGCGATTCGAATGACACGTCGAGAGGAGGACTCGGGCCGGATGGAGTTGATCCGCTCGGGTGTCGTCGGTCGACTCGCACCACTCGCTGCGGCTGCCCAGGTGTTGGCGCTGGTGGCTGTCGGCACCCTGGTGCTCATCACATTCGGGCTCATCGCTGTTGGACTCCCGGCGTCCGGATCCCTGCTATATGCGGTTTCGTTAGCCATCTATGGCTTCGCATTCGGCGCGCTCGCGCTGTTGATTGCCGAGGTCAGCAACGACGGTCGCACCGCGTTGGGTCTGAGCATGCTGCTGGTTCTCGTCGGCTTCCTCGTCCGTGCGGTGATCGACGGGCGCGGTTGGAACGTGGTGTGGCTCAGTCCGGTCGGATGGCTCGCAGAAGCGAGACCGTGGGGTGCGACGCGGGTGTGGCCGTACGCTGCTTTCGCGATTGCAGCCGCACTCTGCATCGCCGCCGCGGTGCTGATCTCTATCCGGCGCGACGTTGGGGCTGGTCTGATCGGCGGTAGCAACGGTCCGGCGACGGGGCCCGCCGGACTCGGTACGCCCTTGGGGTTCGCCTGGCGCTTCACGCGTTCGTCGTTCTACGGCTGGTTAGCTGGTTTGGTCATCCTCGGAGTCGTGATCGGATCACTGTCGAACGAGATGACCGAACTGATCGAGCAGAATCCGACGATGAGTGAGGTGCTCGGGCTGGATAATCCCGAGCAATTAATGACCGTCATGGCGGTATTGCTTTCTGCGCTTGGCGCGGCAAGCCTGGGCGTGCAGGGCATCGCTCGGCTGGCGCGGGAGGAGGACGCCGGACGGTTGGCGCTGGTGCTGTCGCGCACGGTCGGGCGGACAAGGTTATGGATCGCCTGGGTGGGCGTCGTCATGGTGCAGGCCATCGCTGCGTTACTCGCCTCGACGATCGCGGTCGCGCTCGCGACCTGGGCCGCCACCGGAGCGAGCGCGACGCTCGGGCCGAGCCTGGAAGCGGGCGCCGCAATGTTGCCGGCGGTGCTGTTCATCATCGGCGTCGCGAGCGCCGTACACGCGATCGTGCCGCGCCTGATGGCCCTCGCATGGGTGTTGGTGGGCTGGGCAGCTGTGGTCGGGATGCTCGGCGGCGCACTGGATCTTCCGTCCTCGGTGAGTAACCTGTCACCGATCTTCGCGGTCGGTAACGTGCCCCTCGAGCCGGCAAACACCGCGGCCTTGGTCGTGCTCGGGGCGAGTGCTGCGTTGCTCGTCGCCGTGGGCTCAGCCCGATTCGCCCGCCGGGACCTGCTCGCCGGTTGACGAGACTGCCGGCCACGGCACGCGAGAACTCTTACGAGAATGTTATGGAACGCCGCCCATGGTGATCTGCGGACGATGATGGGGGCATGACCAACGTCAGGGAGGTCGCATCCACTGCGACCGCGCACACCTCGCGCGCGCTCGCGGCGCTGCTCGGGATCGTCGCAGGAATCGCCGGCCTCGGCGCCGCGCAACTCCTCGCCGCGTTCATTGAACCGGAATCATCGCCGCCGCTGGCCGTCGCCGCGGGAGTCGTAGACCTGACGCCCGGCGCGGTAAAGCAGTGGGCAATCGATACGTTCGGTAGCGGCGACAAGCTTTTCCTGATGGTCGTCGTCGGCGTAGTCGCCGTCGCAATAGCCGCGCTCGCGGGTCTGGTGTCGCGCTGGTCGCGTACGCCGGGCGCCATCGTCTACGTCGTCCTCGGCGTCGTGTGTACGTCGGCCGCGCTCGCTCGACCGGTCGCCACGATGCTCTCGGCGCTGCCGTCAGTGGTCGCGACCGTGGTCGCGATCGTGGTGCTGCGGGCACTGTTTGCACACCGCGAGCGTCTGGCCGACTCGCAGGGCGAGGAGCACCAGCTGACCCGGCGGCGATTCCTGCAACTGTCCGGGGCTGCCGCGGGCCTCGGCGTTGCCGCCGCGGCGACCGGGCAATGGATCATTGCATCGGCGCAGCGCGCGGCGACGATCGCGCTCCCGAAGCCGCTCAAGCCACTGCCACCGCTGCCCGACGGACTCGAGCAGCAGATCAACGGGATAGCGTCGTTCCGGACCGGCACCGACAACTTTTACCGGATCGACACCGCACTGACCGTCCCGTCGGTGAACCCCGACGAATGGACGCTCGAGATCGACGGCGACGTGGACAAACCGCTTACGCTCACCTTCGATGACCTGCTGACGTACGAGATCATTGAGCGCGATATCACCATGCTGTGTGTATCGAACCCGGTCGGCGGGTCATATATCGGATCGGCGAGGTGGCTCGGCGTACGCGTCAGCGACATTCTTGACACGGTCGGGATTCGCGATGGTGTTGACCAGATCCTGTCGACGGACGTCGACGGTATGACGATTTCAACGCCGGTGCAGGCGTTTACCGACGACCGTGAGGCGATGCTCGCGATCGCGATGAATGGCGAGCAACTTCCGCGTGAGCACGGTTTTCCAGTGCGGCTGGTGACGCCCGGGCTGTACGGGTTCGTTGGCTCCACGAAGTGGGTCACTAAGCTGACCGCGACTACGTACAAGAAGGACTCGGCGTACTGGACGGACCGCGGGTGGGTGATTGACGGCCGGATCTTGCCCTCAGCACGGATTGATACACCAAAGGGAAACGCCCTGTTGCCGGCGGGAGAAGCGACCCATATCGGCGGCGTCGCGTGGGCACAGCAGGTCGGTGTCGCGAAGGTCGAGGTTCGTATTGACGAGCAAGAGTGGCAGGAGGCCACCCTTGGCCCGGACGCGGGCATCGACTACTGGCGCCAGTGGTACGTCGATTGGACGCCTTCGACGGGTTCGCACGATATTCAGGTGCGCGCGACGAACGCGGACGGTGAAACCCAAACCGAGACAGTGGTGTCGGCGCTGCCGGGCGCGGCGACGGGATGGCACACGATCGTCGTCAACGCCGAGTAGAGCTTGCCCTCAGCGGCTGGGTCGCACCGATGCGTTCCGTGGCCGGAACCCGGTGGGCGGCGCGGGGGAGTGAACCCAGGTGGCAGCGGGCCGTCCAGCACTGGACCGAACGAGGCGACCTGAGCAAGTTCGCGCGTGCGTTGTTTCGCCCTGCCCCAACCGCTCACGCGCTCGCGGTGGACGCGCGACCGGCACTATCCCGTGCGTCGACCACGACCGGGATGAGGCCACACAACCGCAGCAGTACGGCGAACGGCATCACGATCCACTGTGCGAGTGACTCAATCAGGAACAGAACGGTCATCACCGCCGCAGGAATCATCAGCGGCAGGCACAGGATGAATCTGATCATCGCGAGAATCGACGACAGTTCGTCGTCTCCACCGCGCTTGCCCCACGAGAGAACCCAGTCCCACGTCTCGGCAACCCATCCGCGAGTTCGGCTGCGCCACGGCAACCATGCCCGTCCGGCCCGGGTGCGCCCGGAGGTCGATCCGCGCTCGCGCTGCGGATACGGGCCCGCTGTGCATGGGCCGGCTGGCTGCGTTCGAATCTCCTCGCCGCTACGCGTTGACTGCGATCATTGGTGCTGCGACGCGGATCCGGCGCCGCCGGTTGCGAGATCAGCGTCACCGCGAGGACAGGCGCTCGGATAGCCTGGCTGTCGCCTAGACCCACGACGGCGGGCAGCGTCTAGATCGGCTGCTCCTCGAGCGTTTCGTCGGCAACCGGCGCGGTGAATTGCGCGTTGTACAACCGCCAGTATGGCCCGCGCTTCTCCAACAGCTCTTCGTGCGAATCCTGTTCCACGATATGCCCGTCTTCCATCACCAGGATCAGGTCGGCATCGCGAATAGTCGAGAGCCGGTGAGCGATCACGAACGAGGTCCGGTCACTGCGCAGCGCCGACATCGCCTGCTGGACCAGTAATTCGGTGCGGGTATCCACCGAGGACGTCGCCTCGTCCAGGATCAGTAGCGACGGTTGTGAAATGAACGCTCGAGCGATAGTGATCAACTGCTTCTCGCCCGCGGACACATTCGATGCTTCTTCGTCGATCACGGTGTCGTACCCGTCGGGCAACGAGTGTACGAACCGGTCGACGTACGTCGCTTTGGCGGCGGCCAGTACCTCGTCTTCGGTCGCATCCGGTTTGCCGTAGGCGATATTGTCGCGAATCGTGCCGCCGAACAGCCACGAGTCCTGCAGCACCATACCGATCCGCTCGCGTAGCTGTTGACGTGGTAACCCGGCGATATCGACCCCGTCCAGGGTTATCCGGCCAGAGTTCAGCTCGTAGAAACGCATGATCAGATTGACCAACGTCGTCTTGCCGGCGCCTGTCGGGCCGACGATCGCGACCGTCTGACCCGGCTCGGCCACCAACGACAGGTTTTCGATCAGCGGTTTTTCGGGCGAATACGAGAAGGTGATGTCATCCATCTCCACCCGACCGGTGCCTGGCTTGCCGGCGTACCGATCAGGCTCGACCGACTCCTCGGGCGCGTCCAGCAGGCCGAAGACCCGTTCGGCGCTCGCGACGCCGGACTGCATCAGGTTGGCCATCGAAGCGACTTGAGTCAGCGGCTGGGTGAAGCGTTGCGAGTACTGGATGAATGCCTGCACGTCGCCGAGGGTGAGTGCACCGGAGGTGATCCGCAGGCCACCGATCACGGCGATCGCGACGTAGTTCAACTGCCCGATGAACATCATCAACGGCATGATGATTCCGCTGATGAACTGGGCGCTGAATGACGCCTCGTAGAGCTTCTCGTTCGTCTCCTGAAACTCTGCGGCGACCTCCTTCTGGCGACCGAACACCTTGACCAACTCGTGGCCGGTGAACGCTTCCTCGACCTGGCCGTTGAGTTTGCCGGTGTTGCGCCACTGCGCCACGAACTTCGTCTGCGAGCGCTTGCCGATGAACGCGGTGAGCACCGCCGTGATCGGAATCGTGATCAGCGCGATGACCGCCAGCAGCGGCGAAATCACGAACATCATCACCACGACGCCGACCACCGTCAGCAGCGAAGTGATCAGCTGCGACAGGGTCTGCTGCAGCGTCTGCGCGATGTTGTCGAGGTCGTTGGTGACGCGGCTGAGAATTTCACCGCGCGGACGCTTGTCGAAGTACGCCAGTGGCAGTCGGTGCAGCTTCGCCTCACACTGCGCACGCATCCGTTGGATGGTCCGCTGTACGGCCTCGTTCAGTAGCCATCCTTGTAGCAGTTGGAAGAACGAGCTGAATACGAACAGTGCGAGACACACCAGCAGTACCGCGCCGAGGTCATCGAACTGGATGCCCTGACCTGGGACCAGCGGCATGGTGGAAATGACGTCCGCGAAGGCATCATTACCGGCGGCGCGAGCGCTCTCGATGATGTCGGCACGCGACAACCCGACGGGCATTTCCTTGCCGAGCGATCCGGCGAAGATGATGTCCGTGGCGCGGCCGAGGACCAACGGTCCAAGTACCGACAGAACGACGCCTGCGACCGCGAGAATCAACGTCCAAATCGTTCGGGTCCGCTCCGGCGCCAGTTGCCGGATCAGCCGCTTAGCCGACGGCCAGAAGTTCAGTGACTTCTCCACCGGTGCGCCGACCATGCCGGCCGGGCCACCGCGGGGTTCGGCGTGTACGGCGTCCGGGTCGCGCTCGGGACCGTCCGACGGGTGCTGAGCAGGGGTGGTCGTGGTGGATTCACTCATCAGGCCACCTCAACAGCCGCTTGGGACTCAACGATTTCGGCGTACGTCGGGCAGGAGACAAGCAAGTCCGCATGGGTGCCGTGTCCGACGACGGCGCCATCGTCCAGCACGATGATCTGGTCGGCGTCGATGATGGTGGACACTCGTTGGGCGACGACGATCACCACCGCATCGCGGGTGACTGGACGTAGTGCCGCCCTCAGCCGCGCGTCGGTGCCTAGATCGAGCGCGGAGAACGAATCGTCGAACAGGTAGATGTCCGGACGCCGTACCAACGCGCGGGCGATCGATATGCGTTGTCGTTGGCCGCCGGATACGTTCGTACCGCCTTGCGCAATTTTCGTCGCCAACCCACCGAGTTCGGTGACAAAGTCGTCGGCTTGGGCGATCGCGAGCGCCTGCCAAAGTTCGTCGTCCGTTGCGTCCGGGTTGCCGTAGCGCAGGTTGGAGGCGACGGTGCCGCTGAACAGGTAGGGACGTTGCGGGACGAGGCCGATGCCGTTCCACAGCACTTCCGGATCGAGCTGACGAACATCGACCCCATTGATCCGCACTTCGCCGCCGGTCACGTCTACGAGTCGGGGGATCAGGTTCAGCATGGTGGTTTTGCCCGCGCCGGTGGAGCCGATGACGGCCGTGGTCTGACCGGCATGGGCGGCGAAGGTGAGGTTGCGCAGCACAGGTTCGTCTGCGCCGGGGAAAGCGAACGAGACGTTGTCGAGTTCGACGCTGGGCGCGCCGGGCTGTGGCCGCACCGGCGCGGACGGCGGAACCACCGAGGATTCGGTGTCGAGGACCTCTTGGATACGTTCCGCGCTGACGGTCGCGCGCGGCAGCATCATCATCATGAAGCTGGCCATCATCACCGACATCAGGATTTGCATGAGGTAAGCCAGGAATGCGGTGAGCGATCCGACATCGATATTGCCCTCTTCGACGCGATGCCCACCAAACCAGAGGACGGCGACGCTGGACACGTTCAGCACGAGCATGACGACGGGGAAGATCATCGCCATGTAGCGTCCGGCGCCGATCGCGACCGTGGTCAGTTGCTGGTTGGCGACGGCGAACCGATCGGTTTCCTGCTGTTCGCGCACGAACGCTCGCACCACGCGAATACCGGTGATCTGTTCGCGCAGAACGCCGTTGACGTTGTCGATGAGTTCCTGGTTGCGACGGAACAACGGCACCATCCGGCGGATGATGAGCGTGACCGCTATGCCCAGGATCGGAACGCTGACCAGCATCAACCAGGACAGTCCGACGTCCTGCTGCAGCGCCATCACTACGCCGCCGACCATCATGATCGGCGCCATCACCAGCAGTGTGGCACCCATGACGACCAACATTTGAACCTGCTGGACGTCGTTGGTGGAGCGGGTGATGAGTGAGGGAGCGCCGAACTGGCCGACCTCGCGGGCGGAGAATTCGGCGACCCTGTTGAAGACGGCGGCCCGGGTGTCGCGGCCGAACCCCATTGCGGTACGTGCGGCGAGGTAGGTGGCCGCGATGCTGCAGACAACTTGAAGGGCGGCGACGATGAGCATCCAGCCGCCGATCCGCCAGATATAACCGGTATCCCCGACGGCGATGCCCTTGTTGATGATGTCTGCGTTGAGGCTGGGTAGGTACAGGCTCGCGATAGTGCCGACGATTTGTAGTACGACGATTCCGACGAGGAGCGAGGTGTACGGACGGAGCCGAACCCGCAGTAGACGCATGAGCACGAACGCTCTCCTTTACTGACCTTTCGAGGTTAGGACTCGGTAGTTGCATCTGGAAACGAATTTCGCGCCGAGCGGACGATTCGCGAAGTCACCTCACTGTTGCCTCACGGCGAGAACGCGACCGGGATCCGCAGGGCGGGATAGCGAGTGCGTCGCGTCAGTATCGACGAGTTCTGCTCGGCGAGTATTGCTCGGATGATGGTGTGGGCCGTCTCGGATCGGTCGCCGAGTAGCCTGCAGGAATGGAGCGGATTGAGGAATATGCGCTCATCGGCGACCGTTGCACGGCGGCCTTGGTGTCGCGTCGCGGATCAATCGATTGGTTGTGCCTGCCGAGTTTCGACTCGCCGGCCTGTTTCGCTGCGTTAGTGGGTCGGCCGGAGAACGGGTACTGGCTGCTTGGGCCCGCGGAGGAGGCGACGTCGATTCGCCGCTACCTTGACGGTTCGGTGATCCTGCAGACAACTCACCGCACCGCGACCGGCGTTGTCACTGTCACCGACGCCATGCCGATCAGTGGCGATCGATGCGATGTCGTACGCCGGATCGAAGGGGTCAGCGGAACGATGGTGTTCCGGCACGAGTTGGTGATCCGGTTCGGGTACGGCGCGATCCTGCCCTGGGTAAGTCGCGAGCGGGATGGCGGCGTCCGCAATGACGCCGCGGCGAATGACTTGGAGGACGCGTTCGGGACCGCCGTCGGGAATGACGCCGGAGACGCTTGCGGGAATGGCATCGGGAGCGTCGGTGGTGACGCCGTAGGGATTGGCATCGGTAACGTCGTCGGGAATGGCGTCAGGCACGCTATCGGGCGTAGCGGCGGGGACGCTTTCGGGAATGACGAGATGCTGGTGGCCGTCGCCGGTCCCGATCGGCTGGTGATGCGCGGACCACGGATCCCGAAGGCCGACGCGCAACGGCACGTCGACGAGTTCGTAGTGAGGTCCGGGGACGTGCTGACCTTCGAACTGACCTCGACGCGCTCGTACGAACCGCTCCCGGCACCGATCGATGTCGCTGGCAGAATTCGGCGCACTGAGATCGAAGCCGCCAACTGGCTGCGGAACTGCGAGTACGAGGGTCCCTACCGAGACGCGGTACACCGTTCGCTGGTCACGTTGCGCGCGCTCACCGACATCGAGACCGGCGGGATCGTCGCTGCCCCAACGTGTTCGTTACCGGAACAGATCGGCGGCGAGCGGAACTGGGATTACCGATATTGCTGGCTTCGCGACGCCTCTTTGACCCTGGAGGCATTGCTCATGGCTGGCTACCGTGGGGCCGCCATGGCCTGGCGGAATTGGCTAGTGCGTGCGGTTGCCGGCGACCCGGCCGACCTGCAGATCATGTACACGATCGATGGTGGGCGCGAGATGCCTGAAAGGGCGCTGGCGCACCTGGCGGGGTACGAGAACTCGTTGCCGGTGCGGATCGGTAACGGCGCGGTCGGCCAAAAGCAGTCCGACGTACTGGGCGAGGTCATGATCGCGCTCGCGATGGCACGCGATCACGGACTGCAAGAGACCGCCCAGTCGTGGCGGATGCAGTGTGCGCTGCTCGAGAAGCTTTGCCAGAGTTGGCAGGAACCCGATCACGGCTTGTGGGAGATCCGTGGACCGAAGCGTCACTTCACCCACTCGCGGGTCATGGTGTGGGTCGCACTTGACCGCTCGATCGCGGCTGTTGAGCGGCACGGTCTGGACGGCGACGTACGGCGCTGGCGTGAGGTTCGCGCCGCCGTACGTGAGGAGGTTCTGAGTCGGGGGTACGACGCGACGCGTGGCAGTTTCACTCAGCACTACGAGACAGGTGAGGTGGACGCGTCGTTGCTGCTGCTGGCGGACGTCGGATTCATCGACGCCAGCGACGAACGGTTCGTCGGGACGGTGCGCGCGATCGAGAGCGACCTCATGCGCGATGGCCTGCTGCTGCGATACCGCACCCAGTCGGGCGTGGACGGACTCGATGGGCAGGAAGGTTCGTTCTTGGCATGCTCGTTCTGGCTGGTGTCGGCGTACGCGTTGATGGGTAGAGGACAGGACGCGCACGCGTTGATGCGTCGATTGACCGCGCTGGCGAACGACGTAGGGCTGCTGGCGGAGGAGTACGACCCGCAGGCGGAACGGATGCTGGGTAATTTTCCGCAGGCGTTCTCACACCTGGCGTTGGTGATCGCGGCGTACGACTTGCAGGCCGCCGATGCACAAACGCGGACGATTCGTAATCGATCCGCATCGCCTAGCGCTAAGGAATCGCGCGAGTCCTAGCGGATCCCGCGAGTCCGAGCGAGTCGGATTCGGCCGACCCTAACCAAGACGCAGCGCGACAGACGACTTATCTCGCATACGTGGATGTCGAGCCGCTAGGGCTGCGTTTTCAGCGGCGGGACTCGATGTTGGCGGAACTCGATGTTGGCGGAACTCGACGGCAGCTCGGTTTAGAGCGGGTCTCTTCGAGGCCATCCGCGTCCGGAACGCTCTTCGACCGACTTATTGAACTTCGCTAGCAGCGTGGCGAAGGCTTCGATGTCCGTATCGGCCCAGTCGCTGACCACTCGGCCGAGGCCGGTGATGTTGTCGTTTCGTTCGGTGCGTAGGCGTCGCTTGCCGGTCTTCGTGATGCGGAACTTGCGGGCGAGTCCGCCGTCGGGGTCGGGGATTCGCTCGACCAGGTCTGCGCGCATCATCGCGGCCGTTTGCCGATTGAGGGTGGAGGCGCCCAAGCCGAAGGCGTCACTGAGCTGCCCGATCGACATCGGGCCGGTGGCCTCCAGTCGGGTCAGCAGAGTGTAGTGGCTGCGCTCGAGAACGCTGGCGCCGTCCGGCAATCGCCGCGCAGGGGCCATGTGACGCCCGAACAGCATCGCTTCCAGCTCGATCGTGGCCAGCGTATCCCGCACGAAGGACTCCTCAATAGACGGTCAATTGTGCACTATACACATAATGTGTATAGTGCATCCACGTGTCAGTATCGTCCGCCGAGCGAGCGCCGGCTCCCAACGCAGTAGTCGCCGTACTCGCGGCCGGTGGTATCACCGCCGCCCTGATGCAGACGCTGGTGGTCCCGCTGATCGGCGCGCTGCCGACGATGCTGAACACGACCGCGTCTAACGCGTCGTGGGTCATCACCGTCACCCTGCTGGTAGCAGCTGTGGCCACGCCGGTCTCGGGCCGACTCGGCGACCTCTACGGCAAACGGCGGATGATGCTGCTGAGCACCGTGGCATTGGCGGCAGGTTCGGTGGTGTGCGCGCTATCCGAATCGGTGATCCCGATGATCGTGGGCCGAGGCCTGCAGGGCTTAGGCATGGGACTGATTCCGCTGGGAATCAGCGTGATGCGCGACGTGATTCCCGCTGAACGATTGGGCACGTCCATTGCGTTGATGAGCGCCTCGATGGGCGTCGGCGGGGCGCTTGGACTGCCGATCGCCGCAGCTGTGGCGATGTACTCGCAGTGGCAGGTGCTGTTCTGGGGGTCGGCAGTGCTCGCCGTGGTCATTGGTATCGCCATGGCCAAGCTGATCCCTCGTACCCCACCGGTGGCCACCGGAAAGTTCGACCCGATTGGCGCGATCGGTATCGGCATCGGACTGGTATGCCTGTTGCTGGGCGTGTCGAAGGGCGCCGACTGGGGCTGGGGTAGTGCGACCACTTTGAGTCTGCTGATCGCCTCGGTGGTGGTCTTTGGGGTCTGGGGCTGGTACGAGCTACGCATCGATGCGCCGTTGGTCGACCTGCGCGTCACCGCCCGCCCGGTCGTGCTGCTGACGAACGCTGCCTCGATGGTGCTTGGATTCGCGATGTTCGCGCAGTCGCTGATTTACCCGCAGCTTTTGCAGTTGCCGACCGAAACCGGATACGGCCTCGGGCAGGACATGTTGCAGATGGGTCTGTGGATGATGCCCGGCGGGCTCATGATGATGGTGATGTCGCCGCTGAGCGCAAAGCTGTCCAAGACTCATGGTCCGCGCATCACCCTGGCGGTCGGTTCGGCCGTCGTCGCTCTCGGCTATCTACTGGGCGTGTTCCTGATGGGGTCGACGTGGAGTCTGCTCGTGTCGATCATCGTCGGCGCGAGTGGCGTAGGCCTCGCCTACGGTGCGATGCCGGCGCTGATCATGGGTTCAGTGCCGTTGTCGGAGACCGCATCGGCAAATAGTTTCAATACGCTGATGCGTTCGGTCGGTACGTCAGTTGCGTCGGCCGTGGTCGGCGTCGTACTCGCCAACATGACATTTGATATTGGCCCTGTGCAGGTTCCCAGCGAGGCGGGATTCGTCACCGGTCTGCTGATTGGCGTGGGCGTCGCCTTGGCCGCGTCGGTGCTCGCTTTGCTCATACCGGCGAAGCGCCCCGATGCGCAGTCGGCGTCCTCGGACGGGGCCGACGAGCCGCTGGCGGCCGCGACCACATAGCGGCTGAGTGGCGTACCGGCGCTTGCGGGGCACCGGGCTGAGTGGCGCACGGGGTTGTGCGGGGTGCGGGATGTGGGCGTAGTGCAGGCTTGTCTGGCACACCTGAGTTCGGAGTGCGCAACGCCTATACCTGACGTGCGATCTCCATTGCGCCAGCATGTCTGTTCACCGCGCCCGGGCGGCTGCAGACGGGCCGTGGTCTCTGCCACCCTCCGGCTGAACGTTGCGTGACGCATGGTAAATTTGTACGTCGCAGTCACGGGCAAGTGGCGGAATGGCAGACGCGCTGGCTTCAGGTGCCAGTGTCCGCAAGGACGTGGGGGTACAAGTCCCCCCTTGCCCACCAAGAACCGCCCGGTTCCGGAGATCTCCGGAACCGGGCGGCGTCGTATGCGCTCGATCCCATACACACAATCTGGCCATTAACCCCGATCCCGGGCCGCGGCGAAGCCGCGGCGATGACCGGAACCGCCGCCAAAGACGCGGACGACGCAAAAACGCAGTGAAATTGGCTAGGCATCGCCCAGTGCGCGATGCGCCTTCGATTTTCGTGCGTCTTTTGCGGGGTTCGGCGGCGCAGGGGTGCCCGGAGGGTGCCGCTACTGTGGGGCCATACATGCGATGAGCGGGGGAGGGCCTGTGGACGAACTACTGGCGGTAGCGAGCGGTGTGGCGGCGGCGTTGCGTGAACGCGGCGAAACGATTGCGGTGACCGAGGCCTCCTCAGGAGGACTGATCTCTGCGGCGCTGTTGGGTCAAGCGGGCGCCTCTGCGTACTACGTGGGCGGCAACGTGGTCTACACGAAGGCCGCGTTGAGCAATCTGCTCGCGATCACGGCCTCGGACATGACTGGCGTGCGCCCGCTGTCCGAGCCGCATGCGAATTTGTTGGCGAGTGCCGTGCGGGACCGGCTCGGTACGACGTGGGGGATCGCCGAGTTTGGTGCGGCCGGGCCGTCCGGGACGCGGTACGGCGACCCGGCGGGAACGACGTTCTTGAGCGTTGTGGGCCCGGCCGAGTTAACCCGCACCATTGAGACGGGATCGAACGACCGCGTAGCGAATATGCAGGCGTTCGCCGTGGCGGCGCTGGAGTTGCTCAACGAGGCGCTCGCGTAATGACCTTGATGGGCGCCGCGGGACGGCTGCGACGAGGCGCTCGCATAGCGTCTTCGAACGGGCGCTCGCGGTAGTGCTCATGAGGCACTTGGGCAACGGCCGCGGCGAGCCACGCGCCTAACTTCCGCCGGGGGCACGAGTTCAAGCGAGGTGAGCGAGCCGACACATGTGTAGTGGTCGATCCACCCGTGCCGTATTGTCCGAAATTGACCTGATATATCAACTTTCGGAGGCCATCGTGGCAGACGCATACATCATTGACGCGGTTCGTACGCCGCGCGGTATCGGCAAGGTCGGTAAGGGCGCACTGGCGCACCTGCACCCCCAGCACCTGGGCGCGACAGTGTTGAAGGCAATCGCCGAGCGCAACAACCTCAACACCGAGGACGTCGACGACGTCGTTTGGGGCACCTCCTCGCAGGAGGGTAAGCACGGCGGCGACCTCGGTCGCATGGCCCTGCTGGCCGCCGGCTACGACACCAAGGCCTCGGGCGTCACGCTGGACCGTTTCTGCGGATCGGGCATCACCACCGTCAACATGGCCGCCGCGTCGATCATGTCCGGGATGGAAGATCTGGTCATCGCCGGCGGTACCCAGATGATGAGTGAGACGGCGACCCAGTCCCGCGAAAAGATGGAGAAGGGTGTCGCGGTCTACGGCATGGGCGCGGGCAACGCGGCGCTCGACGCGATCCACCCGCAGACCCACCAGGGCATCGGCGCTGACGCGATTGCCGCCAGCGAGGGCATCAGCCGTGAGGACCTCGAGGCCCTTGGCCTGGAGAGCCAGCGCCGCGCCGCGATCGCCATCGAGGAGGGCCGCTTCGACAACTCCGTCGTACCGGTCTACAACGAAGACGGTTCGGTTGCCCTCGACCACGAGGAGTACCCGCGTCCTAACACCACCGCCGAGGGTCTGGCTGGCCTGAAGCCAGCGTTCGCGTCGATCATTGACACCGATCAGGGCAACGGTCACACCCCGCGCGAGCAGGTCAATCGCCGCTACCCGGACCTCGAGTTCGAGGCCGTACACCACGCCGGAATCTCGTCGGGTGTCGTCGACGGTGCCGCCGCGATTTTGCTGGCCTCCAAGGAGTACGCCGAGAAGCACGGGATGGTGCCGCGTGCGCGCATCGTGGCATTCGCGAACATGGGTGACGACCCGACCTTCATGCTGAACGCGCCGGTTCCGGCCGCGAAGAAGGTTCTGGCGAAGGCAGGCCTGTCGAAGGACGATATCGACGTGTACGAGGTCAACGAGGCGTTCGCTGTCGTGACCGAGAAGTTCATCCGCGATATGGATGTGCCGCGCGAGAAGGTCAACCCGAACGGTGGCTCGAGTGCTCTGGGTCACCCGATTGGTGCGACCGGTTCGATGCTGATCGGCACGGCCCTGGATGAGCTTGAGCGCACCGGCGGCCGCTACGGCCTGATCACCATGTGTGCCGGTGGCGGTATGGCTCCGGCCGTGATCATCGAGCGCGTCGACGCCGCGTAACCGGTTGCAGTCATCAGTGCCGCCCTCAACCGTCTCGGTTGAGGGCGGCACTGACGTGAGGGGGCGGCGCTGAGTTGAGAGTTCTGCTATCTGCCGATGAACGGCTGAGGTCGAGTTGGCCACCCACGCCCGCCGTCGTGGCGCGCGATTACGCGGGAATGATCGACTTCGTGACGGTTGCGGCCGCGACGACGTTTCCGCCCGAGTGAGCCTCCGCGCGTAGAAATGCCAGCGACTTGCCCAGGCGCACTACCTCCGCGTGCAGTTCCACCACCGAACCGCCGGGTACACCCTTCATCAGCGAGATGTTCACCGCATGCGAGACGGCGATCTTGTCAGCGGCCAGTCGCGGTATCAGCGCGAGGTAACAGGTCATGTCGAGCAGCGTGTAGATGACGCCGCCGTGCAGCCACCCTCCCGGTCCCTGGGTCGGCTCGGCGACCGTGAACGTTGCTCCGGCCGCTGAGTCGGTCTCCTCGATCAACGAGACCCCGAGAAAGCGGTGCAGCGGCAGTTCCATGACGGCCGTGATGCGCGGATCAGTAGTCATACGTGTCCATTTCTGACCGCGATGCGGTCGACAAGGGAAACCGGGCGCCGGTCGGCGCCCGGTTGAGATCCGTGGTGGGTTAGCCGATCAGCGCGAAGACCCGCGACCACATGAGCGTGGCGAGTTCTTTGTCGTAATCCGCACCGGTCGGGTCGCCGAAGACGTGTCCGCTACCTGGGTACACATAGTGTGCTGCTTGGGCGCCGGAGCGTGCCGCGGACCGGATCAGCTCGTCCGGGTGACCCTCGTCAATCCACGGATCGCCGACGCTGTGGTGGATCTGCAACTGCACGTGGGACTGCCACGAAGAAGGTTTTGCCACGCCGCCGGCGTGGAACAGCAGCGCGGCACTGGCGCGCGGATCGCGCTTGCCCATGGACTGCGCCATCGCCGCTCCGAGCGAGAAACCGCCGAATACGAGCGGCCCCTCGAGGTCTGCGATGAGTTCGGTTGCGTGCTGGGCAAGATTGCCGAATCCGACCTCGTCGCGGTAGGCCGTACCTTCCGTCGCGTTCGGGAACGTACGCCCGTCGTAATAGTCGGGACGATGGACCGTGTGACCCGCGTCGACGAATAGGTCCGCCATCTTGTGGAAACCATCATTGGCGCCAAGTGCTGAGTGGAAGAGTACGACATTAGCCATGCCGTAACCCTAGATTGTGTTCCGTCGGGGAACTGCGCGAGATGCGCCGCAGACTACGACGGACGCCACATACCGTACGACGTCCGACTTCACCCGTTTTCACGTGGCTCTCCAGCGTGCTAGTTGCTGTTGTTGCCGTCCTCGCTCTGGCGGCGGCCGGGATCGGATTTCGCCTGGGGGAGGCGAGTGGTTTTCGCAACCCGCGACGGTGGCGGTACGACGGGCCCGATGTCGCCGTCCGGCGCGTCGTCGAGGTCGACGATCACGGGCGCGTGATCACTCGGGCTCTTTCCTTTTCGTGCCTGGCGATCCACCCACGTCGCGGCCACCCGGTCGGCGATCGGATCGCTCGCCAGGATCAGGTCGATGCGCATACCGAGGTCTTTTCCGAACATGCCGGCCCGGTAGTCCCAGTAACTAAAGATCCGTTCGTGAGGCCAACGCTCGCGTACCACGTCGCGCAACCCTGCGCCCTGCAGCCGACGCAGCGCGGCGCGCTCGGGCTGCGTGACGTGGGTCTGTCCGACGTACGCCGCGGGATCGAACACGTCTCGGTCGGTCGGCGCGATGTTCACGTCTCCGCAGACTAGTTGCGGGCCGCCGTCCGCCACGAGCACCCGAAGCGCCTCGAGCCATTCGAGTTTGTATCGATAGTGCTCAGAGTCCGGCTCGCGCCCGTTCGGTACGTACGCGGACCGGACCGTGATTCCGCCGCAGACTGCGGAAACCAGTCGCGCCTCTTGGTCCGGAAACCCGGGACCGCCGGGCAGACCCGCGATGACGTCCGACAGGCCGACCCGCGACAGGATCGCGACGCCGTTCCACTGCGACTGCCCGTGTACCGCCGCCTCGTATCCACGAGCGGCCAGATCGGCATCCAGCAGTATGTGGAACGCGTCGTCGGTGAGTTTGAGTTCCTGTAGACACACGACGTCCGGCGTACGTTCGTCGAGCCACGGCAGCAGCCGGGTGACGCGTTGCTTGACCGAGTTCACATTCCAGGTAGCGATCCGCACCCAACTACCGTAATCGCGACTCACGCAACAGCGCGACGTGTGCACCACTCCCGCCGCAGTACGGCGTCCGGACCGCTTGCTGAGCGGACCGGACGCCACACCGACGAGGGCCTAGTTATTGCGCAGGGCTTCCTTGACCGACACTCGGCCGCCCATTCGCAGCAGCGAGCCGCTGTAGATCTTGCCGGCGATCGCCATCACGCCAACAGTGCAAGCAACCAGCAAGCCCAGGGAGAGCAGGGGTTCCCACCACTGCGCGTCGCCGAGGAACATCCGCACCGGCATCGCCACCGGGGCGCTGAATGGCACATACGAGAGGATCGTCATCACCAGCGAGTTATCGGCGAAGAACACCACCCCGAAGTACGGGATCATGACCATCATCATCGCCGGGGTCATTACTGAACCGGCGTCTTCCTGACGCGACACCAGCGCAGCACCCGCAGCGAACACGCTGGCCACCAGCACGAAACCGAAGACGAAGAACACCACGAACCAGATCATCGGCGTACTAATCAGGCCGAGTATGTCGTCCTGACCGGTGAGTAGGAGTCCGAGCGCCGCCACGGCGGCCATCGCGACTGCGGATGCCACCCCGATCACCGAGTTGCCGAGGATCTTGCCCGCCATCAGCGAACGCGCCTTCACTGCGGCAAGCAGGATCTCCACGACGCGGGACTGCTTTTCCTGGACGGTGTTCTGCAGGATCACCGAGCCCGAACCGAGCGTCGCCATCATGAACACCAGTCCGAAGGCGAGCGCGATGATGCCCCGCAGGGATTCGGAGGTTTCTTGTGGCTCCAGAAGTTCGACGTCCGGACTGACCGAGAGCGCAGCGATGACATCAGTCGGCTGATCGCTCAGCGCGATGACGCGAATGCCGAGGGTGGAGTCGTCCGGCACGATCAGCGCGTCGACTTCATCGTCACGCAGCAGTTCTTCGCCGGCTGCCTGATCGGAGACCGACCTGACATCCAGGCCTTCAGCCTGCTGGACGACCGCCGAGGTGTCGCCGACCGCGGCGACGGATACCGAGTCATCGCCGGAGTTCACCGCGTTGGCGATGATGATTCCCCCGAGGATGATGAGCAGCGTGATCGCGTTCGAGATCAGGAACGCCTTCGTGCGGATTTGGGTGACGATTTCACGTTCGGCAACCAGCAGGGTCGCCTGCCACCCGGTCAGTGCCGCAGGCTTGGTCGGAGTGGTCATCATGCGGCCTCGGTTTCGTTGCGGGCGACGTCGACGACGACGTTGCGGAAAATTTCGCCAAGCGAACGCTGCACCGGCGTGAACGAGTGGACGACGCCGCGTGTCACGGCGCTCGCGAGTACCTGCTGCGCGACCTCCGGCGTACTGCTGAAGACGGTGCTGTCGCCGGCGAGCTCCTCCACGACGACACCCGGGATGTCGCGGACCCAACCGGTATCAGTCCCGGTACGCATGGAGTATTGGCTTCCGGAGAACCGTGCGCGCAGGCCTTCGCGCGAGTCCGCAGCGCGGATCTGCCCGCCGCTGATGATCACCAGGTCATCGCACAGTCGTTCGACGACGTCCAGTTGGTGCGAGGAGAACAGCACCGGGATGCCGCGGGCGGCATGTTCGGAAATGACGGTGACGACCTCATCGATGGCGAGTGGGTCGAGCCCGGAGAACGGCTCGTCCAGGACCAACACATCAGGATCATGTACCAGGGCTGCGGATACCTGAACGCGTTGTTGATTACCCAGCGACAGCGACTCAAGTTTGTCGCGACGGCGCTCACCGAGACCAAACCGCTCCAGCAAGTCGTCAGCGCGATTGATAGCCGCCTGCTTGTCGATGCCATGTAGCCGGGCCAAATAGGCGAGCTGGTCGACGATCTCCATCTTCGGGTACAGCCCGCGTTCCTCCGGCATATACCCAAAACTACGTAGGTCGGCGCCGGTGACCGGGTGGCCATCGAGGGTTACGTTCCCGCTGTTGGGCTGCAGGACACCGAGGATGATGCGCATCGCGGTGGTCTTGCCGGCTCCGTTGCCGCCGACGAACCCGGTGAGCCTGCCGCGCGCGACATTGAAACTCACGTCCTGGAGTACGGCGCGGTCTCGGAAGGACTTGGAAATCTGATGCAAGGTCAGCATGTCACCTAGGCTAGGTAGGCGGGTTGCGCTGCACATCCGCCACGCGGCCGAAATTCGCCTCAGCCTCCTGGCGGACCAGCTGACGCGCTGAAGACGCAGTCTGAGCGACGACATATCCACCACTGAGAGTTATCGAGCCGCTCGGGCTGCGTTTTCAGTGGCGCATGGCCCTACTCGGGTGTGGTCGGCGCCTGCGACGATAGCGGAGTTGCGGCAGTCAGAGTCAGATGGAAGGCCAGATGTGACCACAGATCTCGCGCAGATCAAGACCTGGTGGCGCACCCTCGGTAGCGCGGGGTTCGTCGTACTGCTACCGCCGACCCGTAGCCGATACACCCAAAGTGACGGGCACGACGATGCCATTGAGCTACTGGCCGAGCGTGGGCTGTCGCCGAGCACGTCGTTCGCGTACTGGCATTGGCAGTCACACGCGTCGTTCGAACGTGATGGCTCATTGGCTCGTCCGCTGTACCTGCATTGGGGTGGCGACTACGAGGTCGTCAAGCGCGGGCTCGGCGCCGGGCCAAACGGCTACACGCTCGCCGACAGCGGCCTGAAAGGGGCCTTCGCGCTCGACCGTGCGACCGCTCGTGACGGTGACGGTCTACCGTCGCCGGACGATGCCGCCGGAGTGTGCCAGTTCCTCGCCGAGCTCGACGAGCCCATCGACCGGCGGACCGCGCGATTCGAATACCGGTCTCTGACCCGGGCGCAGGAGGCCTGGCTGCATGACGCACTCGCCGCCAGCGGCGATCTTCATCAGCAGGGCGAATACCTCGCGACGCTCGGCCTGCGGGATGCGGATCGCCCGCAGGAGGCGGATTTGCTGTATTGCGGCTGGCATGAGCGATACGCCGACAACCCCACGGATTACCCGCGTTGGTGGCCCTTGTTGCGCTCGATGCTGCGGCATGAGCACAAGCGGGCGTGGGAGTTGGTTGCCGAGATTGGTGCCCGCGCGGCGGGAGTCGTCGCGCAAGTCCCGTCTGATCGGGCAATAGATGTGCTGCGCGACTTTGCGCTTGGCGGCGACGCAGCGGCTGCCGGCTACTGGCTGTCGGCGTACGCCGATCTGCACGACCTCACCCCGATCGACGCCGCGGTATTCGTCGGTGGAGCGCTCGAGGACCACAGCGGAATCAGCGCCGAACTGTGGGAGGAGTTGGCGCAGCAGATCATCCGGCTATCGCAGATCGAGTGGACGGACGTCGCGCATCAGACGGTTCTCCTCACGCCCCTGGCGATACTGCGCACTGCGCTTGATTAGCGGCTACCTGCTCAATTGCGCGCGGCGGCAGCGCGCAGGTATGTCGCGCCCACCGCGGGGATGCTTGAGCCGGTTCCGAATTCGGCTCGAGTGACGAGGTCGTTCCGGGGTACACCGTAGGCGAGTTTCGGGCCGATATCGCGCGGTTCGCCGAAGCCACCGCTGAACTTGTCGACACTTTCGGACCTGTGCTGACCGGGTACGAAGGGGCGTTGAGGGGAATCTGGCGCGAGTACCGCGTGCTGACGCCGGGAAAGATCGCGTGGCTGCATGCCCAGGTTGCCGACCCGGCGACCGAGATGCAGGGGCTCGGATTCTGCCTGGAGTTGCTCTATGCCCACGGCGAGGCGACAGTCGCGGACGTCGATGCGCTGCGCAAACGCTGGAAGAAGGTGCTCACGAAGAAGTACGCGACGACGTACACCGAGTGGCGGCATCCGCTGGTCACGCTGACGTGCCTCGCGCACGACCTCGGCGACCCACTCGCGACCGATCTCGATACGTGGTGGGCGAAGCCGACACCGAAATGGAAGATCAGGACGCGACTGCTGACGCTGCTCGGCGCCCCGAACGAACAGAAGGCCGCAGAACTGTGGACGTACGTCGAGTCTGGCGAGCACGATGAAGGGCACCTGTTGACCTGGGGTGCTGCTGCGCGCGCGGCTGGATGGCGTGCGTCCGCTTGACGTCGCCGATTCGCTGATCGGGTCGGGTATCCACGACTACGTCCTGCATCGCGTACTTTTCGCGGCGGCCGTTGGCGATCAGCCGCTGTGGCACTACGACGTTGGCGTGGGAAGTTGGAGCTGGTGGCAACGGATCGTCGCGGTGGCTGAGGATTCGGAGGTGTCGGCGGAGGCTCGGCAGATCGCGCTCGCTGCTGCGCGCAAACATCGGGTGATTGCGTATCCAGACGATGTGCGCGGGGTGTCCACCGACGACATCGCCGCAGCCCAGCGGTGGCTTGCCGAGCGCCAGTACGGCTAGCCACGCCGCTAGTTATAGGTCACACCATCGGCGGGAATTTCAGCGTGACGGGCTCGGTTGACCACGGGTTGAACCGAAACCGAGCCGAACGGTGAGTAACGCTGTGCCAGACGTTGTTGTCGATAATCCGCTAGCGAGCGCCCATGCAGGGGCAACGCAGACCGGTGATGACCAACCGACGCCGGCACGCGCGGATGAAGGCCATCGCCGAATCCGCGTGGGTTTGGCGATACTCGCGCTCGCCGTCGGAGGCTTTACCATCGGGCTGACGGAGTTCGTCACGATGGGCGTGCTGCCGGAGATCGCCGAAGGCGTTGGCGTCGGTACGTCGACGGCGGGGCACCTGATCAGCGCCTATGCCATCGGAGTGGTGCTCGGCGTCCCGCTGCTGTCGTTCTTCGTCGCGGGTCTGCCCCGGCGCGCGCTGTTGATCGCGCTGATGGCCGTGTACGCGTTCTTCAACGCGATCAGTGCCGCGGCAGCCGGGTTCGAGATGCTGATGATCGCCCGATTCCTGGACGGGATTCCGCATGGCGCGTTCTTCGGCATTGCCAGCCTCGTAGCGGCCAGCCTGGTCGAGCCGAGATGTAAAGGCCGCGCCATCGCGATGGTGATGCTCGGCCTCTCTGTCGCGAACGTCGCCGGAGTACCCGTTGCAACGTGGCTCGGACAGACCTTCGGGTGGCGCACGCCGTACGCCGTGTCCGCAATCCTCGCGGTCCTCACTGCGCTGCTGATCCGACGATTCGTGCCGTACACGCCCGCTAATCCGGATGCCAAGGGACGCAACGAAGCGCGCACCTTCTTCGGCTCGGTGCAGGTCTGGTTGACGATGGCAGCCGGCGCCGTCGGCTTTGGTGGGATGTTCGCGGTCTTCAGTTATATCTCGCCAATCGTCACCGACACCGCCGGTCTGTCGGCTGACAGCGTTCCGGTCTTCGTGCTGAGCCTGGGTCTAGGTATGGTGCTGGGCACCTGGGCTGGAGGCGAGCTTGCGCGCTGGTCGGTATTCCGCACGTTACTGATCGGCGCGGCAGCGCTCGCGGGCGTGCTGGTGCTGCTGTGGGTGGTGGCGCCGAACGGCTGGCTGCTGTGGCCGACCGGCCTGCTGATGACCACCACCGCGACGATTGTGGTGGTGAACTTGCAGCTGCGGCTGATGGACGTCGCCGGCGACGCGGTAACCCTAGGTGCGGCAATGAACCACGCGGCGTTGAACATCGCCAATGCGCTCGGCGCGTTCGCCGGTGGCATCGCGCTGGATGCGTGGGGCGAGCGTACGACGCCGCTGGTGGGCGCGGCGCTCGCGGTTGTGGGCCTCGGCGTACTGCTGTGGAGCGCAACGCTGCACCGCCGTACGTCGCCGGTGTAGGTAGTGTGACTGCGAGTTGCTGACTCAGGTGGATCAGTCGGGTGTGACCACCCCGGTCCGGTAGGCGTATGCCACCGCCTGTACCCGATCGCGCAGCCCCAACTTCGACAGCAGGTTCGACACGTGAGTCTTTACGGTTGCGCGCCCGACAACCAACTCGCTCGCGATCTCCTCATTCGACAGCCCGGTCGCCAGCAGACGCAGCACGGCGAGTTCGCGTTCGGTCAGCCCAACAGGCGGTTCTGCCGGCGCCGGCTTCGCTTCCGCGGAGACGACACGTTTGATCACGGCCATGGTGACCGCTGGCGCCAGCAGCGCCTCGCCGCCGGCGATCGCACGGATCCCGTCGGTGAGTTGCTCTGGCCGGGAGTTCTTCAACAAGAAGCCGCTCGCGCCAGCTTGCAGCGCGGCCATCAGGTAATCCTCGCGATCAAAGGTCGTCAGCATTAACACGCGCGCGACGACGGTCGGGTCTGCAACGAGTTGCCGCGTGGTCTCGAGCCCATCCATGATCGGCATCTCGACGTCCATACAGACGATGTCCGGCGCGGTGCGGCGTACAACCTCGAGGGCCTCGGCGCCGTTTGCCGCCTGCCCGACGACCTCGATGTCCTCGTGCACCGACAGAATCGTGCGGATCCCTTCACGCATCAGGTGCTGATCGTCGACCAGGACGACCTGGATCGGGGTGCTCATGAGGCTACTCGTGCGCTGGTGGCGGGTGTAGGGACGTGGGCGCGGACGACGAAACCGGAACCGCTGCGCGGTTCTGCGATCAGTTCACCGCCGAGACTCGCTACGCGCTCCCGCATACTCGGCAGACCAAGCCCGATGCCGTGCGATTGTGGCAATCCCCGCCGTCGGCCGTCGTCGGCGACCTCTAGTTCGACGGCGTCGTCGAGGTAACGCACGGTGACGACGGCGCGCGCGGTCTGCCCGGCATGTTTGGTCGTGTTGGTCAGCGCCTCCTGCGTGATGCGATACAGGTTCAGTCCGATCAGTGGCGGTATGTCGCGGCGCTCGCCGACCTCGACGATCGAGACCTCCAGCCCGGTCGCCGCCGCCTCGGCGACCAATTGCTCGATCCCATCGACGCCAGGCAATGGGCGTGATTCGACGGGCTCGGCGCCGTCGTCGTCGCGCAAGGTGCCCAGCAGCGCATACAGTTCGGCGACCGCTGCCCGCGCGGAGTCTTCCAAGGCAGTGAGCTGCGCTTGTGCGCCGTCGATGTCGCGCGGCAGGATCGCGCGCGCCGCGGCCGCCTGCACCCCCATCAGCGACACATGATGGGCGACGGCGTCGTGCAATTCGCGCGCGATTCGCAGGCGTTCGATCGTGACCGCTTGTCGGGTAGCGCGTGCCTTCTCTGCGGCGAGCTCTCGTGTGCGCTGTTGGAGAACCGAGCGTTGACGCGCTGCGTTCCAGGCGTGCTCACCGAACCAGTACGCCCCGGCGAAGTAAAGCGCGTTGATCAGCAGGTTCTGCAGCATGAAGCCGATATTCGGAGTGAGGGCGCCGATACCACCGCCGTCGGTTCCGAGGTCCTCGCCAGCAATGCGAAACATTCCGATGATGAGCCAGACCGCCATCACCGCGATACAAGCGATCCGGGCCCATGCCGCCCGCACGCGATCGCTTTCCCACGCGCCTACAGTATAGATAGCGCAGAACAACCCAATGTTCATCACGATGGTTTCGCCGACCACGAGTTCGCCGGCGACGATGAAGGCGATCGCGACGATCGCCAGTACGGCGGTCGGGACCCGGCGGCGTAGCCCCAGTGGCAGTGTGGTGGCCGCGACCAAACCGACCGACACGGCCGGGGCAGCGCCGTCCTCGCCGTATATCCCTATGGCGATGGTCAGCACCACGGACATGATGCCGAGCAAGAACAAGCCAACCGCACCCAGCATGTCGTTGCGGATCTGCTCTGCGTCGGCGGCCGGGCGTTGCCATGTCGCGAGTTCGGCATTGGAAACGGTCATGCTGTGAGCCTAACGATCCTCAGTCGCCCCCTCGCGGACGCGCGCAGATCAGCAATAGTTGGTCGCCGCACCGGTGCTCTCCCAGCACTGGCTGACGTCACTGCTGGGAGAACTGGACGCTGACGACGGGAACGTCTGATCCGGTCGCTGGCTGCGTGATGACGACGGTCGGATGATGCGGATAACCGTTTCCTGAAAGATCGCGGTCTTTGCGCGGCCCGGGGTCCTGGAGTGCGGTGTAGCGAAGCGCCGTGGTGACAGGAGAGCATCGCGGATCGGCCATAGGCGCCAACTGCCCATCGAGTGCGCCCCGGATTTCGTCGACGCCACTGACGCCATGAATCTGGAGGGTCACCAGTGGGGCGGATCCGCCAACGGGACGGCGAGGACGGCATATCTGACGTCGGCGCCCCAGATGACGCGCATGCCGAACCGGCGCCGGACGGGCACGGCCTCGCCCGGCTCATTTCCCAAATCTACGAATACTAAACCGACGGACTATAGGTAATCCACGGGCTTCATCGCGACCGATTAAGCTACGAACTGTAGGTTATTGTGGCCCTACGCATTAGGTCAATTTTTTTGAAATTCCCCTCTGCTATCGTTCGATTCTTGTTAGTATCCTGCGGAGCCGCTGTGTTCCAGCGGCCAGACCTTAGTCGTGGAACCACGCGCGCGACGATGATCCTCATGGGGGTATGAACTACCAATGTCTATTGCAAGCCGGCTGATGCGCCTGTTCGGCGCCTTGGCCCTCATACTCGGCGGGGTGGCGGTGACAGCGTCCCCTGCATCAGCGGGTGAAGTCAGCGTGATTTCGCCGAGTTCGATACAGTTCGCGGGTAACAGTTCGCTCCAGGTGGGGTCCAACGCGCGGATCGATTATTCCTTTGACACCAGCGCGCTCGCGACGCAGCCATCGCCTGGGGATACCTTCACTCTCGAACTTCCCCCGGAGTTCGCCGCAGCTCCCGGCACCACTGCCTGGCCGCTTTTTCATCCTGACGGCACTGAGATCGCCGTCTGCGACTTCGTCGTTGCGGAGAACTCAATCGTTTGCACCTTTAGCGATTCCATCCTCGATGAATCGGGAGCTCCCAGGTACACGAGCCTGACTGGGAACGTCTGGTTCCTTGCGAGAGCCGTCGACCAGACCAGTGCTACAACGGTCGACTTCGGCACGTCAGGCGGAACCGTGACTGTGGACCTCCCCGGTCCAGGTGGCATCGCGCCGACAACCTATTCCTATCCACAGGAAATCATGAAGGACGGCTATTTCCCGACTAGTTCGGCTGACCGTACCGAGATCAGGTGGTCAATCTCCGTTCCGGGAGACCAGATTGACACCACGCTCGCGATAGTCGTCGAGGATCAACTCGGCCCGGGGCAGACGATCACCACTGCTCCCGAACTCCGAGAATTGACAGATCCCGCCAACAACGGCTGGACGACCATCAGTTCCGGTTGGGACGTAACTGTGGCGCCAGACAGCACTGGATTCACGATGAATATCGCTCCGGATACGTTGGGTCCGGACGAGTTGTACCGCGTGGTATACACGTCGACAACCGATAACGCGAACATCGGGCAGACGTATACGAACGTCGCTTACATCAACGGTGAGCAAGAAAACAAGAGTTTGACCCGTGGTTCACTTGGGGGCGGCAGCGCTGACGGGCCCGGGTTCGGGAGCGTAGCGGTCCTGAAGCAGCCGCTGGCTGGCGAAGCTGCATCGTCGGTGCCAGCCGAGACGGAGTTCACCGCGCTGGCTTCCTACACTTTGGGCGGGGAGTTGACCGAGACCGAGGTCACCATGACTGCCGGGGGCGCCCCCGGGCTGCTGAGCGCGCTTCCGGCCGGCACCGAGGTGACGCTCACTGAAATCACCTTTCCTGACGTGGACGGTGTGAGTTGGGGCCAGCCAGTCTTCGCGAATCCCGCAGGAGCCAGCACCGTGACGATCGCGAGTGACGGCCTGAGCGCGACACTGACGATCGGGGACCAGACGGAAACCTACGTCGAGTTGACCAACACTGCTGATGCGTCGATAACCTACGAGCCGTCGATCGAGATTGTGAAGACGGATGCGGCTGGGAACGATGCTGATTCGGCTGAGTCGTCGGTGGATTTGACGGCTGCTGATGGTGCTGCGGAGTTGGTGTTCACGATTACGAACAACGGTGATGAGCCGTTGGAGAACGTGGTGGTCACTGATGAGGTGACTGCTGGTTCGGGTTCGGTGTCGGGTTTGACGTGTGATTTCTCGGCTCTGGGTGGTCCTGCTTCGGGTACTGAGTGGGCAGAGGGTCCGTTCAATCCTGAGGATTCGTTCACGTGTACTGCGCAGCTGACTGGCGTGGTCGCTGGGGATGCGCATACCGATGTTGCTGCGGTGGCTGGTACGGGTATCTACTCGGGTGTGCCTGTTGATGACGACAATCCGTACAACGCCCACGTCCAGGAGGCGCCTACCGCCCCTCCGGCAGACAACGTGCCGCCAGTGGATGATGATGACGCTCCACTACTGGCCAGCACTGGCGCCGCTGTCTTCGGACTCGGCGGTACCGCGCTCGTGCTGCTGGTTGTCGGCACCATTGCCTTGATCGCGGCGCGCCGCCGAAATGGGGATGCTCCTGTAGCGCGCGGCTAGGCAGTCGCCCGCTCCTTGGTGATCGACGCCCGTAAGTTGAGCGTCACCGAGGACGAATCGATGGCCGAGTGGGCTGTGTTGGCTTCAAAATGAAGCTGACACAGCCCACTCGGCTCTTTACCCGATCTTGGACGGCTCGCTAGTGCTGACGCGCTGGCTCAAAGGACACCGCTCGCGGCGTAGGCATCGTTTTGATATCGCCCGCCATATCCCGGATCTGACTTGACGAGACCGACGAGCGGACCACCGGCGATCGCCCCGAGTCTCGCTGCGTGTGGCCCGCCGCGATCACGGCGCTCAAGCGAGGGCCAGGAACAGTTTCTCGGGCTCTTCGGCAGTGATGTCGTCCTTGCGGTTGGTTCCCTCGGGATCGGCGATGCAGTCCTTCATCGCGGACGAGATTGTCGCGAACCCGGCGCGATCAAGAGCCGAGGAGACCGCGGCTAACTGCGTGACCATGTCCCGGCAGGAGCCACCGCCCTCGGCCGCGCTAATAACGGCGTCAAGCTCGGCGGCGATCTGCACCGGTCCAAGCCGCCTGCGCCACCGTGCCTTCACGATCCGCTTCACCACCGCAGGCGGCGTCCTGGTCGGCATCGAGTGCGGCCGGCTGGAGCGGTCAGTCATCCCCGCGGAGCCTTCGGCCCGGAATCGTGCCGCCCACTTTCGGGCGGTGGGTGGATGGATGTGCCGAATGGTAGTCAGATGGTCTAGTTATCAGATAATCTGCACACTATGTCTACTTCGGTTTCCCGTCCGTGGCTACACGGCCTGTTGGAGTTGTGTCTGCTGGGGGTGCTTGCTGATGGTCCGGACTACGGCCTGAACCTCATGGCGCGGCTGGAGGAGGCCGGGCTCGGGACGATCCCCGGCGGCACGATGTATCCGGCGCTGTTGCGGCTGGAGACTACCGGTTTGGTGACTTCTGAACGTCGCACGTCCGAGTCTGGCCCGCCGCGCAAGTACTTCGCGTTGACCGGGGCCGGTCGCCGGGCCTTGAGCGAGCGACGTAGTGAGTGGATCGCCTTTGGTTCGCGCATCGATGCCCTACTGGCTATCTCGGAGGGTGCACCGTGAACTGGGAACGGAACCTGCGTTACGCGTTGACCGAACGCGGAATTGAGGATGCGCGCATCGACGAACTCGTCAGCGACGCGTTGGCCGAGGCCACAGCGGGCGGTGTTGAGCCTGAGTCGCTGTACGGCAGCGCGATGGCATACGCCGACGACGCTGCCCGTGCCTTGCGGGTACCGGTCGCCCCGGCTCTGCCGCAGGAGGCCCCCGAACGGGACATCCTGCGGTTAAGTGGTGTGACGAAGCGGTATCAGCGCCGTATCGCCTTGCAACCGATTGATCTGACCGTGCACCGCGGCGAATGCGTCGCGGTGGTCGGTGCGAACGGCACGGGACAGTCGACGCTGTTGCAGATCTGTGCCGGCATGGTGTCGCCCACCTCCGGTCGAGTGGAGCGGCCGCGGCGAGTGGGGCTAGTGCCGCAGCTCGGCGGCACGACGGAGTACCTGACTGCTGATGAGCATTTCGAGTTGTTCGGTGCCGCCGAACGAGTGTCGCGTGAACGGGCGGTCGCGACGGGCAGGCGTCTGGCCGCCGCGCTGGGATGGCGGCCACGGCGACGGCAAATCGCCGGCGAACTCAGCGGCGGTACCCGCCAGAAACTGAACGTCATATTGAGCGAACTCAATCGTCCCGACTTGCTGCTTCTGGATGAGCCGTATCAGGGGTTCGATCAAGGCAGTTACCTCGACCTGTGGGATCAGATCGAGCGGTGGCGAGAGACCGGCACGGCCGTGCTGATGGTGACTCATCTGTTGGGCGAGCTTCATCGGGTTAATCGAGTCGTTGAACTCGCCGCGCCACAGGAGCATTGATATGCAGGCGTGGACGATTGCTCGGTTGACGGTGCGTGAGTTACTGCGGCGCCGGTCAGTCGGTATTTCGCTGGTCATTCTGCCGTTGGCGTTCTATCTGGCCCGTCATGAGGTCTCCGGGCAAGCCGTGCGGATGCTGGTGCTCGGGCTCGGGTGGGCGGTGGCGACGCTCGCGTTGTTCACGGCTGTCGCGGGCCTGGGCCTGGACCGTCGGTTGCGAGTCGCGGGGTATCGCGTTAGTGCACTGATCGGTGGACGGCTCGCTGCACTGGTATCCGTCGGTGTCGTCTTGGCTGTCGTGTACTTCGTCATTGTCGCGATCGATCAGGACCTCGATCGCCTCTGGGGGATCGGCGTGATGATGCTGTGTGCGATCACAATCGGTGCGGTATTAGGTGTCGTGGTCGGGATGCTGCTGCGTCGCGAGCTTGAGGGCGCACTGATTCTCTTGACAATCTTGGCGACCCAGATGATCGCGGATCCGGACGGAGCGGTGGCGAAGGTGATGCCGTTCTGGTCGGTGCGGCAGGTGGCGACGTACACCATTGATGAGGAAACTTCGAACTATCTCACCGAGGGAGTCGGACATGGTGCGCTGACATTGCTACTGCTCGCAATCGCGTGTGCTGCCGTGTCGGTTGCACGATTGCGGATCCATCCCCCAGATCGCTATCTGACAACGTCCCACCCGGCCTGAACCGCTCCGGGACGGTAGATCGGGCCGACCGACCGAGAACCCGCGCTGCGCCGCAGCCGCTGGAGGCCCTAATATCAGACACCAGAATCCAGCAATCCCGACACCGCCAGACCCGGGCTAAACGAAGTCTCCGGAAATACCGGGCGATTCACTGGAGACCACCCAGGGAATGCTGTTCGTGATTCAACGCGCGGACGGCGTCGCGCTGGAAGCAGGACAGTCCGAATCCTGCTGATGCCGCCAGCGTTGCACGACGCTAGTCGTGCAACGGCGGGTCTATGCCGTAGATCGCGCGGGTGATGCCGTGCGCCGTCGCTCGCACGGTAAGCCCGATCGTATGTACCTCGGCAGCGCTCAGCGGGGTCCGGAAGTCGTATGCGCATACCGCGAGCACGGCCACGGCGGAGTCGTCGAATACCGGGGCGTTGATGGAGAACGGTAAGTACTGCCGCCCGGGGTCCAGTTCCGCGATGGCCATCTGTGGCCGCATCATCCTGCTATAGACGGACTCGAGGACGCGTTCGCGCGCGCCCCCGCGGACATCCTCCAATTCGTTCTGAACGTGAACTCCGAGCGCTTCCTCGCCCGGTAGGGCGCATTCGACGCCGTATCCCCGCCCCCGTACGGCAGCCAATACCGTGCGATAGTGCGACTCCACGCCAGTTTCTGGCTTGCCCATCACGTCCTGGTCTAACCAGCCACGGATTGCTGGCTCGTCCCGCCATGCCATGAAGATTCCCGCGAGCGGCGGTCGAAACTGGATTCGGTCACCGATCTGCTGGCCCACGGTTCCGCGCCGCGTGCCCCGCGGTTGAACGATTTCGGCGACGACCAGATCGGCGCTCGAGGTGACCAGGGCCGCACACGCGACACCCAGTTCGTCGGCGAGACCCGCTAGCGACGGTCGCGCGATATCGACGACGTTGGTTGCTCCGCGAGCGGCATCGCCGATGCTGACCAGCCGAGGACCGAGCTGATAGGTCTTGCGGTGCGGATGACGTACCAGCCAACCTCGTCGCGTGAGTTCGATCAGCATCGGGTGGCAGGTCGCTTTGTCGACCTGCAGCATTCGGGCGATCTCCGCGAGCGAGCGCTGCTGTGATGTGTCGGCGGCGAGGAACTCCAAGACCTCAACCAGGCGCTCCGTCTGCGGTGATGGCCTTGGCACATCGATCACCCCTGGTGTGGTCTGAGTCGGACGGTTACCAGCACCACTGTGCCGAATCGTTTACGAAATGTAAATGTTGACAGGCACTGTGCCACTCCATAGATTGACTCACATCACACTTCGCCACATGATCGGACGTGCAGTTATGGATCTGGGACTCCGCGATACGGTCGCGCTGATAGTCGGGGGCGCCTCTGGAATCGGCTGGGCAAGCGCGCAGGCCTTCGCCGCTGAGGGCGCGAGGGTCGTGATTGCCGATCTCAATGAAGCGGCAGCGGCCGAGCGCGCTGCATCGCTCCCGCAGGCCTGGTCGCAGCGCGTCGACGTCACCAGCGAGGCCGACGTCCAAGCGTTGTTCGCGGCGGTCATCGAGAAGGAGGCGCGGCTTGATTCGGTGGTGAGCTGCGCCGGCATCGGGCACCTCGGTGCGATTCGGGATATCGAACTGGCCGACTGGCAGAACGTCATCGACATCTGCCTGACCGGGTCGTTCCTGGTGATGAAGCACGCGGCGCGGGCGATGTCAGCCAGTGGATCGATCGTCAATATCGCATCGCTGAACGCACGTCAGACGGCAGCGGGGTATGGCGTCTACAGCGCTGCCAAGCGCGGGCTTACTGCCCTTGCTGAGGTCGCTGCTCTCGAGCTAGCTGCGGACGGGATCCGGGTCAACACGATCTCTCCCGGGCTGATCGATACCCCGCTGACGAACACACTGCGCGCAATCCCCGGCGTACAGGAGGAGTTCACCGATAACACGCCGCTGCGGCGTAACGGGCGCCCCGAGGATATCGCCTCAACAGCCCTCTTCTTGTGCTCGTCGATGGCCGACTGGACGACCGGCGACACGTTGGATGTCAACGGTGGCGGCCATCTACAGCGCTATCCGAACGTGATGGCAGCCGCCGTCGCATTGACACCCGAAGAGTTCGAAAAGTTGCAGTCGCTGTGAAGGCATTGCAGTACTTCGGAGTCAAGGACCTGCGCCTCCAGGAGGTCGCCGAGCCAGAGGTTCGGCCCGGCTGGATCAAGATGGCGGTCACGTATTGCGGTATCTGCGGTTCGGACCTACATCAGTACGTCGGCGGCACCGCTCGGCCGATAGATGAACCCCACCCCCACACGGGGATCAGCGGCCCGGTCACCATGGGGCACGAAAATCTTGGAACTATCACGGAACTCGGCGAGGGCGTCACCGGCTTCGAGGTCGGCCAGCGCATCGTCGTCGAGGCCTTGCGGGGTTGTGGACAGTGCCATTCGTGCCGAGAAGGTATGCCGAACGTATGTCATGTGCTGAGCATCCTGGGGGCGGCGCTGCACGGTGGAATGGCGCCGTACATGGTGGTCCCCGCGGACCTCTGTCACGTCGTCCCCGACGGGATCTCCGACGAGGTCGCGGCGCTGACTGAACCGCTGGCGGTCGGCATTCACGCTGTCGCCCAGGGAAACGTCCGCTCGGGTGACGACGTCGTGGTGTTTGGCGCTGGGCCGATCGGCCTGATGACGATCTTGGCGCTGAAGGTCGCGGGGGTGCGACGGCTCATCGTCGTCGAGCCGAACTCGTTGCGTCGGTCCTCTGCCGAGCGTGTCTGCGCTGATGCTGTCATCGACCCCACAAACCTCGACGTGGTGGTGGACATTCTCGAGCGAACTGGTGGTCGAGGCGCGGATGTGTCCTTCGACGCTGCCGGTGCCGACGCCTCGTTTGCCGCCGCATACTCGGTCATCCGCCGCGGCGGAACCTTCGTCAGCGTGTCTGCGTGGGAGCGGCCGACCGAATTCAACCCCATGGTTCTGCTCGGTACCGAAGCGACGTTCACCGGCGCACTTGGCTACGGTCCGCGGGACTTCGGGTTCGCGCTGCAACTGCTGGCCGATGGCACGCTCGGCGACTTGTCCTGGATGGTCTCCTCGATCGTCGCGCTGGATGACGTTGTCGCCGGCGGATTCGAGGAGTTGTTGGTCAACCGGGACGCACACATCAAAATTCTGGTCCGCCCGCAGGGCTGACACACCAGGTCGCTGCGCGGCCGTTGTCGATCAAGTAAGGAATCTGCATGTCACGTTTGAAGTTTGGCGCATTCTTGGCTCCGATCCACGATCCGGGAATCAACCCGACGTTGGCTCTGGAGCAGGATCTCGAGTTGATGGTGCATCTGGACCGCCTCGGATTTGATGAGGCCTGGATCGGTGAACATCACAGCGCCGGCAGCGAAATCATCGCGTCGCCGGAGATCTTTATCGCCGCAGCCGCGGAACGTACGAAGCACATCCGGTTCGGCACCGGCGTCACCTCGGTGTCGTACCACAACCCCCTCTGGGTTGCCGAGCGAATGATCCAGCTAGATCACCAGACCCGCGGGCGCGTGATCTTGGGCCTCGGCCCGGGGTCGCTGCCATCGGATTCGGCGATGATCGGGTTGACGCCGACCGATACCCGTGAGTTGCTGGGCGAGAACGTCGAAATCCTCGCGCGGCTGCTGCGCGGGGAAAGCGTCACGAAGCAGACGAAGACCCACAACCTGGTGAACGCACACGTACACCTGCGTCCGTACTCCGACCAACTGGAGATGGTCGTCGCCGCGATGGTCTCGCCGACGGGCCCGCGCCTGGCCGGCACTCACGGCCTCGGCATGATCTCGGTCGGCGCCACGCTGACCCAGGACGGGTTCGATGCACTGGCGCACCACTGGAACGTTGTGGAGGAGCGCGCCGCCGCCCATAACCAAACCGTGAGCCGCGACGCATGGCGCCTGGTCGGCGTGTTCCATCTCGCCGAGACCGAGGAGCAGGCTCGCAAAGACGTGCGCCTGGGCATCAAGCACTGGTTCAACTACTTCCAGCAGATCGCGGCCTTCCCGCAGCAGGGAATCGGTACCGAGAGCGAGGTCGACGACATGGTCGACACGATCCTCGCCTCGACGTCCTCGGTGATTGGTACGCCGGAGCAGGCCCGTGCGCAGATCGAGGCGCTGCAGAAGCAGTCCGGCGGGTTCGGCACGCTCCTGCTGAACGCAACGGACTGGGCCGATCGCGCCGCGACGTTCAAGTCGTACGAACTATTCGCGCGCGAGGTGATGCCCCACTTCCAGGGACAGGCGCAGGCTACGACCGAGGCTGCGGAGCGCGCAGCCGCGCTGCGGGATGTCGGTACTCAAGGCCAGCTCGACGCGATCGCACACATGCAAGCGAAGTACGACGCTGAATTGGCGGCAGCCAAGGCCGCGAAGGGCGAGTAGCCGGAAGGTGGCACGTGGGCGCGACTGGCGCTCACGTGCCACTACTGGTGCCGTCGATTTCCGAGGGGTCGCCCCTCCTCGTATCGTTGGTCTAGGCAGATACGACGATCGAATGATCGGAGGTCTCGATGACCATTCAGGTGAGCCCCACGTTGGTATTCAACGGCCAGGCGCGGGCGGCGTTTGAGTTCTACCGGACCGTGTTCGGCGGGGAGTTGTCGCTCAACGAGTTCGGCCCGATGGGCGCAGACGCCGGATTCCCCTCGGACGCACTGTTGCACGCTCAGCTAACGACCGCCGCTGGCTGGACGCTGATGGGCGACGACTCGACGAAACCAGGCGACACGGTGGTCCGCGGCGGCTCCAGCATCATGGTGTGGGGTGACGACCAGGGCGAGTTGGAGCGACAGTTCGCGTGACTTGCCGAGGGCGGGGCGATCGGCACGCCGCTCGCGAAGCAGTTCTGGGGCGATGTCTACGGAGACCTGACCGACAAGTTCGGTACCCAGTGGGGCTTCGCCATGAACGATCGCGAGTAGCCAGGTTTGAGGCGTTGCGGTAGCCCGGCCCGGACGCTGCTCGACGGCCTTGACGTCGGAGCGCTACGTTAACGCCATGCAGATCACCCATCTCGGACATTCCGCCGTACTCGTTGAGAGTGCGGGCGTCCGCATCCTCATCGATCCCGGTGCGTTCAGTGCCGGCTGGCACTCGCTCGAAGGTTTGGACGCCGTACTCGTCACGCACCAACACCCCGACCACATCGATCCCGTGCACGTACCGGCTCTGCTCGAGGCGAACCCGGACGTCCGGGTCATCGTCGAGCCCAGCGTGTCCCGCGTCGTGGAGCTGGCACGCAGCGAGCCGCTGTCGGCGGGCGGAACGACGGCGATCGGCTCCGTCACCATTGAAGCTGTCGGCGGAGATCACGCCATTATCCATCGCGATATTCCCACTATTGGCAACATCGGGCTGTTGTTGAAGGCCGAGGGCGAGCCGACCTTCTTCCATCCAGGAGACTCGCTTGCCGCGTGCCCGCCCGGTGTCGACGTCGTCGCGATGCCCGCGATGGGTCCCTGGGCCGCACTCAAGGAGCACATCGACTTCGCGCGGGAACTTGCCGCACCGCTTGGCTTCGGGATTCACAACGCCCTGCTCAACGAACGTGGCTGGGGACTCATGGCCGGGCGGGTGGACGCGATGAGCCCTACCGCGGTCCACGACCTGCGCGATCACCGCCCGCGAACGGTGACTGCAGGTGGCTTTTCGGCGTGAGAATCACCCTTGGCGCGAGGGATCGCGCGCTCGCGGCGGACTGGTAGCCTGGAACTGAACGATTGATCATTGACCTCGGGTCTTACGCCGCTCCGGGGCACGTGAAGTCAGCGTGCACGCGATTGCGCGCCCGCTTCGAGAGCCGCGTAGGTGTTGATCAATCGTTCACAGTTCGTTCGAGTGTCTACGCAGGCGATATCTCGGGTCGGTGACCCGACTGGCCGTCTGGCTTCGCCGTGGGATTACTACTGCAGACCCGGAACGCGGTGGCAGGGAAGTTGATCGAGTTTGGAGACGAAAATGTCTGACATAGCGGCGGTAGCCGGATCGCGACGCATGTCTTTGGGCGAGCAGATGGCCCGGTGGGCACGCAAAGCCCCCGAGCGCCCGGCCCTGACGTATCAGGACTCCGACTTGACGTATGGCGAGCTAGACGCGCGCGTGTCTCGGCTCGCGCGCGGACTGCGTGATCTTGGGGTGCAGCCCGGTGACCGCGTCGCCGTTTTCATGCAGAACCGCGTAGAAGTGATCGAGTCGTACTTCGCCGTCGTGCGTTTGGGTGCGATCGCCGTACCGGTCAACTTCCGCCTCGCTGCCCCCGAAGCGCAGTACGTCGTAGAGAACTCCGGCTCGAGCGTGCTGATCGCCGACGACCCGCTCGTCGAAGACGCCGCTAAAGTCCGCGAGTCGCTGGAATCGAACGTCACGTTCGTCGTCTGCGGAGGCCGTCACGCCGAGTTCGATGCGCTGGTGTACGAGGGCATTTTGTCCGATGGCGGTAGTGATCTCGGCGTGGATGTCAACGAGCACGAGCCTGCGTTCTTGATGTATACATCAGGGACTACGGGGCGGCCCAAGGGTGCGGTCATCACGCACTTCAACCTCATGATGAACTCGATGAATTCGATGGTGGGCCAGCGCATCGAACCTGAGGGTGAGGTCTGGCTCTCCGGTCTCCCGTTGTTCCACATCGGCGGACTGAACGGCATTTTGAACTACGTCATGGCTGGCGGTCACACGATCCTGATGGCATCGGGAAACTTCTCGGCCGAGGATGTCGTCCAGCATTTCGAGAAGGACCACGTCACGTCCTGCTACTTCGTGCCGACGCAGTGGAAGGAAATCTGCGAGGTCCCGAACGTGACTGAGCGCTCGACGTCGCTGCGCCGGATTTCCTGGGGTGCCTCAATAGCACCGCCATCGGTGCTCCAGGCGATGGCCGATGCCTTTCCCGGTGTACCGAACTTCAATATGTTCGGCCAGACCGAGATGAGTTCGGTGACCTGCGTGCTGCGCGGCGAGGATGCCGTCCGCAAGATGGGCACGGTGGGTCAGCCCGTCCCCATGGTCGAAGCGCGCCTCGTTGACGAGCAGATGAACGACGTACCGCAGGGCGAGGTGGGGGAGATCGTCTACCGCGGGCCCACCGTTATGCGGGAGTACTGGCGCAACCCTGAGGCGACTGCGGAGGCGTTCCGTGGAGGCTGGTTCCACTCCGGGGACTTGTGTGTGATGGATGAGGACGGCTTCATCAAGGTCGTCGATCGCGCGAAAGACATGATCATCTCCGGTGGCGAGAACATCTACTGCGCCGAGGTTGAGGCGGCCATCGATGCGCACCCCAAGGTGTCCGAGGTGACGGTCGTGGCGCGCCCACACCCGAAGTGGGTGGAGACGCCGGTGGCGTACATCGTGCCGGTCGATCAGGCCGACGCGCCGGGTGAGGACGAGATCATCGATTGGTGTCGTCAGCGCATCGCCTCTTATAAGAAGCCGTCCGCGGTGGTGATCACCGATGCGCTACCGCGGAACGCGAGTGGCAAGGTGCAGAAGTTCCTGTTGCGTGAGGAGCAGCGCAAGGCGTTCGGCTAGTGGATGCGCTCCGCGCGCACCCGAGGCGGGCAGGAGCTGCGAGCGCGGGGCAGCGCATCGAGCGCGGGGAAAGTTCCCCACCGTCGATGCTTACATCAGGCGTCGAGGCTAGTCGGCGTTCCCAATCATGAATCCCGTGCCGGCAAAAGTTCGGGCAGCTCAGGTGGTGACGTCGTCGCTCGATTCCTCGGGCGCTGTCTGCGAATCAGCCTTGCGGTATGCCCGCGCTAGGCCGTTCACGGTAATCGCGACGCGAGCGCCCGCTGCGGGCAACTGTCCGCTCGTACTGCGGGCCAGAATTGTGCCGCCAGCGTCTAGTTCGACGCTCACCAGACAGTCGTGACCGAAGTAGCGCGTTGATCGCACCCTCGCCCCGTCTGAGCCGGCGACCAGACTGACCTGTTCTGGGCGGATCAGCACCGTGACTGGTCCACTGTGGACCGGCTGATGATGGAGCGGGCCGATCGCGGTCTGCGCGACGGTTCCGTCGCTGATGGCATCCAAGGTATTGGCATCGCCGAGGAACTGCCCGGTCCACAGGTCGGTGGGATGCGCGTAGACCTCCTCAGGTGCGCCGGTCTGCCGAACCCGACCGGCATCTATGACGATGAGTTGACGGGACAGCGACAGCGCTTCGCTTTGATCGTGCGTCACTAGCAGGGCAGTGGTTCCGGTGTCGGCCAGTGCATTGCGTACGCCGTCACCCACCTCGCTACGTAGCGCCGCGTCGAGGGCGGAGAATGGCTCGTCCAGTAGTACGAGCCGCGGTCCGGGAGCCAGCGCGCGGGCGACCGCGACGCGTTGCGCCTGCCCGCCGGAGAGTTGGTGCGGCAGCCGGTCGGCGTACGGACGCAAACTCAGCAGATCGAGCATGTCAGCGGTGCGTCGGCCGCGACGTTGCGCGCGCGGCAGGCCGAATTCAATGTTCTGTACGACGCTCAGATGTCCGAACAGTGCGCCGTCCTGGGGAACCAGGCCGATCTTTCGATGCTGCGGAGCCGTCCCGTCGAGGCGGGTGTCGCCTAGTCGGATACTGCCGGATGCATCGCGGTGTAGGCCGGCGATCACGCGCAGCAGGGTGGTCTTCCCGCTGCCGCTGGGTCCGAGCACCGCGCCCAATTCGCCCGCGGGAATGTTGAAGGCGACGTCCATCAGGGTCGCCGCTCGTTGCCCGCGGGCAGTGTGCCAGGCGTTGAGGTTCTCAATCTCGAGATCCATTGTGCTCCGCTCTGGATAGGAAGTAAGCAGGGACGCTGGCGACCAGCACGAGGGCTATGGCGTACGGCGCGGCAGTTGCATAGGCGGACAATGTGGTGTGGCCCCACAGTTCGGTAGCGAGTGTGTTGGACCCGGTGGGAAGCAGCATGAGGGTCGCGGGCAGTTCCTTCATCGCGGTGACCGCGACCAACAGGCCGCCCGCAGCGATCCCCGGCGCCGACAATCGGGCAGTTACTGTCGCCCAGGTCCGCCCCGGACCTCTGCCCAGGCTGCGTGAGACATCCTCGAGCGCCGGCGGAACCTGTGCGATCGCGGACCTCGCCGAACCAATCGCCTTGGGTAAGAAAATCACCGCGTACGCCAGACAAAGTGCGAGTGCCGTCTGATAGAGGCCGGGAATGACGTTGAGCGTGAAATACACCAGGGACAGACCGACGATGAGACCGGGCATTCCGTTTCCCAGGTAGGAGACGGACTCCAAGACCGCCGTCGCCTTGGACCGGTAGCGGGCGGCGAGTACGGCGATCGATAGTCCGAGGGCCACGGCGAGCACCGCGCCGCCCAGACTGAGGCCCAATGTGGTGCCGGTGCTTTCGGCGAGGCGCTGCCAATCGATTTCGGTGGCTCGGCTTTCCAGACCGCGGCGGGTCAAGGCCAGCGCCGGGATACCTAATCCCAGCACCGCAACGACTAGCATTCCGGTTATTGCGGCGATCCGCGCGCCAAGCGTGGATATCAGCGGCGGCCGGAGCAGTTGCCCCGCAGGACTGATACCGCGTCGCGCGCGTGAGCGCACCAGACGCTCAGCGATCACCAACAGCAGAGCGAGCACGACCAGCACGGCTGCGGTCGCAGCCGCCAGGGTGCGGTTCAAGCCGCCCTCGTACGCGGCGTAGACCGCCCAGGTGAGCGTTTGCACGCGCATCAGCGAGGGGGAGCCGAAATCGGAGAGAGTGTAGAGCGCAGCCAGCAAGGCGCCGGCGAGGGCCGCAGGCGCGATCTGCGGGAGCATCGCGGCGCGGAAGGCGCCGGCAGGGCCGCGGCCGAGCGTACGGGCGACATCAACTCCGCGACGGTCGGCTAGGCGGAACGCCGCAGCCACCGGCAGCGTGACGTACGGCGTGCAGGCCAACACCATGATCGCGACCAGCGGCCAGAAGCCGTTCAATCCCGGCCAGGTTGACAGCCAGGTGAATGCGGTGACGTACGAGGGAATCGCCAGCGGAAGTGCAGCGAGCACGCTCCATAATCCCCGGGCGGGTAGCTTGACCTGCACGAGTGCCCAGGCGATCGGGATTCCGAGCAGCAGGCATCCGATCGCAACCAGTACCGACAGCGCGAGCGAGGTCAGAACGAGGGTGAGGGTGCGCTCGCGCAACAGCGCGTCGGCGACGTTGGAGCCGTCGGCTTCGACGAGCCGCACGATGAGGTAGACCAGCGGTCATGCGCCGATTCCGGCGGTGATTGCCCCAGCAAACAACAGGGACCGGGGAGGTCGCGCGTCGCGCGACCTCCCCGTCGTTAGCTGTAGTGGCCGGTTCAGATCAATCCGACCTTCTGCAGTAGCGCCACGGTGCCTTCGAGGTCTGCCAAATCGGAGTAGTCAAGCTCCGGACCCTGCAGTTCCTCAAGCGTCGGAACGTTGGTCGGCGATGTGGCGTCGGGCAGCAGCGAGTACTCGCCGGTCTCCTCGACGAAGTATTCCTGTGCCTGCTCACTGACGAGGAACTCCACGAATTCCTGCGCTTCCTCGGAATCCTCGGCTCCGGTGAGGATTCCGGCGCCGGTCACGTTCACCAGCGCGCTGACCGTGCCCGGCTCGCCGAACTGCAAGTGTGCGCGCATCGACTCCGGTCCACCTGCTTCGTTGGCGGCGATGACCCAGTAGTAGTGATTGACCAGGCCGATATCGAGTGCGCCGGTGTTGACGGCTTCGAGGATCGCGCTATTGCCGGTGAAGATTTCCGCGTCGTTCGCGATCATGGCGTTGAGCCATTCTTCGGCCGCATCATCGCCTTCCAGAACCCGCATCGCGGTCAGGAACGACTGGAACGAGGCGTTGGTCGGGGCGATTCCCACTCGCCCCTTCCACTTCGGATCGGTCAGGTCGTGGACATCCGCGGGGACCTCGTCGGCCGAGAGTTCCTCCGAGTCGTAAATGATCACCCGGGCGCGGCCGGTCAGTGCCACCCACGAGTCGTCAGTGGCGTTATAAGCGGACTCGACAGCACCGGTGATGTCGTCGGGCAGCGAGGTCAGCATGTCCGCGTCGCGAAGCGCACCAAGCGCGCCCGCTTCCTGAGATAGGAACACCTGTGCCGGGGTGCGGTCGCCTTCTTCGAGCAGTTGCGCGGCCATTTCGATGCTATTCGCGTAGCGGACCTTGACTGTGATCCCGGAAGCTTCCTCGAACTGTTCGATGATCGGTCCAACGAGGCTTTCGGAGCGTCCGGCGTAGACGGTGACGGTCCGTTCGCCGTCCGGTTCATCGGAGTCCGATGAGCAGGCAGTGAGCAGCATTGCGGGCGCGATCAATGCAGCAAGCAAAGCGGTGCCGGAACGCGGAGAGCGCATGGGTATTCGATGTCCTTCGTGAGGGAATTGGTGTAGTAGTTCGTGCGGCCAGATCGGCCAAGTAAGCCTAACCTTGGTCCTTCACTTGAAAGATCCCTAGAATTAGGGAATGCCTACCTCGGTCCTCGTCGTCGACGACCACCAGACGTTCGCCGACCTCATGCGTCTGGGACTCGACGCGCAGCGCGATATCCAATGTGTCGCCCTCGCGCATTCGGTGACCGCAGCGTGTCGGATCGCCGCGACTGTTGAGTTCTCGGCGGCGATCGTCGACCTGGGTCTGCCCGACGGTGATGGCGCGCAACTCGTCACCGAGCTCCACCGGATGGCACCTGATGCGCGGATCATCGTGTTGACCGCGCACCCTCGATCAGATCTCGCTCGCCGCGCGTTGGCTGCCGGCGCCTACCGGGTCCTGCCCAAGCATGGCCGCCTCGATGAGTTGTTGATCGCGTTGCGTGAGCGCAAACCCCGACCGGCACCGCCGCCCGGCGACAGTGTGCTGTCGCCGCGCGAGCAGGAGATCTTGCGGCTGCTCAGTCAGGGGATGGACGTGCGCGGCGCCGCGAGCCATCTGACGCTGTCGGTCTACACGGTGCGCGACCACGTAAAGTCGATCCTTGCAAAGCTCGGGGCGCGTACCCAACTCGAAGCAGTCGTTATAGCGGCGCGGACGGGCATGGTGTTGATGGAGCCGCAATGAGTCGTCGTGAGATGAGCCGGTCGGTGAGGCGGGCATTCACGATCCATGCCGTCTCTACCGTCCTCGTCTCACTCGTCGTCGCTGCGCTGGCTTCATTGATTTCGACGGCGATCGCCGTTGAAGCCGCGCGGGACGAGGCTTCGGCGGTTGCTCGTACCGTCGCACTCGCGGTCGTCGCTCCGCTGACCCTTCTCGATCTCAGTGCGAATAGTCCGGACGTGCGTGAGGCGGCGCTGCTGGAGATCCAAGCGTTCATCGACGGAGGCGTGATCGACCGCGCCAAGATCTGGCAGGTCGATGGGGACGAGGTCGTGGTGCTGTACTCCGACGAACCGAGGAATGAAGGCGCACGTCGTCCGTTTGATCCGGTTCTGGGCGAACGCTTGGATTCCGGTGAGGTGGTCATCCTCGACGTCCCCGATGATGACGAGCACCAGTACGAGTATGGCGAGGCTGGGCTGCTCGAAGCCTTCATCGGATTCGACGACGCATCCGGGCAGGCGATGCGGCTGGAAATCTACCTGCCATCCGTGGCGGATCGGGCGCTGTCGGATCTGCTCAGCATCGTGTTGCCGGTCGCCGTCCTGGGCCCGCTCGTACTCGGCGCCGCGACGCTGCCGCTGGCGTTGCGTCTCGCGCGCCGGATGGACGCACGAGAGGCAGAACGGCGAGCGCTGCTGCAGACCGCGCTCGCGGCCTCAGATCGCGAGCGCCGCCGTTTGGCCGCACGGTTGCACGACGGTCTGATCCAAGACCTGGCGAGCGTCGGGCTGGTGCTCGACTCGCTTGAGCAATCTGTCGAGCGAGACCCCGACCGGTCGGCCCAACTGACGCGCGCGATCAACCTACTCGACTCCGACGTGGCTGGGCTGCGGAATGTGCTGACCGAACTCGCGCCCCCAGAATTCCAAGGCTCGCTGGTTAACGCGATGCAGGATCTGGCTGACGACATCGGACGCGGCTTGGTTGACCTCGACATTCACGAACCCACCGAGGCGACGCCGGAAGCGGCCGCTCTCGTGTATCGGGTGGCGCGCGAACTCATTCGCAACGCGATCGTGCATGGCGAGCCGAGCAGGGTACGCGTGCGGCTTCGCGGCGACGAGCACTACGTCACCCTCGACGTCATTGATGACGGCGGCGGTTTCGATCCCTCCGCGCCCGCGCCGGAAGGACACTTGGGGCTGAGCCTGATTCGGCAGGCCGTCGTCGACTCCTCCGGGACATTCCGAATCATGACAGGAACGTCGGGGACCTCGGCCCACGTACGAATCCCGACGACCACCTCAACTCAATGACGTCGAACTACAGGTTCGATAGGTCCAGCTTCTCGCGCTCGGCGGCGGGCATGGAGTAGCAGTGTTCGGGTGCCGGGTACTGCTTTTCGCGCACTTCGGTCGCATACGAGCGAAGCGCGTCGACCAGTGGATCGTGTAGTTCCGCGAACCGTTTGACGAACTTCGCCTTACCGCCAGATCCCATTCCGGCGAGATCCTGCAGTACTAGAACCTGACCGTCGGTCGATGGGCCCGCGCCGATACCGATCACGACAGTGCTGGCCATCAGCGGCATCAGCGCGTCGGTCAACTCGTTGGGTACAGCCTCGAACACGACCGAGAAACAGCCGGCTTCCTGCAAAGCGTGTGCCTCCGCGGCAACGCGACGGGCAGATTCCGCCGTCCGGCCCTGCGCCTTAAAACCACCGAGGGCTACCGCTGTTTGCGGCGTCAAACCAACGTGCCCCATCACCGGTATGCCGGCCGCGAGAATGGCCTTCGCTCGGGCCAACGGTACGTTGCTGCCGCCCTCGAGTTTGACGGCGTCCACGCCGCCCTCCTTCACGAACCGCATCGCGGTCTGCACGGCGAGTTCATCACTGGACTCATACGAACCGAACGGCAGATCTCCGACCAGCACGGGCGTCTTCAGACCACGTCGTACAGCTTTGGTCAAGGTCAGCATTTCGTCCACCGATACCGGAACGGTGCTTTCGTAGCCGAGGACAGTCATCGCGCCGGAATCACCGACGAGCACGATATCGACGCCTGCTTCCTCAGCGGCGAGCGCCGACGGGAAGTCGTACGCCGTGATCATCGCGATCGGCGTACCAGCTTCCTTGAGCGCAAACAGGCTCGGAATCGACAGGGGACGGCGCTGCGCGGCGGCGTCCTCGGCGGGGCGGGGACGAGTCGACATGAGTCAGTACTTCCTCTCGGGGTCGATTGGAACACGAAGATTGTCGATGAGCCGTACCGCGCCCACGTGGGCAGCAACCACGGCAAGCGCAGACTGACCCGGCTCGACGGGCGCGAAGGTGGCGTCGTCTACCAGCGCGAGGTACTCCGGCTGGACGCCCTCGGCCCGCATGGCGTCCGCACCGGCGCGTTCGGCGCCGTCGCGGTCCAGTGAATCAAGGTATATCTGCGAAGCAGCTTCCAGTCCACGCTTCAGCGCCAACGCAAGGGTCCGTTCGTCGTCACTGAGCCGCACGTTGCGTGACGACATCGCCAAGCCACTGTCTTCGCGCACGGTCGAGACACCCTTGATCTGTACGCGCAGTCGAAGGTCGCGCACCAGACGTTTGACGACGGCGAGTTGCTGCGCGTCCTTCTCCCCGAAATAAGCGATATCGGGTTCGGCAGCGATGAGTAACTTGGTGACGACGGTGGCAACCCCGTCAAAGTGCACGGCGCCGCGGTGGGCACCCTCCAGCGGTTCGCTCACCCCGACGACGTGCAGCGAAGTCGAGTGCCCTTCCGGGTACATTTCGGCAGCGCTCGGTGCGAACAGCACATCAGCACCCGCGCCTGCAGCGAGGTCGCTGTCGCGCTGCTCATCGCGCGGGTACGCCTCCAGGTCCTTCGCGTCGTTGAACTGCGTCGGGTTCACGAATACGGACACGACGACGATGTCGCAGTCAGCCTTCGCCGCGCGCACCAACGTCAAGTGGCCTTCGTGCAGCGCCCCCATGGTCGGAACGAGGCCGACGCGAGTGTCGCGTGAACCGCCGAGCGCGGCGATAGTGGCCCGTAGCTCGTCGACGGTACGAACGATTTCCATGCAACTCCTCGAATTCCCGTACCGTCCAGATTGGCCCGAGTTCACGGCGCTGGTAACACCAAGTGGCCGGTATCACCCGGATCCACATGGTTACTCGCGCGTATCGGCGTGCGGCTGTTCGGATGGTGAGGACGCCGCGAGCCGCCGGGTCGCTTCGAGCAGCGCATCAAACAGAGATGCGTCATCCGCTACGCGTTCACGCACAGCCTCGCGGTGACCGTGCAACGTCTGCTCATCCCCGCGCACCACCGGCCCGGTCAGTGCCCGTGCCGCGCCGGTCGCCAACCAGTTATCGACCGTCGCGTGCACGATCGGCCCAAGATACTTGCGTTCCACGCCCACAGACGAGGCCAACTGTGCCGACAGGTCCAGTACGGCGAGCAGTTGGTTGGAAGCCACCGCGGCCGCAGCGTGATAGGCGATCCGGTCGCCGTCCGGTACCTGGACCGCCGTCATTCCGAGGAGCCCGGCGAGATCGGTAGCGGTACGAAGCGCTCTGGGTGTGCGTCCGGCGACAGCCGCGGCGGCCCCGGCAAACCGTGCGCCAGTGCGTGGGACGGTCATCAATGGGTGCAGGCTGAACCCCTCGTGCGGACCGACCGGTGCGAGTGTGGTCGCTCCCGAGCAATGCCCCACGAGCATGCCTTCTCGGGGAAGCAGCGCCGACGCAGCGGCTTCGATCTCGCGGTCGGGCACACACAACAGCACGACCGCCGGGCGGTCATCGGCAGCGTCATACCCTCGCCCGAATGGACCCAGCACCTCCAGGCCACTGGCGCCTAGCGCAGCGGTGAGTGCATGACCGAGTCGTCCCGCGCCCACGATGGCGAGGGGGCTGGCAACGGGCAGTGAGGATTCGGGGCCGTTCACGGCCGGTCCTTCCGGCGAAGTTCGAGGGCGATCGCATCCAGCGTAACCGCGCACCCACCCGGGCAATCGGTGCACGCCACGGCACCCGTTAATCTCGAGCCGAGCACATTCTCACGGAGGACACATGGCAAAGATTCCGCGCACCGGCTACCGCGCCCTGTCCGCGATCGACACCGAAAGCTTGGGCAACGGGCAAGCGCGCGGCACCGTCGTCGTCACCGAGGACCACCTCAACCGCAGCGGGATCATGCATGGCGGTGCCCTCGCAACTCTCGCCGACAGCGCCCTCGGACGGGCGGTTGCGACCGCACTCGAGACCGGGCAGGCGCCGTCGACGGCGTCGATGACGATGAGCTACATGGCGTCGGCGAACCCAGGCGACGCGCTCACCTGCATGGCCACTGTCCGCAAACGGGGCCGACAGACCGCAGTGGTTGAGGCCGATGTCGTTCGGGACTCAGACGAACGTCTGATCGCCCACGCGGTGGCGACCTTCGTCATCGTTACCCGCCGCAGCGATGTCATCGTGGATGCGGAGAAGGAACTGTCACCGGTCGCCGATCCTGCCTAGAGCTGCGACGCAGCCTCAGATCACGCGCGGCGGTAGCGCCCGTTCTCACGTAGGACACGACCTTCCTCGTGCAGTTCGTCGAGGTGCAGTTGGGTCATCGCGCGCTCAGAAGTTACGGCGTACGACGGGACGTTGCCGGGGCGGTACACGACGCCTTTGCCGACGAGTTCGGCGGCGCTCTGCGGCGATGCGAGCAGGTCGAGGACCCGTTCTGAGCGTTCGTCGATCACGCTAGTGAATGCGGCCAGCATCCGCTGGTAGGTCGCTGCATCGCGCACCTCGCGCTTGTGGTGGTACGTCGAGTAGACCGCGGCGTCGGTCTCCGCGCTGCGGCGCAGCGACTCGCGGAAGTCGACCAGTGACGACGAGTGCACATCGCCGTAGAACGGCCCGAAACTCGACAGGTCGACGTCGGCGGTGAAGAAGACGCCGTCCGGTTCGATCAGGTATCCGCAGTGTCCCGCGGTGTGACCGGGGAGGTGGACTGGCGTTACGAAGACGCCGCCGCCGAGGTCGATCGGTGTCATGGCGAGCGCGGTGGCTTGCGGGATGGGGCCGTGCTCATACTTCTCCTGCAGTTCCTTGCGGAACTGCGGTTCGTCGAATCCGCCCGTCTCGAAGAATGCATCGACGTCGCTGACCGGCTTGAGGTCGGCTTCGTGGATCTGGACCTTTAGGTCGGGGCGACTGGGCAGGCCGGCGGTGTGGTCTTCGTGGTAGTGGCTGAGGACAACGAGGTCTACATCCGGGATCGGGACCGACAGCGCCGAGTCGATTACCAATCGACCCTCGGGCCCCTCAACCAGGACGGGATTGCCCGTGGGGTACTTGCCGTTGTCATCGCCGCACAGCATCTGGGTGTGATCACCCAACCGAATCCGCTCAGTACTCATCCCCGGATCCTACGTGCGCACACAATTCCGTCGGGCCGGGTGAGTCCAGGGTTTGCGGCGAGGGCCTGTGGATACGGGTGCGCGGGTGTTCAGCGTGACACTGGGCCGGAGGGCTTACGGGTCACCGACACGCCGCCCATCAGCGCCAGACCGTTGACGGTCACCGTCGGAGCGGACGGGTCGGGCTGCGGCACTCCGCGCTCCCATTGCCGAGAGTCGTCGAAGGCTCCCATGAACCCAAAGCCTTCGACGTTGACGTTGATGTCGTCCGGCACGATGATCTCGACGCCGCCCATGATCGCCGTGACGGTGATCGTTACCTTGTCGGCGCCCAAATTCGCATGCCGCAGATCCAGCACCCCGCCGCCCATCACCGCCACCGCAGTGAACTTCGACGGCACAGTCCACACGCCCCTGCGCTCGAAACCGGAGAAGATCGCGACCGACGTCGACGGTCCGCCATCGCCGGTCACGCGCGAGGACGCCGGCGGTTGAATATCGCGCGATGGAATATATGCTGCGGCGTCCAGCCCGGGCTGCGACGGAATCAGGTCGCGAGTCAAGACGTCGAGTTCATCGATGTACGTTGCGCCCCACGCCGACGCCGTCCGGTCGTCGAACTCGTCGATCGTCAACTGCCCCTTGCCGAGGGCATCGTGCAGCACGGACGCCACGCGGCGGCGGTCCATATCGCCGGCGCGCAACCGGACCTCGGCGGCAGCGTCGTCGGTCTGCGCAGTCTGGTCCGCCGGTGGGGTCGAAGGCGCGGCAGTCTCGGCTGGGGGCGCAGCGCTGTCAGACGAGGATGATGCGGGCGTTTTCGCGCGATCGGGCGCGGGGGTCGCCGTCCAGCCCGGGCTGATTGGTGCTGGCTTATCTGCGGCCGGTCGCTGAGCGGAGCGTTCGCTCGCTGTCTCGTCCATGCGGCCAGCCTAGGTGCTGCACCGCCGAACCCTCCAGTGACAAACGTCCTTGATGCGACGGTAAACCGATCTTTGGCCTCCGCCGGGGACGCATCAGATCACGATGCTCAGGCGGACGACGCCCACTGCTGGAGCTTCTGCAGCGGCCAGGTGTTCACGATCCGGTCGAGAGGTACGCCGAGATCCTCTGCTCGCCGAGCTCCGTACGCTTTGAATGCCAACTGCCCGGGCGCATGCGCGTCCGAATCTATTGAGAACAGACAACCGGCGTCCAACGCCATTGAGATCAGCTCATCCGGTGGATCCTGCCGCTCGAGACGCGAGTTGATCTCCACGGCGACATCATGTTCCGCGCACGCGGCGAACACCTCCGCAGCGTCGAAGGTCGACTGCGGACGCGTGCCCCTGCCGCCCTGCACGAGCCGTCCGCTGCAATGTCCGAGCACGTTGACGCGCGGATTCTGCACTGCCGCGACCATCCGGCGCGTCATTGGGCGCGAGTCCATCCGCAACTTTGAATGCACGCTCGCGACCACGAGGTCGAGTTTCGCGAGCATCGCCGGCGTCTGGTCCAGCGCGCCGTCGTCCAGGATGTCGACCTCGATTCCCTTCAGCAATCGGAAGTGCGGCGCTACCACCTCGTTGATCTGGTCGATCAGGGTGAGTTGCTGCATCAACCGTGCCGCACTCAGCCCGTTAGCGATCCTCAACCGCGGCGAATGATCGGTGAGTACGGCGTACTCGTGCTCGAGGTCGATCGCCGTCATGACCATCTCCTGGATCGGTGCGCCCCCGTCCGACCAGTTGCTGTGCAGGTGCAGGTCCCCGCGCAACAGCGCCGTGTACGAACTGTCCGTCAGTTCGCCCGCGTCGGTTTGTAGATCAGCGAGGTATGTCGGCACCGAACCGTCGACGGTCTGCGCGATGACCTCCGCGGTCCGTGCGCCGACGCCGTCGAGTTCACGCAACGTCCCGGCGTCGACGCGCTGCGATAACTCGTCACCGGGCAGACCCAGCACGACCTTCAGCGCCGAGCGGAACGCCTCAACGCGATACGTACTTTCCATCTGACGTTCCAGCAGGAACGCGATTCGGCGCAGCGCCGCCTCGGCGGTCATCGGCGCTGTCAACGGCGGCAAGCTGGATCGCATACGGCCAGTCTGCCACCGGGCTGGGGGCACCCGATGCCATCACCGGGCCGCCGAAGTGGGAGGCGGACTAGCAGGTGTACGACGAAGGTGACAGGGTAAGTACATGACTGATGTGTCACCTGCCCCGCACGAGGTTGATTTTCACTTCGACCCGATGTGCCCATTCGCGTACCAGACGTCGGTCTGGATCCGCGAGGTTCGCCGCCAGAATGACCTGCAGATCAACTGGAAGTTCTTCAGCCTCGAGGAGGTCAACCTCCGCGACGACCAAAAACACCCGTGGGAGCGCGACTGGTCCTACGGCTGGTCACTGATGCGGATAGGCGCCTGGTTACGCCGCCAGGATCCCAAACTGTTGGACGCCTGGTACGAGCGAATCGGCCGCGAACTACACGTCAACGGCGGTCAGCCACATAATCCAGAAGTCGCTCGAAGGCTGCTGGGCGAGATCGGCGCACCCGAGAGTGCTCTGGACGACGCGCTCGCCGACCCGAGTACCCACGACGACGTACGGCGCGAGCACCAGCGGGTCATCGACTCCGGCGGTTCGGCGTACCCACGCTGTTCTTCGGTGAGCAGGTGCTGTTCGGACCGGTGTTGATCGACCCGCCGACCGGCGCGGACGCGCTCAGGCTGTGGGACCTGACCACGGGTTGGTTACAGTTCCCACACGTCTTCGAGTTGCAGCGGCCCAAATCGCCGGATGATCAGAAGCAGATTCGACACACGCTGGAGCCGTACCTCGCCGGACGCGACTGGATCAGTATCAACCGTGGCCAAGAGATCACATTCGAGGAGCAGGGATGACCAATCGCGATCAGATCGTCGACGCGTACCAGACTCAGTTCGCGGCCACTGCGGCGCTGATGGCCGGACTCACCGATGAGCAGTGGACCGCGCCGAGCATCCTGCCGGGTTGGCGCGTGATGGATGTGCTCGCGCACTGCCTCGGCACCGAATACATGCTGCTCGGCGAGAAGCCTCCCGCACTCGACGGCGAACCCCCGGCGCATGTGCACAACGAGATCGCGCGGCGAAATGAAGAATGGGTTCACTTGATGCGCGAGGACACTGCGCAGCAGATGCAAGACCGCTGGGCCGATGTCGCCAAGCGCCGCAGCGGGGTCCTGTCCGGGCAGACGCAGGAAGACTTCGACGCGGAGTCGTGGACGCCCGTCGGTAAGGGCACGCTCGGCGACTTCATGCGCATTCGCGTCTACGACATCTGGCTACACGAACTGGACATCCGCGACTCGCTCGGCATGCCGACGGCCGAGAACAATGCTCCCGCCGAGATTGCCGTCGACGAGGTCGAGCGTGCGCTCGGCTACATGATCGGCAAGAAGGCCGGCGCACCGGACGGATCGCGAGTGCGGTTCGAATTGACCGGACCGGTGCGCCGCGCCTATGGCATCACTGTTGACGGCGGACACGCCAAGTCCGGTGAACCGATCGAGGATCCCACGGTGACCGTGCGGATGAGCAGCACCGATTTCGCTCGCCTTACCGGTAACCGCGGTGATGTCGAAACCGTCGCGCAGCGTGTCGACGTCAGCGGCGACACCGAGTTGGGGCAGCGGATCGCCCGCAGTCTCGGCTACACAATGTAACGAAACTTTCCAAACGTTCAACCGAAAGGCATCCACGTGTACGCAGCCGAATTCGCCCGTACGACGCCAGACAAACTGGCGATCGCGATGGCGTCATCGGGTGAGACTTTCACCTTCCGCGAGTACGAGCAGCACGCGAACCAGGTCGCGCACTTGTTCCGTGAAATTGGCCTGCAGAACACCGACACGATCGCGCTCGTGCTCAGCAACAGCCCGACCTACATCTTCGCTAAAGCTGCCGCAGAACGCGCCGGATTGCGATTCGTCTGCATCAATACGCATTTGCAGGCCGACGAACTGCAGTACATCGTCGCCGACGCGGAAGCATCCGTTGTGGTCTGTGACGACACCACGCTGGAGTCGATGAGTTCATTGCCCGAACGGTGCCCAGGCGTACGGCGTTGGCTGGTGGCCGGTGCACCGTCGGGCGGAGTGTTCGAGAACTTCGAGGAGTTGGTGGACGGTAAGCCCACCGAGCCGATCGCCGACGAGCGCCTCGGCGGCGGGATGCTCTACAGTTCGGGCACAACCGGGCGCCCGAAGGGCATCATCCGGCCGATTCCGGACGGCGAACCGCAGTACAACCTGCCCGTCTACCAGTTCACCAACGAGATCTTCCAGCTCAAGCCTGGGATGGTGTACTTGAGTTCGGCGCCGCTGTATCACTCGGCGCCGCACAGTTCTTTGCTCGGCGCGGTCCGCCTCGGCGCAACCTCCATCGTGATGGAGAAGTTCGATGCCGAGCAGTTGCTGAAGCTTGTCGATAAATACAAGGTGACCACGATGCAGGTCGTGCCGACGATGCTGAATCGGATCATGCGACTGCCCAAGGAGACCCGAGACAAGTACGATATTTCCTCGCTGACCCATGTGGTGCACGGCGCTGCGCCCATGCCGCCGCAACTAAAGCGGCAAATCATCGATGAGTGGGGGCCGGTGCTCTACGAGTACTACGGCGCCACCGAAGGCAACGGGTTCTGCTACTCGACATCACAAGAGTGGCTCGAGCGCCTGGGCACGGTCGGCCGCGCGATCCTTGGCGAACTGGTGATCCGCGATGCGGAGGGTAACGAGCTCGGCCCGAACGAAGAGGGCACGATCTGGTTCCGCGGCGCCACCAACTTCACGTATAAGGGCGATCCGGAGCGGACAGCGGAGCAGCAGAGCGCGGACGGGACGATGTCGACGGTCGACGATGTCGGTTACGTCGATGAGGACGGCTACCTGTTCCTCACCGACCGCAAGTCGCACATGATCATCTCCGGCGGCGTGAACATTTACCCGCAGGAGATCGAAGATCTGCTGGCGGTGCACCCGGACGTGCTGGACGTAGGCGTGATCGGCGTGCCGAATGAGGACTTCGGCGAGGAAGTTAAGGCCGTGGTGATCCGCGCGGAGTCCGATAAGTCGGACGACGACCTCGCGCGCGAACTCATCGACTATGCGCGCGACAACCTCGCACACTTCAAGGCGCCCCGGTCGATCGACTTCGTCGCCGAACTGCCGCGTAACCCCGCTGGCAAGCTACAGAAGAAGCTCTTGCGGATGCAGTACGCCGAGAAGGCCACAAAGTAGCAACGGAACCGATCGTCCCGGCGACTCATCAGGAAGAATCGTCGGGGCGATCGTCTGCGTTACGGAGAGTGAAGCCATGGGTGCCAGAAGTATTTTCGCGGGGATCTTGCTGGTGCTCAGCGTCCTGGTGGCGCCAGTAGCCGCCGTGGGCGCATGGGCGCGCGCGGAAATCCTCGACACTGACAACTTCGTAGCGACCATGGATCCGCTGATCGAGGAGCCTGAGGTCCGGGAACTGTTGCGCGATGAGACCCTCGCGGCGATACAGCAGCAGATCGACATCGAGTCACTGCCCGGCGACGGGCTGGAGGAGTTGCTCTCCGACGGCATTGATCAAGCAATCGCGTCGGACGCGTTCGCCGATGTGTGGACGACGATGCTGCAGCAAGCGCACATGCGCACCGTCGACCTGTTTGAGCAGGACCCGGACAGCGCGGCCTCCCTGGCCGAAGACGGCACGCTCGCCCTGGAACTCGGGGTCGTCGTTGAGCAGATCAAACAGGCTCTCGTCGATCAGGGGCTGGCATTCGCAGCCGACCTGCCGGAAGTGACCGGAAGCGTCACCATCGTCACCGATGACTCACTGAATACGGCGCGAACGGCGTACAACCTGACAGATTCCTTCGGGTTCTGGCTGCCGTTCATCGCCGGCGCGCTGCTGCTCATTGGATTGGCGCTGTCAGTGGCTCGCTTCGCGTCGCTGGCGCGCACCGCAGGCGCATACGTATTCATGTTCTTGACCGTATTGGCGGCCGTCGTACTCGGTGAGGAAGTCCTCTCCCGCAGCATGACCCCGGACAGCATGTCGCCCGAAGCCGCATCGACCATCTATGGCCAGGTGTTCGCCAGCCTGAGGACGTTGCTGATCGTGTTGTCGATTGCCGCCGCGGTGGTGTGTATCGCGGGTGCGATCACCAGCACCATACTCAGCAGGCGCGCACAGCGCCCGCGGCCGTACCAGCCGGACGCCGCCTCAGCTGGTCCGCACCCGGTGGCGGCGCCGTCCGCTCCGGGTATATCCGCGCCGACGACTCCTGCCGGAGGGGCGAACACCTCGGGGCCGACCACGCCTCCGACGAGTTCGCCGTCGGGACCGCAGTATCCGCCGACATCGCCGTACGGCCGCTAACTCAGGTTCGGCGGGCTGAGAGCTCCGCGAAAAATCCTGGCGGCAGATGTCGTACCGACTACGGTTCAACATCTGCCGCCAGGACGAGCACTGTGTCGCTACAGCGTCCGGCTACCGAACGATGGGCCAGGATGTGGTTAGTCGTCGGAGACGGTGACGGTCACCGGAATGTTGCCGCGGGTGGCGTTCGAGTAGGGGCACACCTGGTGTGCCTTATCAGCGAGGGCTTGCGCTTCGTCGTGTGCCAGGTTCGGTATGACGACCTCCAACTCGACTTCGAGGGCGAAACCGCCGGCGTCGGTCTTGCCGAGGCTTACCCGCGCGCCGACGCTCGAGTCGCCGAGATCGGTTTTTGCATTGCGCGCTACGAGCTGCAGGGCGGAGTGGAAGCAGGCTGCGTACCCTGCAGCGAACAACTGCTCCGGGTTGCTGCCGTTGCCGGAGCCGCCCAGTTCGACCGGAAACGCGAGATCCAGGTCGACGCGGCCGTCACTGGAACGCGTGTGGCCATTGCGGCCGGCACCGGTAGCGATGGCCTCGGCGGTGTACTTGTCGCTCATGGTTCTCCCTTTCGATGGTGTCGCCTAGTGGGTCTTCGCTCGGATCTAGGCGTCGCTTGGTGGAACTCGTTCGGGGCCGTCCGCATTCCTGCTGAGAACGCAGCGCAGGCGGGCACTTGTCGATGTATGGCGGACAACTCCCCGCTCACGCTGCGTTTTCGTCTGGGCATGCGACCTAGACACGGGCGAGGGGGTGTGCCGCCTCGGTGAGGAACTGGTCGGCGAACTCATTGATCGCCTCGACGTCGGCCGCCCCGAGGCTCATCGTCGGCAGGATGAACTCATCGAGTCCGGCCTCGGCGTACCGCCCGAGGATGTCCGTGAGCTGTTCGGTCGTACCGCCGATCGCCGCCCGGGTCTTGTTGACATGCTCAGCCTTCGCCGCTGCATCGGGACCGATGAATACCAGGGCTTGGGTGGAGCGATGCAACGTCTTCGGATCGCGGCCACGCGCCTCGCACGCCGCTGACATCACGGCGCTCTTGTGCGCGAACACGTCGGGGGTAGACCAGGTGTTCCACTCCTCGGCGTACTCGGCGACGATTTTCGGCATCACTTTTTCGCCGCTCGCGCCAATCAGGATCGGCAACGGACCGACCGGTTTCGGGTTCAGCGAGGCGTCCCGCAACTGGTAACGCTCGCCCTCGAAGGTAGTGAGTTCCTCATCGCGCAGCGACTGGAAGATCTGGCACGCTTCGCGGAACCAGGACAGGCGTTCGCGGATGGTGCCGAGCTCAAGCCCGAACGCTTCGTGCTCGTTGACCTGCCAGCCGGCGCCGATACCCAGGACGAACCGGCCGCCACTGATCTCGTCGATAGCGGCCGCGGTCTTCGCGACGACGGCGGGGTGACGGTAGGTGTTGCCGAGCACCAGCGGGCCGATCCGCACGCGCGGTACGGCGGCGGCGAGCGCCGCGAGTTGGGCGAGAGCTTCGCCGGTCGGGTCGGTGTTGGGCTCTGGCGTGTTGGGCATGAAGTGGTCGGCGAGCCAGATGCCGCTCCAGCCGGACTGTTCGGCGTGGGTGGCGAGGTCGCGCAGTTCGGACCAGGCACGATTGGCGGGGAGCCACAGGCTAAAACGCATACCGCGAGCGTAACCCTGCTGTATCCCATGTCACTCGCGCCCGTCTGACCCGCAGACGGCAATGAAAGTAGGTGATTGACAATTAACCGACCCGGCGTTTGAATCGCCTCAACCGTCCATTCAGTTGAGAGGGCCGCCATGGTCATTCGCGAAGTCAATGGAGATAGCCTGCTGCGGCGACTCAACGAGAACCCCGACCAGTTCAAGCGGTACATCACGCCGATCCTGGAAGAGGCCGCGGCGAACTAGGCCGCGAAATTAACTCGCCACGAAGCCGGCGAAACTGCCGTTGAGGTAGTTGACGAAGGTGTCCGAGACGAACTCGGACTTCAGGTGATCGACAGCAACCGGCGTGGGCACCGATGCGAACGCCGGATCGGTTATCGCGAGTCGCGGGAAATCATGGTGCAGGATCGCCGCACGACCAATGAACGCGAAGTCGGCGCCGACGTCCAGCGCCCACTGAGCCTGTTCGGCGTTCCGGATCATGCCGGCGATGCCGAGCTTCGTAGTCCCGCGCGGGATGTCGGTGAAGTGCTCGGCGAGCGGCTTCTGCTCATGAGCCGCCTCGTGCGGCAACTTCGCGACGTCCCACAGCGACATGTCCAGATAGTCGAGCCGCCCGTCCTCCATTACCTCGCCGGCGAGCTGGCGCATCTCGAGCAAATCGACGCCGTGACGCTCGCCGGACAACCGAAGTCCGACGCTGAAGGAATCGGAGGTAGCGTCGGTGACGGCGTCGATGAGTTCGCGGATGACCCGGGTGCGGTTCTCGTACGATCCGCCGTACTGATCGGTGCGGTCGTTGTGGGCAGCGTCCAGGAAGGCGCATGGCAGATAACCGTGGGCGCCGTGGATCTCCACACCGTCGAACCCGGACTGCTCGGCGCGGACAGCGGCCTTAGCGAAGTCCTCAATGACGCGCTGCACCTCGCCGGTGCTGAGCGCGCGAGCATTGTGCTTCTCGTCGTCCCACGGTGCCACGGCCTGCAGGCCAGAGTGCTCCTGCTGCGCGCGGCGTCCGCCGTGATGGAGCTGGACGACGGACATGGTGTCCTCGTTGTTCAGTGCGGTCGCGAGGCGGGTGAGGCCGGCGAGGTGATCGTCGGAGCAGATGCCGAGTTGGCCGGCGAACGCCTGGCCCTCAGGGGAGACGTGTGCGGCGCAGGTCATCGTCATGCCGAATCCGCCGCGCGCGCGGGCGACGAGCCAGCGGAACTCGTCCTCGCCGAGGGTGCCGTCGGGGTTGCTCTGCGAGTTGGTCAGCGGCGCGAGGGCGAACCTGTTCGACATCGAGTGGCCGCTGGCAAAAGTCACGGATTCGTTGAACATTCCAACAGGGTAGTCGGGCCCTTATCCACGCTCTACCTCTGGTACGGAGCCTGATCCGAGGTCGCCGATACGCTGCTGAACACGGCTGCGGTCTTAACCTTCGCGAACGTTAACGAGTGTTGCGGCGAGTAAAGGCGAGGGCGAACTCGTTTCGGGTGTCATCGATGGCCTCACGTTCGTGCAGATTGCGCCACCGGTTGTTCATCCGCTTTTGCTGCGCAATTACATGTCGACTCGACAGCGACACCTTGGCGAGCAGATCGCGCGCTGCGGACTCCGGTTCGGCGTCGACGCGATTGAGGTAGCCGCGTTGCAACATCAGGTTGGCGTCGTACTTCTCGCCGGTCAGCACGATCTCGGTGGCCAGGGTCCACCCCATCACGCGGTGTAGGTTGACCGTCTCGAGGACGGACGGAATATCGATGCGGACTTCAGGCATCTGGAAGAACGTGTCGGGTGCGCAGGTGCGGAACTCTGCTGCAGCGGCGATCTCCAGCGCGCCGCCGATCACGTACTTGCGCATGGCAACCGCGACGGGAACGGGGCAATCCTTGACGGCCTGACAGACGTTGCCGAGTCGGGTGATCACCTCGTACGCGCGATTCGGGTCATCGGTCTCGAAGAGCGTAGTGTTCATCCCCGCCGAGAATCCGGCTGCGGGATCGGCGCACAGCAGCACGCCGCGGACCGACTGATCGACCGAGGCCTCGGCGAGCGCGGCAATCAGTGCTTCGAGCATCTCGATGGTGAGGCTGTTGGCCTGCCGCGCGTTGGCAAGCGTGATGATCCGTACGTCGCCGTCGTTGCTGGTCTCCACTGACATGTATGTCGCTCCTCGTTGCCGGTCGTGCCTGTGAGCATGACAGAGGCGATTTATGCGAGCCCAAGGGTGCCGCACTGTCGCGCGATGAGGGCGGCGTACAGCGCGTCAGCGGGGTCGGCGGTGCCGACGAGATGCCCCCCGAGTTCAAGTGAAATCAGCCCGGTGAGCGCGGCAAGTTCGGCGAGTACGGCGGCGGCGCCGGCGGGGTCGCGGGCAAATCCCTGGTCGACGAGCATCGCGGTTTGGGCGGTGAGTTCGGAAGCGTCGAAGCCAGCGACCCGAGCGCGAGCGCCCGCGGCCAGGAAGTGGCGGGCGACCTCGGCGGCTGCTGGAACCGTCTCTGGAGGTGCAACGTAGCCGGGCAGCGGTGTGCCGTAGATGAGTTGGAACTCGTTGGGACTACGCAGCGCCCAGTCGCGCAGCGCGTGCGAGAGTGCCGCCCAATCATCGGGAGCATCCGCCAGTGCATTGGCCAGCCGACCGTAGCTCTCGATGATCATCGCGGTGATCAGCGTTTCTTTGGTGGGGAAGTAGCGGTGGATCGCCGAGGACACGATGCCGACGTCACGCGCCACTGCTCGCATGGAGAGCGCGGCCCCGTGAGCGGCGACCTGTTCGCGTGCGGCGGCAAGGATATTCGCGGTTGTTTCCGCGCGGTGCTGTTCGCGTACTCCGGTCATGTATGTATCTTGCCACAAAGTGAGAGCACTGCTCTTGCCAATACGAGAGCGGTGCTCTAAGTTCTGGTTATCGAAAACCAGAGCAGTGCTCTCGATTGATGAGGCGGAAACTATGTCTGATCCCCGTTCTTCCCGACACCTGATCGCGCCGACGGTCGGCACTGGCGCGCTCATGGCCGCCTATCTGTGGCAGCGCCCCTATGGAGATGCCGATGGAGCAACGGCGTCCGCTGAAGCCTTCGCCTCGCGGGCGTGGGTGATCGCCCATGTCTGCGGCCTGCTGGCCCTCGCGTCGCTCGCGAGGCTCGCCGCCCGCGTAGCCGACGTCTATGGCGGCGTTCGTGCCCGGGCCGCACGGACGCTCGGTCTGGCCGGCGCCGTGCTTGTACTGCCCTACTACGGCGCCGAGACGTTCGCGCTGCACGAGATTGCCCGCCACGATGCCGCCGAACCCGCCCTGGTCGAGGCCGTACGCGGCAACCCGGTAGCGATGACGATGTTCGGGATCGGCCTCGTCTTCCTCGCGGCCTCCGCACTGCTCGTTGCTAACGTGTGGGCCCGCAACAGCACCGAGCGCTCGCTGGCTGCGGTACCGCTGGGCGTGATCGCTGCTTTGTTCCTGCCGCAGTTTTTCCTCGCGCCCGGCCTGCGCATCGCATATGGCGCGCTGTACCTCATTGCCGCCGCAGTATTCCTGGTCGCGATCGTCCGGTCGTCGCAGCCGTCCGCGGCCCCGAACGCCGCTCCCGCAGTGCTCTGATCGCCGCGAACCGGACTCCTGCTCGCACAGCTTCCCGCGGGCGGGCTGACACTGAGAAGCGGCAAAACCCACGGCGCGGTATGTGCGCCGGGGCGAGCACACAAAACTGTCGGTGCGCGCCGCGATGATGGCGACCCGAGATCATCAACGGCCAAGGGGCAGGAGTGCGATAGTGACCGAGACTCGGGCAGGGGCAAGGTCCCCGCACAACGACGCCGACACTCCCGGCGTCGACAAAGCCGTGGGTAGTGCGCCGCGAGCGCAGACCGACACGGGAGGGCTCGCCGCAGCGACGTCCACCAAGGGTGCCTGGCCAGCGCTGTGGGCACTCGTCATCGGCTTCTTCATGATCCTGGTTGACTCCACCATCGTCTCGGTGGCGACCGACTCGATCATGGTCGGACTGCAGACCGACCTCAACAGCGTGGTGTGGGTGACCAGCGCCTACCTGCTCGCGTACGTCGTCCCGCTGCTGGTCAGCGGCCGGCTCGGTGATCAGTTCGGCCCCAAGCGGATCTATCTCTTCGGCCTCGTTGTATTCACTGTTGCCTCGGCGCTGTGTGGCTACTCCGGAACTGTCGAGATGCTGATCGCCGCGCGCGTGCTGCAGGGGTTGGGTGCCGCGCTGATGACGCCGCAGACGATGGCGGTGATCACCCGCACCTTCCCGCCGGAGAAGCGCGGTAAGGCGATGGCGCTGTGGGGTTCGGTGGCTGGGGTGGCGATGCTGGTCGGTCCGCTGGCCGGCGGAGTGCTCACGCAGCAGATCGGCTGGGAGTGGATCTTCTTCATCAACGTGCCCGTCGGCGTGATCGCGTTCATTGCTGCGGTGCGGCTGGTGCCTACGCTGCAGACACACGCACATCGCTTTGATATCCCCGGAATCTTGCTGAACACGATCGGGTTGTTCGTCCTCACCTTCGGTCTACAAGAGGGGCAGAAACACGACTGGGGGACGATCGTCGGCCCGATCTCGGTGTGGTCGCTGATCATCACCGGGTTCGTGTTGCTCGCGATCTTCGTGTATTGGCAGTCGGTCAACAAGGCCGAACCGTTGATGAGCCTGGAACTGTTCCGCGACCGCAACTTCACGCTGGCCAATATCGGTATCTGCACCATGGGGTTCGCTATCACGGGTCTGGCGATTCCGTTAATGCTCTATGCGCAGAAGACGCTGGGGTACGACGTGATCGGCTCGGCGTTGCTGATGGTGCCGATGGCCGTGCTGTCGATCATCACCGCGCCGATCGTTGGCCAGTGGACCGATCGTGTGCACCCGAGGATCCTCGCCGGCTTCGGGTTCGCCGGGCAGGCGGCCGGACTGTGGTGGTTGGGCGCGGTGATGCGTGAGGACGCCTCGGTGTGGCAACTCGCGCTCCCGATCGGACTGCTCGGACTCACCGGATCCTTCATTTGGGCGCCGCTGTCAGCGACCGCGAACAGGAACTTGCCGATGCGACTCGCGGGCGCTGGATCCGGCGTATACAACATGACTCGGCAGGTGGGCGCCGTCCTCGGCAGTGCCGCTGTCGGGGTGTTGATGCAGGCGCGGATTTCGGCGCACCTCGGCGGATTGGTCGGCGGTTCAAGCGACTCGTTGAACACGAGCACCGGGGCCCTGCCTGCTCCATTGAAGGAGCCGTTCGCGCGGGCGATGGGCGAGAGCGTGTGGCTGCCGGCGGCAGTTCTGTTGATCGGCCTGATCGTCGTACTTTTCTTCGAGCGACCGACGCACGCCGGTATGCGCCCAGTGCAACGGGTCAAGGCGCGCAAAGGCGTGTAGCGCCGGGCGTCTAGAGATAGGCATCTAGAGCCAATGATGGAACTGGCCGTGCGGTGCCGTGCGGGCGAGCGGCTGACCATCCAGCGACAACACAAAGGACGGCGGACCGTCCCAACTCGGAATCCGATTGGCAACGCCCGGCAGCACACGATCGGCCTCGTTCGCCAGCCAGCGGACCGGGAGGTCCGCCATCATCGCCTCGAACTCGATGCGGCGCTCACGCTGGAAGTACGCGAGTACGACGGTATGCATGACCACGACCGTGGCATCCTCCGGCGCCTGTGCGATCAACGACGGGAGTTGCTCGATCGCGTCGCCTCGTACCCGCACGACGTCTTCAGCGGCAGCCATCTGTAGGGCGCTCGCCAACCGTCGCTCGCGGTGTTCTTGTCCGGGCCAGACGAGCGAAAGCAGCCACTTCGAGTCCTCCGGATCGCTCGGGTTCAGTGGATTCAGGTCTATCCCGGCGCGCCACACGACATTCGGAAGTTCGTAAGCCACCGGCGAATGCCCCGTCACGGCGCACTCGATCACGGCCACGTCGTCCTGTCCGCGTGCGACGGTGCTGCCGTCCTCCAGTGACCAGTGGTATCCGTAGCGGTCCGGGAACAGGCAGAGTCCCGCTGACATTCCGACTTCGATGAGCGCGATCTTCTCGCCAAGGCTTGACAGCACCGGAGCAAGGTTGGCGCAGCGTCCGGGCTCGTTGGTTTGGGTGTCCCGGGCGAGGACGACGGCGCGTATGTCCGGCCAATGTTGCCGGACCCAGGCGAGGAAGTCCGCTCCGGGATCCGTGGGCCCCTCCAGGTAGCGCAGGGCCGCCAGGAACACGTTCGGCTGCCTCTTCTTACCGGGCAGTGAGTCCAATAGCGGCCAGATGTCTTCAGTCTGGGCGATCCAGGTGCTCAGTCGTTGCCAGGTCGGTGAGGACGCGGTCTCCGTGGCGAACCAACGATAGAGATCGGGGATCGAGGTGTCGGAGTAGAAATGCCCGCCAGTCATATGGGCATTCTCCCAGCCGTAGTGCCCGCGGGATCCCTGCGGCGTTGAAAGCCGCCTGCGGGTCGGTCTGGTCGCGAACTGGTGATGCGGGATGATCCTTGGCGAGGACCGAGACGATTGAGGGTGGACTGTGGCCGAGGAGGGTTCGGGCGCGCCGGGTCAACGGCGCCCAGAACGTTCTGACACCCAGCGGCGATCGGACTCAGCCGGAATGTTGGTTGTTGCCGTGTTGGCGATCGGGCTGCTCAGTTTGAACTTGCGCATTCCGACCGCTGCGACCGGACCGCTGCTGCCGATTATCGGCGCCGACACCGGTCACGGCGAGACGGTGTTGTCATTGCTGACCACGATCCCGTTGGTCTTGGTGTTTGTGATCGCGCCGATCACGCCGCGCATCACCGGACGGTTCGGTCGCTCCCGCGTCATCGGATGTGTACTCGTCCTCATCATCGTCGGCACCATGGTTCGCTCGTTTCCGGGAAACCTTGGGTTGTTCGCCGGAACGACCATCCTTGGTATCGCGATCGCGCTGGGTACGGTGCTCGGGCCGGCGGCGGTGGCCGCATCGCGTCGCGCCTGGCGTGGATGGCTGACCGCGACGTTCACGATGACGCTGAGCCTCGGGCCGGCGATGGCCCTGGGGCTGACGATTCCGATGATGACCGGATTCGGCCTCGAATGGCGCGGCGCGCTGCTGCTGTGGGGCGTTGTCGGCGTGCTCGGTCTTGGATTCTGGCTCGCGTATACCCGGTTGCTGACTCGGCGCGAGGTGGCTGCTGATGGCGCGCGTGAGGGTGCGGCGGACGCGGCGAACCCGATAGCTCGCGCCGTACCGGTGGTGCGGGACCCGCGGGTCTGGGGTCTGGCGGTCTACCTGGGCACGACCTCGCTGATCTTCTACGTGTCCTCGACCTGGTTGCCGACGACGTTCGCGCAGATGGGCCTCGATGCCGACGGCGCGGGTGGCTACACGTCTTTGATCAGCATTATCGCGATCCCGTTTGCTTTCCTCGCGCCGCTGGCCCTTCGGCGGGGATGGGGAATGCTGATCGTTCCGCTGGGTCCGCTGATCGCTTGCGCCGGTGCCGTGCTGCTTCTGACCGCTGAGTCTGGTGGCGTGCTCGGTACGAGTGTGTTGCTGGGGATCGCGCAGGGCATCTGCCTGGGCGTGTCGTACGGACTGGTGGTGGAGTTCGCGACGTCCCCGGAACACGCTGCGTCGGTGTCGGCGGTGACGTCGACGGTCGGTATTGCGCTGGCGGCGGGTGGCCCACTCGCCTTCGGGTTTGGGCTGGAAGTGACCGGGTCGTACGTCGTCCCGGTGGTCGGCCTGGGTGTCATCGCATTGCTACAGGCCTTGTTGGGGGTGTGGACCGCTCGCCTTGGTCCCGCTCGTCGGTAGTGGCGACGAGATGGTTTCGGTCGTCTGCGGTTATCGCGGCCAAGGTCTGGGAGCATGGCGGCTATGGCACGTTTGCTTACCGATGACGATGTTGAACCTATCCTGACTCCTGCGTTGGCCCTGGATGCGGTTCGCGGGGTCCTGCGCGATCACGCGGCCGGCCGAGCCAGCGGTGGACCGCGCGTGTCCGCCGACCTGGGCGCGGGCGAACTGACCTTCACTGCGGGCGCAACCGCTGAGGTCTATGGCTATCGAAGCTACGACAGCCTCGGGCCGGGAAAGGTCGATCAGATCGTCACCTGCCTGGATCGTCATACCCGCCGGGTGAAGTACGTGCATGTCGGCAGTCTCGTCGGAATCCCGCGCACTGGCGCAATCGGCGGTGTCGCGGTCGATGCGATGGCTGCCCCCGATGCGCACGTGCTGGCGGTGCTGGGCTCCGGAGTGCAGGCCTACTGGCAGGTGTGGGCGATCAACGCGGTGCGGCCGCTGACCGAGGTCCGGGTGTACTCGCCACGAATGGATCGGCGCGCGAGCTTCGAAGCGCGGGTGCGCGAACGTATCGGTGCTCCGATCACTGCCGTGGACTCGGCCCGTACGGCGGTCGACGGCGCACAGGTCGTCGTACTGGCCACCGATGCCACCGAACCCGTGGTGGACACATCGTGGTTGGCGGACGGGGCGCACGTGAACGCTCTCGGGCGCAAGCGGCCAGGTGCCGCAGAGTACGACCCTCAGTTACTGGAGCAGTCGTTCATCACGGCGGACTCGGTGGCTCAGTTGACGGAGTTGACCGGCGTACCGGCATCGATTGATCCGCTGGGTTTACACCTGGAGCCTGGCGGCGACCGGTTGCGCGGTAGGCGTCTCACTCTGTTTCAGTCCTGCGGTCTCGCCGGCACGGAGGTCGCGCTGCTGAACGCATTGGGTGACGCTCTGGGCTCCTAAGGTGGACGTCGGGAGGTGGGTTGATGCTGTCCGAGGTGCGCAACAGGTTGCGGGACGCGGTGCGGGCGCGTATCGCCGGCGAGAATGCTGATGCGCGCGCAGCAGATATTTGGCTCAAGCCTGGCGAGCGGCGGTTTACCGAATCCGATCCGATCTGGCGGGTGCACTCGGATGCCGCAATGTTTGCTGGCGGGATTCGAGCGTTGCTGTTGCAGTCGTTGCACCCATTGGCGATGGCAGGGGTGGCGGGGCATTCGGGGTTTCGCGGTGATCCGTTCGGGCGGTTGCAGCGCACCAGCGACTTCATCGCGAAGACCACGTTCGCCGTACGAGAGGATGCCGACCGCGCGATCCGCATCGTAAGAGCCGTGCACAAGCAGGTGAACGGGACAGCCCCGGACGGGCGTGCGTACGACGCGAACGATCCGCACCTACTGCTGTGGGTGCACGTTGCCGAAGTTGAAAGCTTCCTGGTCTCTTATCAACGATTCGGCGCGGGACGGCTCGATACCGATGAGGCCGACGAGTACGTCGCGCAGACAGGCGTCGCGGCCGAAGCCCTCGGCGTACGACGCGCGCCGCGTACTGTCGCCGAACTGGCTGGGGTGCTGGCGTCGTACCGCGGCGAATTGGAGGCGACGGCGGCCGCGCGCGACGTTGCCCGGTTCTTAATGGTGCAGGCGCCGGTGCCGATCCCGGCGCGGCCCGGCTACCTGATGCTGGCTGGTGCTGCGGCGTCGAGCCTGCCGCGTTGGGCGCTGTCGATGCTCGCGATACCGCGTTTCCCGCTCATCACGCCAGCAGCGGGATATCTTGCCGGTGGCGCGATGGTGCGGACGATCCGGTGGATTATGCAAGCCCCGCCCCGGGACGACGCTTCCGCGACACTGGCCGAAGCACGTGCTCGGGGGCCCGCGGAGCACGGTCGCGCCTGATCGGCATAGCCCGGCCGGCCACGTGAACGGGCGCGTAACAGCAGCGTAAGTCCAGGACGAGACATCCGAATCGCTGTTTCCTGGCCGGCTGAGGAGGGCTACGCTGCGTCGAGCACAGTTGCGTAGTAACGCTGCGGAGTCGCGTCGAGGTTGGCGCGCCGACGAAAGGAACCAGCCACCTATGATCCAGATTGGCATCCTGCTCATCATTCTCGGCTTCGGGTCGCTGATCCTCGAAACCATGGGTATGGAGTTCCGGATTCTGTCGTGGGCGACCGATATGCAGCCCGGAATCGGAATTGCCGTCGGGATCATCGGCGTCGCGATCATCGGCGCCGCAATCTATCTGCAGCAGAAGAAAAAGAGCGAGCAGACACCTGGTAGTGCTGGCTTTGGCGCTCAACCACACCCGGGATTTGGCGAGCAGCAGAATCCGGCGCAGGCCGGTTTCGGTGGCCAACAGCCTCAATTTGGCCAGCCACAGCAATTTGGCCAGCCGCAGCAGCCGCAGGCCCAGTTCGGCCAGGCGCCGGCTCAGCCGCAGGGCGTGGCGGGTCAGCCGGGTGCGCCGGTCTCGGGTCAGCAGGGTGCGCCGGTCTCGGGTCAGCAGGGTGCGCCGGTCTCGCGTCAGCCGGGTGCGCCTGGGGCCGCAGCGCCTCCTCAGGCGGGCGCTGGTCCGTCGGCGCCGGGTCGCCTGCCTCCTCAGCCGGGGCCGACAGCCGAACCGCAGGGTCCGACCGCGCCGGGGCAGCCGCAAACGGGGCCTGGATTCGGCGCTCCGCAGAACTAGATCGCTACTCGAACGGAGTGGGGTCACCCGCGCCCACGCGGCGTAGTTCGGGTTCGTCACCGGTGAAGTCCACGACCGTGGTGGGCGTGAAACCGGATTCGCCTTCGATCACGGCGTCCAGCACGTGATCAAGTTCGTCCTTGATCTCCCAGCCCATCAGAAGTGGCGAGTCATGCTCGGGGAGCAGGAGCGTGCTGGACACGATCGGCGTACCAAGTTCCTGACACAGCGCCTGCGCGACCTTATGGTCGGGGATACGGACGCCGACCGTTTTCTTCTTGGCGTTCTGCATGACGCGCGGAGTTTCATGGCTGGCCTTCATGATGAACGTGTACGGCCCAGGTGTTGCGTTCTTCAGTACTCGGAACAGCGAGTTGTCGAACATGACGTACTCGTTCATCTGCGAGAAGTCACGGCAGACAAGGGTGAAGTCGTGCTTGCTGTCTAGTTTTCGGATGTCGCGAATCCGCTGTAACGCGTCCTTGTTGGCCAACGAGCAGCCCAATGCGTAACAGGAGTCAGTGGGGTACGCGATCAGGCCACCGTCCCGGACGATGTTCGCTGCCTTCTCGATCAGGCGAGGCTGCGGGTCAACGGGATGGATGTCGATGTAGGTGGCCATGCGCCGATTATCCACCGAGGGGCAAGTGTCGGGTCACCCGACCGAGTAGCGGGGGTGGCCAACTCCGTCGAGCCGGATGTGTCGGCGCGCGGCGCCGTACGCGAGTAGGCCTTGACCGACCAGATAGGTGAGCATGATCCAGAAGTCGGCATTCGGCAGTGAAATATCCGTGGCGAACGCGCCGAGGGCGATGAGTCCGTCGGAGAGGAGAAACAGCGCGCCGCCTGCGGTCGTCATGCCGTTGAATCCACTGGCCAGCACTGCCATGGTCCCGAGCGCGGCGCCGTAGATCAACACTGGCACGAGGAGGTTCCCGGCGTGCGGGGCGCAGAAATAGACGAGTACGCCGATCGCTGCCGCGTAGGCCAGCAGCCACGGAGAGCGGAGGTAGGAGTCTCGCCAGTGTGGAAGGAACGCCGCGATATAGGCGATCTGCGCGAAAAGGAACGCAGCCACCATGACGAGGAAGGCAGTGTCGCCGGTGAAGAAGTCAGGCAGGGCGTCGCCGAGCCAGGAGCAGAACAGCGCGATCAGCACGAACCGGGTGCGGCGCCCACTCGGTGGCCGCTGAGCCAAGAAAGCGACAGTGAGCAGCGGCATCGCTACCCACTGGGTGACCTGCGCTAGGGCGGTGGCTTCGGTGAGTTGGGCAATGAGGTGGGTGACGACGAGCGCGCCGTACGCCGCTGCCGTCCACGTCCGAAACGTGTCCATCGCCCGAGAATAACGTCGCGCGGCGTCGGCGCTGCCGATGTGTCTAGCAGGATTGGCGATCTTGAAATGCCCGGAACCGGACATCGAGGCGCTCGCGGTCTGGCTGCTGTCGCCGTGCGCGAGGAACTGTGATCGACTGGCCGTGCATTTCCTGTAGCCCGTGTTTCAGCATCGGCCCGTCGATCTCGTCAAGCAGATTAAGGTCGATATGCACGCGATACTCCGGGGAAATTCCCATCAGATTTCGGTCGTACGCCGCATGGTGGATCTTGCACAGCGTTAAGCCGTTCGGCACGATCGCATCGCCTCTTTCGTGACTGTCGGCGATGATATGAGCGGCGTCGAGAAACTCCGGATGCCGTAGGCGACAGACCGCGCACGTTGATTCGTACGCGAGCAGGACCTGACCCCGGAAGGCCGCTTGGTGTAGCCGCTGGCGGGTGGTCCGTTCTGCATAATTCCGTTCGAGTTCGCTCGCGTTCGGGGACATTAGATCGTGCGCCGGTGCATCGACCGCGATGTATACGACCTGTTCGACGGGGTCATTGTCGGTGACATAACAGGGAAATACCGGAGCGAAGTGACCCGGCAAGTCGAGGCGTATTAACAGCACGATTGGGAGCTGGAGTTCATACGCTCGGATGAGTTTGCGGTTATCTCCGCCTGTCCCGGACCCGCTTCGGTATGAGTACCGGTACAACCCAGTCGCGACCTGGGCATCTGCGTACGGCCCGGTCGGCGAGGACAGGACGCTGAGCGTGGCGTCGAGATCCCGAGGGTTCCAGATGCCCCGGCTTTGATCGATCGCACGTCGGGTTGTTCCATCGGCGAGGACCAGGCTGGTCAGGTCGGCGCGAGTGACCCAGCCTCCGTTCGTGATGCTGAGTTCGCGAATCGCGTCCATCACCATGTTGCGTACGGACGCGTCGTGCTCGCTCATACGAAATTCATACCAGCTCCGCTTGGCCCCAGGAAGCTAGAGGCGACTCGTCAGGTGACCTTTAGGTCCTTGCCGAAATATGGTGCGATGACATCTCGCAGGCGCATGATGTCGTCTTCGTCGTCCGTCTTCGGGGTGGTGGGCTGGTCGCCGCTCGGATCGCGCAGCCATTCCCGTAGTAGTCGGGCGTCGAACGCGCCATTCGGTGCCGAGCGGCCGTGTTCATTGGTGTAGTAGTTGTGCGCGCGGGGGTCGAGGTAGACCTTGGTCGCAGCGGCCTCGTCCAATGCGTTGTTGTAATTCCAGTACGCCGTCTCGGTGACCTCGACTGAATTTCTTGCTATCGAGGATCAGCCGTTCGATGCAGGCGAGCGCGAATCGGGTAACGAGCTCCTCGAGGTGGATCGCAGCGAATCCGACATTCGCGTTGGTGTTCGGCCCGTACAGCATGAAGAAGTTCGGGAAGCCCGGTACGCAGTTGCCAAGGTAAGCGCGTGCGCCGTCCTTTTCCCACAACTGCTCGATGGTGCGGCCTTCCCGGCCACGGATCTCCATTGGCCAGAGGAAGTCGTTGGCGCGGAACCCGGTGGCCAGCACGATCACGTCCACCGGACACTCGGTGCCGTCGGCTTTCACGATCCCGGCCTCGGTGACGTGACTGATGCCCTCGGGGATGAGTGTGACGTTGTCGCGCAGGATCGCGTCGTAGATGCTGTAGTTCGCGTCGACCAACACTGGCCGCGCCGACATCGGTGGGGCATCCGGCAGCATCGCGGCCATCAGGTCGGGATGGGAGCCGAGTTTCTTGCGCATGAACGCAAGCCGCTGGTCGCGCAGTTCTTTGTTTGCTGCGCTGACGGCATGCGGATCGTCGAAGTTCGGATCGACCTCGTTGGCTGGTGCAGTTTCACTCGGTCGTAGTGCCCACGAGTAGGAGAACCGCACGAAGTTAGGAAAGTACGGGAAATTCCGGTCCAGCCAATTCACCGGGTCCGGGTAGGGACTGAGGTAGCCGGGCGTGTCATACACCCAGTTCGGCGTGCGCTGGAAGAGATAGATGTGCTCCACCTCGGCATCGGCAGCGAGTTTGGGTACCAACTGGTAGCCGGTGCAACCGCTGCCGACGACTGCGACCCGTTTGCCAGCCATATCTAGAGACAACGGCCAGCGAGCGGTGTGGAAGTAGTCGCCGCTGAAGTTTCTGATGCCAGTGATGTGTGGAATGTTCGGTCGGGAGAGGAATCCGACCGCAGTAATCACGACATTCGCCCGCAGCGTCGTAGCACCGTCCGGGCCGTCGACGTCTACGTTCCACATGCCCGCCTGTTCGTCCCACGTCGCGGCGGAAACCTCCGTGTCGAAGGTGATGTGCTCGCGGAGCGCGAAGTGATCGGCGATCCAGTTGACGTACTTCTCGTTCTCGGCCTGCTCGCAGTACGGCGACGGGTAGGCGAAGTTTGCGCCGAATACCTGCGTGTAGATGCGGCTCGGAGTATCGACTCGGGCCCCCGGATAGCGATTCTCGTACCAGGTTCCGCCCACCTGCGAGTTCTTTTCTATGACGCGGAACTCGACGCCGGCTTGTTTGAGCTAAACGGCCGCGTTCAACCCGCCCATGCCCGCCCCGATCACCAGTACTGAGAACTCGGTGAGTTGGTCCGGAGTGGTTTGTGAAGACCAGGACAGACCCCGCACATGTGGGTCGAGTCCTAGTTGCTCGACCCACATGTCCAGTTCGGCGGTTGGGACCGAGGTGCCAGCGGTCAGACTGAGACTTCGCTGCAGGCGCTCGGGTGGGCCGAGCGGGATATCGTGCATCCCCGCGTCGCGGCAGGCCTTCAAGAACTCCGCGGCCTTCTATCGTATCAGCGCGACGTCGTCGGCTGAACCGATTACCTGCTTGGAGCGGAATCCAGAGACCACGGTGTCGACTGTGACGCCGCTCGCCAAACGCTCGTCGCCGGTCAGCTGGTAGACCAGCCCGCGCAAGACGAGCGGATCGGCGTATTGCACCGCGTTTTCAATCAATTCGTCGCTCGCGTCAAGCAGTTCTGGCTGTGTCGTGGCCATCAGCCACACCCCTTATCGTGGCTGCACACTCCGGCCGAGTTTAGTGGACGAGTTGTTGAGCAGATCACAATCGCCGGTCGTGCCTTGGCGTTCCCGCGGGAACGCCAAGGGGTTAGTAGCGGACCTCGTGGTTGGTGCGGGGCTCGGTGGCGTGGCGTTCGAGTAGGGACCAGTAGTCGAACTCCCTGATCCGGGCGCCGGACCAGCGTGGATAGACGTTGGTGTCGTGGTCATGGAAGCTGGTGTGCTCGCGGACGGATTGCATCTCGTCGGGGAGGTCCCAGTCGGGATCGATCGCGCTGATCGGCGCGGCGGGGGACTGCGGGTTGAGGTCCACTGGTTGAGGCTCCATGGTGCGCGCATCTTCGACAAGGTTGCCTGTCAGCAAGTGCTGCTCGAACGTGGGGTGATCGTCCACGTCGCTGAGCCGCCGGCTGTACTGGCTGGGGGTGCTGAGCGGTGATCTCGGTGCCGCCGATTCGGGTGAATCGGTAACCGCGGCCGTTCGCGCGTTTCGTGATGGTGACGCCACCGGCGTGCACCAGGACGTGGTGATGCTGGCACAGCAGGATCATGTTTTCGATGTCGGTGTCGCCACCGAGTGACCACGCGGTGATGTGGTGGGCGTGCAGGCGAACCGCGCGCGTGCAACCGGGGTGCTGGCAGTGCCGATCTCGGGCCATCATCGCCCGGCGCTGATGACGGTTCGCGAGGCGTTGCGTGCGGCCGAGGCGCAGGACCTCGCCGGTGGTCGGGTCGGTGACGACGGTCTGGATCTGGCCGGTGCAGGCCACACGGGCGGCAGTGGTGGCGGTGACGTGCCCGACTGTCTCGATCCACGCGCTCGGCCGTGGCCGGAGTTCTTGGTTCGTGACCCTGCTGGGTGTGGGGTCGGGCGTTCCCGCGGGAACGCCGCCGTCTGTGTGCGGCGCCGGGTCTGCGAGTGGGGACGTCGTCGCCGCGTCGAGGTCGGCTGCGCTGACGTTGATCACGACGATGTCGCGGTCTTCTCCAGAGTTGTCGACGGGGCCGGATTCGACGTATCCGCGGGCGACATCGAGCAAGGCGTCGGCGCGCGTGTATCGCGGCGGGTTGTGGTCGCCGGGGTCCGCGAGGTCCTTCGTAAACCCGTCAGCATTAGCCGTCGCGGCGAGGGCGTCATCGAGCGTCGGCTCGTCCGCGACCTCGGCGGCCTGCTGGGACGTGCGGTACCGCGTAACCGCGACATCTAGAGCCGCGAGGACGGCAGCGGCTTCCTCGGCAGGTAGGTACGCGGTGATCTGCACCGTTCCGTCGTTGTGGTTACGAGTGGTGACGCGGCGCTGCTCCTCGGCGAGGAGTCGGTCTGCTCGCCCGGCGCGGAATCCGCGTACGGCGCGTTCAAGTTGTGCGGCGGTCTAGTTGCGCGCTCTTTCGAGCAGGATCTTTTCGTCGATCATTCCGGCCAGGCGCGTGCATTCGCGCACCTTGGAAAACGACAACAGCCCGTCCCCGAACGCGGCGGCGATCAGCGGCATTTCGCGTAGCGCTCGCGCAATTCGTACGTGTTCGCGCGCGGTTCCGGCGCTCATCGAGCACGCATACGCAAGCCACTGTGCGGTGGAGTCCATCCACATCTGGAACGCGCCGCCGCGGGCGTCGAACTGGCCGACCATCTCGACCCACGCCGCCGTCGTGCGCGCGACCTTCGACGCTCCAGCCGAGATCTGCGCGCCGAGCTCCACAGCTGCGTCGTAGTCCAATGCGTCTGTCGAAACAGTCCCAGTTGTCGTGTCGCGAAGAGCCGCGTCATCGACCGGTCGATCGAGTTGAATCGTCATTCCGCTCTCCAGCGAGGTAACGCGGCAACCGAGCGTCACCACTGGCATCGACGCTATCGATCGGGTCCGACAAGTTTTCCAAACGCTCAGTGCAGTCGACCGGCGGGCGCAGCTGCTCAGCCGCGCAGACAAACTCTGAACGAAGGTCGCGCCCGGTGCGGTGGCCTTGAACATGCTGACAACCACCACGAATCACCGAACCCGGCGGGATCGCCCGGGTGATTCCCAGATCGTCGCGGGCGGCGAGCGACGTCTAGGTTCTGCACGGCACACGCCGTCAGGTTCCTAGGCCGGAGTATAGGAAGACTGCTTTTCCATGCATCACCGCACGGGAAGCCTGAGAATCGTTGCTAGGGTCGGCAAATGGAGCTCAGCATCGATGTCTTGGACGGCCAGGTCGAGATCTACTTCGATGAGTGGGGGATAGCGCACGCCCGCACGGCGACCGCGCATGACGCTTTCGTCGCCCAGGGATACTTGCACGCCCGCGACCGCCTGTGGCAGATGGACGCCGTACGCCGCCAGATGTCCGGGCGCTGGTCGGAATGGGTTGGCCCGCAGGGCATCGAAGCCGACAAACTCGCCCGCCGGCTGGATGCGGCCGGAGCTTCGCGGCGTGACTTCGACTCACTCACCGATGAGTCGCGCGACATGCTCACGGCGTACGCCGACGGGGTGAACGAGTGGATCGAGTACGCCGCCAGCAACGACCTGCTGCCGTACGAGTACACGCTCGTCGGCGGTGCTCCGGAACGCTGGCAACCCTGGCACGGCGTCGCCGCGATGCGGCAGCGTGGATATCTGATGGGCTCGCTCTGGCATAAGTTGTGGCGCGCCGCGGCGCTGTCACACCTTCCGCCGTCTGACGTCGCCAAACTCCGCTTTGATGACGGAGGCAATGAGGCGCTGGTCTTCCCGCAGGGCGAGCGGGCAGCGCGGTGGACGGCCGACCTCGCTGAACTGGGCTCGGGTATCGAGGCGCTGATGATGCTCCAGGACCCGACACACACCGGTGGTGGCAGCAACAACTGGTGCGTCAGCGGTTCGCGGACGGCGACCGGGCGGCCGATCGTCGCCGGCGATCCGCATCGCGCATTCGAAATGCCGGGAATGTATGCACAGCAGCACATCGCGTGCGACGAGTTCGATCTCATCGGTTTCACCATCCCTGGATCCCCTGGCTTCCCGCATTTCGCGCACAACGAAAACGTCGCATGGGGCGTCACGATCGCCTTCATGGATCTGCACGACCTCTTCATCGAGAAAACCGACATTGATAAAACCGATGGCGACAGGTACCTGTTCAAGGACGAGTGGCTGCCGATGGAGCACCGCGTCGAGACCATTGACGTCCGTGGCAGCAAACCTGTCGAGTTCGACGTGTACGCCACCCATCACGGGCCGCTCGTCATTGGTGACCCGGCCAAGGGAACGGCTATATCACTGCGATCCATCCAGTTCGAACCCACGGACCATTCGCTGGACTGCATGCTGCCGATGATGCGCGCAACGACGAGCGCCGAATTGCTGGACGCGGTCCGTGGGTGGGGTCTGGTCGACCACAACCTCGTCACGGCCGACACCAGTGGAAATATCGCGCACCGGATCCGCGCCATCGTGCCGAAGCGTGGGCCGATTAATGGTTGGCTGCCGGTTCCCGGGTGGACTGGCGAGTACGAATGGGACGGCGTCATTCCTTTCGAAGACATGCCGCACTTCGCGAACCCGGAGCGCGGGTTCCTGGTCACAGCGAACAACCGAGTCGTCGACAGCGATCCGGCTACCGGCCGATACCTGGCCACCGACTGTCACCCGCCGCAGCGATTTGAACGAATCCAGTCGAGGCTGGCGGACCTGTCGCAGGCCACGATCGCTGACATGGCCGACATACACGCCGACGTCGTCTCGTTGAACGCACCGTTGTTCATAGCGCTCGCCGAACGCGCCGAGCCGGCCACCGCCGCGGGCCGCGACCTCGCCGCCACACTCGCCGACTGGGACACGCAGATGCTCCCTAATCACGTTGCCCCAACCGTCTATACGGACCTGCGTTGGGAGATGGCGCGGCTCGTGGCAGAACGCACCGGACTCGTGCAGAGCACCTCTTCGGCGTACGCCGTACCGCCGCCGGGATTTGCGCCGGTGACACAATTGTGGTGGTCCATCGCAACCCTCGTACGGCAGGATGACCGATTGCTACTTGGCGGATCTACCTGGGAAGTGGTCGCCGCCGAGGCGCTCGACAACATCGCAGCCAAGGGCGACCCACTGTCGTGGGGTGAGCGGCATCGAGTCGCGCTGCAGCACCCGCTCGCGACCGCTTTTCCGGATGCGCGCTCGACGCTTAATCCAGCCGGGGCAGCGCTCGGCGGCGATAACGAGACCGTGCTCGCCATGGGCGCGGGGGTGGCCGGCGACAGTCGGACGATTTCCGGATCGGTAGCCCGCTATGCCTTTGATGTCGGCGATTGGGACTCCTCGCGTTGGGTCGTTTTCGGCGGCACGTCAGGAGATCCGTCCTCGCCGCACTACATCGATCAGCACGAGATGTGGTCGCGGACAGAGATGTTCCCGATGGTCTACTCGTGGAGCACCATCGAGCAGTACGCCGATCGCCTCACCCTCAAACGGGCCTAACCTAAGGCCGCAGGTCCAGCCGGACCTCGATCAGTCGGCGGTCGGTCGGTAGTCCTCGCTGCCGGCCCATCGCTGGAGCACATGCGGCGGCAGCAGGCTTTGGAACGCGGCGAGAGCGTCGGCACCATGTTGCATCGCCGCGACATCGGGATCTGGCGGGCCGATGAGCGCGGCGTATCCGCCGGTCACCACGAAGACTCGATTCTCGGGCAGCGTACTTAGCAGTTGGGCTACCCGCGGGTGCAGTACCGCCGTCGCGTAGCGCGCGAAATCGCCGTATTGCGGGCGTGACCCCCGATTCGTTAGGGGCAGCGATGAGTCGATCCGGAACCGTCGGTTGAACGCTTCGTTCTCGATGTTGATGTCGGGCCCGAGGATGGCACTCTGACCGCGTAAGTCGTGGGTGATCAACAGGCGAGGAAGGGGTACCGGCAACGCGATCCACTGGTACGTCGCGGGCGGCTCGAATCTCTGATCGCTGCGCCGCCGCACGCGTATCACGGGCACGTTCGCTGCGAAGTACGTCGTCAGGGCGCCGACCGGGACCCGATAGCTCGCAACGACGGTCGACGGGAAATCCGGCTGCGCCGCGGCTGTGGTGAGTCGGGCGGACTCAATGGCTCTGATCGCGGTCCGGTCGGCCGGTACGGACTCGAATCCTGTGCCTCCCGCGGCGTACTGTCGCCGTGCGTTGCGGCCGAGCGCCCAGCCGGCTGCCGCCGACGAGAACAATCCGATCGCGGCAAGACCGAATCCGGTGATCACGATGATCTTCGTCGCCAGATTGATTCCACTGATCGCCCGGAGGATGAGCGCGATGAAGATCAGCACGGTCCCTGTCGCCAGCACCGCGCACCCCAACCGCACCGGTAGCTGTGCCTGCGACTGCGGGCGCCGTGCTGGACCGTTCGACATCAACGCCTCCTCGTGCCGGTCGGGCGTGAACCCATCGAGAAGGTAACCTACCGATTCGCAAGTCGGCGGGGCGGTGACAGTTCGCGGCGGTTCGATCGAACCCACCAGGCGCCGTCCTCGCGGCGTTCCGCCCACGTGGAGAATCGATAGTCGTACAGCACCACGCGGATCCAGCGCGGCGGGTCGTCACCGAACGGGTCGACGCGGCACATCTTGCGCAGCACCGGTGCGCCGCGCAGCAGACCCACCACGAGCCGGTCCAGCCATGCGCCGCGGAAATGCGGTGACAGCGCGGCGAACCACAGTTGCCATCCGAGACGCAGATGATAGGGCGCGATCTGCGGCGGGCGCCTGGCTACATCGCCGGGTTTCCCGTAGAACTCGTACTCCAGCCATGGTTCACCTGTATCTGTGCACCCCTCGATGATCACCTCGCGGCGCTGCTTGCCAACCGTTCCGAAGGCGCCGTACGACGACCCCAACAGCAGCGGGTTATAGCGCGCATTCATCTTCTGATCCCGGGAAAACAGGTTGCGCAACGGCTGCCACGCCAGCGCGAGGGACGCCGCCGCGAACGCGATGACGACGACGAGCCACCACGCTGGTTGCGGAGCCAACTCTGGTCGCCACGTCTCCAATCCGACCGCGGAGTCGGCGACCAAGCCCAGGCACAGGCAAATGGTCAGCAGGTTCACCCACGCGAAGTTTCCCGACAGCAGCAGCCAACACTGCGTCGCGGCCATCGCGAGCGCGGCGTACGAACGGACCGGCTGCGGCGCGAACAGCAGGAACGGCACGACGAGTTGGACGACGTGATTCGCGCCGGTCTCGACCCGGTGCAGCACCTTCGGCAGATGGTGGAAGTACCAGGACAGTGGACCGGGCATCGGCTGCGTTTCGTGGTGGAAGTCCAGGGCAGTCAGGTTTCGCCACTCGACTCCGCCGCGGATCTTGATCAGCCCCGCCCCGAGTTCCACCCGAATGAGCAGCCAGATCAGCGCAGCCACCACGAATACCGAGGGCGCCTCCGCGGCCGGTCCGATGAACGCGCAGATAAACACCGCTTCGCACAGCAACATTTCCCACAGGAAGCCGTACCAACGCTGCCCGACGTTCACGATCGACAAATAGATCGCCCACATCGCCAGCCACACGCACACGTGCCCCCACGCGGGCAGACCCGCCGTGACGCCCGCGACCGTCACGGCCGACAACGCGATACCGACCCAGCACAGCACCCGGAAGAACCGGTCGCTGTAGTGCAGATCGAAGATACTGGGGCGATCGCGGAATCGTGAACGCCGCACGAACGGCTCGATCGGCATCAGCCCACGCGAACTGAGCAACCCGGGAAACTGGGCGAGCGTGCTCACCAGAGCGATCAATAGCAACGCGGCAACGCCATGCTCGAGAACCGCGCGTCCCAGCCAGGCATCCGATACCTCTGCCCACCCGGACGCGAGCGCGCTGTTCGGAGAGCAGGCCGCGATCAACTCATCGAGCGGCACCGCGCCGCGGCCGGACTGCATGACGCATCGCCGCTAGTCGTCGTCCGGCACGATGTGTACGGCGGCTTCCTCGGCGCTCGCAGCGGCGCCGTCGATGCCGACATCGTCGGCGATCGAAGACGATTCCTCGTCCTCGCCGATGCCTTGATCGGGTGCGACGAGCCGACCCGATCGCGGCCCGCCGACCTCACCGTCGTCCAGGTCGTCGTCCTGCCAGTCGCTGCCGTCGGGCTCGGGCTCCTCCTGCGCCAGGCGCTGCTCGAGTGACTCGCCGCGCGCTTCTTCGGCCGCGGTGTTGCCGTACCCCTGCCCGACAGACCAACTGTCGCGGGTCGCGTAGCCCTCGTCGAGCGCGTCATCGACACCGCGATCATCGAGGGTGTCCTCGCGCTGCAACTGGTCCTCATCATCGACGCTGTAGTCGCCGTAATCTTCGGTGCCCATGGACGAATCTTAAGCGAGTTCGGCTCGAATCGAGAGTGGCACGATTCGTGTCCGCCGAGCCAATCCATTACGGTCGAGGCAGCATTCGCCCGCGGCTGAGGCGGGCACACGATCGAAAAGGACTCCCCGATGAGCAACTACTTTGACCTGTCCAACAAGCGCGCCATAGTCACCGGCGGCGGCACCGGAATCGGTCTCGCGATGGCCACCTCGCTCGCCGAAGCCGGCGCGAAGGTCGAGATCTGGGGCCGCCGCCAGGAAAAGCTCGACGAGGCCGCGTCCGCGCGCCCCGAGCTCGGTCTGCTGACCCGCAGCGTCGACGTCGCTGACCGTGACGCGGTCGCCGCCGGTATCGCCGATGCCGCGGAGACTCTCGGCGGGCTCGACACCATCGTCGCGAACGCGGGCGTCGGCGGAGGAGCGAAGTACGAGGACGTTGACGAGGCGAACTTCGAGAAGGTCCTCTCGGTCAACCTCAAGGGCGTGTTCTGGACGATCCAGGCCGGTGCGAACAAGATGCGCGAGCTCGGCAACGGCGGTTCGATCATCACCATCGCCAGCCTCGCCGCCATCGACGCGACCCCGCGCAACTACGCGTACGGCGCTTCGAAGTCCGGCGTCGTCTCCCTGACCAAAGCGTCGGCGGTCGAACTCGCGCGCTACCAGGTCCGCGTCAACGCCGTCCTGCCCGGCTGGATCCGTACCGACATGACCGAGGGCTCGCAGGGCAACGAGAAGTTCAACAACGCGATCATGCCGCGTACTCCCGCGCGCCGCTGGGGCAACCCGGAGGACTTCGGCGGAATCGCCGTCTACCTCGCCAGCGACGCAGCGGCGTACCAGACCGGCACGCAGACCGTGATCGACGGTGGTTACTCGATCTTCTAGAGGGTGTTCGAGGCCCCAGCAGCCGGTGACCACATCGATGGGTTGCCGGCTGCTGGGATATTGTCGGTCCAGTCGATGACACCGGGATGATGACCAGATGAACGACCTCAGCCGTGCTGAACTCGCGAGTTATGTCGACCACACCCTGCTCAAGACCGACGCCACCGAAGACGACATTGTCGCGCTCGCCGCTGAGGCGGTTGAACTGGGGACCTTCGCGATCTGCGTGTCCCCGTCGATGCTGCCGGTAGACGCCCCGTTGGGGGAGGTGCTCGTCGCCACGGTGTGCGGGTTTCCGTCGGGTAAGCACCTCAGCTCGATCAAGGCGGCCGAGACGGCCGAAGCGGTCCGCGGTGGAGCAGACGAAATCGACATGGTGATCGACATCGGAATGTTGCGCGCCGGCGATCCGCAGGCCGTCGAGGCAGACATTCGCACGGTCCGCGAAGCAGTACCGGACTCCACCCTGAAGGTCATCATCGAATCGGCCGCGCTCGGCGACGCCGAAATCGTCGATGCGTGCCGCGCCGCCGAATCCGCCGGCGCGGACTTCGTGAAGACTTCCACCGGATTCCATCGCAGCGGTGGCGCCACCGTCGACGCCGTACGTCTCATGCGCGAGACCGTCGGCGATCGCCTCGGCGTCAAAGCATCCGGCGGCATCCGCGCGTACGACGACGCAATCGCGATGAGCGACGCGGGAGCCAACAGGCTTGGCCTCTCGGCAACCACGGACGTACTCGCCGGCTGCCGCTGCTGATCTATACCTAAGGGCGTTCTAGACCGATCCCGACCGCCCTGGTCACAAGATGACACGTCAGTCATAATTGCCGCATGACAGACGAGCAGATCCGCACCGAAGACCGCGTCCGCTACACCATCACCGAGGACGGCATCGCCGACGTCCGGATGGTGCGCGAAGACAAAATGAATGCCCTCGACGACGCGATGTTCGAAGCGTTGATCACCGTCGGCCAGGAAATCGCCGCCAACAACAAGGTCCGCGCCGTGGTGATCTCCGGTGACGGCCGCGCCTTCTGCGCGGGCCTGGACTTCGGTCGCTTCGAGGCGATGAAGGGCGGCGCCATCCGAGCCGTCAGCCAGCGCGATCCGATCGGCCCGGCGAAGGCCACCGGCCAGCAGGCCCCACACGTGTGGACCGCCATGCCCGTCCCGGTCATCGCTGCCGTGCACGGATTCGCGTTCGGCGGCGGCTGCCAGATCGCCCTCGCCGCTGACATTCGCATCGTGCACCCCGATACCAAGATGTCGCTCCTGGAGACGAAGTGGGGCCTCATTCCCGATATGACCGGCACCCAATTGCTCGCCGGTCTGGTTCGCCGCGATGTCGCCAAGGAACTGATCTACACGCACACGATCGTCGACGGTGTTGAGGCCGAGCGCATCGGGCTCGCGACGCGCACCTCGCAGACCCCGTACGACGATGCGATGGCGCTCGCGAAGGAGATCGCCTCGAAGTCCCCGCACGCGATCCGGCACGCGAAGGTACTGACCGAGATGGCCGGGCGGGCGAGCCTCGAAGACGGATTCGATCAGGAGCAGGTCGCGATCAAGGACCTCATCGGTACGCCGAACCAGGTCGAGGCCGTTACTGCGGGAATGAGCAAGCGCGAGGCAAAATACGCCGACTACGACGGCTAACGACTCACAGTTTGTCCACGGGCGGGAGCCGCGCCATCGCCGATGAGCGCGGCTCCCGCCCGTTGCCTTTCGCCGTACAGCTCGACCCTCGCTACCCGAGCCGTACAGCAGCCCATTCCTTCAACACGGCCGCACGAATCTTCGTACCGTTCGTTCCCGTCGTCACCGGCATCTCGTCGATGACGTAGACCGCGACCGGAACCTTGTATCGCGCCAGCGATGCGCGGCAGTACTCCACCAACTCCTCGCCGTCCACCGCGGCGCCCGGCTTGAGCGTCACGAACCCGACAGCTTCATCACCGGCGTCTCGGCGTACGCCGACCACCTTCGCGATTTCCACGGCCTCGTGGGAGGCGAGATGATTGGCGATCTCGTCCGGCTCGACCAGGAATCCCTTCAGCCGCAGCGCCTCCGCGGCCCGGCACACGTACCGGAACGCGCGGGCGTCAATTGCCCGGGCGAGGTCGCCGCTGCGTAGCCACCCATCGGCCGTGTAGTTCTGCTCCATCTGATGCGGCTGGCCGAGGTAGGCGTCGACCGCCTGCGGACCTTTGAACTGGACCTCGCCCTCCGAACCGTCAGTGATCACCCGCTCGCCGTCGGCGATCCGGTAGTTCAATGAGTCGACCGTCAACCGACCGCCGGGCTCCCACCGCTCGGGCGCCGCGATTTCTGGGCCGGACACGGTCAGCAACGCGAAGGTTTCCGAGGAACCGTACAGACCAGTCACATGCGCCCCGGCCTGCTCCTCCAATGTGCGGGCCAATGAGCGCGACGAGCCTTGGAAGTCAGCCATGCCGACCCATGTCAGACCGGAAAGGTCATGCCCCCGACCCACCTCGACCACCCGCGTCATCATGTCGTCGCCGAATGCCAGATGAGTGATGCCATCGGCGCCGACGCGGCGGATGACCTCGGCGGGATCGAACGACGGATGCAGCACGATCGTGCCGCCAGCGGCCAGCATCCCGAACGCGCCGACGAAACCGAACGTCCCGGAGAAAGGCAACGCCGCCAACAGGCGGTCGCCCGGACCGGCCATCATCGCGCGGCCAGCAGCCTGGATCATCTCCAACGTCGCCGCCTGCTTATGCGCCGCCAACTTCGGCAAGCCGGTCGAACCGGACGTCGTGACCGCCAGATACAACTGGTCAGTCGTCGGCTCAGGCAACTCGTCAGGCCCGAGCGGCTGGGCGTCGGCCGACGGAAGCCACGCACCGCCGCCCACGTCGTACGACGCGGAATCGGCGACGTCGGCGTCACCAGGGGAGGTCAGTGGGACCACCGCGGGGGCGCGCCAGCCATCCGTGGCCGCCGCTGCAGCCGCCGCTTCGCGAAGCCGGCCGATGAGATCGAGCCCGACGAATCCGTCCGCGATCGCGACCACCTTCGGCCTCGCGAGCGTCAGCACGTGCGTCACCTCGTGCACGTTATAGCGGGTGTTCACGCCGATGACATGGCCGCCGAGCGACCCGACAGCCAGCTGCCACGCCAGTGCCGAGGACCAGTTCGGTAGCCAGATGGCGGCGCAGTCGCCTTCACCGAAACCGTGATCGTGCAGATCGCGGCGTAGGCGCAGCGCCTGCGATATCAGCGCAGCGCGGTCAATCGCGACGAGATCGTCACCGACGGGTTCCAGGACGGCGGTCGCGGACGGATCGCCCTCGGCCAGGTTGCTGAGGTGAGACAAAACGGTCATCCGTCCATCTCAAACCACGGCCCACCGCGCGGCAATACCGGGGGTGGGTTCTGCTCGATTAGGGTCGGCATACAGCGGTAGGAGACTGATCGCCGCGTGTCTGGAGGCAGCCATGGCGGACACCTCGCGCGGAGTCGTCGTACCGCTCGAAAACGGCAAGCGCAGTAGTACGTCGTTCGGTCGGGCAGTAGTGAGCGCGGCGCTGGCGCACGCTGACCCGATCGGGTCAGCGGCCGCGGCGCGAGAGACGGACTGGCGCCGCAAGTACCCCGAACATTTCCGCCGGCTACTCGAGGCCGGGCTGAACAGTGAAGAGGCCGCCGTGGACATCGCCCGGCGCGGGCTGGCCGAGGTGCACGCCCGGATGCGATTTGCCGAGGACGGCACCGATCACGCGCTCTCGCATGCGTTCGGTGCGGAGCCGACTCACACCACGGAAGTAGTGACCGGGACGGCCGAGCCCGAGCAGGAACTCACGATCCCGTTCCGCGGCGAGCGCCTGGCCGGGGAGAGCCTGCGACGGCAACTCGACGACTGGGTAGCCCGCGGGTCGATGGAACCAAGCGCGGCGGACGCGGTTCGCGAAGTCCAGGACTACACCGAATGGCTGCGGCTACCTGGACGGACCCTGGCCGTGCTGGGCGCGTCGTCCGAGATGGGACCGCTGCGTTCGTTGCTGCGATGGGGCGCGACGTTGGCGGCCGTGGACCTTCCCCGGCCGGAGTTATGGCGAGAGACCTTGTCCTGGGCGCGGGAGTCGGCGGGCACGCTGCACATTCCGGTCCGCGCCGGCAACGAGTCGACTGAGCAGCGCGCGGGCGCCGACCTGCTGCACGACGTGGGTGCGGTCGGTGGATGGCTGACCTCATTGCCGGGCCCCTTGGTCGTGGGGAACTATGTCTACGCCGACGGCGTACTGAACCTGCGGCTAGCCGCAGCCGTCGACGCGCTCACGGCCTGGCTCACATCGCAGCGTCCCGACGATGTGGAACTGGCGTTTCTGGCGACGCCGACCGACGTGTTCGGCGTACCGAGTGAAGTTGTCGAGTTCAGCGAGCAGGCCTACCGCGCCGGGCCGATATCCAAGGTGGTTCGGCCCGCGGCGCGCTTCGTCAGCGGCGGGCGACTGCTGCGGCGCAACTATGTCCCCGGTTCTGCGCCTGGGCTCAATGACAGCATGGTGCTGCAGCAGGGCCCGAATTACTTGCTCGCGAAGCGGATCCAGCGGTGGCGGGCGACCGTGGCGCGCCGTGACGGACTGCCGGTGTCGATGCTCGTCGCGCCACCGACCCGCACCCGATCAGTGTTGAAGAATCGGGCGCTCGCGGCCGCGTACGCCGGTGCGCATCGATTCGGCGTGGAGGCATTCGCGCCGTCCACCAGCAATACGTTGATGGCAGCGCTGCTGGTGCACGACCTGAGCACCGGCCCGCGGCCATTGGACGTGCCGTGGCGCGAGGAGGCGGCAAAAGCTGTGCACGGCGGACTGTGGCGCGGCCCGTACGACCCGCGCTCAGCGCTCGGTCTGGCCGTCGTACTGGGCATCGGTCGCGCCAAGTCCTAACTGGTGTGCGGATGGCAATCCGCACACCGAGAACGATTCGCGTCAGTGGCGGGTCGTACCGCCGTCCACCACTAGTGTCTGTCCGGTGACGAACCCAGCGCCATCGGACAGAAGAACCGCACCGGCTCTATGTAGTCGTCAGTGTCGGACGCACGCTTGATGGCACGAGTGGCGATGGTGTTCTGCTCGCTGCCGGCGATAGCCGCGGAAAGCGGCGTCATCACCAGTCCAGGAGCGATGGCGTTGACCGTGATACCGCGTTCTCCGAACTCCTCGGCGAGGCAGTGCACGAGACCGATGACCGCGGCTTTCGAGGCCGCGTACACGGCCGCTCCACCCGGTCCGCGGAAGACAGGGCGGATTTAATCGGTCGTCGCAACATCTCGTCATGGAGGTGTGCAGTGGTCCGTCGTCAGCAAGCTGCCGATCGGGCGATCCGTCTCAAGCTGCGATCGCCTGGTCATCCGAAGTATCAGCGACATGTCGAGGTGGTGTTCTGGGAACGGATCGCCAGGGGGCTGCTTCCGATCGAGGCCGCTGCGGTCGTCGGCGTGGCGTCGGCGGTTGGTCAGCGATGGTTCCGGCCCGCTGGCTGTATGCCGCCGTTTGATGTGAACTTCCAGCCGACGGGGCGCTACCTGTCGTTCGCTGAGCGCGAGGAGATCGCGCTGCTCAAAGCGCAGGACTGGGGCGTGCGTGAGATCGCTCGCGAGATCGGTCGGGACCCCGGGAC
>JBKEDB010000056.1:0-11431 GCA_047975195.1 Cumulibacter sp. | reverse complement strand
AAGGATCTCCGATCGGTGATCACGTACCTGACGTCCGACGAAGGCAAGTCCGAGCTTGAGGAGATCGGGGGAGTGTCCAAGCAGACCGCCGGAGTCATCCTGCGCGAGGTGAGCGGGCTGCAGAACTCCGGGGGCAATGAGTTCTTCGGCGAGCCAGAGTTCGACACGATGGACCTGCTGAGCACCCGCGGCGAGCAGGGTGTCATCAGCCTGATCGAACTGGCGAAAGTGCAAGATCGGCCGCAGTTGTTCTCTACGTTCTTGATGTGGCTGCTCGCCGACTTGTACGCCGACCTGCCCGAGGTCGGTGACGCTGACAAGCCCAAACTGGTGTTCTTCTTCGACGAGGCGCATCTGTTGTTCAACGATGCCTCAAAGGCATTCCTGGATGCGGTGACGCAGACCGTACGGCTGGTCCGCTCGAAGGGTGTCGGTGTGTTCTTCGTGACCCAGCGACCGACCGACGTACCCGCCGAGGTTCTCGCCCAACTCGGTAATCGGGTGCAGCATGCGCTGCGCGCGTTCACCCCCGACGACGCGACCGCGCTGTCGAAGACGGTGAAGACCTACCCGAAGACTGCGGCGTACGACCTCGAGCAGGCGCTGACGCAACTCGGCACGGGCGAAGCGATCGTGACGGTGATGAGCGAGAGAGGCGCGCCGACGCCGGTGGCCTGGACCCGGCTACCGGCCCCGCGATCTGCGATGCAGCCGGCCGCCCCCGAACAGTTCGCCCAAGCAGTCGCTCATTCGGCGCAGATGGTGAAGTACGGCGAAGCGATCGACCGGGACTCGGCGTACGAACGGCTAGCCAAGAAGACCCAGGGCGCCGGTGACGACGTCCCGCGCGAGGGCGACACGGCTCCGAAGCAAAAAGCGCGGCCGAAAGCCGCAGCGAAGGCGAAGCCGAAGAAGGAGAAGAGCCTGGTCGAGGAAGTCCTCGGCAACTCGGCGGTCAAGCAGTTCATGCGCACCGCGGCCTCCTCGATCGCGCGGAACCTGTTCGGCACTGGCCGCCGCAAACGGTAGCCCGGTAAACGCCGAGCCCAGGCCACGCGAGAGCACCGCATCTGCCTCGTCCGGCTATGAGGCAGATGCGGCGCCGGTGCGATCAGACGCCGAGGGACTTGGCGATGATCGACTTCTGGATCTCCGACGTGCCCCCGTAGATACGGGAGACTCGCGCGTCGGTGTACAGCCGCGCGATGGGGTACTCCATCATGTAGCCGAATCCGCCGAACAGTTGCAGGCAGCGGTCAACGACTTCGCCCTGCAATTCAGTACAGAACAACTTGCACTTGGCGGCGTCGACAGCGCTGAGTTCGTCCTTCTCAATGAGTAGTACGCCGCGATCGACCATCGCTTCGGCCGCCTCGATCTTGGCGGCGATGGCGCCGAGTTCGAACTTGGTGTTCTGGAAGTTCGACAGTGGCTGCCCGAATACCTGACGCTCTTTGACGTAGTTGATCGTCTCGCGCAAGGCGGCCTGGCAGGCCGAAAGCGCACCGGAGGCGATCGAGAGCCGCTCCATCGGAAGGTTGTTGCCGAGGTAGCCGAACGCCTCGTCCTGTTCGCCGAGGAGGTTGTCGACCGGCACGTGCACGTCGGTGAACGACAGCTCGACCGTGTCCTGCACGGGCAGGCCCATCTTGTTGAGCATCCGACCCTTTTCGAACCCGGGCATGCCGTCTTCGACCACCAACAGGGTCAGACCCTTACGGCGATTGTCCGGGTCGGTGGAGGTGCGTGCGACGACGATGACGAGGTCGGCGTTCGCGCCACCGGTGATGAAGGTCTTCGCGCCGTTGAGCACGTAGTGGTCGCCGTCCAACTTGGCGGAGGTCTTGATTCCGGCGAGGTCGGAGCCGGTGCCGGGCTCGGTCATCGCGATCGCGAGCATTGCTTTGCCTTCGACGATGCGCGGGAGCCAGCGCTTGCGCTGCTCCTCGTTGGCGTAGGCGAGGATGTAGGGCAGGCAGACATCCATGTGTACTCGCAGGCCGCCGAGGTGCACGTTCGCGCGGACGGTCTCCTCGGTGAGCACCTGGCTGTACCGGAATCCGGTCTCACCCGCGCCGCCGTACTCCTCGGGAACGTTCAGCCCGAGGATGCCGATGCCTGCCATCTTGACGAAGAGCTCCTTCGGCAAGCGCTTGTCCTCAAGCCAAGTGTCGAAGTTGGGCACGATCTCCTTCTCGATGAAAGGACGGACGATCTGCCGAAAGTCCTCGTGTTCCTGGTCGTAGAGGTTGCGCTGCATAGCGGCTCCTGTGTGGTTGTTGTCGGTCGCTCGATGCTATCGCGGGGCTTGATGTGAGCCGCCTCGCTGAACCGAGGGTCGGTGGCCTCGCCAAAAGTAGTTGAATATGCAACCATAGAGTCATGGCGACGAACAACGAAGAACAGAGCACCGGCGGCGTCTACTCCATTCCTGGTAAAGAGTTCACCCGCGATACCAACTACATCGAGGATCGAATCACCGCCGACGGCTCCAGCGGCTGGCCGGTTGAGCCCGGCCGCTACCGCCTCGTCGCGGCCCGCGCCTGCCCCTGGGCAAACCGCACCCTGATCGTTCGGCGACTACTCGGGCTCGAGGACGCGATCTCGGTCGGTCTTCCCAGCCCGACGCATGATCCGGACTCCTGGACCTTCGATCTTGATCCGGGTGACGTTGACCCCGTCCTCGGCGTACCGCGCGTCAAGGACCTCTACCTGAACCGATTCCCGGGCTATCCGCGAGGCATCACGGTGCCTGCGATCGTCGACATCCCGACGAAGCAAGTGGTGACCAACGACTTTCCGCAGATCACCCTCGACTTCTCCAGCGAATGGCGTGAATTTCACCGCGCCGGTGCGCCGGACCTATATCCGGGAGCGTTGCGTGCGGAGATGGATCCGGTGATGCGGCGGATCTACACCGAAGTCAACAACGGCGTCTATCGCTGCGGTTTCGCTGGTTCGCAGGAGGCCTATGAGTCGGCGTACGACCGTTTGTGGACGGCGATCGACTGGCTGGAGGAGCGGCTGACGGATCGTCGTTATCTGATGGGCGACGCGATCACCGAGGCCGACGTGCGATTGTTCACCACGCTGGTGCGTTTCGATCCCGTCTATCACGGGCATTTCAAGGCCAATCGCCAGAAGCTCAGCGAGCTACGCGCGCTGTGGGGATACGCCCGTGATCTGTATCAGACTCCGGGGTTCGGGGATACTGTTGATTTCCAGCAGATCAAGCGGCACTACTACTACGTTCATGCGGACGTAAATCCCTCGCGGATCATTCCGAAGGGTCCAGACCTGTCTGGCTGGCTCACGCCGCATGGCCGCGAGGCCCTCGGCGGTACGCCGTTCGGTGACGGAACTCCTCCGCCTGCGGTGCGTCCAGAAGAAGCACCTCCGTTCTGGGTGAAGTAAATGACTGACATCCAGTTCGGGCTCGACACGTTCGGTGACGTGACCGTCGATGCGGACGGCGAGCGGCTGTCCTACGCGCAGGTGCTGCGCAACCTGGTCGATGAGATCGTGCTGGCCGATTCGAAGGGTATTGATGCGATCGGCGTCGGAGAGCACCACCGCGACGACTATGCGGTATCCGCACCGGAGGTTGTGCTCGCCGCAGCAGCCGGGCGGACCGAGCGGATTCTGCTTGGTACCGCGGTGACGGTGCTTTCCTCGGACGACCCGGTGCGGGTGTTCGAGAAGTTCGCGACGCTGGATGCGGTCTCCAGGGGGCGAGCCGAGGTAACGCTCGGACGCGGTTCGTTTACCGAGTCCTTTCCGTTGTACGGCTTGAATCTGAACGACTACGAAGTGCTGTTCGAGGAGAAGCTCGACCTGTTCAGCGCGTTACTTGACGAAGGCGAGGTCACCTGGCAAGGCACGATCCGTGAACCACTGCGCGCGTCTCAGGTGTATCCGAAGACGGAGTCCGGGCGGCTGCGTACCTGGATCGGCGTCGGCGGATCGCCGGAGTCGGTGGTGCGGGCCGCGCGCTATCAGATCCCGATGATGCTGGCGATCATTGGTGGGTCACCGCAGCGGTTCGTGCCGTACGCGGACCTGTATCGCCGCGCGCTGAAGCAGTTGGAATTGCCCGAGCTGCCGATCGGGGTGCACTCACCGGGGCATATCGCGGACACCGATGAGCAGGCGCGGGAGGAGCTGTTTCCGCATTTCAAAGCCAACCGCGACAGGATCGGTCGTGAGCGTGGCTGGCCGCCGGTGAGCCGGGCGGAGTTCGAGGCGGAAGCGGACGACGGAGCTTTGTTCGTCGGTTCACCGAAGACTGTCGCAGCGAAGATCGCCAGCACCGTGCGCGCGTTGGGTGCGCAGCGCTTCGATCTGAAGTACAGCAACGGCACCATGCCGCACGAGAACCTGTTGAGCTCGATCGAGCTGTACGGATCGGAAGTGATTCCGCAGGTCCGCGAACTGTTGGCTTAGCCCACATGGTTCTGCCTCGCTTTCTCAGAGATGGCTTTGAGAAAGCGAGGCAGATGCGCTGTGCGTTGGTCGACCGCCATGCGTCCGAACTGCACAGCCCGGCAGGGTCGTGCGTTAGCGCCCGGGCGCGGTGCCGCCGTCCACCGTGTAGCTCTGTCCGGTGATCCAATCACCCTGGTCGCTGCACAAGTAGACGACTTGGTGGGCGATGTCCTCACCCGAGCCCGCGCGGCCGAGCGGGATACGCGACTGCACCATCTTGTTCCAGGTGTCGCCACGTGGAATGTCATCCATGCGGTAGGTGTCGATGATGCCGGGGCAGATCGCGTTCACGCGAACGTTGTGCTGGCCGATCTCTGCGGACATGGCCGCGGTGAGCGCCTGGATGCCGGCCTTACTGGAGGCGTAGGCGCCGCTGTTGGCCGGCCACAATTTGCCCGCGATCGACGAAATGTTGATGATCGAGCCACCGTTGCCCGCCTCGATCAGCTGGTTGCCGAAGTATTTCGACATCAAGAATGTGCCGGTGAGGTTGACGTCGATGACCTTGTGCCAGTCGTGCTCGGCGAGGTCCACGATCGGGACGCGGTCCTCGCCACGTGCGGCACCGGCATTGTTGACGACGATGTCGACGCGGCCGAATTCCTTGAGGGTCTGCTTTACCAGTCCCTGAACCGACTCACCGTCCGCGACGTTGCTGACGACGGCCAGCGCGCGTCGTCCCTCGGCCTCGACCTCCTCGGCAACCGAGGCGATATCGCGCCAGCCGGCAGCCTTCTCATCATCGGGGTAGTTTTCCGCTGGACGACCGGTCCCGGTGAGGACGATGTCGCAGCCAGCTTTCGCTAGAGCAATGGCGATCGGTCGGCCGATCGATCGCATCCGGCCAGCGCCGGTGACGACGGCGACCTTGCCTTCTAGTCCGGTCAGTTCATAGCCCATGATGGTGCCCCTCGTCGGCGTTGGCGAATTGTGAGGCATGCTACCGGTACGGCGAGATGACCGTCACTCGCGCTGTCGCATGGGGCAGGCGTGAGAGCGGGGACCAAGCCCCTACGCGGCGGTGGGTGCGTGGGGCGCTGCGCGCCCGCAGATGGGTCGCTACGCGACTGCAGTGGGTCGCTACGCGGCAGGGGGTGGTCGAGTCCCTACGCGACCGCGGGGGAGTTGGGGCTGGTAGGTGCTGCAGCCTTGTTGCGACCGGCGATCGCGATCGACAGCAGTGACCCGATGAGCGCGAGCAGGTGCGCGACTGGGAGCGCCCAGCCCAACGTCGACACGCTGAGCACCTCGGTCTGCGGGGCGGCCGCCACGAACCAGATCGACCACGCGAGTCCGACCAGCGCGGCGAGGGCTGCGGGTACCGCGCCAATGAATGCTGCGCCGCGGGTGCTGAGCACCGCCATCACCAGCATGAGGGCGCCGGCGACGAGTACGCCGATGAACGACAGGTTCTCGCTCGATGATCGCGATGCCCCGCCCCAGGTGTTGAAGGCTCCGAGACCAAGGAACGCGGCGCCCAGGACGTACCCGATGACGGCGATCCATCGATCGCGCGCGCCGCTGAACATCGCGAACAGGCCGGTCGCCGCGATCAGCCCACCGATCACGATCCATGCGGTCGTGGCGTAGAACGCCGGAATCGCCGCCACGCCGGCCCGACCCGGTACGTTGTCGATCGCCTGCGCCGCAGTGGTCAGTCCACCTTCGTCAGTCCCGCTGGTCACCCAGGGCAACACCCAGCCGAGCAGTCCAATGAACGCGATGCCTATCCATGTCGTGAGCCACGCAGTGATTTTCATTCTGGGTCCTCTCGTCGTACTCAATACTGCGCTACGACGCGGTCGAAACCCATCAGGTGCCGGGCTGCCGGGTACGACAGCCCGACACCTGTGACGGGGTTTAGTCGTCGAGCATTGCCTCCATGTGGTCGATTTCGGACTGCTGAGTGTCGATGATTTGCTGTGCCATCGCGACCGCATCGGGGTTGATGCCGTCTTCGACTTCGAGTTGTGCCATTGCGATCGCGCCCTCGTGGTGAGCGATCATCATCTCGATCCACATAGTTTCGAAGTCACCGCCGGTGGCCGTGTCAAGTGCCGACATCTGCTCGTCGGTCATCATGCCGTCCATCGATGAGTGACCGGCGTGCGCACCCGACGTCGGTAGGTCTTCGCCCCATGCCTGGAGCCACTCGCTGAGCTGGTCGATCTCGGGTTGTTGGGCATCTTTAATCGCGCCCGCAAGGTCCGCCAGGTCGGGACTCACTTCCTTCGTTGCGACCATCTCCGCCATCTCGATCGCTTGCTGGTGATGCGGGATCATCTGTTGGGCGAACGTGACGTCCTGCGCGGAGTGGTCTGACCCGGAATCCGTGTCAGACGATGCGGAGTGGCTGCCGTGATCGCCGTCCGGTGCTGAGGAGGTGCTACCGGAATCGGCGCCGCAGGCCGCGAGCGCGAGAGCACTGAGTGTTGACGCGATGGTGAGTGCGATTTTCTTCATTTTTTCTCTCCTGAGTAGAACTGGTCTGAGTCGGGGCAGCCCCGATCAGGTCCGGCTCACGCTCAGGTGGGTAAGCAGGTGGGCGCCGTACGGTGGAGGGCGGATTCGCCGGATGAGCGCGCCTCGCGCCGAGTGCAACCTTCGCCGTGCCGCTTCCGATGAGGCTGCACGGACGGCGTTTGCATGCGCCATTGCGAGAAGGAGAGCGGTCATCAGCATCGCGACGCATAGATGTGCGAGGTGATCGGTGTGATCCTGATCCGCTTGTGGCGCGTGATCGTTCACTGAGGTGGGCGTGTCGCGAGCGTCCGGCGATACGTCGTAGTGAGTTGCGATCGTTACGTCAGAAGGCGCGGTCGCTGGCGCCGCCGCCGCGCCATGCATGGCTAATATTCCGACAAGCAGCCCCAACAGGAGCAGAGTGGCGCGCATGCGGGGACGTCGAAGCACGTGCGCCACTATACCTCCGAGGGGTATATGGGGCGGGTAGGTGTGACTGCATTGGTCTGCAGGTTTGAATCAGGTGCCGGAATGCCCCAACAGCGCTGGTGTCGAGTTGACAGTGCGGTCACCCTATGGTCGTCTCACTGTGCTGGTTGACATAGAGAGGGAATACACGAATGGCTGAGGCGGGCTCGAAGTTGGATACGTACCTTCGCGGACTGAGGGTGCTTGAAGTAGCGAATGAGCTCGGTGAGTACGCCGGAAAGTTGTTGGCGGGGCTCGGCGCAGACGTCGTCAAGGTCGAGCCGATCAGCGGCGAAGAGACCCGCGCATACGGCCCGTTCTATCAGGATGATCCCGATCCGAACCGCAGCCTCTATTTCTGGCACTACAACCTCGCGAAGCGTTCGGTGACGTTTGATCTGGACTCCGAAGATGGCCAGCGCCAATTCGCACAGCTCGCTGCGGTCGCCGATGTCGTGATCGATGCGCGTCCGGGCAACTACCTGGCCGACCGTAACCTTGGCTACCAGGATCTCTCGCGCACCAACCCCGAACTCGTCTACCTGCGTATCTCCCCGTTCGGGGACGACGGGCCATGGGCAGACTACGTCGGCAGTGACTTAGTGCATCTCGCCCTCGGCGGAATGGCGATGAACTGCGGGTACGATCCCGAGCCCGACGGCACATATGACACCCCGCCGATGGCGCCGCAGATGTGGCAGGCGTACCACGTCGCGGGAGAGCAAGGAGTCATCGCCGTACTCGGCGCGCTCTATTACCGGTTGAGCACCGGGCGGGGGCAACACCTCTCCTGTGCGGTCCATCAGGCGAATGCGGTGTGCACCGAGCTCGACCTACCGAACTGGCTGGCACTACGCCGTCCGCACCATCGGCAGACCGGTCGACACTCGTCGCCGGTGACAACACCGAAATCGCTCAGCCTCACCAAGGACGGTCGTTACCTACTGCCGTACGTGACCTACGTACGCAACTTCCCGCCGAGCTGGCCGGGGGATATCGGGGCGTTGCGTCGGCACGGAATGCAGGGTGAACTCGAGGGGCCCGAATGGGATGACCCGGACTACCGCATCGCCAAGCGCGAGTACATCGCGGCGGTGATGGACAAGCTCGTCGCACGCTTTGCCTTCGACAGCGGGTTCTGGCGCGAGATGGTCGAGGCCGGACAGACCTGGGCGCCGGTGCGATTGCCGGAGGAGAACCTTGATGACGAGCACTGGCGCAAGCGCGGCACCTTCACCCAGGTGAAGTACCCGGAGCTCGATGCCGAGTTCACCGATATCGGCGCGCGCTGGGTCTCCGAGCAGGTCGATTGGGTCACGGGGCCGCGGGCGCCGATGGTCGGCGAACACAACGATGAGGTCCTGCGGGAATGGGTCGCACGCGATGCCGTGCGGCAGATTGAGCGTGGAGTCGACAACGACGCAGTTTCGCCGTACGGCAAGCCATACGCGATGACGGGGCTGAAGGTCGTTGACCTGAGTTGGATGCTTGCCTCAGCCGGTGCAGGGAAGTTCTTGGCCGCGATGGGGGCCGAGGTGATCAAGGTTGAGCACGAGTCGCGCCTGGACGGGATGCGCTTTACCGAGGTCACTTACCCGACCGGCGGCCGCACCGAGCGGGATTCGGCGACCGAGCCGATGACGCCGCCGCCGATGACGACGGTGAACCAGTCGGCGAACTTCATGGAGATCAATACCGGCAAGTCCGCGATGTCGCTGAATCTGAAGGATCCGCGCGGCAAGAAGATTCTCGAGGATCTGATCCGCGAGGCGGACGTCGTGATCGAGGGGTACTCGCCCGGCACGATGAAGCGAATGGGGCTGGGTTACGACCGCCTCAGCGAGCTGAACCCAGATGTCGTCTATGTCCAGCAATCGGGGCTCGGCGAGCGAGGTACGTACGACCGGGCGAAAGCGTTCGGCCCGACTGCGCAGGCGTTCTCAGGTTTGACGGAGATGTCCGGATTGCCGTCGCCGTGGCCGCCGGCCGGTATCGGGTACAGCTATCTGGATTGGTTCGGCGCGTACAACGCGACGACCGCGATCCTGGCGGGTCTGTACCGGCGTGACGTGACGGGCGAGGGCTGCCACATCGACGCTTCGCAGGTGGAGACCGGGATGTACCTGGCAGGGACGGCCTTCCTGGATTACAGCGCGAACGGGCGTGCCTGGCAGCGTCGGGGCAATCGTTCGATCGACAAACCGGCCGCGCCGCACGGGATGTACCGCACCGGGGGGACGGATCGCTGGATTGCCATTGCGTGCTTCAGCGACGAGCAGTGGCGTTCCGCAGCAGAGGTGCTTGGTCATCCGGAGTGGCTGGAAGATGACCGGTTCGCCACGTTGCAGTTGCGTCTGCACAATCAGGATGCGTTGGATGCGCTGGTGAACTCGGCTACCGATGGCCGGGAGCGATACGCGCTGATGGATGCCCTGCAGGCCGTCGGCGTCCCGGCCGGTGTCGCGCAGAACGCGCAGGACCGCGTCGAGACTGACCCGCAGTTGGCGCATCGCGAGTGGCTGATCGATCTGCCCCAGACCGAGAACGGGATCTGGCCGGTGAAGCAGATCCCTGTGCTGATGAGCGAAACTCCCACGCATGCCGGCGGTCATAGGCAGCGCACTGGGCCCAACTATGGCGAAGACACTGCCGAGGTGCTCCAGAAGCATCTGGGAATGTCACCGAGTGATGTACAGCAACTCGTCGACGAAGGCGTCGTCTAACCCCAACCGCTCGTCGACGGCCTCGAATGCGGTCGTCGGCGAGCGCGTCGTTTCGCACCCTAACCGGTCGTCGACTACTCGATCGGACGACGACTACGTGAGGGCACGACCCCGAGCGCGGGGAGACGTCGCAGGTTGTCATTGGCGCAACCGAACCTGTGGATAACTCCGAAATGCCCATTCGGCTCTGGCAGGTTCGCATGCATGACCGTGAACCCTCACTTCCCGTATGCGCCCGCTCGACCGCGACCGCGACCGCGACCGCGACCGCGGCTGTGGCCGCCGGCGCCCGTGGGGCTCGCGATCACCGGCATCGCCATCGCGGGCCTCGCGGTACCAGCGCCCGCGTTGTTCGCGATCCTCACCACGATGATCGGTGGCATTAGCCCGTTCGATAATTCCGCAGCGTTCTGGATGGCCGGGCTATTCGGAGTCGGCTGCGCAATCCATCTGTCGGCGGCGCTGTGGCGCGGTCTCGCATCTGCCCGATGGGCGGGGATCGGATTTCACCTACTGATCCTCGCGGCCAATCTCAGATTCTTGGGGGACAGGCAGCCAGGAATGAGTATCTTCCTGGCGTGTGTTGGAGCGCTTGGTACCGCAGCGCTGACGCTCCCCTCAATGCGGCGCTGGGCATGGATCGGGGAGCGCCCGATCGGACGCGGCGCGGCGTGGGCGGCGATGATCGCGGGCGGCCTGATGTTCCTGAGCGGGGCGCAGGGAATGTCGTTGATAGCGCCGATCCCGGTCCCCGAAGTCACGTGGATTCAGTTGGTCGGAGGGCTCGTACTCGTCGTTGCCGCCTATCCGCTCTACCGCGGATTTGACGTCGGATGGCTCGGCGTGCTGCTGGTCATGCCGCTGCAACCACTGCTTTACCTCGGCTGGGGCGCATACGTGGGATGGGGCGGCGTGGGTGGAGTCAGCGTCTGGCTAGGGGTGCTTGGCGACGTGGCAGCCGGGCTGTATGTGCTGTTGATCTTGGCGCTGGGGACGCCCGCTGACCGCGGCAGCGAGGCGCTGACCACAGTGTGAGGTGAGTTGAAATGCTTCCGAATCGCCCTGCGCCACGTACGCTTAAGTATCGGTCGATACGTAAAAGGCGAGAAAAGGGGCCAGGATGGTTCGGGAGCAGGGCGGGACTACGCGCCGTACGACGGCGGAGACCCGTGACCGGATCATCGACGGCGCAACGACGCTATTTGCGAAGGATGGGTACCACGGCACCGGGATCTCCGATATTGCCGAGAAAGTTGGTTTACGCGGCGGCGCGTTGTACTACCACATCGGTT
>JBKEDB010000039.1:0-13070 GCA_047975195.1 Cumulibacter sp. | reverse complement strand
GTAAGTGGACCACCGCGATCGATGCGCTCGCGCGTCACCTCGATGAGAACCCGACCAAGGAGAACCGATGAGCACCGAAGCCACCGTCGACCGCAGCAATCCAGATGGCCCTGCGCTGCTGCTGGAACGGCGCCTGCCCCATGCCGCCGCACGAGTGTGGCAGGCGATCACCCAGCCAGAGGAACTCGGTCAGTGGTTCCCATGCCGAGTCGAGCTCGAACCTCGCGAAGGCGGTCGTATCTCGTTCCACTTCGACGGCGAAGAGCCCGAGGTCTTGCTGGTGACTGAGTTCGATCCGCCGCATGCGCTGGCCTATGAATGGTCAGGGGAGCGCTTGCGGTGGACCGTGGAGCCCGATGGCGAGGGCAGCATTCTCCGCTTGAGCAATACGGTCATCGATCCGGACTGGATGCCGCGCACCGCTGCTGGTTGGGACACCTGCTTCGAGGACCTGTTGGCGCTGCTCGCAGGCGAACCAGTCACCGGCCACGCCGGTCCCGACGAAGCCAAGATCGAACGTTATCGAACACGCTTGATGTGATCACTGCGTTGGTAGGCGGTTAGTTCCAGAGTGTGAGTTTGTCGGGGTTCATCATCAGTCGCACGTCGGACACGCGGCCAGCGGCGACATCGAGGGTGACGACGCCGATGATGCGACCCTCGTCCCAGAGCGCGAACCCGAGCCCGTCGGGTGTCTCTTGGTCCAGGACGACGGCATCCGGATTCTTCCGCAGCGCACCGAACAGGAATCGAGCTACCTTATCGGCGCCGACAACAGGGTTGCGCGCCGCAGTCACGATGCCGCCGCCATCGGAGCGCAGAACAACGTTCGGGTCCAGGACGGCGATGAGACGGGCAATGTCGCCGGCGCGCGCGGCGGCAGCGAAGGCCTTGACCGCGTCGTCATGTTCGGCGCGCGATACGTGACGACTGCGGTCCTGCTGTACACGGCGCCGAGCGGAGGTAGCGAGTTGTCGGCACGCTGCAGAGGAGCGCCCCACGATCTCGGCGATTTCGTCGAAGGGCATCGCGAGCACGTCGTGCAACACGAAGGAGACTCGTTCAGCCGGTGTCATAGCTTCCAGCACCACCAGCAGCGCAGTGCTCACCGACTCGTCGAGCGTGGCGTGCTCGAATGGGTCTTCGGCTGCGGTCGCCGAAACTGCAAACGCGTACGCCGGTACCGGTTCTGGCAGCCATGGGCCGACGTATCGCTCGCGCCTGCGTCGCGCGGAGTCGAGAACATTGAGACAGACCCGGCTGGCGACTCGGGTCAGCCAGGCGCGCGGCACTTCGATCGCGTCGCGTTCTTCCGGACTGAGCCGGTACCAGCGGATGTACGTCTCCTGCGCCGCGTCCTCGGCCTCGGCAACCGTGCCGAGCATTCGGAACGCCAAGGAGACCAGATACCGCCGCTCGCTCAACACCTCTGCATTCAGCGCGTCAGATTCTTCGGTGCCCATCGCGTCCTCCTTTCACCTATCTGACCGGGCTGCTGCGGGATTTGTGAGCCAGCGACCTCACATCGCGGTTGCCTGCGCTGTCGTGGAGGGTATGAACGCATTGCCTCACATGCATTATCGCTCGATCGCCACGAGCATCGAAATCCCGCGGAGGTCACGATGAAGATCGTCGTCGCCGGCGCAACCGGAACCCTGGGAACGCGGGTGATCACGGCGGTTTGCGCCGCGGGCCATGAGCCGGTGCCGATCAGTCGAGCGTCCGGAGCTGACCTCATCACCGGATCCGGCATTACAGACGCACTACAGGGCGCGGCGGCTGTCATCGACGCGTCCGCAACGCGTAGTACCGCGACCAAGCAGTCCATCAACTTCTTCACCACGGTGACTCGAAACTTGCTTGATGCTGAACGCGCTGTGGGCGTTCCCCATCATGTCGCGATCTCCATCATCGGTGCAGCGAAGGTGAACGCGAACTACTACGCGGGCAAGGCTGCCCAGGAGGCGATCCTGCGGGCGGAACCGGGTGGTTGGTCGATGCTGCGTACGACGCAATTCCACGAGTTCGTCACGCAACTCATCAGTCACGGCAGACTCGGTCCGTTGCAGGGCGTGCCGAAAATGCGGTCCCGACCGATCGCAGCCGCCGAGGCCGCTGCCGAACTCGTCGCGATCGCCTGTGGCGATCCCCGCGGGATCGAGCCCGATCTCGCCGGACCACGGGAGGAGACGATGGCCGAGTTGGTACGGCGATATCTCGCCGCCACGGGCCATCGCCGGCCCGTCATCGAGTTTCCGATCCCCGGAGCCTGGGGCCGCGGCATGCGAGACGGCTCCCTGCTGCCGAACTCCGGGACGCGGCTGGGACTTCAGAGCTTCGACGATTGGCTCGCCGCGCAGACCCGCTGACGCTCGGTTCCTTGAGAGGCCACGTCGCCTGGCCCTAACGAGTTCATACAAGAAAGGACAATCAATGCGCATCTTCCTTGCGGGCGGCTCCGGTGTGATCGGAAGCCGACTGATACCGGTGCTGACCGAGGCGGGCCATCAGGTCACCGCCACAACGCGTCGCGTAACGAACATCGACTATCTCAGCGATCGAGGCGCACGTCCCGTCGTAGTTGACGTGTACGACGCTCCGGCGCTGACCGCAGCCGTGGCCGAGGCTGCACCCGACCTTGTCCTTCACGAGCTGACCGATCTGAGCGATTTCGACACCGAGGCCAACGCGCGACTGCGTCGCGCTGGCACGGCTAACCTGGTCGCCGCGACGGCATCGGCAGGCGTTGAGCGCATGATCGTGCAAAGCATCGCGTGGGCGTACGAAGATGGCCGCGCGCCAGCCGTCGAGGACGACCCGATCCAAGCCGGTTCGCCGATCGAGGCCATGGAAGGCGTCGTACGTCGCCTTCCGCGCTCGACGGTGCTTCGCTACGGCATGCTCTACGGACCAGGCACCTGGTACGCACCGGGTGCACGCATGGCCAACGCAGTCACCGCAGGTCTGATTCCGGCAACGCGAGCGATCACCTCGTTCGTGCACGTTGATGACGTGGTCGCGGCGACCGTTCAGGCCATTGACTGGCCGGATGGGTCGTACAACATCGTCGATGACGAGCCGGCGCCCGCCACCGAATGGCTACCCGTATATGCCGCTGGACTCGGCGCTCCTGCGCCGGCGATCGCGGATCTGCCAGTAGGCGCGCCGCTGGGCCGCGGCGCCTCGAACAAGAAAGCCCGCGCCGCCGGGTGGATGCCGACGTATCAGACCTGGCGCGCAGGCTTCCCGCGATACGAGTGACGGGTGCGAGCGCGGATCGTCCGCGCTCACACCCAGTCGGTCACGTACGCGGATGCCGCAGGTGTGACCGTTGCGCCAGCTCGTCCGCACTTACATACGTGAGTATTTCCTGATCCGGCGCACAGACCAGGACGGCGAGGAAAACGGTGCGGGCGTCGGTGAGGTTGTTCGCGGCCTGGTAGTGAATGACGTCCCCACCGCGCTCCCAGAACGCCTCTCCTGCGCGGATCACGCGTTCGGGTTCACCCTCGATCTCGAAGACGAGTTCGCCTTCAATGAGGTAGCCGAACACCGGACCGGAGTGCCGATGCGGCGGTGAACCGGCCGACCCGGGGTCCAGCTCGATTGTCACTGTCAGCACGTTCGATGGGCCAAACTCCTCATCGAGGTTGGCCTGACCCAGTACTTGCATGTTCGAGGCAGATTCAGCCATGTCCGATGTTCCGTTCTGGACGACCCTGTGTCGTCCGGTCATGAACGCGACGCGCTGTCGCGTTGCTGGTGAGACCGGGGCCGCCGAGAGTCGGATCAGAGGGTGAGTCTCGCCGACGCTGACACGGGTGCGGTGAGTTCGGGTCTCATCAGTGACGACCGGGCAGCACCGCGCAATGTGAGGTGCTGCGGCGTCCTCACGAACGCATGCGCTACGCGGTCAGATTTACACGACCCGCGCATGGCGGGACGAGCACGCTGACCCACCTACCCGACGTGAGGGAGCACTCCAATGACCGTATTCATCCGTATCGGACTCGCTATCTTGTTCCTCGACGAACTCGTCGTCAGTGCGTGGAACGCCTTTTCTCCCGAGACGTTCTATCGCTACTTTCCAACGGTTGACCTGACCCCGCCGTTCAGCGAGCACTACGCCCGGGACTTCGGTGGGGCAACACTGGGGATCGCGCTCCTGCTGGGAATCGCCCTCATCAAGCCGAAGACGCACTTCGTCGTCCCTGCGGTGTTGGCCTTCTCCATCTTCGCCGTGCCGCACTTCTTCTACCACGTCGCACATCTCGACGGCGCTGCCGTCGGTGAGTCCATCGCGCTCACTGCGGCGAACGCCGTAGTTGCCCTGCTCGGCATCGCCACGATCATCCTGGCAATTGTGCGGCACCGGCGCGTCAGCTCGACGACACCTGGGGATCCGCGGGATTCCCGCCGACAGCGACGGAATCGGACACGTAGCGGATCACCGTCAGTCGCGGGCTGCGGCGACGATCGTGGTGGTCCGAATATGTCGTGATCATCGCGAGCTAGTCGGCTAAGATTTCCTTACCGTCCGGACGATTCGATGGAGGTGGTACCCGTGCACGCAACGACCTGGGTGCTCCCCGCTGGGGTTACGGTCGGGCGATAAGTCGTCCCGGGAGCGCCATGTTCGCTCTCCCGAAAGGCACGACCATGGAATCCGCAGCTGATCCGTCTATCGCACTCTCATCGCGCAAATTTCGAACAACGACAAGCCTGAAGTCGCCGTGCGCGACACACTAGTAACTCGATTACGCGCTGCTGGGTGCGTTTTTGCCGAACAGGAGGCCACCCTCCTCATCGCCGCCGCTAATAGCGACCCCACTTATCTTGATCAACTCGCGACCGCTCGGGCGCACGGCACACCGCTGGAACAATTGCTCGGATGGGTAGAGTTCGCGGGCCTGCGTCTTTCGGTGAGCGCCGGAGTGTTCGTTCCGCGCCAGCGCACACTGCACCTCCTCGATCGCGCCCTCGGCGAACTACGTCGAATCCCGGCCGAGCGGACGAGGACGTTTGTCGAGGCATTCGCAGGTGTCGCGCCACTCGCGGCGGCAGTGAGTGACAACCTTCGCGATGTGCGCGTGCTCGCGTGCGATCGGGACCAGAGGGCGCTTCGTTGCTCCTCCAGTAACCTTGGCGATCGCGGAGCTGTATGCCAATCGAATGTGCTCAACGGAATCCCGGAGACCTATCGCCACGGAGTCGATGTGATCGCCGCCGTGCCGCCTTACGTGCCGGACGGTGATCTTGGACTGCTTCCGCGGGAAGCGCGAGACTACGAACCACTCAGTGCGCTGTGCGGCGGCGTTGACGGACTGGACTGGATCAGGGCACTCATCCGCGAAGCCGCCGAACACATCGCACCGGGCGGGCTCCTACTTATCGAACTTTCTGAGCGACAACTCGAATCGGCCGCCGAGTACGGGCGCTCTCGCGGTTGGCAACCCGAACACACAGTGCAACCTGATGACTCGCTCACTACCGTGCTCGCGCTGCGGGCTGGTTAGCCTGCTGAACAGCCGATCTCCAACGAAGGCACACAATCCTGTCTACCCGTTGGGCCAACGATCGCGGCTGCGCGACGGCGCCGGGGCACGCCAGCGGCGGTGAGGGCCGCGAGCAGCGGCCACATGTGTCCCTCGGTCATGACGAGGCTTTCGGCAGACTCAGATTTCTGGCCAGTGCTTTTCGAGCCCAGTCAGGATGAACTCGACTTTGGCGTCCATCGCTTTGCGATCGGTCCACGACGGCTCGGGTTGGAGGACGCCGTCCGAATCCCCGACCGCGTCGCGAATCGCCTCCAGTCCGGTTCGCCCGTCCTGCTGCACCATTCGCATCGACTCGACCCCGAGGTGGGACGCGAAAACGGTGTCGCCGATGAAATCGAGGGCAAACATGATCTGCCGCAGCGTCTTGCCCGCGGCCGCGAGATGTTCGGCGTACGCCCGGAAGACGTGTTCGATTCGAGTCGGCGCGGCAGGATAGGTATAAAGGACGCGTTCCAGCCCCGGGTACTCCTCGCACAGACGCCAGCACTCATCTGCCCAGAGCCGCAGTACTGAGCGCCAGGATGCTCCGGGTTCAGGCAGCGTGATGGTCGCCCCAGCCGCATCAAGGCAGGCCACCATGAGGTCTTCGCGCGACGGAAAGAGCCGGTACGGGGCGGCGGGAACCACGTCGAGTTTCTCGGCGACTGCGGACATCGTGAATCGGTCGATGCCGGTGGTCACCGCTGCGGCGATGGCATCGTCCGCGGTGAACGCCGGTTTGCGTCCGACCTTGCGAGCGACACGAACCCGGAAGCTGCGTGACGCCGGTCTGGATTCACCCATCGTGGTTGCCACCGCTCCCAGACGTCGTCAGTTGCCACCCCTGCGCCTGATGCAAACGGTCCCAGAACTGCGCGTAGGTGCCGCCCGCAGCGAGCAACTCGTCGTGCGTGCCCTGCGCCTGCACACCACCGGCGTCATCGAGCGCGATGATCTGATCGGCCGCAGCGATGGTGTCGAGGCGGTGCGCGATGATCAGCACTGTTGCCTGCGTGCGGAGCCGTTCGACCGCGGCGACGATATTCGCCTCATTCTCGACGTCGAGGGCGGACGTGGCCTCGTCGAGCAGAACGATCGGTGACTGCTTGAGCAGTGCCCGCGCGATAGCGACCCGCTGACGTTCACCGCCGGACAATGCGCGCCCGCCCTCGCCGACCCGCGACTCCCAGCCGTCAGGCAGACGCTCAGCGATCTCAGTGACTCCGGCGAGGTCGGCTGCCGCACGGATCTCCTGCGGGCTTGCGTCCTCACGACCGACGGCGACGTTTGCTTCGAGCGTGTCATCGAAGAGGTAAACATCCTGGAACACCATCGACAGTTGCCCCATCAACTGCTCAGCCGTTTGCCCTTCCACCGCGCGCCCGCCGACCCTCACTGTGCCGGCATCCGCATCGTAGAAACGGCTGACGAGGCGCGCGATTGTCGACTTCCCGCTTCCTGACGGTCCCACGAGCGCGACCATCGACCCCGCGGGCACTGACAGCGAAACCCGATCGAGCACCGGTTGGGATCCAGGCGTGTAGGCAAAGGTGACGTCTTCGAGTTCGATCGACCCCGGTACCGGCAGGTCGCTGGGCGCCGGGGGTTCCGGTAACGGCTCAGCGGTTAAGACCTCATCAATCGCATCGAGCAGCGGACGTCGCGATTCGAGGCTCATCGCGCCCTCAGTGATAGTCGAGAGCGTCGTGGTAAACCGCAATGCGAGGCCGATGAAGGCCAGTGCGGGAATCGGCTCTAGCGAATCGGCCACGGCGAGCGATCCGGTGATCGTGATCAGCGCAACGATCACACCCTGTGTGATCATGCCGCTGAGCACCATGCCAGCCGTCTCAATCCACTGCGCGCGCGTCTTCGCGTGGTAGGTGCTCTCGAGCGCGTCCTCAAGAGGGGCGAAACCCTCGCTCTGCCCGCACGAGCGCAGCGCTCCCTGACACTGGGCGTATTCGACGATACGGTCGGCGAGCTTAACCTCTTCGGGTTCGTGCAGGGACCGACCGCGCCGCAGGATGGCTGTGGACAGCAGCGTGATCACAACGAAGACAGGCGCAGAAATCGTCAGCGTGAGACCGAGCAGTGGATCCCAGAGCCAGGCCGCGATCGCCACCACAACGGCGGAGCAGGTGCGCGAGACCAACGGACCGAACATGTGGGCGTAGATTTCGCCGGCCTGCATGAGTTCGGTGGAGACCATCCGCGATAGTCGCCCCGACAGCGGGCGGGCGAACCAACCGAGCGGCTGTTTGGAGACCTGATCGCCGATCAGTCGATGGATGCTGTGTAGGAAGTCTAGGGCAATGCCATAGGTGCGTTTGTTCTGCCAGTAGTTGAGTCCGAAGCTGAGTACGGCGAGGATCGCGAACACCCATAGCCAGCCGCCCACAGTCATGCCCCAGACCGGGTCATCGGAGGCTAGCGAGCTAATCGCGGGCAGTAGTGCTGCCAGTGCGAAGCCTTCGAAGACGCCGCTGATTGCGGCGAGAATCGTGGCAGGGAAGATCGCCTCGGGTGCGGAGATCATGCGCTTCATGCGCGGGACGATGTCGAGTAGCGGAAGACTCACGATTGGACTCCGAGCGTGCTGGTGGTCGATTCCCAGAGCCGGGCATAGCCGGGCTCCGTCAGTAGTTGTTCGTGGTCCCCGGTCGCGATGACTCTGCCGTGCTCGACCAGGACGATTTGGTCGACGCCGCGAATCACTTCGGGTCGGTGCGCGATAAGGAGCACGGTTTTGCCGCGCACGAGATCAGAGAGCGCCTGGTGGATTTGATGCTGTGACTCGGGGTCGGTGAGTGCCGTTGCTTCATCGAGGATGAGTACAGGCGGGTCGACGAGAATCGCCCGGGCGATCGCGATCCGCTGTGCCTGTCCGCCCGAGAGCCCACTCTCGGCGCCGTAGATAGTGTCGAATCCGTTGGGCAGCGCCTCAATCTCCTCGAGCACTCGCGCTGTGCGTGCCGCAGATCGGACCTGTTCGTCCGTTGCCTCAGGACGCCCGAGGGCGATGTTGTCCCGGATGCTGATCGACGGCAGCTGCGGATCTTGGAGTACGAAGCCAACATGTCGATAGAGATTCTCGATGTGTTTGACTGGTGCTTGGCCGATCCGGACCTCCCCTGAGCGAGGATCGTCGAAGCGCGCGAGCAAGGTGGCGATGGTCGACTTGCCAGACCCGGAGGGCCCGATTAGCGCAGTCACGGTTCCCTCACGCAAAGTGAATGAAACGTCATCGAGTGCGAGTTCGGCGTCCTCGCTTTCGCCGTACGAATAGCAAACCCCATCGAAGACGACATCGTGACCGGTCGGCTCGATTCGGATGCCGTCATCGTTGAGCGTGGGAGTCTGCAACAGACCGTTGATTCGGGTGGCTGCAGCGCCGGCCAACTGCGCCGACCACATCGAGCCCATCATTACTTCGAGTCCGTACGGAACGAGCAAGGCGATCAATGAGGTGGCGAGCACGTCTGCTGCCGTCACTTCACCGATGTTTACTAGCCAGGCGCCGCCACCGATGTTGATGAGCAGGATCAGTGGCACCGCGAGCAGAGAGGAACCTAACGCGCTTACCGTGATCAGTGGACGCACCCAGTCGTAGTAGAACCGCTGAAACTCCTCTGCAGAATCCTGGTATGCGCGGTGCGCGCGGCCGACTCGGCCGAATGCCTTGACCACGGTGATCCCGGTGACGAACTCGACCATTCGGGCAGAGACGACGCCGAGCCGCTGATCCATCTCGACCGTCTTCTCACCCATGCCGCGCATGCTGAGCGCCATCGCCGCCATATACAGCGGAACGGTCGCGATCGCGAGCAGGCCGAGGCGCCAGTCGATGGTGAACGCGTAAATCATCAGCGCGAGAGGCATCACGACGGCCACGGTTCCGTCAACGGGCTGGTGCGCGATGAGATGGTGCACGGTGCCGATGTCGTCCTGGAGCGCCTTGCGCACCCGGCCGGAGTTGGTCGTGGTGAACCAGGTGAGTCGAGTGGATGAGAAGCGCTGGATCATCCGTCGTCGGATGATGTGGCCGAGCCTAATGTCGGCCAGGTGAGTGATCAGCAGCGCGACGAGGTAGACCAGCAGTCGGACACCGAACGCGATGAGTAAGACGCGTATCCAGAGCGCCACCTGCGTGCCGTCTACGCCGACTCCCTCGCGGTGGGCCTCGAGGAGCAGGGCGCCGATCTTCACCAACGCGACGTAGGGCACTACCGCCAGTGCGCCAGAGAGTACGGCGAGGAGGCGGCCGATCGTGAGGCTGGCAGCTACCGGGTGCAGTAATTTTTTCAGTGCGCGCGCGTCGGCGCGCTGCTGAGCCTTCAAATCGCTCTTCGCGTCGCCGGCAGCGCGATCTTCAGTCGGGGCTTGCGTGATCGCCAACGTGTCTCCTCAGATAAAACAGCCGGACCAGATACTTAAGCAAGGCAACCCTAACAGATATTTATGAATCCCTTTCAGTTTTTGGCGCCGCGAGGTTCCTTCTGCTGATCCGGTTTCGAGGCGGAATGTACGAACTCGCGCCGCCGTCGTTATGCGGCAGTTGGCGATCGGGTTGTACATACTAGTTGTTACAGTCGTCGCATGAGTTCGCGAGATCGACTAACCGACGCGATGGCGGAATTGCTGTGGGAGCGGGGGTACGCCGCGACCAGTCCGCGTGACGTGATGGCTCGCGCCGGTGTTGGCCAGGGCAGTATGTACCACCATTTCTCTGGCAAGCACGAACTGGCCGTCGAGGCATTGTCGTCTGTCGCGAACGACCTCAAGGCTGCTTCGGCGGTGTTGGATAGCGAGGCCTCGCCATTGTCGGGGCTCAAGCGCTACCTCGCCGTCCCGCGACACGGCCTGCTGGGGTGCCGGGTCGGACGAATGACGCAAGACCCGCAAGTCGTCACCGACCCCGAACTCCTCGCGATCGTCGCCGACGCCTTCGACACCATGCTCGCTCGCTGGGAAGCGAGCATCTCTAAGGCAGTGCGAGCCGGCGAGCTCCCGGCCTCGGTCGTCCCGGCCGACCTGGCCCGCACGCTGGCCGCCGTCATCCAAGGCGGCTACGTGCTCGCCAGAGCGAAAGGCGAGCAAGACCCGATGGACGCCGCGATACGGGGAGCGATCTCGCTGCTCGACGCAGCCTCCGCCAGTACCGCCTAGCGATCGTCCAATCGAGAAGGAAGAGATCTATGACAGTTCGTATCGGAATCAACGGATTTGGCCGAATAGGTCGCAGCTATGTGCGCGCGGCGTTGCGCAGTGGTGCGGACGTCGACATCGTCGCCATCAATGACATCGCCGACCCGGCAACTCTCGCGTCCCTGCTGGCATGGGACTCGCTGTCGGGGCACCTCGACGGCGTGCGGGTGGAGGGCGACGCGATTCTCCTCGGTGACTCCCGGATTCGGGTGAGTACGGAACGTGACCCCGAACGCATCGGATGGGGCGAAGTAGGTGTCGATGTCGTCATCGAGTCGACCGGACATTTCACCGATGCCGAGAGCGCCGGGGCACACGTACGTGCTGGCGCGCGCAAAGTAGTCATCTCCGCGCCCGCGGACGGCGAGGTTCCGTCGCTCGTGCTGGGCGTTAACGACGCGGACGTTGATCCGGGCGCGGACATCTTCTCCAATGGCTCATGCACCACGAACTGCCTCGCGCCGATGGTGAAAGTCCTGCACGAAGCGTTCGGTGTCGAATCGGGGATGATGACGACGATTCACGCCTACACCAGCGATCAACGGCTCCATGACGCCCCACACAAGGATCCGCGTAGAGCCCGCGCCGCCGCGCTGTCCACGATTCCGACATCCTCGGGTGCTGCACGCACGATCGGCCGCATCATTCCCGAACTCGACGGCAAACTCACCGCAATGTCGCTGCGTGTTCCGGTGCCGGTCGGCTCGATCACCGACCTGACCGCCAAACTCACCCGACCGGCCTCCGTCGACGAAATCAACGCCGCTTTTCGGGCTGCGGCCGCCAGCGCGCAGCTGTCGCCGTACCTCGCTTACTCCGAAGCACCGCTCGTCTCCGCGGACATTGTGGGCAACCCGCACTCGGCCGTATTCGACGCACCGCTAACTCAGGTTGTCGACGACCAGGTCAAGGTGTTCGCTTGGTACGACAACGAGTGGGGATTCTCCAACCGCCTCGTTGAGCTCTCCCAGCGAATCTGTGTCTAGCGCCTGCGAACGACCCGCGAAACACCATCGTGCGCTGACGCGTGAATTCGCGTTACTCCACGCCGAGGCGGTCGAGCACCGTGTCGACCAAGGTGCTCGCGCGTTCGCTGGTTATCCGCTCGAGTAGGAGATCCGAACGTAAACCCCCGAGCGCGCACAGGAGCAGCTCCGCATCATCCGCCGTCGGTGAGTACCGCGCCAACAACGCGAGCAGAAGGTCGTACTGTTCCCGGTGCTGACTCGCGAGATCGGGGTCGTTGGTCGCTAGTTTTTCGAATGTAAGCGCGACCTGCGCCTCGATTCGCCGTTCCTCGTCGAGCGGGAGGAGTTCTTGCGCGATCGCGCGAAGCACCTGTCGAGGGGTGGGGACGCGCGAAGATCGCCGTCGCTGGAGTCGTTCGACGACCTGCTCGCCATGCCGCTTCATCGCGGCAAGAACGAGTGAATTTTTGGTGCCGAAGTGGTGCTGGATCGCCCCGGTTGTTACTGCTGCATGTGTCGCGACGGCGCGCAATGGCATCGCGACTGACGTGCTCGATGCGAGTACCTCAATCGCAGCGTCCACGAGGCGGGTCGGTACGTCACGCTCATTCATCGGGGCGCGCTCCTAGCGAGGAAAACTTCAACGATCGCGGCGATGGCGGGTTCATTGTCGATCAACACCGCGTGGCTCGCGTTGTCGATGGAATGAATTTCGGCCGTCGGTGCCATCTCGGCTGCGTGATCGGCGGCGCTGGGGGGAAGAAGTCGGCTTCGTCCGGCGAGCACCAATGTGAGTGGACGCTCGATCCGTTTCCACGCGTGCTCCGTAATGCTCGTGGTGGGGGTGAGCCGCGAGGCGTGAAATCGCGCTGTGCGGACAGCAATAGCTCGAGCGACGCGGCGTCGGGAAGAACGCCGCCACGTACCCAGCTGAGGTACGAGCGGAACGCGCGCTCGCCGCCGACGATCATCCTCAGGATCCGCCACCACGCAGTTAGCGGTATCGGCGCGATCGCCGCGGGAGGTTCGATGGCGGTGCAGGTGTGCAAGCGATCTGAATGTCGCGAGGCGAACTCGAGTGCGAGCCACGCTCCGTACGAGTATCCGAGCAGGTGAAAGCAGTCGTACCCGAGTCCGTCGACGACCTCAGCGAGCCACGCCGCGGCGTGCGCCCCATCGGGGATCGGCGCCGGCTGAAGGCCGCGACCGGCGTCCCAAATCGTGTCGATCGCAGTGATGGGTCGGTTCTGCGTCCACGTGGCGGCTAGATTGGTCCAGATTGCCGCGGTGCTGCCGTCACCCTGGAGTAGCACTAGCGGTGCGGACGTAGGGGTGCGCATCGTCGTGGAGTACGCCG
>JBKEDB010000154.1:0-14902 GCA_047975195.1 Cumulibacter sp. | reverse complement strand
CTGCTGATCGGTATTGGCGCCGCCGTACTGATTGGATTGGCGGCGCTCTTCGTGTTGCGAGCGCGGCGCACCAAAGGCGAGCGGATCGACCACGAACCAGACTTGGACAACGTTCCGCTGATCGCCGACGGTCTGCGCAAGGCGTACAAGGACGGCTTTGTCGCAGTCAAGGACGTGTCGTTCCGGGTTGAGCGGGGTCAAGTTGTTGGCCTGCTGGGCCCCAACGGCGCCGGGAAGACGACGACCCTACGGATGTTGATGGGGCTGATCCACCCCACGGACGGCTCGCTGCGGGTCTTCGGTCACCGCGTGCGTCCGGGCGCGCCAGTGCTCAGCCGGTTGGGGTGTTTCGTCGAAGGCGTCGGACTGATGCCACACCTCAGCGGTCGAGAGAATCTGACGTTGTACTGGGCTGCGACGGGCCGCCCGATCGAGGACGCCCGTTTCGACGAGGTCATCGAAATCGCCGGCCTCGGCGACCGGCTCGATCGCAAGGTGCGCACCTATTCGCAGGGCATGCGGCAGCGCGTCGCGATTGCCCAGGCCATGCTGGGCCTGCCTGACCTGCTGGTGCTGGATGAACCGACCAACGGGCTCGATCCGCCGCAGATCGCCGAGATGCGCCAGGTGTTGCAGTCGTACGCGGTCGACGGACGATCGGTGCTCCTCTCCAGCCACCAGTTGGCCGAAGTAGAGCAGACGTGCTCGCACGTCGTTGTGGTCAACGTTGGCAAGGTGATCGCGTCGGGCACGGTCGCCGATGTGGTCGGCGCCGGTGGTGAGATCGATATCGACACCAACGATGGGCAGACTGCGGCGGCTGCGTTGCGCGATCTATCGGGCGTGCAGGTCGTGGCGGCCGAGAGTCGCCGGGTCATTGTCGAATTGGACGGCGTCCGCGCCGGCGAGGTGGTCGCGGCGTTGGTCGCGGCGGGCGTCGAGGTCGAGCAGATCATGCCGCGCAGGCATCTCGAGGACGCGTTCCTGGCGCTCGTGGGAGGTCATGAATGATGTCGCAGTCGAACGACAGGCCCGACGAGGCGCCTCGGTCGGCCAGTGGGAGCGGATCGTTGCCAGCGGCCTCGGTAGCTGAGCATGCGGATACCGCGCACGGGTATCAGCGCCGGCATTCATTGCGGTTCTGGGTTGAGGTGCGTCGCCAACTTGGCCGGCGGCGCACGCTCGGCGTGTTCGCGTTGATGGCAGCGATGCCGCTGGTGTTGATCGCCGCGTTCGCGTTCGGTTCGCCCGAAGACACCGGACCGAGTAGTCGGATCAACCTGTTCGATGTCGCGACTGCCGGTGGGTTCAATTTCGTCTTGCTGGTGTTTTTCGCGACGACGGGGTTCTTCCTGGTCGTGGTGTTTGCCTTGTTCTTCGGTGACACCGTCGCGGTAGAGGCGCAGTGGGGGAGTCTGCGCTATCTGTTGGCATCGCCAGTGCCGCGGACCGTCTTGCTATGGCGCAAGCTGCAAGTCGCACTGTTCCTGTCCGTGCTCGCTGTACTCACGCTGGTGACGGTGTCGCTGCTGGCGGGAACTATCGCTTATGGCTGGAATCCCGTCGCGTCGCCAGCCGGAACGGTGATTGAAACTGGCGACATGTGGTGGCGACTGGCTGCGATGGTCGGCTATATGATCGTCAACCTGCTGATGGTCGGCGCGCTCGCGTTTTACTTGTCGGTGCGCACAGATGCGCCGTTGGCGGCGGTCGGTGGCACGGTGTTCATCGTGATCGTGTCCTCGATCCTGGGCCAGGTCGAGGCGTTGGAGAGCCTTCGGAACGCACTGCCGACGACTTACAACTTCGCCTGGATCGGCATGTTGAGCGATCCGCCGGACACCGCCGATATGGCTACCGGTATCGCCTGGTCGCTGGGCTACTCGGTGGTGCTCTTCGGGTTGGCTTTCTGGCACTTCCGCCGCAAGGACGTCACCTCTTGAGGTAGGTCGCAAATCCCGCTCGGCGAAAGCGCGGTAGCGAGTAGAAAGCGCGATTAGTTTCGCGCTTTCTGCGTGAAAACCGCGTTCCGGCACGCGTGGGAAAGCGGGACGGTTGCCGACGCGGCACCGGATTTCCACTGCGCCGGCGGTTTTCCACACCGGCGCACCGTTGGTTTTCCGTCCGTTGGTGGTGCATGTCGCGCTGGTGTCGATGCGGCAGTGGCGGCTGCCGATGCCGCGTTGAATCGTGGGTCGCTGGGTAAGGGCAAGGTGTACGGCGCCGCGCAGGTGCTCGAACCGCTCGGCAGGACGAGGCTTACCTGCGAGTCCGCAGATCGGCCGACGGCAGAGCGGAGTCTGCGGGAGAAACGCGGCTGCGGTTGATCGCCGCACGTGCAGGTTTGGACGTCGAACCGCAGTTCGTTGTGCGCGATAAGAAGGGCGCTTTCGTGGCGCGTACCGATCTGCGCGTGCGCGGCACGAACGTGATCGCCGAGTTCGACGGTGAGGTGAAGTATGAAACGGGCAGGTCAGTGGCCAACGAAAAGAAGCGCGAAGATGCGATTCAGCGTCTGAGATAGCGGGTTGAGTGCTTCGTCTGGTCCGAGCTCGATCGCCCAGCTGACGTTGAGCAACGCCTCCGGTCCTGAGCGCCAGAGCTACTGTGCCGCAACGCAAAGCGGGGTTGCCCAAGGAAAGCGCGGGAACTTTCGCGCTTTCCTGAGACAACCCCGCTCACAACTGCTGCTACGCCCGCTTGAGGATCCTCATCCCACTAGCCGCAGCCTAGAGCCGCAGGTTCAGGACGTTATTTCGCGGCGGCGAAGCCGGTCTCGAGGTCGGCGATGATGTCGTCGATCCCCTCGATACCAACGGCCAGACGCACCTGACCCGGCGTGACTCCAGCAGCAGCCAGGTCCTCAGCAGACAGCTGGCTGTGGGTCGTGGTGGCCGGGTGGATCACCAACGAGCGGACGTCGCCGATGTTGGCTACGTGGCTGTGCAGCTCAAGCGCGCTGACGAACTTCCGGCCGGCCTCGACGCCACCGGCGATCTCGAAGGAGATCACCGCACCGGCACCCTTCGGGGTGTACTTCTGGGCGCGGTCGTAGTACTTGGAATCTGGCAGCGACGACCAGATGACCTTCTCGACCTGCGGATGGTTCTGCAGGAACTCGGCCACCGTGCGGGTGTTCTCCAGGTGACGCTCGACGCGCAGGCTGAGCGTTTCGATGCCTTGTGAGATAAGGAATGCATTGAACGGCGACACTGCCGGACCCATATCGCGCAGCAAGGTGACGCGCGCCTTGAGGATGAACGACAGGTTAGCGCCGAACGCCGAGCCGACGCCGAGATCCTTCGCGTAGGTTAGCCCGTTATACGAGGGGTCGGGCTGGTTGTAGTTCGGGAAGCGCTCGGGATACTGGGCGTAGTCGAACGAACCACCATCCACGATGACGCCGGCGATTGAGGTGCCGTGTCCGCCGAGGTACTTAGTCGCCGAGTGGATGACGACGTCCGCGCCATGCTTGATCGGGTTGAGGACGTACGGCGTGGCGATGGTGTTGTCCAGGATCAGCGGTACGCCGACCTCGTGTGCCACCGCGGCGACCTCTTCGATGTCGATGATCTCCCCGGAAGGGTTAGCGATCGTTTCGCCGAAGAACAACTTGGTGTTCTCGTTCGCCGCTGCCTTCCACGACTGCGCGTCGGTGGCGTCCTCGACGAAGGTGACCTGGATGCCGTACTTCGGCAGGGTGTGCTTGAGCAGATTGTAGGTGCCGCCGTAGAGGTTGGCGGACGCGACCACGTGGTCGCCGGCCTCCGCGATATTCATGATCGCGAGGGTTTCAGCGGCCTGACCGGAGGACAGCATCAGCGCGCCAACGCCACCCTCAAGGGCGGCAATCCGGTTCTCGACCGCCTCCTGGGTGGGGTTGGTGATCCGGGTGTAAATCGGCCCGAGATCGCTGAGCGCAAAGCGGTTGGCGGCCTCGTCGGCATCCTTGAAGACGAAGGAGGTGGTCTGGTAGATCGGTAGCGCGCGGGCACCCGTCTGGCTGTCTACGATCTGGCCGGCGTGGACCTGCTTGGTCTCAAAAGCCCAGTTTGCTTCGTTGGTCACTGTGGGTTTCTCCGTATGGGTCAGAGGGGGCTCATCGGATCTCGAGAGCCCGGCGCTTGTATGTTCAGGGACAGCCGAAAGCAGCGATCTGTTGAAGATTGAACGGCTGGGCGAAATTGTACCGTAGCGTCCAGATGGTCGATGGAATGTCTCTCACTGGATGAGATCAGCCATCAGGGGTCATCGGGACGTTGCCGATTCGTTACCGCCTGTCCACGAGCAGGACCACGCATCGTGGGTATCGTGGCGCGCGGTCGTAGCGAGACCCTGGTGCCGCAATCCGCGGGCCTGAGCAGTAAACGGACACAGGAGCGCATGTGGCACAGGGAACCGTGAAGTGGTTCAACGCGGAAAAGGGCTTCGGCTTCATCGCCGTGGATGGCGGCCAAGATGTTTTCGTCCATCACTCGGCCATCCAAATGGACGGCTACCGTGCTCTCGACGAAGGGCAGCGGGTTGAGTTCGAGGTTGCCCAGTCGGACAAGGGTCCGCAGGCCGAGCAGGTGCGCATCCTCGGATAGCTGGACACGTCAGCGTTGACGCAGGAAGTACGCAAGAAGCGGGCCACCAGTGGTGGCCCGCTTCTGCGATTCGTCAGTGCTACTCCGTTGCTACAGCGACGCCGCGCAGTGAGACGTAGCCGTTTGCCCGCTGGATCACGCCCGAGACGTTGTCGGCAAAGACCGCATTGCCTTCCACCATGCATACCGGAATCATGTGCGGCGGAGTCTCCACCCAGGCATCCATGTACTTCTCGTACGCCGCCTTGCGCTCGGCTGGATCGAACGTCGAGGCGCCCTCGTTGCCGTACTTCGTCAGGTCGGGATAGTCAGTGTTACCGGGGTTGAACAGTGACGTTTTCGCGATGTAGCGAGAGTTGATCACATCCGGATCGTTGATGCCGGTGGAGATCGTCGTGAACGTCTCGGTCACCTTGTCGATCGAGAACTCCTGCACCATCTCGCTCGGCGGAATCGAGTGGATCTCAACGTTGATGCCCACATCCGCGAGTTGGTCCTGCAGCACCTCGGCGAACTTGGTGTAGATCGTGACGTTGGGTGCAGCTGTGGCGACCTCGATCGGCTCGGTGACGCCGGCCTCCTCGAAAATCTTCTTCGCTTCATCGGGGTCGTAACCCCAGATGTCCAGCCCGTCGCCGATCTTGTCGCTGTAGCCGGGGCTGCTCTCGGGGAATGGCTGGATCTGCGGTGTGCAGTATCCGTCGTACAACCCTTGCGAGATCTCCTCGCGGTTGATCGCCAAGTTGATTGCCTTGCGCACTTCGGGATCGCCGAACGGCTCCACCGAGGTGTTCACCGCGAAGTAGAGCACTAGCGAACTCGGCTGGACGATCGGGGTGAACCCTTCCTCGGCCAAATGTCCAGTTCGGTAGCTGGTGCGGTCATGCCGTCCAGTTCGCCCGACTTCATCGCATTGATTCGGGTCTGGTCGTCGGGCATGTAGTAGTAGGTCATCGTCTTGACCCGCTGCGCATCGGTGTCCCAGTAGTCCGGGGTGAGTTCGTAGTTGGCCTTGTTGCCTGCCTCGATATCGGCGGCGGTATAGGGGCCGATCCCGACGGGGCCCGCGTCCAACTTGCCGGACTTGGCGGCGGCAGGGGAGACCATCATGCCGGCACGGTTGGCGAGCGCGACGGGCAACGAACCGATGCTGCCGGACAAATTCAGGGTGACAGTGTAGTCATCAACGATGTCGACCGAGGTGACCTGATACAACTCGCCGTTGATCTTGCTGTCCTCGCCGCGGGCCCGGTCCAGGTTGAATTTGACAGCCTCGGCGTTGAACGGCTCGCCGTCGGAGAATGTCAGGCCTTCGCGGAGCTTGAGTGTGAGCGATTTGCCGTCATCCGCGGGGGTGAATTCGGTGGCGAGCATTGGCTCCAGTTCCCCGTCGATGCCTTCGTAGAGCAACCGGTCGTAGACGGGTTCGTAGAAGTTCTGGTCGCCGCCGTTGATGCTCAGGATCGGGTCCCAGCTTGACGCGAACGCGACGTACGCCCAATCGAAGTGCCCGTCCGGGTCATATCCTTCGACGAGGTCAATGGAGTTGCCGAACGAGTCGCTTTCCGCGGCTGTCTCACTTTCCGGTGCATCCCCACAGGCTGCGAGCACAAGGCTTGCGCCGAGTGCCGCGACCATGAGTCTTGGAGTTCGTTTCATCCAGGCTCCTCTCGGGACCCGCTCACACGCGTCGGGGCGGCTGATAGGAGTGTGACCAATCCCGTAGCACGAGCAACTGTATTGATCGCTTGTTACATTATTGTGACGCTGTCGGGTCATCCGCGCCTGTTTCCTAACAGTGATCGCACAGGTTCACGCTAGACGCAGCGCGGCACCCCGAAGGCTCGCCGTCACCGATATCCGCAGCCGCTGTGAGCGCTGTCGTGCTAATCCTTGGCGACGCCACGCCCGCGCAGATCTGGGTAGCCGTTCGCCTTCTGGCCGACTCCCGAGACATTCGAGTTGTACGCCGAAGCCATGTGAATCGTGCACACCGGAAGGAGATGTGGCGACGACTCCACCCTGGCGTCCATACTCTTCTCGTACGCTGGCATACGCTCGGCTGGATCGAGCGTTGACGCGACCGCTATGCCGTATTTCTGCAGATCCGGGTACTCGGTGCTGCCGGCATTGAACAGTGAATCCGGCGCGACATAACGTGAGTTGACGACGTCCGGATCGTTGATCCCACTGAAAACTGAGGTGAGCGTCCAATTCAGGCGTAGCCCGATGGTGACCGCGCCGGGATCGCAGGGCTGCTGAACTAGCGGGCGAGGGCGCCAATCGCACATCGCTGGCTACGGAGCGGCATGCGTCCGCAATGACACGGCATATGTCCGCAACGACGCGGACTTCTGCGAAAACGGCACGGTGGTCGCAACCTCCCGAAACTTGGGTGTTGCGACCACCGTTAGAACCCGCCGATGCGATAGACGGCCTTATCGTGTGGTGCGGCTAGGACTCCTTGGAGACCGCCACGCCACGCAGATCCGGGTAGCCGTTGGCCTTCTCGCTGACGCCGGACACGTAGTCGGCGACTGCGATCGACTGGTGCAGCATGCAAATCGGCATGAGGTGCGGCGGGGATTCCATCCACGCGTCCATGTACTTCTCGTACGCGGCGGTACGCTCGGCCGGGTCAAAGGTGGAGGCACCTTCGTCGCCGTACTCCTGCAGGTCCGGGTAAACGACGTTCGCAGGGTTGAAGAGCGAATCGGCGCTCACATAGCGCGAATTCGTGACATCCGGGTCGTTGATGCCGGTGGATGTCGAGGTGAAGGTCTCGGTGACCTGGTCAACCGAGAACTGCTGGACCATTTCGGCCGGCGGAACCGAGTTGATCGTGAGATCAATGCCGATGTCCTTCAGTTCGCTCTGCAGAACTTCCGACAACTTCGTGTAGATCGTCACGTTTGGGGTGGCGGTCGCTACCGACAGTTCGGTCACGCCTTCCTCTTCGAGGATTTGCTTGGCGGCTTCCGGGTCATACCCGTAGACGTCGAGTCCGTCGCCGACCTTCTCGCTGTAGCCAACGCCGCCTTCGGGGAAGGGCTGTACCTGCGGGGTGCAATACCCGTCGTACAGTCCCTCGGAAATGGCCTCGCGGTCGATAGCCATGTTCAGCGCCTTGCGGACCTCGGGATTGTCGAACGGCTCAATGCCGGCGTTCACCATGAAGTAGATGAACAGCGAACTCGGCTCGACCAGCGGAATCAGGCCGGCGTCCGCGAGAATGTCCATCTCGTCAGCGTTCACCCGAGCGCCGTCCAGTTCTCCGCTCTTGAGTGCGTTCAGGCGGGTCTGGTCGTCGGGCATGTACTTGTAGGTCATCGTGGCGACGCGCTGCGCGTCCGTGTCCCAGTAGTCCTCGGTGAGTGCATAGTCGACGCTGTCGCCCGGGGCAATATCGGTGGTCACGTACGGGCCGATGCCGACCGGTGTGCTCTCCAGGTCGCCAGCCTTCGCGGCCTCGGGGGAGACCATGATCCCGGCGCGGTTGGCCAGCGCGACCGGCAGGGAGCCGATACCGCCGGACAGTTCGAGTTCGATGGTGAGGGGGTCGATGATATTGACCGACTCGACCTGGTACAGCTCGCCGGCGATGTTGCTGCCTTCGCCGCGGACACGGTCAAGGTTGAACTTGACCGCTTCTGCGTCGAACGGTGTCCCGTCGGAGAAGCTCAAGCCCTCCTGAAGAGTCAACGTGAGCTTCTTATTGTCCTCGGATGGGGTGAACTCCGTCGCCAGCATCGGGACGACGGTGCCGTCCTGCTCCTCGAACAGCAATCGGTCATAGACCGGCTCGTAGAAGTTCTGATCGCTGCCGTTGATGCTCTTAATCGGGTCCCAGGTCGAGGCGAACGAGGTGTGTGCCCAGGTGAAATGGCTATCGGGATTGAAATCATCGGCAACCTCGATGCTGTTGCCGTACTCGTTGTCTTCGGCGCCGGTGCCTTTATCCGGCGCGTCGCCGCAACCAGCCAGCAGCAAGCTGGCGGCCACGAGGCCAACGAGCGGTTTCGCGTAACGCGTCATGGGTGTCCCTTCACGGATTTTGAACACCCCACAATAGGCACTCGGTGTCATAGCAGGACGCGCGGGTTGCGGTACGCCCGGCGCGCGGTGCCCGGGCGGACCCGGTGCAGTGGCTGAACGGCCGACTCGCCGCTAAAAACGCAGACGCAGCGGCCCCTCATCGCTCATGGAACGATGAGGGGCCGCTCAGGCTGCGTGTTCAGCAGACTCACGCGGGAACTACGCCTAACTTCACTCCGTGATGGCGACGCCACGCAGGTCCGGGTAGCCGTTCGCCTTCTGGGCAATACCCGACACGTTGTCCGTAGCCGCCAAGGAAAGGTGGATCATGCAGATCGGCATTAGATGTGGCGGCGTCTCGATCCACGATTCCAGGTACTTCTCGTAGGCCGGACGGCGCTCTTCTGGGTCGAGTGAAGCGGCAGCCTCATCGCCGAACTTGATCAGGTCTGGATACTCCACGCTGCCGGCGTTGAACAGTGCGTCCGGCTTGATGTAACGCGCGTTGGAGATGTCGGGGTCATTGATCCCGGTCGAGATCGACGTGAACGACTCGGAGGTCTTGTCGATCGCGAACCGCTGCACGATATCGGCGGTGGGTGCTGCGTGGATAGTCAGGTTGATCCCGATGTCGCTCAACTGGTCCTGCACGATCTCAGCGAGACTTTGATAGATCGTCACGTTCACCACCTCGGTGGTGATGTCGAGGCTGGTGACGCCCTTGTCTTCGAAGGTCGCCTTGGCAGATTCCGGATCGAACGGAAATTCGTCCAGTCCGTCGCCGTACTTTTCGCTGTAGGCCGGTCCGGTCTGGGTGAACGGATGGATCTGCGGTGTGCAGTACCCGTCGTACAGCCCTTCGGAGATGGCCTCGCGGTCAATCGCCATGTTGATCGCCTTGCGAATCTCTGGGTCGTCGAACGGCTCGATCGCCGCGTTGACCATGAAGTAGATGTAGAGCGCGCTGGGCTGCGACAGGGCGACAAGACCGGAATCGGTCAGAGTCTTCATCTCGTCCGGGTTAATACGTGCGGCGTCCAGTTCCCCGGACTTTAGTGCATTGAGCCGGGTCTGATCGTCCGGAATGTAGTGATACGTGATGCCGGCGACCCGCTGCGCTTCGGGATCCCAGTAGTCGGGGGTTTTCTCGTACTCGGCCCGATCGCCGGCGATGAACTCGGTGACGACGTATGGGCCGATGCCTACCGGCTTCGAGTCGAGTTGGCCCGATTCGGCGGCCTTGGGCGACACCATCATGCCTGCTCGGTTCGCCAGCGAAATCGGCATCGCGCCGATGCCGCCGTCGACATGGATGTCGACGGTGTACTCATCGACGACCTCGACGGATTCGACCTGGCCGAGTTCACCGTTGATCTTGCTGTCTTCTCCGGCGGCACGTTCGATGTTGAACTTGACGGCTTCGGCGTTGAATGGCTCTCCGTCGGAGAACTCCAGGTCCTCCTGGAGCTTGAGTGTGAATGTCTTGCCGTCTTCGGACGCCGAATATTCGGTAGCGAGCATCGGTCCGACGTTCCCGTCCACGTCCTCCCGCAGCAACCGGTCGTACGCCGGCTCGAACAGGACGGTGTCGCTGCCGGTGAGGCTCTTGATCGGGTCCCAACTCGCCGCGAACTCCGGGTAGGCCCAATCGAAATGCGCGTCTGGGTTGAAGTCCTCGTCCAGTTCGATAGAGTTCGCGTACTCGGCTGTTTCCTCATCGGCCGACGATTCGGGAGCGTCACCGCACCCGGCCAGTACCAGCGCCGCACAACTCATGGGCGCTAGCACGCGCATTGCTCGTCTCATGTGCACTCCTCCACGCGGCCGCCACAGCGGTCCGCACGTAGTTGTAATGCAGATCTCAATTGGGGTGAAGTATGCACGACGAGGTGGACTAGCGGTAGGGGCGCCGGAATCACAATTCAGTAGCGGATTGGCCCAGAAGCGACGCAGCGGGAACAATCGTGCATCGAGGGCGCGGCCAACGTAAAAGGTCGGCTGCCGCGTGAATCGGCAGCCGACCTTTAGATCCTGTCGGTGAGTTACTCCTTAGCCACAGCGATACCTCGCAGGTCCGGGTATCCGTTCATCATTTGTACGGCGCCCGACACGTTGTCGTTGTAGGCGTTGGTCAGGTGAATCATGCACAGCGGAATCAGGTGCGGAGGAGTCTCGACCCAGGCGTCCATGTACTTCTCGTAAGCGGGCTTGCGCTCCTCGGGATCAAGCGAGTTGGCCCCCTCCGCGGCGTACTTGATCAGATCCTCGTACACCACCTCGCCCGGGTTGAACAGCGCATCCGGCCCGAGGTAACGCGCGGTGATCGCGTCGGGGTCATTGATCGCGGTGAAGATCGACGAGAACGTCTCGGTCACCTTGTCGATCGCGAACTCCTGTACCTGCGGTACCGGTGGGAGCGAGTGGATCTCCATGTTGATCCCGATCTCGGTCAGCTGTTCCTGCAGCACCTCGGCGATCTTGGTGTAGATCGTGACGTTCGGTGCGGCGGTGGCAATGTTGACCTCGGCGACTCCCTTGTCCTCGAGGATCTTCTTGGCGGCCTCAGGGTCATAGGGGAAGATGTCGAGGCCGTCGCCGACCTTCTCGCTGTAGCCCGGGCTGCCCTCGGGGAACGGCTGGATTTGCGGAGTGCAGTAGCCGTCGTACATTCCCTGCGAGATCGCTTCGCGGTCGATGGCCATATTGATCGCCTTGCGCACCTCAGGATCATCGAACGGCTCGATGCCTGCATTGAGCATGAAGTATATGAAGCGAGGACTTTGGGTAACTAGCGGAATCAGGCCGGCGTCGTCGGCGGTGTCCAATTCGTCCGGATTGATCGCGGCACCGTCGACATCGCCAGATTTCAGTGCGTTGATCCGAGTCTGATCGTCGGCCATGTACTGGATCTTCATGCTCGCGACGCGCTGTGCATCCGGGTCCCAGTAATCTGGGGTCTTTTCGTACTGGACGAAGTTGCCGGCGGAGATGTCGGTTGCCTGATAGGGGCCGACGCCGACCGGCTCAGTCTCGATGATCCCCGACTTGACCGCTGCGGGGGAGACCATTACGCCTGCGCGGGAGGCCAGCCCGACCACGAGCGAGCCGATACCACCGTTGAGGTGTAGGTCGACCGTGTAGTCATCTACGATTTCAATCTCATCGATCTGGTAGACCTCGCCGTTGATCCGGCTGTCGTCGGCGGTGTAGTGCTCGAGGTTGAATTTGACGGCCTCGGCGTTGAACGGCTGGCCGTCCGAGAATGTCAAGCCCTCTTTCAACTTCAAGGTGAGCGTCTTGTTGTCCTCGGACGCGGTGAATTCCTCGGCCAGCATCGGGCTTATCGTGCCGTCCTGCTCCTCGAGCAGGAGTCGGTCGTACACGGGTGAGAACATCAACATGTCCGCGCCGTTCACGCTCTTGGCCGGGTCCCAGCTTGCCGGGTACGACGTATAGGCGAAGTCGAAATGCCCCTCGGGGTCGTAGTTTTCGTCGAGTGGGATCTCCGACTCGAACCCGCTGGTGTCGGCCTCCTTTTCCGCATTCGGTGCGTCGCCGCAGCCTGCCAGCACCATCGCCACGGCGCTCAGCGGCGCCAAGTAGCGGATTGCTCGTTTCATGTGTTCTCCTTGTCGGGCAGGAGCCCAGTTGTGATCCATATCGCAAGGAAGCAGTATGGCCGAGAATCTCGGATTGCTGACATCCGCAACCGAATCGTGATTCAGCGGCGATGTAAGTGGCGTCATCGGACGGGAAAAACAGTGCCGGGCCCGGCACTGTCCGTGGAGCGGCTAGTTAGTCGCTGATCGCCATGTAGCGGAGGTTCGGGCGCCCGCTAGGCATTTGCATCACGCCGGACACGTTGTCCTGGAATCCTGCCGCCAGGTACGACATGCACACCGGAATCATGTGCGGCGGGCTCTCGACCCACGCGTCCATGAACTTCTCGTACGCCGGCGTCCGCTCCGCGGGATCCATCGACGCGGCGCCTTCGGTGGCGTACTCCGTCAACTCGGGGTACTCGGCCCCACCCGGGTTGAACAGCGCGGTCGGAGCCAGGTAGCGGCTCATGATCGCGTCCGGGTCGTTGATGCCGGTGTAGACCGAGGTGAACGTCGGGGTGACCTTGTCGATCGCGAACTCCTGCACCTGGGGTGTTGGAGGCTGCGCGTGGATCTCCATGTTGATCCCGACCTCGGCCAGTTGTGCCTGGACCGCCTCGGCGAACTTCGTGTACAGCGTGACATTCGGCGCGGCCGTGGTGATGTCCAGCTCGGTCACGCCCTTCTCCTCAAGGATCTTCTTAGCCTCGGCGGGGTCGTACGGGAAGATGTCGAGTCCGTCGCCGATCTTCTCGCTGTATCCGGGGCTGGCCGGCGGGAACGGCTGAATCTGCGGGATGCAGTACCCGTCGTACAGGCCCTCGGAGATCGCCTCCCGGTCGATCGACATGTTCAGCGCCTTGCGAACTTCGGGGTCACCGAACGGCTCCTCGGCGGTGTTGACCATGAAGTACACGTAGATCGGGCTCGGGGCCGTGGTGACCTGCAGGTCCGCGTTGGACACGGTATCGAGCTGGTCGGCGTTGATCTGGGCGCCATTGAGCTCTCCGGACTGCAGGGCATTGAAGCGAGTCTGGTCGTCAGGCATGTAGTGGTACGTGCGGGTGGCAACCTTCTGTGCTTCCGGATCCCAGTAGTCGGGGGTCAGCTCATAATCGACCTTGCTGCCGGGGTCGATAGCGGTCGTCACGTACGGGCCGATTCCGACGGGTTCGGTGTCGATCGTGCCGTCGGCGACAGCTTTGGGGGAGACCATCATGCCCGCGCGCCCAGCGAGCCCGGACACGAGCGATCCAAGTCCGCCGGAAAGGTGCAGATCGAGGGTGTACTCGCCGGTGACCTCGACGGACTCGATTTGGTAGACCTCACCGCTGATCCGGCTGTCCTCGGCCTTGTACCGCTCCAGGTTGAACTTGACGGCCTCGGCGTTGAACGGCTCTCCGTCAGAGAACGTGGCGCCCTCGATTAGCTTGAGTGACAGAGTTTTGTTGTCGTCCGAAGGCGTGAATTCCTCGGCGAGCATCGGGACCGGGATCCCGTCGTCCCCTTCGGCCAGCAACCGGTCGTACACCGGCTCCATGAAGTTGATGTCGCCGCCAGTGACGCTCTTGGCGGGATCCCAGCTCGACGCGAACGCCGTGTAGGCCCATTCGAAATGGGCGTCCGGGTTGAAGTCATCGGCGAGCGGAATCGAGTTGGGGTACTCCTCCAGGTCTTCCGTTTTTTCCGCTGGGGCGTCACCGCAGCCAGCGAGCAGCAGACCGACTGCCATGACGCCGGCGGCGAACGTGAGCGACCTTCGCATGAGTCCTCCTTGCAACAAATGGACCCGCTCAATGGGGTATCCGGATGGGGCGCCGCGGCGAATGTGGCGCGGGCCACCTCGCAGTATCGCCGCGCGTGCTCGCCGGGTGAAATGTATGGATTACTTGTTACATTATTGTGACCGCGACCACGTGTGTGGGGTCTGGGTGGGCGCCCGGTAATTGGGTCACGCCCGCCTTTAGCACTCTCGACGGTTGAGTGCTAACGTTGCGGTTGTCGGCCTCCAGGTGAGGCAGTACGACGTACGCCGCGTCCCGCGAGCAGATCTCGCAGGTCGGGTGTGCGTGTCGGCTGTCGTCCGTCGCGGGCACCTTTGGGGCGTGGCACAAATACTTCCCGTAATAAGGATGGATGCAGTCAATGGCGAAAATGATCGCATTTGACGAGGAGGCTCGTCGCGGCCTCGAGCGCGGCATGAACGCTCTTGCCGACGCCGTCAAGGTGACGCTCGGCCCGAAGGGTCGCAACGTCGTTCTCGACAAGAAGTGGGGCGCGCCCACCATCACCAACGATGGTGTGTCGATCGCCAAGGAGATCGAGCTCGAGGATCCGTACGAGAAGATCGGCGCTGAGCTCGTCAAGGAAGTTGCCAAGAAGACCGACGATGTCGCGGGTGACGGAACCACCACCGCTACCGTTCTGGCGCAGGCGCTCGTGCGTGAAGGTCTGCGCAACGTTGCCGCCGGCGCAAACCCGATGTCGCTGAAGAAGGGCATCGAGGCCGCGGTCGGCTCGGTCACTGAGAACCTCCTCGCGCAGGCCAAGGAGGTCGAGACCAAGGAGCAGATTGCTTCCACCGCGTCCATCTCGGCGGCCGATGTCACCGTTGGCGAGATCATTGCCGAGGCGATGGACAAGGTCGGCAAGGAAGGCGTCATCACCGTCGAGGAG
>JBKEDB010000094.1:0-1547 GCA_047975195.1 Cumulibacter sp. | reverse complement strand
GTTACCGATCGAGGACGCCCAGTCGCAAGGCTGTCCGCAATGGACGCCGCCGATGACCACTTGGCGGACCTCGTGGCAGCCGGAGTGGTCCGTGCTTCGGTCAGTGCGTAGCGCCACGTGCCGATGCAGCGCATTAAGGCGACGGCACCGGTGAGTGACCTCGTTGCCGAGCAACGACGCTGACGATCTCACAGGGTGATCATCTACGTTGACACCTCAACGCTGGCGGTCGAGGTGAGCGCTGCGCTCGCTGCGGCGACGCGCGCAGTCCGACGCACCACCGAGCAGCACGCGGACGCCAGAGCCGAACTTGACGCGCTGCTTGCTGGTGTTCACATCGTGGAGGCGACTGAAGAGTTGATCGCGAACGCAGCCGTACTCGCCGAGGCCGAGGCGCTCCGGGGCCTATGACGCGGTCCACCTCGCAGCGGCGCTGTCGGTGAGGGCAACGATCTTGAGTAGCGCCGACACGGATCTCTGCGCCGCCGCCGAGCGACGAGGACTCCACGTCGCCAACCCGCCGAAATCGACCTGACCGTCCCTCCCGCGGCGTCAACCACGCACGATATCCGCTGGGCCATCGCGATCCGGTAGTCGGCACGTGCGGTCTGCGCACGTGATGCGCGGCGAGCCGCTTTGGTGAGATCCCCGCGGGGCTGAATGAGAGCACACCGGTCAGGCCGCTACCGCTTCCCCGGAATCGCGCTACCAACTACCAAAAAGCGCTACGCGCCACTGCGCTGTCCGACGAATGGGGTGAGGTCGTTCGCGGTATCGAACGCCGAAACGGAGTCGTTCCTCTCACCCACGACAACGTGGCCCCGCTCCTTCTCCGAGTTACCAGACTCCGACTCTTCGGGGCATGGGGCGTACCGCCAAACCGCCCGACGGCTGCCAACCCCGAACCGTATGCGGACAGATAACGGACAAATCCGCGCACCCCGCTCCCGCACACGACGAAGCCCCTGGCGGATCTTGCGATCTACCAGGGGCCTCTCTGGTGGTCGAGACCGGCGTCGATCCGGTGACCCCACGCTTTTCAGTTGTCTCGTCGCTGCCGCCGTCGGGCTATCGTCGCATCATGACGCTCTCCGATGCGGCCCGCTTACACGTCGAACAGAGTTGGGACGAGATCGTGCCCGTGCTCCGCGACTACATCGCGATCCCCAACGTGTCGGAGGCGTACGACCCCGAATGGCGCCAACACGGCTACATGCATCAAGCGGTTGAGCTGATCCGTGCATGGTGCGTTGACCGTCACATCGAGGGAGCCAGCGTCGAGGTGCATGAGGTCGACGACCGTTCACCCCTCATTTTCATTGAGATTCCGCCCGCCGGTGGAGGCGATCCCAACGACACGGTCGTGCTCTACGGCCATCTCGACAAACAGCCCGAGATGGAGGGCTGGCGTGAGGGGCTCGGCCCCTGGACACCCGTCCTCGAAGGCGATCGGCTGTATGGCCGCGGCGGCGCCGACGACGGCTACTCGACCTTCGCGAGCCTGACCGCGATCGAGGCGGTGCGTGCTGCCGGGGGAGCCCACGTGC
>JBKEDB010000005.1:0-221986 GCA_047975195.1 Cumulibacter sp. | reverse complement strand
TGCCATGCGCGGGCGCCCTGCGGGAAGCCGTGTAGGGCGATGAGCTGTGGCCCATCATCCACGCGTGACTGCAAAACGTCGAACTCTAACGGACCGGAGGAATGGGTATCAATCTGCACCGTGGTGTGCGTCATCGCGCTCATAGGACCTACCGTAGCGGCAACCAGTTCGTCGCGACATCCGTCGTATTCAGCGGGTTCGTCGATAATGGACGTCGAATAATGGACTGACGTGCCCGTGCGTTGACAGATCGTCGGAGACTGTTGGAGTTGATGTGAGCCACCCACCGCCCCATAGAGCCGGTCACGGGGACCCACACCGGGCCTCGGACGAGGCCAGCGCGACGGAAAGCGACGGCGTTGCTGATAACCACAGCGCCACTGATAACCACAGCGCGAGGGACAACGACAGTGCCACGACGCACGAGACGTACGACCAGCAGTACGACGTCTACGTCCCTGATGCCGCGACGGCGCACTACCGGCAGTACTCCGACTACACCGCGGCGCCGTACGCCGATCAGGAACAGCCACGACTGTCCTACTTCGCGGACTCCTCGCAGTACTACCAGGAACAGCAAGGCGCGTATCACCAGTCGCCGCACCATGCGGACACAGCGCACTACGCGCCCGCTGAGCCACCTGCGCGCACCGGCGCGTTGTGGTGGGGGATTGGCGGCATCGGCGTCATCGCCGCGATCCTCAGCATTCTCGTGATGACCGGGGTTTTCGACGCCTCGGTCGACGAACCGGGGGCGAACCCACAGGCAACCGGCGACTACAGCAACCCGAGCGATCCGAAAGCGTTGCGGGTTATCGATAAGGCCTCCGGCATCAGCTACGACTACCTGGGGGAGGGCTGGAAGGACTACTCCATGGGCGTGATGGAAGAGAACCAGGCAACCGTCGGCGAGTACGTCGTCACCCAGGAGAGCGTCCCGAGCGGTGGCCAGTTCATCGCCCAGGTGACCTCCGGCCTGCTGAGCACCTCATTCGGCTCGCCGTCCGCCGCACAATTCCCGCAGGCGTTGGCAGAAGTCGAGGAATCTGTCTTCGGCAATTACTACCCGCTGCCGAATGAGCCCACGAACCAGAGCGAACGTGCACTGACCATCGACGGGCACGACGCGTACGAACGGATCACCGACCTCACCTGGGACGTCGACGGGTACGACTCCACCGGCGAGCGCGTGCACCTGCTGCTGATCGACACGGGTAAGTCCGCGCCGGTGTTCTTCTACTGCTCGTTCCCCAACACACACGCTGAGTTGTACCCGCTGATTGATCAGGTCATCGCGTCGATCAAGGTCGATCAGTAACTCGGGCAATGGCGCGTACCCGGCGCACAGGTACCCTCGGCCAGGTGAGATCCCCGAACTATGCCGTCCATCGATCACGACTGCCCAACGGGCTGCGCGTCGTACTCTCGCCCGCGGAAGGCGCGGCGGCAATTGGCATCGCCGTGCATTACGACGTGGGCATGCGATCAGAGCCCGAGGGGCGCACCGGATTTGCGCATTTGTTCGAGCACCTTATGTTTGAGGGATCGCAGAATCTCCCGAATGGTGACCATGCGCAACTCGTGCAGGGCGTTGGCGGTTCCTTCAACGGATCGACGCACCCGGACTACACCGAGTACCACCAGGTCGTTCCGCCGCATGCGCTTGAGCGCACGTTGTTCCTGGAGGCCGATCGCATGCGCGCGCCGCTGCTGACGGCGCAGAACATGCAGAACCAGATCGACGTCGTTCAGGAAGAAATCAGGGTCAATGTAATGAACCGGCCGTACGGCGGGTTCCCCTGGCTCGCGTTGCCGCCGGTGCTGTTCGAGACCTTCGCCAACACCCACAACGGGTACGGCGATTTCGTCGACCTGCAGGCCTCGGACGTCGACGTCGCCCGCGAGTTCTTCGCGACGTACTACGCGCCAGGTAACGCGGTGCTGACGATCGCCGGTGAGTTCGACCTCGCGCATGCGCGGGCGCTGGTACGCAAACACTTCGCCGATATCCCGGCCCGGGACGTACCTCAGCGGCCCGACTTTTCTGAACCGGTGCGTACCAGCGCCGCTAGCGGCAGCGTGGTTGATCCGCACGCACCGATGCCCGCGACGGCGATTGGCTGGCAGAGCCCTGATCCGATCCGTGGACTGCGTCGATACCTCGGCACCGTCGTACTCGCCGACGTGTTGTACGACGGAGACGCTTCGCGGCTGCACCGCGAACTCGTGCTGCAGCGCGGCCTCGCCCTCAGTGCGTACGCGTACTGCGGGACGTTCGGCGATCCGTTCGACCAACGTGGCGCCAGTACGTTCACGATCCAGATGCACCATGCCGATGAGCAGCAGCGCGTCGATGCCGTACGCGTTGTCGACGAGATCCTCGCCGAGTTGGCCGAGCACGGCCCGACCGAGGACGAGTTGCACCGGGTGACGACGAGGCTGGTTGCACAACTCCTGCGCGAGTACGACTCGACGATCGAGCGCGCACTGCGCATGGGCACCCTGGAGTTGTTGTACGGCAAGGCCGAGTTGCTCAACGAGTTGCCGGCGATGATCGCTGCGGTGAGTGCCGCGGACGTCGCCCACGCTGCGCGCCGACTGACACCCGAATCCCGGGCGATCGTGTCGTTGAACCCGTCACGCGATAAGGACAACGCATGACTAGCCGAGAGATCCCAGGACTGGCCACGCCCAACGCCGCAGTAAAACCGCGGTTGTACCGCCGCACCCTGAGCAACGGGTTGCGGGTGATCGCGATCCGACGTCCGTCAGCTCCGATGGTGGAAGTCCGGCTACGGATCGAGGCCCCGACCGTGTCGCCGTCCGCCTTAGGGCGCACCGGGCTGTGGTCCGAGACCCTGCTGAAGGGCACCGCACAGTACGACGACCGCGAGCTCGATCAGGCAATCGGCGGTATCGGCGCGCAGATCAACACCGGCGCCGACCGCGACAAGTTGATGGTCGGCGGCAGCACGATGGCGGAGCATCTGAGCGAGTATCTCGGGCTGCTGGCACATGTGCTGAGCGCGGCGACGTTCCCGAAACGTGCGGTCGAGGACGAACGTGGCCGGCTAGCCGAGCATCTGGTGATGGCCAAGTCGAACGCCGGAGTCACTGCGGCGCAGGCGATCGCGGCGAAACTTTTCGGTGATCATCCGTATGCGCGCGTGATGCCCGAACCCGACGAACTGACCGCGGTGAGCGCCGCGCAGGTGCGTTCGCTGCACCGCGCGCTCGTCCGTCCCGACGGCGCGGTGCTCGTGCTCGTCGGCGATGTGCAGCCGCGACGGGCACTGGATCTCGTCGAGGCCTCGTTCGCGCAGTGGACAGGTACGCCGCGACGCGCGCGCGTGCCGGCGGTACGGTTCGCCGATTCGTCGACGATTTCGGTAGTCGATCGGCCCGGTTCGGTGCAGTCGTCCATCCGTTTCGGGATGCCTGCCCTCTCGCGTGAGCACGCCGACTACCCGGCGCAACGTGTGGCGAACATGCTGTTCGGCGGCTACTTCTCCTCGCGGCTGGTAGCGAACCTTCGCGAGGACAAGGGATACACCTACACGCCGCGATCCGCCGTTGATTTGGGACGCGAAGCGTCGCTGCTGACCATCAGCGCGGACGTCTCTACGGAGGTCACGGCCGCGGCGATCAACGAAATTCAATACGAACTTGGTCGACTCGCGAATACCACACCCGGCGAGGATGAGGTCGATAACGCGCGGCAGTATCTGATCGGATCGCAACTGATCAGCATGTCCAGTCAGGCCGGTCTGGCCGGACAGACCGCGAATCTGGAAATAGGCTCTCTGGGGCTCGACTGGCTCCAGGAGCACCAGAGAGCGCTGGCTAAGGTCAGCGCCGACGACGTACGACGGGTGGCAGCGGCCGGGATCACGCCCGCCGCAGCGCGCCTCGTGGTGGTCGGCGACGCGGCACGGATCGACTCAGAATTGAGCACATTGGGACGTCTCGACCGAGCGTCTGCGCATCCCAGTAACGGCGAGTAGAGGAGCAGCGATGAGACGGGTCAACCCACTGTTCGGCGAGTTCGCGCACGAGCGTGATGCGGAGCACCGTAAGGACGACGGATGGTTGCGCGAGGCCTACCCGCGCGGCCAGATTCTGGTGCTCACCGAGCGTTTCGAGGCGCCGATCGACGAGAGCTCTGGGACGCCGAGGCTCGCGTGGCGACCGGCCGCAGATGTCAAGGGCGAGCAGCAGCCGGTGTACCTCGGCAGCTACGAGGACCGGCCGCACTTCATGGTGATGGGACGTCGCGACCTCAAGGCCGACATGTGGATGGATCTGCGCGCGATCGGCGGCGATTTGAGCATTGCCGACCGCGGGTTGTACGTCGAGGCCGTCGCGATCGCGCAATGGCACGCCCGGCACACGCAGTGTCCACAGTGCGGTGGCAGGACCCGCTGGCGTGATGGCGGCTGGTCGACCGAATGCGAGAACGATGGCTCGCTGCACTTCCCACGTACCGATCCCGCAGTCATCATGTTGGTGCACGATGGCGCGGACAAGATCGTGCTGGGTCGGCAGGCCGCGTGGCCCGAGGGCCGATTCTCGGTGCTCGCCGGGTTCGTCGAGCCCGGCGAAACGCTGGAGGCCGCGGTCTCCCGCGAGGTCAAAGAGGAGGTCGGAATCGATGCGACGGACGTCGAGTACGCCGGCAGTCAGCCCTGGCCATTCCCATGTTCGGTGATGTTGGGCTTCAGCGCGCTGGCCGACAGTACGCATCCGTTGCAGTTGATGGATGGCGAGATCGCAGAGGCATCCTGGTTCACCCGTGATGAAGTTCGCTCGATGTACGGGTGGGACGACGAGGGCGCGCGGCGTCCGGGAGCGCGCAGCATGCCCGGATCGATTTCGATCGCGCACCACCTGATCAAGGCGTGGGTGGACGGCGACATCGGAGCGCCGCAGTCGTAGAGCCGAAGGACTTCCGCGACGTGCGCCAGTCCGCGATGGAAAAGCCGCTCAGGTGTACAGCGGTTCGCGGCCGAGTTTCGCCAGTACCTCGTTGATAGACGGGTTGGTCATTGACGAGCCGTCGTCGAAGACCAGTGTGGGCACGATGCGATTGCCGTCGTTCAGCGACTTCACGAGTTCGCCGGCCTCGCCGTCCTCGTCGACGTCGATGTTGTCGTAGGCGAGGTCTGTTTTTGCGAGATCGCTGACGAGCCGCTTGCAGAACGGGCACCAGGTGGTCGAATACAGGGTGAAGGCCTTCGCATCGCTCATGGACTGCAGCCTAGTACCGCATTGACGTTGCGGCCGCTCGCGCGTCCGCAACGCGGCCGACCTCGTACGCACTAGGCAGCTGCTCCCGCATTCGGCAGCTGCTCCCGCATTCACGAGGGGACCGCGAGGCTTCAGGGGGCGACCCGTACTTGGGGATCGATACGTGCCCTGTGTCATGATTCACCCCAGATCGCCGCGATGAGCGGGCGCCTATAAGGAGCAATGATGACAGCACAGACCCAGAGCCCACCGGACGAGCGCTACACCCATTCGGAATCGATCACGATCAACGCCAGCCCACAGCAGGTGTGGGACGTCGTCAGCGACGTCACTCGCACCGGCGAGTGGAGCCCGATCTGCCGGGAATGCTGGTGGAAGGAGCCGGCCACCGGGCCGGTGGAAGGTGCCTGGTTCCATGGTCGCAACCAGAGCGGGGACCGTGAGTGGGAAACACAGTCCCTGGTCACCGCTGCGCAGCCCGGCGTCGAGTTCACCTGGGTCGTTGGCGGCGTCGCCGTGCGCTGGTCCTACACCCTCGCGCCGGAAGGGGACGGAACCGTGCTGACCGAATCCTGGGCCGTTCTGCAGGGCGGGATCGACTTCTTCGACAAGACCTTTGGCGATGATGCGAAAGCAGAGTTGGAGCTCCGTCGCGAAGCGGCCCTTTCCGGGATCCCTGCCACGCTGAAGGCGATCAAGGGCATCGTCGAAAGCGCCTGATCACCTCCGAGGGACGAACCGCGCGGCCGGTATGGCCGCGCGGTTCGTGTCGGCACCCTTTGGGACACTGGAGCAGTGACTGAGCCCCGCGACCTGAGCCCCGACGTACAACGCCTCGTAGCCGGGCTCGATGCCGAACAAACCGAAGCGGTCCTCGCCCCTCGCGGACCCCTGTGCATCCTGGCCGGCGCGGGCACTGGTAAGACCCGAACCATCACGCACCGCATTGCCTACCTCGTGCAGACCGGCGAGTTCTCGCCGCAGCAGTTGCTTGCCGTGACATTCACCGCTCGCGCCGCAGGGGAAATGCGCGGGCGGCTGCGCTCCCTAGGCGTGCAGGGCGTACAAGCGCGCACCTTCCATGCCGCCGCATTGCGGCAGATGTCGTACTTCTGGCCGCGGCATTTCGGCGGACATCTGCCCGAACTCGTCACCTCAAAGTTCCGATTGGTGGGTCAGGCCGCCGCGCGGGAAAGGGTATCTACCACGAATGACATGGTGCGCGACCTGGCCTCCGAAGTCGAGTGGGCACGCTCCTGCCTGATTGCGCCGGAGGACTACCCGGCAGCGGTTCAGCGCGCTGCGCGCGAGACACCATTGCCTGCGGAACAGGTCGCGAAGGTGATCGCGCGATATGAGTCGGTCAAGAAGCGCGCCGAAGTCATCGACTTCGAAGACATCTTGATGTCCATGGCCTACATGATCGAATCAGTGCCGGACGTCGCCCGCGAAGTCCGTGGCCAGTATCGCGGGTTCGTCGTCGATGAGTACCAGGACGTCAACCCGTTGCAGCAACGGCTACTCTCCGCTTGGTTGGGAGAGCGTGACGATCTCTGCGTGGTCGGCGACGCGAGCCAGACCATCTATACGTTTACCGGCGCACGCCCGGATTACCTGCTCGATTTCGCTGACCGGCACACAGGTGCCACCGTGGTGCAGCTGGAACGTGACTACCGCTCGACACCACAAGTGGTGGCGTTGGCCAATCGAATCATTTCCGCTAGCGCAGGGCGATTAGCGAAAGCCCGGCTGCGCCTGGTCGGTCAGCGTCAGGACGGGCCTTCGCCGACGCTGCGTACCTTCGACGATGAACAGTCCGAGGCGGCGGCCATAGCGCGCCGGTGTGCCGAACTGATCGAGAAGGGTACGGCGCCCGCGGAAATCGCCGTACTCTTCCGGATCAACGCGCAGTCCGAGGTATATGAAAGCGCGCTCGCCGATGCCGACGTCCCGTACGTGGTGCGGGGTGCGGAGAAGTTCTTCGAGCGGGCGGAGATTCGCGAGGCGACCGTCTTCCTGAGGGCGGCGGTACGCACCGCCGATGAATCGGAGGATCCGCTGCCGGACCTGGTCCGTCGGGTCCTGGCATCGTCGGGCTGGGATCCGGCTGGTGCGCTAGGGCAGGGCGCCGCCCGCGAACGCTGGGAGTCGATCAATGCCCTCGTCGGGCTCGCCGAAGAACTGCATGTGGCCGACCCATACGTAACGATGGAGGCGCTCGTCGCCGAACTCGATCACCGCTCTGCGGCTGCGCACGCGCCGACGATTCAGGGCGTCACGCTCGCCTCGTTGCACGCGGCAAAGGGTCTGGAGTGGGACGCCGTGTTCCTGGTCGGCCTGCATGACGGCATGCTGCCGATCAGTCGGGCGCGGACGCCCGAGCAAGTGGAGGAGGAGCGGCGCCTGCTGTACGTCGGGATCACCCGCGCGCGCGAGCACCTGCAACTGAGTTTCGCACTCGCCCGTAATGCCGGTGCCCGTGCTTCGCGCAAGCAGAGCCGATTCTTGGACGTCTTTGGTGGCGGACCAACCAGTTCGAGTCCGCCTGCCGTACGCCGTAAGGCGAAGGTCACCCGCTGCGCGGGGTGCGGGCAGGCGTTGACCCCACAACGGGCATCGCGCGGCAACTGCGAGCGGTGCGCCACATCGGGGAACACGCTGTTCGAGCGGTTGCGGTCATGGCGGCTGGAGACGTCACGCTCACACGAGGTTCCGCCGTACGTGGTGTTCGACGACGAGACGCTCGCGGCGATCGCGGCGCGAGAGCCGTCGAGTCTGATGAACTTGTTGTCGGTGAAGGGTGTCGGCGAGACGAAGTTGGGCCGGTACGGATCGGCCGTCCTGGAGGTCGTCGCGGCAGGTTCGTCTTCCGCTGCGAAGTGAGTTTTGGAATCTTTCAAATATTCAGTTGCACCTCCTCAGGCATAGGGCATACTCTCGAACCCGTTCGATTCACGAGACCGGAAAGGAGCGCAGTCATGGTCAATTCAACGTTGTACGCAGTGCGTACTCGATTCGCTGCGCTCGCGCTCGGCGGCGGCAATGACCGCACCGCCGCGCTGACCGCTGTGGCGGATCGCGGGCGCACTGATCTGGGACTGGCAGCCGTGCCGTCTGTCGTGACGTAGAACCTCACTGACGCAGGCATCGAGCCGTGAATCCCAGATCCGGGATTCACGGCCTTTTTGTTTGGCCGGATATCCCTTGCAACGGATCCTTGACATCAAGTGCGCTTGATGAAGGACAGTAAAACGGACCACGACCGAACAAGGTATAGAGAACATGACCGCAATGCTGAACCGTCCAGAGACCGACCTACCGGCCGAACCGGACCTTTTTGCACCCGACTTCGGAGCGCGGGACGACCTTCCGTGCCGCCAGGAGGACGCAGATCTTTGGTTCGCAGAATCGCCGGCGAAACTCGAGACTGCCAAAGCCCACTGCCAGGAATGCCCGGTCCTCGCCGACTGCTTGATGAGCGCGATCGATCGGCGCGAGCCCTGGGGTGTGTGGGGAGGTCAGATATTCGAACAAGGAACTGTGATCGCTCGCAAGCGAGGGCGTGGGCGGCCCAGAAAGAATGCAGCGTGACATGAGATCACCCGCGCTCGCGTGCGCGCACGCGTGTTCCCCGCTAGCGGGAGCGCGTGCGCGCACTGACGCGTAGCCACGTTTCACCCGCCGCGAGCAGGCGCAGCAATGTCGCGCATTGTGTGCAGTCGACGATTTTCTGATGCGGCTGCAGATCCGTTGTATATCAGGAAAGTACTAGGCAGTGAATCCAGGTAGCCACTCGGTGGCTATCTCGCGGAAACTCGATTCGGTACCCAACTGGCACAGGATTCCGATCGACCCGAGCAGCACGCGGTGGATCATGACGTACTCGCTCGGCAAGTTGAGCTGGCGCCCGAATTTCAACGCCGGCCCACGTGGGTTGGTCAGTCGCGCCGCTTCGGTCTGCATCCATTCGCGAGTGAACTGGAAGCGTTCGTCACGGACCGGGTCGAGCACCGATCCGACATAGTCCATGAGTTCGTACGGGTCGACCTCGATATCTTCGCGCAAAAAGTTGTGTTCACGTAGCCCTTGTAAGGCTGCGATCGGGTCGTTCTGAAGTACCAGGGTCATGATTTCGCCGATGAACGGTGGTAACCCGTCCGGTAGCTCCTTCACCGCCCCGAAGTCGAGTACGCCGAGGCGACCGTCGTCCATCAGTCGGTAGTTGCCGGGGTGCGGGTCAGCGTGTAGGTAGCCCGCGCGTGCTGGGCCGGCGAATGTAAGCGTCGCCAACAGGTGGCCGCTGCGATCTCGTTCGGCCTTCGTTCCGTCGCTGATTACCTTACGTAGCGGCGTTCCGTCGATCCATTCGCTGATCACGACGTACGGTGCGCTGGCTACGACGGACGGGACGAGGAAGTCGGGATCATCGGCAAAGGCGGTAGCGAACGCGCGTTGGGTGGTGGCCTCAAGCCGATAATCCAGTTCGTCTTCGACCCTGCTACGGATTTCGGCAAGCAGCGGCTTGATGTCCAGTCCGGGCGTCACCATGCCGTACACCCGCGCCAGTCGGGTGAGCTGATTGAGGTCGGCCATCAGCGCCGGACCCGCGCCGGGGTATTGAATCTTCACCGCGACATCCCGGCCGTCGTGCCAGGTACCGCGGTGCACCTGACCGATGCTGGCGGCCGCGGCCGGCTGTTCGTCGAAGTGGTGGAAGCGCTCGCGCCAGCGGGTGCCGAACTGTTCATCAAGCACGCGGTGCACGGTGCTGATCGGCATCGGTGGAGCTTCCTCCTGAAGCTTGACCAGTGCCTCCCGGTAGGGCGCGGCAATGCCGTCAGGCAATGCAGCCTCGAACACCGACAGTGCTTGACCGAGCTTCATCGCGCCGCCCTTGAGGTTGCCTAAAACCTCGAAAAGTTGCGCGGCCGCGCGTTCTCGGTTCGCGGCGGAGACCTCTTCGGAACTGCGTCCGGCCAGTCGTCGACCCACACCGGTGGCGGCGCGGCCAGCGGCGCTCAACGGGAGTGAGGCAAGCTTGGCCGTCCGGCGGGCAGATCGCTCAGGAGGCTCAGACACGCCCTCCATTGTCCACTAATGGACTTCGAACCGGCAGGAGCATGCCTCATGTCGCGGCCAGTATCGCCGTTCGAGCACGAGCTCGGGCAGCGATAACTCCAAGGTGGCGTTGATCGTTTCGGGTAGCCGTTCGTTATCGATCCACTGCAATACCTGCGCGGCAGCGAGTCCAGCACCGATCATCACCAACGGGGTCTCACCGCCGTCCCCGGGTGAGGTCGGCGCGCGACGCAACTGTGCGTCGATCATCGCCCATCGCTGATCGAGATCCCGCCGGATCGCGTCCTGGCAGGCCAGACAGCTCGATTCGCCGGGAACCACGAATGGGCCGACGATCACGCGGCGCTCGCGTACGCCGACCGGTAGGAACGGCGTGCCAGTGCGCATCAGCATGCGCACGCGCGCGTCGCTTGAGGCGGCGCTGTCGGCGAGAATGACGAGGTCCGGCTGATCGCCGGCGCGCGGCGCGCCCGCCTCGACGTCGGCCGCAGCGCGAGCCAATGCGTCGTGCGTGGCGTGCGCGCGTGGACGTCCCAGGTCCTGCGGCCTTGGTCCGCCCGGCACCAGGTCACTGGCGGTGACCACACCGGACTGCACTAAGGCGATATGACGTACCCCGGACGCGGCGAGGATGGCCCCGACCGCCGCAGCGATGCGGCGATCGCCCACCAGTACGGTGCGGGCGATGGCACGTGCTCGCATCGTGGCCGCCGGACTCGCGCGGAGGTTGCCCAACGCGCGCCCGTGTACCTCAGGAGCGAGCGCGCCGAGCAACAGCGGATGCTGTGAGAGTTCTTGAGTGCCGAGATCGTCGGCGAGGTCGATGACGAGGCCCTTCTCGGTGAGCGTGCGCAACACCGAGCGGTATCGATCGGCTATCGGTCCGCGCACGCCGTGCGCTGCGGAGGCCTCAAAGACTTGGCGCAGGGTACGTGTGCCGTCGAGTCCGGCGAGGAATGCTGCGATGTCCGTGCTGACGTTGCGCAGGACGACGGCGCGCGACGGGTCCGCGCCTATCTGTAATTCGCCGGGCGCGCGCCATGCGCGGCGGAGTGTGGCAGGTAGCCAGGGGAGCACTGGCAACCCGGCGGTGCTGGGCGCGGGTAGGGCGTCGTCGGTCGGGGAGGGAAACAACGTCATCAGTTCTCATCACTCTCGCGTGGATGAGCCCGAGCGTGTCACGAACTGTGCGGCGTATCCGAGTTGTCCACAGGGACGGACCATCCGTCCCCGTTCTCAACTCGCTTGTGCGGGGTCAGGGAGTGTCGCCGTCGGCAGGGCCATCCCTGCGTGGCCAGGCGTCGGCGATACCGGCGGCGTTGGCGACCCCTTCCAGAAACCCTTGGGCGCGCTCGGCGCGCGGATATCGATCGACTAGCGCCCAGAACCGTCGACCGTGACTGGCTTCGAGTAGATGCGTCAATTCGTGCAGGATCACGTAGTCCACGACCCAATCGGGCATCGTTTGCAGGCGGTGCGAAAGCCGGATCGTTCTGCTCGCCGGGGTGCATGAGCCCCACCGGGAGTTCTGATTGTGCACCCACCGGATGCTCGCGGGTGTTGCGGTGCCGTCGAGATACTGAGCCGAGAGAGCCACGGCGCGCGCGGCGAGAGCGTCATCGCTACGCGGCGTACGCGTGCGGTGCTTCGTCTCTTTCGCCGCGACCCGAGCGATCATGCGCACAGCCCAGGCATCGACTTCTGGCGCGCTCAACGCTGCGGGCACCTGCAGCACGATTAGTTCGCCGTCGCGGAACGCGTGGACGCTTCGTCGGCGACGCGTGCTACGCCGGACCTCGACGATGGTGCCGTCGATCGTGCGGCGCTCGATGTGGACGTCGTTTCTAGGCACGGCGCTGAGCGTAACCCGGGTGCGTGGCCTCGGCGCGAACCGCGCAGTTATCCACAGGCTGGTCGCTGCGGTGCGGTGATCAGTAAAATTTCCGGTCAATCCGCAGAAACCACGTAGCCATAACAGTTACGTGTCAGTAACCCACAGGAATATCCCCAAGGCCTACGGCGTGTTCCCCCGTTTGTCCACAGCGTCGTCCACAAGGGAGCCGGATGTAGTCCGCCGCCGCTGAACGGCGTTCGTCAAGCCAACCGCCGTCGGCCTCGCTCACTCCTCTTAGTGTGGGCCCGCGTCGTCCGGCCCGGAATCGGAGTCGTCCGAGCCCGGGTCGTAGCCGAGCAACGCGTCGAAATCGGCCTCGGTCAACTTGGGTTCGTCCTCGTCGGCCGATGGGGCCGAGAAGTCGTCCGAGGTCGGCAACAGATCCGGGTGCTCCCAGAGCGCGTCACGCCCCGCGATGCCCTTCTCGGACTCGATCCGCTCCCACATCGCAGCCGCGTCGCGTAGCCGCCGCGGTCGCAATTCGAGCCCGACCAGGGTTGCGAACGTTTGCTCCGCCGGACCGCCGGTCGCGCGGCGACGGCGCATCATCTCCGAGAGCACTTGCGCGCCGGGCAGCCGTTGTCCTGCCGCCGCGGCGACGACGCGGTCGACCCACCCCTCGATCAGCGCCAGCAAGGTCTCCAGTGCCGCGAGCTGCTGCTTCTGCGCCTCGGTCTGCTGCGGCTCGAATACCCCACTGGACATGACCTCTTGGATCTTTTCCGGATTTGTCTGCAGGTCCTCCGGTGAGATGTCCGACAGGGACCGTTCGATCGCGTCCTTATCGATGCTGATCCCGGCGGCGTACGTCTCGATCGTGGCCAGCAGCCGCTTGCGCAGCCACGGCACGTGTACGAACAGGCGATGGTACGCCGACTCCCGCAGAGCCAGGTACAGCCGCACCTCAGCGACGTCGTGCTCCAGCGCATCGGCGAGTTCGTCAACGTTTTGCGCGACGAGTACGGCGGTACCTTCCGGGCCGAGGGGAAGGCCGATATCGGTCGAGGTCAGTACCTCGCCGGAGAGCTGCGCCAGAGCCTGCCCGACCTGCCCGCCGAACATCATGCCGCCCATCGCCTGCATCATCGACTCGAGCCCAGGCATCTGGCCCAGCCCCGGAATCGACTGAACGCCGTCTTCGGGCAGCAGCGAGGTCATCGCCGTCACCATCTTGGCGGCGACCGGATCGCACAATTGCGCCCACACGGTGAGGGTGCGCGAGACCCACTCGCTACGGGTCCAGACGTCAGTCTTGCGCACACCGCTAGGGAAGGTGCTCGCATCAGTTAGCCACAGATCCGCGATCTGGATCGCCTGCTGTACGTCGGCGAGGTTGGTGCGCGCAGACTTCTCGTTCTGGCGGGCCGCGTTCACAGCCGTCTGCTTGGCGAGATCCCAGTTCACCGGCCCCGAGCCGGAGGTGCCGGACAGCATGCTTTGTAGTTGCTGAATCATCGGCATCAACGCGTTCAGATCCGTCGGCATCTGGCCGCCGGGCATGCCCGGAAACGAGAAACCAAACGGGTTTGACGGCTGCGGCGTTTGGTCGTTGTTCTCCTCGGACGGATCATCGTCCGCACCGGAAGCGTTGAAACCGAACGGCGGCTTCGTCATGAGTGCTGCCTCCTCAGATGGGCATTCTCTATCGTCAACGTTCCACGCAGTCCGTGTTGTTCCCGCGGATACAGTCACCGTGGGTACGTGTCCGTGTCCCACGTTGGCTGTGTCCTGGTCCTGCGAACGCGGTCACCGGGTTGGGCTATCGGTCGACCGGCGCTCCTCGTTGGCTCGGCCGCTGCGCGCTCGAATAGGCTAGAGCTATGACCCGACGCGTGCAGACCCTGCTCACCGGCGTCGTCGTCCTCATCGCGTTAGTGCTCGCCCTGGCATTTATTCGGTTGCCCTACATTGCGTTAGTGCCCGGTCCCACGGTCAACACGCTGGGGAAGTACAACGACGCACCGATCATCGAGATCGAAGGTAAGACGCCGAACAAGACGTCCGGCAACTTGAACCTCACCACCATAGGCATCGTCGATGAGATCTCGATCATTCAGGCCATCAGCGGCTGGTTCTCCGGCGACAGCGCAATCGTGCCGCGCGAGGTGTATTACCCGCCGACCCAAACCCGCGAGGAGACCACCGAACAGAATCGGCAGGCCTTCGTACAAAGTGAGAGTGCTGCGATCGTCGCCTCGATGGATTACCTGGGCTATCCGAAAATGGTCGTCGTCGTCACGCCGCCGGAAGACTCGGACATCGCTGCCGGTGATGCGCTGCAGGCCATCGACGGAACGTCCGTGGCCACCACCGACGCACTTTCTGCGGCGATGCAGAAGATCGAACCGGGTACCACCGTCACGGTCGACTACCTACATAACGGGGCCGAACAAAGCACCGACATCGTCACCACCGAACACCCCGAGGACGCCGGCGTCGACGGTTCGCTGCTCGGTGCCACAGTAAGCGTGCGCGGGTACGGCGGATTCAGCGTGAACTTTCCGGAGAACGACATCGGCGGACCATCGGCCGGCCTCATGCTCACCCTCGGGATTATCGATCTCGTCGGTGACGAACCGTTGATCGACGGGGAGTTCATTGCCGGAACTGGGGAGATCAGCCCCGACGGCAAGGTCGGGCCTATCGGCGGGATTCGGTTCAAAATCATCGCCGCGACCGAGGCCGGCGCCGAACTGTTTCTGACGCCGGCGGACAACTGCGCCGAAGCGCTGGACGATCCACCGGAGGACGCGCCGCCCTTGGCCACGGTGAGCACCTTGCAGGACGCCGTCGACGCGATCGAGGCGTACCGCGCAGGGCAGGACTTCCCGGTCTGCTCATAGGCTAGGTGTGTGTAGGGCTCAATCGGGCTGGGGAACCGGGCGCGCGTGTAGAACGTTGTGCTCACGATGCGCAAACCGTCAACCGGCGGTTGGACTGTGAACGGGAGCGTGTGAGGTGGCTGTTCGACCGCCGACAGTGTCGCTAGGGCTCAGCAAGCGAGCTCGAATACTGCTGATCGTCGGCGTGGTGATCGTGGTGTTGATCATAGCGGCGTCACTGATCTCCCAGTTGCTCGTGCACTACTGGTGGTTCCAAGAGACCGGCTATACCTCGGTGTTCTGGACCACCTGGCGAACCCGCGGAATCTTGTTCGCGATCTTCGGCGTAGTCGCCGCCTTAATCGTCGGCCTCAACGTATTCCTGGCGTACCGGTTACGTCCGGCGTTCCGGCCGATGACCGCTGAACAGCAAAACCTGGACCAGTACCGGCGAGTACTGGAACCGCGTAGCAAACTCTCGTTGATCGTGATCACCCTGGCGGCATTCCTGTTCGGCGGATATGCGGGTCAGGCCGAGTTCAAGACCTATCTGCTGTGGGCGAACTCGACACCGTTCGGCGTCACCGACCCCCAGTTCGGCATGGACGTGTCCTTCTACACGTTCGAATTGCCATTCTGGCGATTCATGCTGAGCTTCCTGTTCGTAGTGATTGCCGTGTCGCTGGTGCTCGCCGCCGTCGTGCACTACCTGTACGGCGGAATCCGGTTGAACACGCCCGGGCAGCGATTCGCCACGGGCGCTCTAGGTCATCTCGCCGTGCTGCTGGGCGTGTTCGTGCTGATGAAAGCCGTCGGCTATTGGTTCGACCGATATGACCTGCTGTTCTCCACCAGGGGCAAGAACTTCGATGGCGCGTCCGCGGCCGACGTGAACGCAATGCTGCCGGCCAAGACGATCTTGGCGATCGTGGCCATCATCTGCGCGATCGCCTTCTTCGCGACGTTGATCATGAAGAACTTCGCGATCCCGGCGATGTCGCTGGCTCTGATGGTGGTGGCCAGCCTCGCTATCGGGGCGGCGTACCCGGCGATATACAACCGGTTTGTGGTGGAGCCGAATGCCGACGTTGAGGAAGCGCAATACATCGAACGCGCCATGGACGCGACGTTGGCGGCGTACGGCCTTGAAGACGTCAAGTACGAGGACTATCCGGCTGAGGCGACCGCGAAACCCGCCGCGATCCGGGCCGACACCGGGACGATCCCACACCTGCGACTACTCGATCCGAACGTGATCTCGGACGTCGTCCAGCAACAACAGCAGGTCCGCAATATCTACTCGTTCCCGGACAAGCTCGATATCGACCGCTACACCATCGACGGCGAGACGACCGAGTACATCGTTGCGGTGCGTGAATTGGATCCCTCGAACTTCACCGAACGTCAGTCGAACTGGATCAACCAGCACACCGTCTACACCCACGGGTACGGACTGGTGGCCGCACCGGCGAACGAGATGGACGCCTCCGGCCTGCCGAACTTCGTAAATTCCGAGTTCGAAGGTGGCCTGATTGATGTCGACCAACCTCGGATCTACTACGGCGAACTGAACAACGAGTACGCGATCGTCGGTAACGACGGCGGTCCGGACCGCGAGTTCGATCGCCCGGTGGGCGACGATGGTGACTCCGAAGTGAAGACGACCTACGACGGCGAAGGCGGCGTACCGGTCGACAACATCTTCTCCAAAATGGTCTTCGCGATTAACTATGCCGAGACGAACTTCGTGCTCAACGACAGCATCGGCAGCAACTCGAAGATCATTTACAACCGCACCCCGCGCGAGCGCGTCGAGGCCGTCGCGCCGTTCATCACCGCGGATGGTGACCCGTATCCTGCCGTGATCGACGGCCGGATCAAGTGGATTGTCGACGGCTACACGACCAGTGACAAGTACCCGTACTCCGCACAGATGAGTCTGCAAGAGACGACGAACGACGCCCAGACCGGTACCGGTACCGCGGCGTTGCCGGACGAGACAGTCAACTACGTCCGGAACTCGGTCAAGGCGACCGTGGACGCCTACGACGGCACGGTCACGGTCTACGAGTGGGACGAGGAAGATCCGGTCTTGCAGACCTGGGAAAAGGTCTACCCGGGCGTGATCACACCGAAGTCCGATATTCCCGAGGAATTGTCCGCGCACTTCAGGTACCCGGAGGACATCTTCAAGATTCAGCGTCAGCTGATCACCCAGTACCACGTCACTGACGCTGGCCAGTTCTACAGCGAAGACGGTTTCTGGAAAGTCGCCAGCGATCCGAATGGGGCCCAGGGTGACCAGCCCGCGTACTACGTGCGTTCGCAGCTGCCGGGCGAGGAGAAGTCGACGTTTAAGTTGACCTCGGCGTTGACGGCGCAGAACAAGGACAACCTCACGGCGTACGTCTCTGCAGCCAGCGATCCCGCCTCGTACGGCGAGATCACGGTGTTGACGATGCCGCCGTCCTCGAACGTGTTCGGTCCCGGTCAGGTGCAGTCTCAGTTCAAGTCGGACGAGACGGTGAAGACCTCGATTCGTAACTTGGGCAGCGACGGATCGCACATCATCTGGGGCAACCTGCTGACCGTGCCGTTGGCCGGTGGATTGCTGTACGTCGAGCCGATGTATGTGCAGGGCTCGTCCAATGCCGCTTACCCGACGATGCAGAACATCCTGATGCAATACGGCCAGGAGGTCGCGATCGTCAAGACGATCCAGGAGGGACTGGATCAACTGTTCGGGCCTGGCGCCGGAGACAACGCGCAAGATATGCCCGGCGCGACGGGTGATGCGGGCGCTTCGGGCGACTCTGGTGATGACTCTGACAATGGAGATACGAACGCGGGCTCAACGCCGCCGACCGGCGGCGGTTCCGCGGGAGGATCGTCGTCCTCGGCGGTGATTGCGGCGAACACCGAATTGCAGGACGCGATCGCGGCGTACGACGAGGCCGCGAAGGCGGGGGATTACGCAGCGATGGGCGAGGCGCAGGCGAAGGTGCATGAAGCGGCCAAGGCATTGGACGAGGCGCTCGTCGCTGACGCACCCGCCGACGGGGAGTAGTGCGAATCCGTGGTCTGGTGTGCTTTGGCATACCAGACGACGGATAACTAACGAGACGCTTGAATATCGACGAATGGGGCTATGCTCGCCGTGGGTGACCCTGAACCGGGGTCAGAGACCATAAAGGGGCGCCATGTCCACCGAGACCACTTCTGCTGCAGAACCGCGTGATGCGTCGTTCACCGATTCGGCTGTTTCCGTATTGCGCACCGCGCTCGGGCTCTACGGAGTGTTGGCGCTAGTTATCGGCATCATGATTCTGGTGTGGCCCGGCAAGACCGCAGTGGTGGTCACGGCAATCATCGCGATCTACGCGATCATCGGCGGCGCGGTGTACGCGGGCCTGGGAGTCTTTTCGAAGATCGAATCGGGGTGGTCGCGCGTAGGGCATATCGCGCTCGGCGCGCTGTACGTGATCGCCGGAGTCATCGCGCTGCTCAATCTGGGCGCGACGACGGTATGGCTCGCGGCGTTCATCGGAATCCTGGTCGGAATCATGTGGATCATCGAGGGCATAGTGTCGCTGTCGACGCTCGGCGGCGCCAAATCCAAGGGCTGGACGATCTTCTTCGCGATCGTCAGCATCATCGCCGGGCTGGTCCTGCTGTTCTCGCCGCTCTACGCGATCGCGACGCTGTGGTGGCTGATCGGCATCATGCTGGTCGTGATCGGCGTGATGCAGATCGTGCGGGCCTTCACCTTCGGTAAGGGCGACGTCGTCCTGTAAGTCCTCGACAAGAACGAGGTCATCCGGTAAGACCTTCGGCAGTGGCGATGTCGTTCAGCATGACTCGCCGTAACTACGGCCAGTTGCTCCGATGAGACTCTCGGCGATAGCGGCCTCGTCCGCTACGGCCACGTCGCCTGTAGACCCTTCAGCCGGACCGTCAACAGAGCAACCGGACTATCAACAGAACAAGATGCGTGAGGCGCCCCGGCGAGTTGATCCCGCTGGGGCGCCTCGTCGTCCCAGTACTTCGCTGTCCCGGGCACTTCGCTGTCCCGGCACTTCGCCGTCCCCAAGAAAGTTCGCCGCCGAGTCATCGACCGCACCGAGGTGCGGGCGGAGTGGAGGTAGCGCGAGCTACCAAATGTCCGTGCCGAAAGCGGATTCGGTGCCCTCGCGGTCACAGGCTCCGTGCCTCGCCCTGGGTCGGTTATCGACGGTCGCGAGGTCATCATGACTGTTCGGTCCTCGATCGCGGGCTGCGTGCCTCGTTCTGGGTCGGTTATCGACCGGAGTGAGTCACGACCGAAGTGCTGACGCAGCGGTCGGCTCGCCGTCGCCCCGAGCGACAGCGTCGTCTTGCAGACGCGCACTGATCGGTCCTCCAGCGCGGTCTCCAGTCGCTGGCCCCAGGGGCACTCTCTGAATGCCTGCCCGCATCGGCCTCCCTCCTGGCCACCACTTCCAGTTCCGCGCCACCGTCAACGAGATCGGCCGCAAAATACGCAGCCCAGACGGACGGGCATCGGCCATAGATGGATGTCCGCCCGATTTTGCTGCGTTTTGGGGCAAGCCGACGAGAAACGACGTGCTAGTGGCGCCGAGAATGTATCGCGCGCTAGCATTCGAGCGTGAATGACAGAATTTCGGCATGGCGCATTGAGCGAGGTTGGACCCAGGCCGATCTTGCCGAGCGCGCTGGGGTGACCCGGCAACTCGTGAGCGCGCTCGAAGCTGGTCGCCACCTGCCGAACGTAGTTGCCGCAATGGGTATCGCGCGTGCCCTGCAGGTGTCGGTGGAGGAATTATTCGGCGATGAACCGGAACCGGTTGACGCGCTGGACGTCGCGGCGCCAACTGGGTCGCCGGTCTCCGTAGCCCGCGTCGGTGGCCGCCTGGTCACGGCCGCCGGCGCGCACGGTTTGCTCGGCGCGGAAGCGTGGAGTGTCGCTGACGCGGTTGTCGCAGGCACCCTGACCTGGCTGCCAGGACGCTCGCCGGCGAACTTACTGATCGCCGGATGCGATCCGGCGATCGGCCTGCTGAGCGACCTCCTGGATCGCTCGGGTCATCGCATGCTTGGCCTGCATGCGTCGACTGGCCGGTCTGTCGACGCCCTCGCAGCCGGACGAGTACACGCGGTATTGGTGCACGGCAGGGCATCAGAGTTGCCCAAACCGCCGGTGCCGGTACGCCGCTGGCGAGTTGCCCGATGGCAGGTGGGCCTAGGCGCACCGTCGCGCCGCCGCACGGTACCCAGCATCGACGAGCTCGCGAGTCGCCGGCTCAAAGTGGTGCAGCGAGATGCCGGCGCGGGCACCCAGCGCGCGTTTGAACGCGCCCTGCGTGCGGCGGGAGCCCCCGAGCTGCCCGGGCCGATAGGTGAGGGACACCTAGACGTTGCCAGGCGGGTGTCCTACGGCGGTGCCGCTGCCGGTGTGCTCATGGAAGCGGCGGCCGCGGTGTTCGGACTGAGTTTCACTGCCCTCGAGGAGCATGGCGTCGAATTATGGCTCGCCGAAGAATGGCGCGATCTGCCGGCTGTGACTGCTCTCGTCGAGGCGTTGCTGGGACGCGAGTTCCAGGCGCAACTGGGATTGCTGCCTGGTTATGACATCACCGAATGCGGCACAGAGCTGCGCGCGAGTTAGTTGATTCCGCCTGAGGAGGCCATATGAAGAGTTCCGTCACCACCCTCATTCCACACCGCCGCGCTCGCGCGTTAGGCGTCATGCTCGCAGCGGCGCTCACGGTCGCGGGATGCAGCTCGGACGATCCTGATTCCGACGGCGGTTCGGGCTCAGGCTCCACTGGCGGATCCGAGGCGGGCACGATCACTGTGCTCGCCGCAGCATCGTTGACCGATACTTTCACCGAACTCGGCGAGATGTTCGAGGAAGAGAATGATGGGGTGACGGTCCAGCTAAGCTTCGGTGGATCCTCAACGTTGGTTGAGCAGATCCAATCGGGTGCCCCGGCGGATGTTTTTGCTTCGGCCAACGAGAAGAACATGGATAAGCTGGACGATGAGGCTGTCGATCCCGTGCCGTTCGTGAGTAACACTCTCGAAATCGCCGTCCCGCCCGGGAACCCCGCGGGCGTGGCATCGTTCCAGGACTTGGCCGAGCCCGACCTGAAGTTGGTCATATGCGCGGCCGAGGTGCCGTGTGGAACGGCTACTGAGAAAGTCGCCCAGGCTACCGGGGTCGAATTGTCGCCGGTGAGCGAAGAGCAGTCGGTCACTGACGTGTTGGGTAAGGTGAGTTCGGGCGAGGCCGATGCGGGCGTGGTTTACAAGACCGACGTCGTAGGTGCTGGCGACTCGGTGGAGGGCGTCGAGTTCGATGAATCGACCGAAGCGGTCAACACGTACCCGATCGCGCAACTTACGGAGGCGGAGAATCCCGGGCTGGCGCAGAAATTCATTGAGTTCGTGCTGAGCGATGCAGGCCAACAGGTGTTTGCCGACGCCGGCTTCGGCAAGCCGTAGCGCGGACGGTGTAGCGGTTGGCTAATTCGAGCACGCAACGGGCGCGCGGCATCGGGCACCCCCGTTGGCTCTACCTGCCCGCAGCTATCGGCGCAGCGTTTGTTCTGCTGCCGCTGCTGGCGATGATTGCGCGTGTTGACTGGTCGAACTTTTTCTCGTTGATCACTTCGGAGTCAGCGCTCGATGCGTTGTTGCTGAGTCTGCGGACGAGTTCGGTCAGCACGCTGCTGTGCATCGTGCTGGGTGTGCCCATGGCCACGGTGTTGGCGCGGAACCAGTTCCGCGGGCAAGGGTTGCTGCGTTCGCTGGTGCTGTTGCCGTTGGTGATTCCGCCGGTCGTAAGTGGCATCGCCTTGCTATATACATTCGGGCGCAAGGGCATGCTCGGATCGACGATGGAGTTCTTGGGAATCGAGGTCGCGTTCTCTACTGCCGCGGTGGTGATGGCCCAGACGTTTGTTGCGTTGCCATTCCTGGTGATTTCCCTGGAGGGAGCCATGCGCACGGCCGGCGAACGATACGAAGTCGTGGCGGCTACCTTAGGCGCCGGCCCGACGACGGTGTTTCGGCGGGTCACCCTGCCGTTGGTCATGCCGGGGCTGCTGAGCGGTGCGGTGCTGGCATTTGCGCGTTCACTGGGGGAGTTTGGCGCGACGATCACGTTCGCGGGCTCGTTGCAGAGCGTCACCGCCACGCTGCCGATCCAGATCTATCTGGAGCGAGTCAATGATCCGGAGGCGGCCGTTGCGCTGTCCCTAGTGCTGGTGGTGGTTGCGGTGCTGGTGATTGGCATCGCCGCACAGCGGCGAGGTGCGCGATGAGTGAGCACGTGACCCCCTCGCTGGCAACTGACGCGGCAGGTCCGCTGGGAGCCGGTGCGGCCCGCCTGTCGGGACCTGCTCCGGCTCGCCCGTTGGGAGCTGGCGCGCCCCGCATGCTGGGAACTGGCGCGGCCCACGTGCTGGGAACTGGCGCGACCCGCCTGCCGGCTCGGGGCGAACCGAAGGCGCTGGCCCACGTCGGTCTCGACAGGGTCCCGGATGTGTTGCTGAAAACGCAGCGCGAGCGGCAAGATAACTCCGATAGCGGGATAACTCGCCGCTGGGACTGCGACTTCAGCGAGCTGGCACTGATCGGCCGCTGCCCGCGAGGGCCGTTGCGGCGAGGTGCGCTGTGAGCGCGGTCGAGTACGACGCGGCGGTCGATGATCGCGACGTGCAGGTGCGGTTGCGCGTCGGCGCGGGCGAGACCGTTGCGTTGCTCGGACCGAACGGAGCGGGCAAGTCGACGGTGTTGAACGTTCTCGCCGGGCTGCTTGAGCCGTCGTCGGGAGACGTACTCGTGGACGGTCGTTCGCTGACTGGAATCCCGCCGCATAAACGATCGGTGGCGATGCTGGCGCAGGAGCCGCTCCTGTTCCCGCATATGAGCGCGCTGGAGAATGTCGCGTTTGGGCTGCGGTCCGCTGGCGCTGACAAACGCGCCGCACGCGATGCCGCGCTCCAGATGCTGGCCGATGTCGGGGTGGGTGAGTTGGCCGCACGTCGTCCTCGCCAACTCAGCGGCGGTCAGGCTCAACGAGTCGCGATCGCTCGGGCCCTTGCGGCGAACCCGAGTTTGTTGTTGTTGGACGAGCCGATGGCCGCCCTCGATGTCGAGGTGACGCCGGCGCTGCGGCAGACCTTACGCACGGTACTTGCGGATCGGACGGCGTTGATCGTGACGCACGATGCGCTGGATGCGCTGCTGCTGGCCGATCGCGTGGTTGTCATTGAGCGTGGGCGCGTCGTCGAGGAGGGGCCGACCCGCGTGGTGTTGAGTCAGCCGCGTAGCGCATTCGCGGCGCGAATCGCGGGGCTGAATCTGGTAGCAGGATCGTGGGATGGTCGTGCGGTTGTTCATCCGTCGGCAGCGGTGACCGGTCTGGCCGCAGATTCGCCGCCGTCCTCGGGGAGCGAGGCAGTAGCGGTGTTCTCTCCGGCGGCGGTAGCGGTGTACGGCGAGGCGCCGCACGGCAGCCCGCGAAACACCTTCGATGCGGTGATCGCCAGTATCGAACCATTAGGTGACCGCGTACGGATTCGCTGCGAGGTAGCGGATCTACGGATCTCAGCTGAAGTCACTCCGGCGTCGGCCACCGAATTGGATCTAACGCCTGGGACGTCGGTATATCTCTCGGTCAAGGCGACGGAAGTGCTTGTGCACGCTGCATGATCGCTGTGTCCTGTCGATGGACCGAGGCGACGGTCCAGGAGACGCTGCGCCACGGATCTCGTCGCGTGGCGCAGCGAATGTCGTCGGCATCGTGCGTTAGCGGGTAACGCGACGTGGAAACAGGTAGGCCGTCAACGCGATGGCCACGGCGATAATGCCTACGCACCAGGCAATCGCGACGATGGCGTCCGAGCCCGGGACCGTGCCGTTGAGTAGCGACCGTGCGGATTCGATCACCGGTGTGATCGGCTGGTGCTCGGCGAAGCCCTGAAGCCAGCTCGGCATCGTGCTGACAGGCACGAATGCGCTGGAGACGTACGGCAGGAATAGCAGCACGAAACCGTATCCGTTGGCAGCTTCGGGTGAGTGCGCGACGAGGCCGAGCATCGCGAAGATCGACGTGATGACCAGGATGTAGAGGCCGAGGACGGCGAGCACGCCGAGCCACTCCAGCGGGGTCGCTGCGGGTCGATAACCAATGGCGATGGCGACGATGATGACGACAGCGGTGGCGATGAGATTGCGCACGACGCTGGCGATCGTATGTCCGACGAGCACGGTCGCGCTCGGGAGCGGCATGGTACGCAACCGGTTAATGGTTCCGGTGGTCATGTCCTGACTCACCCCGACTGCTGTCGACGCGGCGCCGAATCCGGCGCAGGTCAGCACAATGCCAGGGGCGACGTAATTCAGGTAGTCGCCGCCGGGGGCGAGGGCGCCACCGAAGACGTAGGTGAACATCAACATCAGCATGACGGGGAGCAAAACCGCCATCAGGATCGATTCGACGTCCCGCAGACTGTGTTTCATCGCGCGACCGACGAACACCCGCGAGGCAGTGAGCACGCTACTTCCGGGCGCAGGTCTCGGGCGCGGTCGTGAGCGCGCCTGCTCAGCGGAGGTGGTGGTTGTCGCGGCGCCCATCAGGCCACCTCTTTCTGGGGTTCGGGGGAGTCGTGGTCCTCTGGGGACTGCGCGTGGTGGCCAGTCAGTTTGAGAAATGCGTCGTCGAGGGTCGGACGGTGTAGTTCGACGCGCAGCGACGGGTCAGCGGCCGACGCCTCAGCGGCGATGGCGGCCAGCGCTCGGGCTGAGCCGTCAGTCGGAACGTCACGAAGCGTCGAGCCGTCGGAGCGAACGAGCCGAACGACCTCGCCGCCGACGAGGCCCTTGAGGTGGGCGGCGCTACCCTGAGCGACGATGCGTCCGCCGTCCAAGACAGCGATTTGATCGGCGAGTCGGTCTGCTTCTTCAAGGTACTGAGTGGTCAGGAATACGTTGGTGCCTTCCGCGGCTAGATCCTGGATTTGCGCCCATAGCGCCAATCGACTGCGGGTATCGAGCCCAGTAGTGGGTTCGTCGAGAAAGAGGATCTCTGGTGGCCAGATCAGGCTGATTGCCAGATCGAGGCGCCGCCGCATGCCGCCCGAGTACGTCTTTAGCGCACGCTGCCCGGCGTCGGCCAGATCAAAGCGTTCCAGAAGTTCTGCGGCGCGCCGTTGCGCAGACTTGGTAGGTAGCCCGACGAGCCGGCCCATCATGACCAAGTTCTCCGCGCCGGTGAGTACGTCGTCCACGGCGGCGAACTGCCCGGTCACGCTAATCCGTCGTCGAATGCGTTCGGCTTCGATGCGAGGATCGAGCCCGAGGATGCGAATATCGCCGCTGTCGTTGGGAACTAGGGTCGTGAGGATGTTGATCAGAGTGGTCTTCCCCGCGCCGTTCGGGCCAAGAAGCGCGTGTACGCCGGCGGGCAAGGAAAGGTCGAGGTTGCTGAGCACGGTGCGGTCGCCGTACCGCTTCGTCACGCCGTTGACGGCAATGACTGGCGTATCTGTGTATGTCACATACTGAGTATGACATACACAGTCTACGGCGTACACGGTTAATTTTGGGTCGTGTGTCGCCGGGTGACGTTGCCGCCTAGGGTTGAGGGATGGCCGAAATGACGGAGAGCGGATTGCCGCGCGCGGTGGCAATTGGGTGGGGGATGCTTGCGGATCCTCAGAACGGTCCGCGGCGTGGGCTGAGTCATGAGGTGATCGTGGCCAAGGCGATCGAGATCGCCGACGAGCACGGTATTGCGGCTCTCACGATGGGCAGGTTGGCCAAGGAGCTCGGATTCACCACGATGTCGCTGTATCGATATGTGGCGAACAAGGATGAGCTCCTGTTGCTGATGATTGGCTCCGAGTCGGTGTTGCCGCAGAAGTGGCCAAAGATCCGCAGTGACTGGCGGGAAAGCCTGCGGGATTGGGCACACGTGATGCGCGATGTGTGCCGAGCGCACCCCTGGTGGCTCGATGTGCCTCGGGGGCCGACGTCGGTACTGATGCCGGCGAGTGCGCGGATCGCCGATCATGGGTTGCAGGTTTTGGAGCCGCTCGGCGCAGATGACGGGGACAAGACCTCGCTGATCCTGGTGATCACGTCGTACGTAACGGCATTCGTGGAACTCGAGCGCGACCTCGCGAGCCAGAAGGACCTATCTTTCGGGCACGACGCGATGGCCGAGCTGGCGCAGGTTATCACCGTCAAGAAGTACCCGGCGCTCGCGCCGTTGCTACTTGCCGGCGGGTACGTCGGCGGCCCTGAAACCTCGGACGTAGGTGCCGGCGTCGATGCCGAGTTCGAGCACGGACTCGATATCTTGATCGCCGGGCTCGCGGCGAAGTACGGCGCTTAGTCCTGGACGCGCTCGTGCGGCCGCGTCGGCGCGCGGACGATAGGCCAATCGCCCGCGCGGACAACGGTTATCGTTCCTCGCGACAGATGACTGCGCATCGTCCTCGTGGTGCGCCGAGCCCGGCGAAAGTTGCCTGACCAGTCGCCGGGTCCGTGGGCGGCCGGCGGATGACTCAGCACCGGACTCGACAGGTTGGCTCGTCGAGGCGGGACTCAGCGCGCGCGTCGGGTCGCGCGCAGCACGACGTCGTCAACATGGTGGGTGCTCGCTGCGCCTGGAGGGCGTGGCCGAGTTTCCTGTGTCTCGACGTGCCAGTTATCTGGGTCCTCGCTCAGCGCGGCGGCGATCTCGTCGACGCCCACGAACGCCTCCGGATCGTACATACGGGTCTGGCTGGCGGTGTCCACCGGCGCGCGCATCGGGGCGAGGTCGTGATGCACGACAAGCAGAGTGCCACCGGGCGCAACGGCGGCGAGCAGACTGCGCAGCCCGCGCCGATCGGGAGTGCGCTTGAATGAGCCGTACTGCAGCGAAACCAAGTCGTAGGATCCGGTGCCGAAGGGAGCGGGGTCGTTCGCGTCGCTACGAAGCAGTTCGACGCTGAGTTTGCGGTGGTCGGCTTCGGCGCGCACGCGGGCGAGCGCGTTGCCGGAGATGTCGGTCGCCGTCACCGCCCACCCCTGTTCGGCTAGCCAGAGGGCATCGGCACCTTCGCCAGCGCCGACATCTAGCGCTCGGCCCGGCGTCATGGCGCTGACCTCGTGGACGAGCGTGCCGTTCGGATTGGCGCTCCAGGTTCGGTCGGAGCCGCCGTAGCGGTGGTCCCAGTCGGCCTCCTCACCGGAGGGTCGGGCGGCGTTGCGTAGGTCTTCGTCAGCGAGGCTGAAGGCGATCATCGCGCCGACCTGGCCGCCGTGGGCGGCCGAGGGGAGCACCTGCAGGCTCGGATCGGTGACATTGCCGGCCGCGTAGACGCCGGCTTCCGTGGTTTCGCCGCGCGGGTCGACAGCCAGTACATCGCCCGCACCGCTGGGATGCGCAGTTGCCTTCAGCCCGAGGCCGGCCAGTACGTCGGCTCGGGCGCGGAACTGTGAGCCCACCACAACAGCGTTCGCGTCGAGGATGCGATCGTCGCTGAGCTCGACCCCGCAGACCTCACCGTCCGATCCGGTGCGGACTCGGCGTACCGCGGTGCGTTCGATGACGACGCCTGATGCGGCCAGTGTGGCCACGACGTCCTCGTCCACTCCGCGTGCATCGTGCAGGACGACGGTGAGTTGATCGGTGAGGTGGCGGAACAGGGTGGTGGGGTGCAGGTTCATCGGGTGCGTGACGATCTGAACGAGGCGTTGGTCGCGGACCTCGAACCCGTGGCAGAACGGGCAGTGGATCACACCGCGCCCCCACTGTTCGGCAACGCCGTCGATCGAGGGGATCTCATCGCTCAAGCCGGTTGCGGCGAGGACCCGGCGGGCGATCAGCGTGTGGCCACCGGTGAGGTCGAGCTCGAATGTTGCGTCATCGCGACGGCGTACGCCGGTAACTCGTCCGGCGAGCACTTCGCCGCCGTGGCTGCGAACCTCCTCGCGCCCGATGCGAAGCAGTTCGCTGGGAGCGGCGCCGTCGTGGCCTAAGTAGCCGTGCATATGTGTGGCTGGGGCGTTACGCGGGGTTCCGTCGTCGATCACGATGACGCTACGACGCTGCCGGGCGAGTTGTAGTGCGGCGGTCAAGCCAGCAGCCGAGCCGCCAATAATCGCGACGTCGCAGTAGCGCTGCACAGTGGGGCCTTGCTGTGCGCTGCCGCCTCCTGGGTGGTGATGGGAATGGTGTGGGTGCTGGCCGTGCTCGGGGTTCTCGCTCATGTGATCGACTGTACGACGCCAAGCGATTCATGCAAGTAGTCTTGCGAAATTCGCAAGACATGGCAGACTCGAGGAATGAGCGAAATTGCCGATGTCGAAGTCTTAGCGCGATCGCGGCTGCGTAGCTTGCGCAGCACGCTGGGCTATTCGTTGGACGAATTGGCTGAGCGCACCAATCTCAGCCCGTCGACGATCAGTCGGGTGGAGACGGGGAAGCGCACATTGAGCCTGGACGTGGTGGTGCCCTTGGCGAACGCGCTCCAGGTGAGCCTCGACGTGCTGTTTGAGGCGCCGAGCGATGATGACGTCGTCATACGCCCAGTTGCGCACAGTAGTGGTGCGCGGACGACATGGATGCTGAGTCGGCCGCACGGGCGGACCGTCGCAATGAAGATGCGCCTGGAGCCGTCCGAAGCTGCGCCCAGTCAACGGGTGCACCCCGGTCACGACTGGCTCCTGGTCTTGGAGGGCCGTGTGCGGTTGTGGTTGGGAGAGCGGCAGATCGATGTCGACGAGGGGGAGGCCGCGGAGTTTGCGACCATGGTTCCGCACGCGGTCAGTGCGGTGGGTGGTGCAGCAGAGTTGATCATGATCTTCGATCGTGAGGGGCAGCGCGCGCACGTGCACCAGTGAGTCCTGGCGGCTGATACCGCACGTCGCGAGCCAGAAATCAGTGATCCCATACACGCAATCTGGCCATTAACCCCCGCACCAGGACCCAGAAGACAAACAGTCGGACCTACAAAAACGTAGGTCCGGCTATTCCGATGTCCCGAGACATCACAATAGTAGCGGGGACAGGATTTGAACCTGCGACCTCTGGGTTATGAGCCCAGCGAGCTACCGAACTGCTCCACCCCGCGGCGACTTGTTCTAAGTTACGCGGTTTCACCGTGCCGTGCAAGCGGAAATCGTGTGCCGCCAGTCACGCAGTACCTGGGCGAGGGTGTGCAGGCCGCAGTTAGTATCGGCGGGGCTCGCATGGCTGAAGTTCAGCCGCATCGTGCCGAGTCCAGGCTGCCCCGGGTAGAAATCCTCTCCAGGCATGAAGGCGACGGTTCGGGCGATTGCGGTGGCGAGCAGATCCCGGGTATCTAACGGGTCTCGCAGCCACAACCAGTAGAGCAGCCCTCCGGCGGGTTTGTGCCACGTGGCGAGATCGCCGATATTGCGTCAGAGAGGCGTCCTCGAATGTGTCGCGGCGCGAGCGGTAGAAGTCGGCGAGGCGGAGTAATCGTTCCGGCCAGTCAGGCGATGTGATCGCCTGATAAACGATATGTTGCGAGAGCCGAGAACTATGTAGATCAGTGGCCTGCTTGACGATGGCGAGCGGGTGAATAGGTCTTCGGATGCCGCGAGGAATCCGAGCCGCAGTCCGGGTGCGAAGGTCTTCGAGTATGATCCCTGATATATAGACGATCCGTCCGTCATGCGCGAAGTGATCGGCGTACGGTCGTAGGGATTGTAGGCGATTTCGCGGTGCGGGCGATCTTCGACAGAACTGTCCGATTGCGTAGGCAGCGCATCACCGGATCCTCTCCTACTTCGTGCGCCGTCAGCCCGGCATTTCGGTGAGCGAACTGTTGGCCGTGCTGGCGATCTCGAAGCAAGCGGCCCACCGTCCGCCGAAAGATCTGGAGATGCGCGGCTTGGTGGCGATCGAGCCCGATGCGCAGGATAAGCGCATGAGGCGGATCGTGACGACCGATGAGGGTGCTGCCCTCGAGGGTCGCCTCACCGGCGAGCAGATGCAGTTGCTGAAGCGGGCATTCGAAGGGGCTGACGACGCTGCGGTGCGGAACTGGGGCGACATCCTGCGGCGACTGGTCGAGGTGGATGCCCGAGGTGGAGGGCGAGGCGACGGGCAAGTAGGTGGCGGGCTGTGTTCTCAAATGGATTAACATCTGCCCCGGCGAGGTCGTTTGAGTGGTGCGGTCCGACCTGGCTGTGGGGTTGGCGAACCTTCTGCCTGACCGGCGGTTCGCACTCGTGATGCGAGTCACTTTGAGTCTCGTGTGATCTGGGATACTTTCGTCAAAAGTGGTTAGCAGAACGAAATGTCGGTTCTGCTTCCGCCGGGTGGGGTAGCGGCGCATGTGCGATGGGCAAACCTCGGTCTTCGTCCCTACGTGGCGGCTTCGGCTCGCGGGCTCGGCTCGCAATGACGTATGGGGAATGACGTGGCGGAGTTCGACCTGGTAATTCGCGGAGGCCGGGTATACGACGGGTCCGGCTCGGATCCCTTCACCGCCGATGTCGCGGTGAGGAACGGCAAGGTCGCCGAAGTGGGTAAGGTTTCAGGCTCCGGCCGGCAGGAGTCCGCCGCGGACGGGGCAATCGTCGCCCCTGGATTCGTTGACATCCATACCCACTACGACGGACAGGCGACGTGGGACAGCTACCTGCAGCCGACGTCCTGGCATGGAGTGACGACCGCAGTGATGGGTAACTGTGGCGTCGGGTTCGCGCCAGCGCTACCGACCGATCATGACCGGCTGATTAAGTTGATGGAGGGCGTGGAGGACATTCCTGGCGTAGCGCTCGCGGAGGGGTTGTCGTGGGATTGGCAGACCTTCCCGGAGTTCCTGGACGCATTGGAACGACTGCCGCATGACGTCGACTTCGCGACGCAGGTGCCGCACGCCGCGCTGCGGGTGCGCACGATGGGGTTGCGGGCGGCGTCGCATGAGATTGCCACTGACGAAGAGGTGTCGATGATGGCGAAGTTGGCCGCGGAGGCGATCGAGGCCGGCGCGCTCGGCTTCTCGTCGTCGCGCAGTTTGAACCATCGCAGCAGCACCGGCGAACTGACTCCGTCCTACCGTGCCGGTGTCGCCGAACTTGTCGCGATCTCGAAGGCCATTGGGGAGACCGGCAAGGGTGTGCTGCAGTTGGTTTCGGACCTGGCAGAGAACGACGAGGCGGAGTTTGACCTGATCACGAAGATGGTCGGGGCCTCCAATCGGCCGATGTCGGTGTCGCTGACCCAAGGCGGCTACGTGGATCGCCACACCAAGATTCTCGATCTCATCACCACGCTGAATGAGCGAGGATTCGCGGTTCGCGGCCAGGTCGCGGCCCGCGCCATCGGCGTCATCCTCGGGCTGGAATGCACGCTGAACTCGTTCATGATGAACCCGGTCTTCAAGGCGGAGATCGCTGGGCTACCGATGCCCGAACAGGCCCGGAAGATGGCCGACCCGGAGATGAAGCGCCGGATTCTCGCGGCGCAGACCGATGAGAAGGACAAGACCATCATCGGCGGTGGGCTGATCGACCTCTACCCCTACATGGTCTACCTGGCAGATCCGCCGAATTACGAGCCCGACCTGGCCACCGAGTCCATCGCGAACCGGGCTATCGCCGAGGGACGCACCCCCGAGGAGATCGTCTATGACCACATGGTCGAGGCGGAAGGCAAGGGCAAACTGTACGTCACGCTGACCAATTACCAAGACGGTAACCTGGACGCCGTGCGCGAGATGCTGGTGCATCCGTACACCGTGCCGGGCCTGTCGGATGGCGGCGCGCACGTCGGCACGATCTGCGATGGCAGTTTCCCGACGACCCTGCTGCAGTACTGGGCGCGTGACCGCGCGTACGACCGGATCCCGCTGGAGTTCGTCATCCACCGCCAGGCCCGCGCCACTGCCGAAGCAGTCGGGCTACTCGACCGAGGCCTGCTGAAGCCCGGCTACAAGGCTGATATCAACATCATCGATGTCGACGAGTTGCACCTGTATCGGCCGACCGTCAGTTTCGACCTGCCAGGCAATGGCCGTCGCCTCCTGCAACGGGTGGACGGCTACAAACACACGTTCCTGAACGGGACCGAGATCTACCGCGATGGGGAGTCGACCGGAGAGTTGCTTGGCAAACTCGTTCGCGGACCCCAAGACGTCGCATAGCTGAGCTGAATCGATGACCGCGCGATAGTAGTGAGGGAGTACCTGGGCGAGCGAGTGTTCGCCCAGGTGCCGGCGTACAGCAGCGGTCGCTCACGCACTCTTACGTCGGTGGTGATTCTGTCGTACAGCGCCAGTGTTACAGAGGACGGTATGGGAGCATGCGTGTGATCGGGCGAGCATGATGCGGCTGAGCTAAACGCCCATCAGCCCTGACTACGGAGGAAGTCGGAGCTACTTTTTTGCAGTTTCGCCCCCTTGAAGTACGTGATTCTCGACCTTCGGTGTCGGTCGCGACACTTCTCTGGAATGCCCCAGACCTATGAGCGGATTTCATGGGGCTAACGGCGGTTTAGAAACCGCATTTGTGATTTCGTTACAGCACATAACTGCCGATGAGGTGGCCGACGGCCTGAATGTCAGTCTTTCCCTTGAATTCCAGTCGAACTTTACCCAGAGCCCGACCGACTGACCCGGGGACGTTGTTACAGCTTCTCGACTGACCAACTAGCCTCGATCGCGCACCTTGGCGGAGCATGACCTAGCCGGCCGACTAGCGCGAGCGGCCAGTCCAGTTGGCGAGGCGTTCGGTAGGGCCGGCTCCGACCGCGGGATCGACGGGAGCACCGAAGGGAATGTCTCCGCCACGCGGCTCGGCGGGCAACGCATTCGTCATCGCCTGTAGTGCGATCATCGCGATGTCCTCGTCGGTCTCCGACGGCTGTCCGGTCGCTACGGCGAGATCCCAGCCGTGTGCGATGTGTTCACTCAAGTAGGCGCCGAGTGCAGCGGCTCCCGGAAGAGTCCCGAATGGCACCGTCACCATCGAGGTGAGTCTGTCGTCGTTCCAAGGCGCAATTGCCGCTGCAGCAGCAATCCGGAATCCGGCGCCAAGATCGCCTGAGGGTAGTGGCAACGAGGTAGGTGCATCCGCGATCGTGCCGATCAAGCCGACGGACTCGACGCGCTTCTCGACGGCGAACAGATGTTGCAGCAGATCGCGCACGTTGAAGTCTACGCACGGTGTAGGCAAGTCGAGATCCGCGGGCGTGACGCCGTCGATCAAGGTGGCGATCCATGCCTGGGCGCGCGTGATGTGTGGGCGAAGGTCCGGTGCGTTCATGATTCCTCCTGGTGACGTGTGACGTCCTTCGTCGTGACATCACAGTCGCAGCCCAAATAGGACATCCATTGTCGTATATGAAATGGCAATATGTGGCCTATGCGCGCGGACCGGCTGCTCTCGATCGTCGACTTGCTGCGCCGCCATGGCCGTCTCAGCGCGACCGACCTCGCCGCTCGCCTGGCGGTCACCTCTCGCACGATCCAGCGTGATATCGACGCGCTGTCGCTCATGGGCGTCCCTGTGTACGCCGAACGCGGCCGCGAAGGCGGTTACGCGCTGCTTCCCGGATATCGCCCCGATACCGCCGACCTGACTGTCGATGAATCCAAGGCATTGCTGGTCGGGGGAGCGGGGGTGGCCGACGCGCTCGGTCTAAATCAGGCGTTCAGTCGCGCCGTCCGCTCATTGGCCAGCGGCCTACCCGAAGATCACGCGCAGCAGGTCGGTCGGCTACTGGACCGGGTGATTGTCGACCCTGGCGGCTGGGGTGGAACCGCGCGCAACCCCGAGGCGCTCGCTCCTGCGTTCGAAGCTGTACAACGAGACTGCCGGCTGCGGATCGACTATCGCGCGCTCTCCTCCGGCAACGGAGGACGTCGCACCGTTGATCCCTGGGGCTTGGTGCTGGCAGGTTCGACGTGGTACCTCGTTGCCGCGCATCGGGGCAAACCGCACACTTACCGGATGAGTCGGATCACCGACATCCAATTGCTCGACGAACCGACGAGGCGGCCCGAAGCCCTGGATGTGCGGCAGGCGTGGCGAGACATCCGGGCTGGATGGAACGCGCGCGACAGCGTGTCGATTCGGCTACGGACTCGTTGCGATCGTGTCGATCTTGCGTTGCGATCGCTTCAGATCACTCTGCTCGGCGAACCTACAGTGAGCGAACTGGACGAGGAGTGGTCGCTGATCGAGGCGCGGGTGCATGCCTTACGTGGGGTGGTCGGCGTGCTGCTTGGGTTTGGAAGTTGGGTGCAGGTCCTCGATCCGCCGGAGTTACGGGCGATGATGGTGGACATTGCGACCGAGACTTTGGCGCAGTATCGCGAGTCGGATCGGGCTAGCCCAGCGTAGCCGCGTCTTCCGCCCTTGCCCGTGCGCGCGCACCCGACCCAGGCGTACGGCTGGGCAGTTCTCGGTGGCAGTCGACGACCACAACGGTCTCAATCGCGAGTGCGGGACACCGGGCGCTGCGGCGTCTGTGCCGGATGTGGACCCTCTGAACCGCCGCTACTGCCTGCACTTTCTGCACCCCATGACCGCAGCCATTGACTCATCTGTCGTACATATGTACGATAGATGAGAGCTAAGGAAGTCGGGAGGAGGTCTGCGATGGACGTCGATGGTGACGAGTCTGTGCAGGCCGAACTCGACCCCTACCGGTTCGTCCCCTATGAGGCCAGGGCGGGTGCGGATTCGTCGGCGCAGGGGGCGCGGTGCCTTGCCGTTGCGGAGGAGTTCTCTGAAGAGATCGCGGCGGCCTTGGAGCGGTTGCACGATGGGTTGGACGCGCTGATCGATATTGGTCAGCGAGGTGATTTTGGTGCGCTTGATCCGAGGTGCCTATTGCGGCTGGCTAGCGAGTTCGAAGCGTTTCGATCGCGAAGTATCCTCATCGATAATCATGTGGTCGAGGCCGCCGGAGAGGATCCATCGTTCGCCACGTTCACCGGTGAGAAGCGTGTGGCCCGTGGTCTTGCCCGCAGTCTGCGGATCGGAATCGCCGAAGCGAACGCACGGGAGCGTCGCGCGAAGCGACTACTTACGCGCAATGGGTTCAGTGCCGGTGAGAAACCGCCCGCGCTACCAAGCCTGGCGAGCGCGGTCGCCGCCGGCGCAGTGACCACCGGCCAGGTGGATGAGATTCTTACCGCGATGCGACGGATCAACGCGATTCCTGCCATTGATCCTTCATTGAGCGAACAGGCGGAGGAGGTCCTGGTCCGGCATGCTGACGCACTCGGGCCTGCCGAACTGAAGGTGGCGAGCGAGAAGCTCGATCAGATCTTGCTTCCCGACGGAGCAGGTCCGGAGCCGGCGATTTGTGCTGCGCGGCGCGGCCTGCGGATTGGCTCTCAGCGGCACGACGGTCTGTATGAGATCAATGGGCTTCTAGAACCTTCGGTTAAGGCGCAGTTGGAGGCGGTACTGTCGCCGTTGAGCGCTCCGCAACCGAGCGAGGCTGGCGCGACCGATGATCGCAGCCCAGACCAGCGCCGGCATGACGCGCTCGGGGATGCTGCCCGGCGACTGCTGGAGCTTGCTGGCGTGCCAGCGAGTGGCGGGACTGCTGCCACAGTGCACATCAACGTCGACCTGGATGCGATCCTCGACGCGCTGGGGATTGCGCGGGGCGAGGCCGACTCGGAATCCGCGGTCGATTTCATGTCGAGGCATGACCCCCGATCCGCCGTGCGGCGGCACGTCGGCCGGGTGGCTGGCGGCGACCGAATCACGTTGCACGATTTCGTGCGCCTGGCCGATGAGGCAATGCTGGTCCCGACCTGGACGACCAACATCGGTGGTGTTGTTGCCTTTGGCCGCTCGCGGCGGGTCGCGACCGAGAATCAGACGCACGCGTTGATCGCGAGAGATGGTGGGTGTTCGTTTCCCGGATGTGACGCGCCGCCAGACTGGTGCCAGCGGCATCACGTTGTCGAGTGGTGGCGCGGCGGCGGTACAGATGTCGACAACCTGACGCTGGTGTGCGGACATCATCATCGCGAGTTTGAACGGTCCGGCTGGCGGGTTGACATGAATGATGGCCTGCCATGGTGGACGCCACCGCAGTGGGTCGATCCAGAGCAAAGACCGAAGCTGAACGCGCGGATCAAGATCCCCGATCAACGCCAGATCGAGGACGTTGCACTGAAGGCTCGGATCGTAGGTCGCCAAGAGCAGAAGTGTGCGGATTCCTTCGGTAGACAGGAACTGGGCGACGGCGAGGGACTTGACCCAGTGGATGACCTGGTGACTTTGCTGATTGCGCATGTCGTCGACCCGCATCGCCGCGAGCAATTTCACCACGAACTCGTCGACCTGTTGAACAGCTATCTCGCTGGCGACCAGCGCATTACCGGCCCCGCCACCGATGATCGCCGCAGCCCACTGCCGACCTCTGTCGCATGATGCGGCGGATAGCTACCCGTTTGCGCCTCGCTCGTGGCTCATGGCGCCGCCCAGTAACCGGAAGTGCTGCCAAGTCATCTGAAGGGTCGGCTGTCCAGATCCCTTGCCTGTGCCGAATCAGTACAAACGGAACTCTTACCTCGTCCTGTACCGACACGATCGGAACTCGTGTTTCGTCGTGTACCAGCACGAGCGGAACGCTTACCTAGTCAAGATCCACGACATGCCCGTCCTCGCCGCTAGTCACGGGCCGCGGCCCTAGTAGCGCGGGCTCACTGATTGGTGAGCGATATCGAGGGCAGGCCGCGCCGTAGAGTACCGGCATGAATATCGTTGCTGGTGCCTCGCGCGCGATCGCGAGCATGGGTCTCGCATCCGTCGGGGCGCTGCATCTTTCATGGGCGCTCGGATCTTCCTGGCCGGCGCGCGATCGCAGGAGTCTTGCTGTTGCGACCGCCGGTTCGACGGAGTTCCCGCCCGCTGTCCCGACCGCCGCAGTCGGAGCAACGTTGGCCATCGGTGGTGTGGCCGCCGCGGGTCTGATGGGGGATGGCCGTGCCGTCACTCTTGGCCGCCGAGCCCTGGGAGTGGGTCCACTGGGGCGCGCCGTGCTCGGCGGAAACCGGGCGCTAAGGGCGTTAGGTATGCCGTTGGCCGATGCGCGGTTCCGACGACTCGACGATATCTACTATCGCCCGCTGCGCGGGCTTCTTGGCGTTGCCGTGCTCGCAGCCAGGTCCACAGGGCGGACAGGGGCGGCCAGCTGAGTCGCCACTCGGCGCGGTCAAGGACGACGTTTTGCCTATGCTGATGGGATGTCGCGATTCGCTGAGGAACTTACGCCAACACTGCCCGCAGGCCTCTCGATCCCCGAACCACTGGAACGTGCGTTTACCTGGATGGAAGCTCAGGGCTGGGGGCTGCAGAACGATCACGGCTACTTCCTGACGCCATATGCCGGTGACGCGCAACTCGGCGTGGTATTTACGCCGTCGGCGTCACTCGGGGGTTGGTTCGAACCGGAAGAGGCTGGTTATGACCGGCTAGCGCCATTTGCTGAGCTCGACGGGTCTGGTGGTTTGGGGGTGCTGTGGCTCGACGACGCCGGCGACGTCCGTATCGGTGCGCTCGGGTCGGACGGCGCAGTGAGCTTGCTCGCCGATAACGCTGTGGATTTCTTGCGGCTTGTGGCCGTTGGGTACGACGAGGTTGGCGAGTTCATCGTTGGCAAGCCCGTCGAGGAAGAGTCGGTTGAGGCGCACGCTAAGTTCCGCGGATGGATAGCGACCGAATTCGGCGTCGAGGTTCCGGAACATTGGAGTTTCCCCGAGCCCGATCCCTTTAATGCCTGGGTCAATCAGGTGAAGGGCGTGGAGGATCGGACGTACGGCTTCTAGCCGGTGGACTTCCTCGGCGGACCTGCCGGGCAAGGGTACGGACGACCGGACGTACGCCCTCAAACCGGGACCTCTTCGGTGGATTTGCGGTGCGAACCTGCGGCAAGAGCGCCGTGATCGTTCAGTGCGCGGAGACCGGTACCCGGCGTCGAGCACCAAGTACCGCGAGGCCGAGTCCGAGGGCGATCCAGCACGCGAGCACGATCCACGCCTGCGTCGCTCCGGCGCCGTCGAAGTAGACACTTGAACGGATCGCAGTTCCTGCAGCGCCGACCGGTAGGAACTGGCCGAGGTCGCCCCAGAATGCCGGCAACCAGTCTGGTCCGGTGGCCAAGCCCGACAGTGGGTTGGACACAAACATCATCAGCACCGCCACGATGCCTAGACCGGCGTAACCGATGATCGAGGAGAGTCCGAGAATGAGGTACGAGATCGCCATGATCCCGGCAGTAACGGCAAGGCTGGTTAACCAGTAATCCCCATCGAACGCACCGAAGCCATACTGCAGGATTGCGGTCGCGGCGAGCCCGCCGGTGATCGCGAACGCGGTTGCGCCGAGCAGTCGGTTTCGTAGCGATCCCTTGTATATGAGGTAGAGTACGGCGCCGCCGGCCATTCCGCCGAAGATCAGGGGCATGCCGAGGGTGACGAGCGCATTCCCGCTCGGATCGTCCGCCGTAGTGGGCGCCAACTCCACGTATGTGACTTGCTGCCCGGCCGCCTCCAACTGTGCGCCGATGCTCGTCAGCACCATCTTGTACGACGCCCCCGCGCCGGCTGCGGTCTGGATCGTCACGCCGTCACCGGTGAGGGCGATTCCGCCGACCGCGTCGCGGTTCTTGATCGCCTCGGCGCCCTCATCAGCCGTGGCATAGGTGGTGATGTCGAAGGTATCCGCCGCGCCTTGCGCTAACTGCGCAGTGACCTGCTCGATGGCTTGAGGGTTGCCGCTGACGGCTAACGGAAGGTCGCGCGCCCCGGAGTTGAGTTGGGGAGTCGCGAAGGCGAGCAACATCGCGCCGATCATCACGGTGAGCCCCAGGATGATGCCGATGAGCTTGCCGAGTTTGTCGTTCTCGGCTGTTGGCGATTGGTCGGCGGTGTCCACGGTGGTGGGCCCAGCCGATGTTTCGGTAGTCGTGAGCTGTTCGCTCATCGTTCCTCCCTGGATGACTCCACGGCGTAAGTGGAAAAGAGTACTCCGGATATATTCGGAGTATAATCCTCCGCACAGAGGGCGGTCAACGGATGCGACCGGATAGAAGGGTGGTCAGTGCAGTGCGAGCCGATGCGCAAGCGAACCGGGCGAAGATCATCGACGCCGCGCTCCAGCTGTATGCCGAGCGCGGCGACCGTCCGCCAATGAGCACCGTCGCTCATCGTGCCGGGGTCGGCATCGCAACGCTGTATCGAAACTTCGCCGATCCGCGCGCCCTTGAACGCGCCCTGCTGCAGTCGATTGCCGCCCGGATCATTGCCGTGTGCGAACGGGGCGCGGTCGCACTCGACACGTCTCCCGAGGAGGGGTGGAGGCGATTCGCCACTGAGATATTCGAATTGCGCCTCGGCTCCGTATTCCCGGTGATCGCTGACCTGCGTCAGAATGACGACGAGTTCATGGCGAGCGTGTCAGGCACCCGTCGCGGGGTTATCGCTGCGATCACTCAGGTGGTTGACCGAGCCAAGTCGCATGGGCTGGTCGATAAGTCCGTGGACCCGTTCACATTTCAGGTTGGCCTCGGCCTATTGTCAAGGCCGATCCCCGCGCTGGTTCTCCAGGAGATACCGGATCTGGAATCCTGGCTCGTGCGTGTTTATCTCGCGGGGATCCGACCGCGTTGAGCGCCAGGGCCAGGCGGCCAGGCCCTGCAGGCGCATCCGCAGTGCTGGATGAGTAATTTTCCCGGAGATTGGTCTAGCGAACTCCGGATTCGGCAAGCGTCCGCACGAGGGGAAGTGCGTCATCGCGTTAGGCGCCAACCATGTCAACGACGACGAAAGTTGGGCCGGCGCATCAGACCTGGGGCAAACGAGTCCGCCAGGGGCTGATTTCCCTCCACCAGCGGAGGCGACTCGCGGGGAGCAGCCTGCGGTGGTGAAGCGGATCGGTGGTGAAGCGGATCACGCGCTGAAGAGCTTCTTGCCGTACCAATCTCCGGGCTCCGACAGTCCAGGGGGAACGGCCCACACGCCCGAGGACACGTGCGCGATGTACTCGTTCATTAAATCGGACTTGCCCAACTTCTCCTGCAGGACGGCGAACTGAGTGTGTGGATCCTGCTGGAAGCAGATGAAGAACAACCCCGCGTCAAGTTTTCCGTTACCGGCGTGCTGACCGTCGGTGTAGTTGTATCCTCGGCGCAGGATCCGTACCCCGCCATTGAGTTGCGGCGCCGCCAAGGCAACGTGCGAGTTCGGATCGATCACCGGCTCGCCGCCGGATGTCGCACCGAAATCAACCGGATCGAACTCGCCCGACCCGGTCAACGGTGCGCCGGTGGACTTCACCCGGGCGAAGATACGCTCCTGATCCGCGAGGAAATCAGCGTCCCACGACTCGATCTCCATTCGGATCTTGCGCGCCACGAGATACGTTCCACCGGTCATCCACGGTTGATCGGTGTCGTCGCCAACCCATACATAATCGGAAAGTGCTGCCGTATCGTCTGACTTGATGTTGTTGGTTCCGTCTTTGAAGCCAAACAGGTTCCGCGGAGTCGACTGACCGGAACCGGTGGCCGACGCACGTCCGAAGCCAAGTTGCGACCAGCGCAGCACCGCCACGCCACGGGCCGCACGCACCATGTTGCGTACTGCGTGAAAAACCACCTGCGGATCGTTGGCGCACGCTTGAATGCACAGGTCTCCGCCGCTGATCGCCGGATCCAGCACCTGATCGCCGGGCAACGGATCCAGCGGCGTCAGCGCCGCGGGCATCCGCGATGACAACCCGAACCGATCATCGAATAGTCCGGGCCCGAACCCGACCGTGATGGTCAACTGCTCCGGCGGCATGTCCAGAGTTTCACCGGTGTCCTTCGGCGGTACGTCGGCCCGCTCCGGTGCTGCCGATACCTGCTCGCCCTGGGTGAACCTGCTCGCCATCGCCGCCCAGCGGCCGAGCAAGTGCGTCAGGTCCTCGGTACTCGTCGTGGTGACATCGAGCGCCGCAAACATCAGCCGGTCCTGCGCAGCGGTGCTCACACCCGCCTGATGATCGCCGAAGAACGGAACGGTCGAATCGGCCGCGGATCCGGCAGGCGAACCGGTCGACGTGCCCGGCGCGAGACCCTGGGCTGCTATCCCGCCTGCGAGAGCGCCGCCGAAGACCAACCCCGCGCCGCCCAGGAACGAGCGGCGCGAGGACCGGAACGAATCAGATGTAGCCATGTCTTACGCGTTGGCGACCTTCGACGAGATCGTCGACAGCGGCTCGATGACGGCCAGCAGGCTGTCCGTGAGTGTCTTCTTCTGCGCGTCGGTGACCTTGTCGTAGGCGACGTATCCGCCCAGCGAATCCGGATCCTTCAGCTGTTCTACCTCGGCGACCAGCAGGTCGAACTTGTCCGAAATCGTCGGCACCAGTGTTTCGTCGATCTGATCCAGCGCCGGCTTCAGTGTTGCGAACGCCTGCAGCGAACCCTCCACGTTTGCCTGGAAGTCCACGATGTCCAGGTGTGAGTACGCCTCCTCCTCGCCGGTGATCTTGGACTGCTGTACTTCGTCGAGCAGCGCCACCGCGCCGTTGGCGATCTCATCCGGCAGGTACCGGTCGCCGTCCGCGCTATCGGCCTTTGTGTTCTTCGACAGCTCCTCGGTGCGGCCCTTGAGGTCATCGACGTCGGCGGTCAACTTGGTGGTCAGTTCCTCAAGACCATCGGTGGAGCCATCGATCCACAGCGCCTTCTCGATCGGATGGAAGCCGGTCCAGTCCTCGCCAGCGGCAACGTCGCCCTCGCGCAGGTCGATCGCAGGGTCGAGGTCGCCGAACGACTCAGCGACCGGCTCGATCTTCTCGTAGAACACCCGCGAGTTCGCGTACGCGATTTTCGCCGCCTCCAGATCACCGTCGGCGATCGCATCGACCAGCGCCGGCAGAGACTCCTGCAGCGCACCGACCTGCGTGTCGATGTACTCGGCGTAATCCACCGTCGCCTGCTGCAGCAGCACGCTCAGATCATCGCTGGTCTGCGGAGCTTCACCGGTGACGGTGAAGGGCACCTTCTCGGTGGTGGCGCCGGGGCAGTAGATCTCGTACTGGCCGCCGTCGAGCTTTGCCGAGAACGTCGCGTCGAAACCGGGCGCCAGGTTCTCCTTTTCGCCGCGGATGCGCTGATCGGAAACGACCTCTACCTCGGTGACGCCGGCGGCGTCGACATTCGTTACGTGGAAGGTCAGCGCACCTGCCGGTGCCGTGTCGGGTTCGGCAACACAGCCATCGGCTTCACTGACCGTGATCTCGATGGTGCCGGACGACGAACCGTCGGACTTCTTCTCGGACGAGCTATCAGAGTCGGATCCACATCCGCTCAACAGCAGCGATGCGGCCACGGTCAGCGGCAGCAGGGATCGGGTCGTGCGGTTCATACGGCTTCTTTCTCTCGCGTCGGTGATGGGGATTCCCCGAATGGGGCGTTGTCGGTGGTGGTGCGCGCCGATCGCCGCGCGATCGCGAACGCTGCTGCGCCGGTCGCCAGTGCCATCAGCGCGCTCAGCAGCGGTACAACCGCGCCGAAAATCTCGCCGCGTTGCTCGTCCGCAGCGTACCCATCAGCGCCCGCGGCCCCGGCCGCGCGTGACGCGTCATCCATCTGGGTCGTATTGGTCGCGATCGCGCCGACGCTCACGCTGTTACCGGTCGGCAGGGTTACCGAGGCCTGCAGTGACTCGACCCGCTGGAGATCAAGCACGGATAGCGAGTCGGTGTCGATCACCACGTGCGTCGCGATCGTGGTCGTGTACGTCGCCGGGAAGTCGGTGGTGCGGTCGGCTTCGGTAATGCCGACCGGATACCGGCCGCGGACCACCGTGATCTGCTCACCGCTGAGCGTTGCCGGACCCTCAGTCAGATCCGAGACTGTGGCCGCATCGGACGGTGCCGACTCGCTCAGCAGGTACTCATCGCCGTCCGCTCCATGGCGATTGAACGGTATGGTCACTGACTCCTCGCCGAGGGTCAACATTGCCTCGTCGAGGTCGGCGGAGACGACATCGACGATCAGTTGCTCGTCGTGACCGGATGAGTCTTCGCCGCTCAGTGCGTCCGCGTGTACCGCCGAGAGCGTGATCGACGTCGCGGCGACACGCTGCGGCGACGGAGCCAGCAGGAGCCCGACGACACCGGTACAGACGAACACGCCCGCGGTAATGCTCAGCCCGCGCACCAGAGTGCGGGCCGTCGGTTGGTGATTCTTCGGCCACAGCACGACTGCCAGCATCGGCACCGCGTACAGCAGGTACGCTGCGACCTCGATCAGCACCAGGTTCGATTGGATGCCGAAGACGCCGCCAGCAATCGCGTCGGCAATCGACCCTTTCGCGACCACCTCCTGTAGACCTGGAACCGGAATCTGGCCGATGGTCAACCAGCTCGCCTCGTACGCCGCACGGAACGTTTTCAGCACGAGGCCGGCAGCGACCAGCACCAGAAAGACGCCAGTGATGGTGAAGAACTTGGCCATGTTGAAGTGCATGGCGCCGCGGTAGATCAGCCAGCCGATGCCAAGAGCGATGGCGATGCCAAGTAACGCACCCAGCAGCGGCATCACCCCATTCGCGGCATTCTGCGCAGCGGCCAGTAAGAACACCGACGTCTCAAACCCCTCACGCAGCACCGCCAGAAAAGCCATCGCGACCAGCGCGTACGTCGACCCGCGAGCCAGGGCGCCAGAGGCAGCGCCCTCGAGTTCGCCGCGCAGGTCGCGTGAATGCGCACGCATCCAAAAGATCATCGCCGTCACCATGCTCACCGCCACGATGGCGATCACGCACTCGAGCATTTCCTGCTGCCGCTGCGGCAGTTCCTCGGTCAGCACCTCAAGCCCGATCCCGACCGCAATGCACAGCAGGATGGCGAGTCCGACGCCCACCCACATGCGGCGTAGGTCCCCTCGGGTGCCATTGCGTTTCAGGAAAGCCGCGATAATGCCGACGATTAACGCCGCCTCAAGTCCCTCGCGCAGCCCGATGACGAAAGTGGCTAGCACGGGGCATCCGTGGTGCAGGCGTCGACGAGGTGCAACAGCATGGCGCGTGAGGTTTCCTATCTCGTGCTGGGGCAGGCCAGCCCGATCGAGACTAAGGTTCGCCTCACCTAAATCGCTACCCCTAAGATTGGGTAGTAGCCGATGAGACGAGGTGGTCGATGGCGGCAACGGAGCAACTGTCGGTATTGGTCGTGGACGATCACCAGGTGTTCACCGATCTCATGGCGTTTACGCTGCGAGGTATGACATCGGTCAGCACGGTCCGCAGTGCGTCGTCGATCGCGCAGGCCCGCGAAGCACTCATCGACGAGCATGTCGATGTCGCCGTCGTGGACGTGCGACTCCCGGATGGCTCCGGGGTAGATCTCGTGCCGTTCGCCGCTGCGCACTCCACGCGCGTCATCCTGCTGACCGGGCACCCCAGGCGCGCCGAGGCCGCGCGAGCGATTGACCTCGGCGTCAGCGGCTACCTCGCTAAAGATGGGTCGTTGTCAACGTTGACCGCCGCTCTCAGCTACGCCAGCCCCAACCAGCCGCATGTAGCCGACCGGTTTCCCGAAGATTCGCTCGCCGGCGGCTCGCTCACCGACCGTGAACGTCAGGTGCTGATCCGGATCGTCGACGGTCAGGACGCGACCCGGATCGCTGCGGATCTCGGACTGTCGGTGCTCACGGTGCGCGGTCATATCAAAGCGGTATTGGCAAAGCTTGGTGTCCGCTCTCAACTGGAGGCTGTCGCGGTGGCCTCGCGAGCGGGCGTGAGCGCGCGGCCACGTGGCTAGATCGCCCGGCCGCGAAGCGACCGAACGTCTCCGCCCAACCGAGTACACCGGCAAGCCCGGGTGGTCGGGGCGAGCATTCAGCGGACCAACAGGCCGGGCGATCCGCAACCATCTACTGATTACGGTCGGGATCACGGTGGTGCTGATTGCGTTGGTCTTCGCCCTCGATGCGTATCTGGTCAAGGTGCAGGCGGATCGTTATTCCCAAGCGGCGATCGAGCGCGTCTCGATGGTCAAAGACGTCCTCGCCGAAGAGAACCTCAGCGGGGCGGAGCTGCCCTCGTCCGCCCTCGAAGCGGCGTTAGATCCGTTGTTGTCCGCGGGTGTGATCGATCGAGTCAAGATCTGGCGGGTCGAAGGCGACGAAGTACTTCTCATATATGCAGATAATCCACGTCTTGTTGGTCAAACCGAGAAGCTAGACGAGTCGCTCGCAGCGGCGTTGGCGGATGACGAAATAGTTGTCCGAGACGTGCCTGATGACTACGCGCATCGGTTCGATCAGGATGTGCCGATGCGAGAGGTGTTCGTTGGCGTCACCGATTCGCAGGGATCCCGTCTATGGGCAGAGTTGTATGTAGCGACCTACGAGGACGACACGCTCCTCGGTGCGTTGCGAGTGCAGATTCCGATCGTCGCTGTCGGGCTGATCGTGCTCAGCGGCTTGCTGATTCCGTTAAGCGTGCGCACCGTACGCCGGCTCGATCGACTGGCCCGCGAACGGCATGATGCGCTTGCGTATGGGCTTGCGGCATCCGAACGCTCACGCCAACAGATTGCTGCGCAACTGCATGACGGCGTCATACAGGATTTGGCGGCGTCCGGGCTCGCGCTCAGTTCGTTGGCCGACCGCGAGGACGATCCGGAGCGCGCATCAATGTTGCGACGGGTTGCGGTCCTATTAGGACAGGACACCGACGAACTACGCGGTATTGCGCAGGACTTCGCTCCGCTACGCGATCGGTCATTGTCCGATTACCTGCAACGGCTGCCATTGCGGGCATCATCGTCGGCTCAGGTGAGCATCTCTGAACCCGATCCGCCGGTACCTGACGCGGTCGCCGGGCTCTTATGGCCGGCCGCGGCTGAACTGGTCACGAACGCGCTCAAGCACGCCGACGCACGCCACAGCGGCGTCGGTGTCACCGTCGCTGAGGGCGCCGCTGCGCTGGTCGTCGCCGATGACGGCATCGGGTACGCACCCGGGGCGACCGAACCGGGCCACATCGGGCTACTACTCGTGGAAACCTCCGTACGGGCAGGCGGTGGAGATTTCACGATTTCTGGATCGACCGCGGGCACGACGGCGCGCGTCGTCGTGCCGACAGACGCCGTCGACGCTGATCGCGGCGTCCACCCACTGGCGGACCGAGGTCCATAGCGCGTACCGCGTGCTGACGTCGGGCCACCGTCAGCGCCGCGTTCGAGGGAGCCTGTGGCACACCGACAGCGGGCGGTTACGTCCAGTTCCCGCGCACGTACTGCGGTTGCCACAACCAGTCTCGATCAGTCACGTCCAATTCGTGCGCTGCCCGCAGCGTCCACATCGGGTCGCGTAGGGCAGCCCGACCGAGAAAGATTGCGTCGGCTGAACCGGAATCGATGACTTTCTGCGCCTGCTGCGGACTGTCGATCTCGCCTACGACGGCGACCGGGAACTGCCCGGAGTTGCGGATCGAATCGGCCAGCGGCACGTGATAGCTAGGACTGATGGGAGGTCGTGCGGGCAGCAGACCGCCACTGGAGACATCGATGAGGTCAACACCGTGTTGGTGCAACTGCTGCGTCAATGCCGTGATGTCGGCGGGCACCAGGCCGTCGGCCAGCCAGTCCGTGACCGAGAACCGGACGAACAACGGTTTGTCCGACGGCCACACGCCGCGAGCTGAATCGATCACCTCGAACAACAAGCGCGCTCGATTCTGTGGTGACCCGCCGTACCGCCCTTCGCGTTGGTTGCTCAGCGGCGATAGAAAGCTATGCAGTAGGAAGCCATGTCCAGCTTGGATCTCTAGTACATCAAACCCGGCGGCGTCGGCGCGACGAGCTGCGGCTGCGAAGTCGTCAACGATAACCGCGATGTCGTCGAGGTTCAGCCGCCTCGGCGCATCGAGCCCCGGGAACGGGACATCGTCCACACTCGTCGTTCGCCAGCCGCCGTGAGCGGCCGGAAGGGATCCCTGATCGGCATCCCACGGCCGGCGGATCGAGGCCTTTCGTCCGGCATGCGACAGCTGGATCCCGATCTTCGCGCCGCGCGTGTGTACGAAACTCACGATTCGCTGCCAGGCCTGCCGCTGGGCGTCGTTCCACAGTCCGGTGTCGTGCAGACTGATCCGGCTCTCTGGCGAGACAGCCGTGGACTCGGCCATGACGAGTCCGAATCCTCCCGCGGCGCGGGCGCCGAGATGCGCGAGATGCCAATCGCCCGGTAGCCCGCCTTCGGCGGAATACTGGCACATTGGCGAAAGCCATGCGCGATTAGCGAACGTCACGGAGCGGATCGTGAGTGGGTCGAATAGCCTGCGGCCCTGATCGGCTGCCACCGGTCGGTACTGCTGTTGGGTGCTCATGCAGGCACTCTGTCCGTTCTGAGGTGATGCGCGAGGGGAGCCGAGAGACCGAGATTCTTTGCAGCGTCGCGCCCGTGCCATTGGGTTCTCACCCGACCGCCAAAGGCACGGGCGAGCCATCGACGGTGGCACCGCGGCGCGGTCAGGTGGACTGCAGTGACTCAGAGTGGGGGACGCCTAGGACTCGCGGATGAGTGGATGCGAGCTGCGCATGACGGACGGAACGCCGTCACGGCGAAGATGCGTGAAATGACGTGGACTACGAGGAACCGCGTCTAAAGGCGACAGCGCATGCTGGCGACGAGAGCAAGATCGACGTACAGCCGCCATGCGGCTTCGTGATCGGTCATGTTCTGCTGATCGCGCGTGAGTGATGCGGAGGTGACGCTGAGAACGGTACGCATGACCAGCATCTCCTCACGGATCGCACGACAGGAACTGGTTGAAGAGTAAACGACACCGCTGCGTAGGTGCAACCGATGTGCTCCAAATCACCGTAGGCATCGCCGAATCTGCAGCACATCGCTCGGGGTGAAGTACAACAACCCGCACATTCTGGTGTGCGGGTTGTTGTTCGCTGCGCGCTGAGGCCTTTAGAACAAGGCGTAGCGGAAGGCGATCAGCACCATCGTGGTGACTGCTGCGTAGGAGACCAGCGTCAGCAGCCACCAGAACCGCCCCAGGAATCGGGAGATGCCGGCCGCCGCGACGTTCGGGCCGAAATGGCCGTCGGCGAGGGTGACACCGAGGGTGCGCCAGAAGATCGGGATCACGCAGGCCCACACCACCATGCAATACGGGCACAGAGCGCGGATCTCGTACAGGCTCTGGAAAATCAGCCATCCAACCAGGATGATGCCGTACGTAGAGCCCACCAGTAGCCAGCGCCAGAACCAACTCGGGACGCGCGCGGAGGAGAGCGCCAACGCTCCGGCGAGGATCACGATGGGAAAGGCGGCCAGGCCGATGAAGGGGTTGGGGAACCCGAAGAGTTCCCCCTGCGAGGAGCCCATTACCGTGCTGCACTTCAGTACGTCGTTGATACTGCAGGTGGGCATGTAATTAGGGTCTTTGAGCATTTCGACCCGTTCGGCGCTGAGCATGAACGATGCGATGAAACTCAGCACGCCGCCGACGAGGAGGATCCAGCCCAGCGAGCGGGGCGGGGGCGCGTCGTACTCTTCGAGTTCCTCGAGTTCGTCCGAGTCGTCGTTCACATGCGCTTCGAGGGCTTCGGTCATGGCTACATTGTGCGCGTTGGCCGTGTGCGGCGCGCGTCCTGCCCCGCGGACGGTCGTTGACAGTGAACAGGCTCACTTCTACTTTGTGTAGTGATCAGTCAATCAGCCGATGGAAGGTCGCATCACCATGCCCGCTGCAAGTCCGCCGAACCCGATGCCGCAGATGCGTGAGATCACGCGCGAGTTGGATTTCCCGGAGGGGCCGATCGCGATGAGCGACGGTTCGGTCATCCTCGTGGAGATTAAGCGCGGGACCCTGTCGCGAGTGAGCCCAGACGGCGACATCAGCGTGATCGCGGAGCTCGGCGGCGGACCGAATGGAGCGGCCCTCGGACCGGACGGCGCGGTGTACGTATGCAATAACGGCGGCTTCGAATGGCATCAGCGCGGCGAGTTGACCGCTCCCGGCGGCGAGCCCGACGACTACATCGGCGGACGGATTCAGCGCGTGGTGATCGACGGTCCGGACGCCGGCCAGGTCACCGACCTCTATACCGAGTGTGAGGGTCGTAAACTGCGCGGACCGAACGACATTGTCTTCGACAACGCCGGCGGGTTCTGGTTCACCGATTTGGGCAAGCACAAGAACCGCAAGAGTGACACCTCCGTGCTCTACTACGCGGCCGCGGACGGTTCGAAGATCACTGAGGTGGTCCACCCATTGACCAGCGCAAACGGCGTCGGCCTAGCCCCGGACGGTTCGAGGGTGTACGTCGCCGAGACGCACACCGGCCGTGTGTGGGCGTGGGATATCGATCAGCCGGGTTCGGTCCGTCGAGACGGCATCGGTCCGGGCGGCGCTCACCTGATGCACGGATTCTCCGGCTACCAGTTGCTGGATTCGTTGGCCGTCGACGGAGATGGCAACGTGTGCGTGGCGACCCTCGTTACCGGCGCAGTGAGCGCGATCTCGCCGAAGGGGGAACTGTTGTATCAGATCCCGGTTCCAGAGCATGACTTCTTTGTCACCAATATCTGTTTCGTTGGTGGAGATTCACATAAGGCGTTCGTGACGTCCTCAGGCCTCGGCCGGTTGTACGAGGTCCAATGGCCGAGCAAGGGCCTCGACCTCGCCTACTCGGCTTAATCGGAAAGGAGCACCCACATGACTGATGCACCCACAATCACCCGTGCGGCGTTGATCGAGAAGTTCACCGGTCCGGGCCAGGAATTCGAGATTGTCGAGCATGAGATCAACGGCATCCCGTGGCGCGTGTACAAGAACGGACCGCAGACGCTGCGCGACATCGCGCTGACCGCGAAGCAGTTCGGTGATCGCTATATCACCGCGTACAATGGTGAACGAGTTACCTACGCCGATCATGCCCGACAGGTCTTGGGCCTGGCGAAAGTACTGCAGGAGGAGCACGGGCTCGTCAAGGGCGACCGCATCGCGGTAGCGATGCGGAACTACCCGGAATGGGCGCCGTGGACCCAGGTCACCCACATCCTTGGGCTCGTGATCGTGCCATTGAATGCCTGGTGGACGGCGCCGGAATTGCAGTACGCGATTGACGATTCCGGCGTGAAGTTGGTGGTTGCTGACGGTGAGCGCGCCGCGATGCTGGCGCCGCAGTTGGCCAAGGACGGCATTCCGCTGATCGAGGTACGACCGAGCACGCCGACTGAGGGGGCGCGCCAATGGAGCGACCTCTTGGCGTCGTTGGACTTGGATGCGCCGGTTCCGGATGTCGAGGTCCTGCCCGAGGATGACGCGACGATTCTCTACACCTCCGGCACCACCGGCCGCCCGAAGGGCGCGGTGGGAACGCATCGTAACCACGTGACGAACCTGCGCAACACACTGCTCGGTGCCATGGTCAGCGCCGCGATCGCCAACGGCGGCGAAATCCCGGAGCCGGATCCGAATGCGCCGCAGCCGAGTGCTTTCTGTACGTTCGCGATGTTCCACATCGCCGGCGTGACCTCACTTGGTTTCGGCATGATGATCGGCGCTAAAACGGTCACGCAGTACAAGTGGGATCGTGCAGAGGCGAGCGAGCTCGTCGTGAGCGAGGACGTGACCAGCATCGGCGGCGTGCCTACTGTGGTGCGGGCCGTACTTGAGGACGTCGCGGCGAGGCCGGATCGGTATCAGAACCTCACCGGCATTAGCGCCGGTGGAGCTCCGGTGCCGCCGGATCTGATTGATCGGATCGGTTCGCTGTTCCAGCGAGCGGTGTCCCCGGGGAACGGATACGGACTGACCGAGACCACTTCCGCGGTCGTATCCAACACTGGGGATGACTATCTGGACAACCCGAACAGCGTCGGCCGGTGCCAGCCAGGCACCGACGTGCGCGTCGTTGAACCGGATTCCGGGCGCGATGCACCCGAGGGTGGGCTCGGCGAACTATGGTTCCGCGGGCCGAACATCGTACGCGGCTACTGGAACAACCCGGAGGGTACGGCGGCGGCGTTCACCGACGGTTGGTTCCATACCGGTGATATCGGTCGCGTGGAGGACGGCTGGGTCTACGTGATGGACCGGATGAAGGACGTCGTCATTCGTGGTGGGGAGAATATCTACTGCGCCGAAGTGGAGGCCGTGCTGTACGAGCATCCCGGGATCGAAGACGTGGCGCTGATCGGTATCCCACACGAGGAGTTGGGAGAGGAGGCCATTGCGGTCGTCGTCCCGCGTGAGGGCGCAGACCTCCGCGAGCAGAACGTAAAGGACCATGTCGCGCAGCGCCTGGCGAAGTTCAAGGTGCCGTCCAAGGTCGTGTTCATGCCCGAGGGGCTGCCACGGACCCAGACCGGCAAGGTACTCAAGCGTGACCTACGCTCCACGATAACCGCGCCGCAGTAGCGACGCCTATTGCAGATATACCAGGAAGGGATGTCCGCGGGCAGGCGAATCCCTGCTCGACGTGGACATCCCTTCCTGGGTATGTACATCGTTTGCGCCGCCGACGCGATGATGCGCTATCGAACGTGGTCGAATAGCTCGGTAGATAGGTAACGCTCGCCGGTATCGGCGAGGATCCCCACGATGGTCTTGCCGGCGAACTCGGGACGCTCGCCGAGGCGACGCATCGCCTCCAGGACGGCTCCGGAGGAGATTCCGGGCATGACGCCTTCGGAGCGCATGATCTCGCGCGCGGTCTCGATCGCGGTGTCTTGCGGGATCCGCACCACTTCGTCGATGAGTTCCATATCCGTGGTCGGGGGTACACCATTGCCGCCGGTGATTCCCTGGATCTTGTGTGGCTGCCACTCACCACCATTGAGCACAGGTGCTTCGTCGGGCTCGACACCGATCACCTTGACGTCGGGGTTCACCGAACGCAGGTAGCGGCCGGTGCCGGACAGGCTCCCGCCGGTCCCGGTAGCGCCGACGATGACGTCGACCTTGCCATCGGTGTCAGACCATATCTCCGGCCCCGTGGTGCCTTCGTGAATCGCCGGGTTCGCGGGATTACCGCCCTGACCGGAAAGAAAAGCGGTTGGGTCGGCCTCGATGATCTGACCCGCGCGCTGATTAGCGCCGGCCATACCTTCAGCGCCAGGGGTGAACTCAACCTCGGCACCGAGCGCCTTCAGCAGCAACAGACGTTCGTTCGAGACGTCGTCAGGCATGACGAGAACAACGCGGTACCCCAGAGACGCGCCAACCCAAGCGAGCGCGATTCCGGTGTTGCCCGAGGTCGCTTCGACAATGGTGCCGCCTGGGCCGAGTCGCCCGTCCGCCTCAGCCGCGCGCACGATCGACAGACCGGTGCGGTCCTTGACGCTCGATAGCGGGTTGAAGTACTCGAGCTTCGCCAGCAGCCGCGCCGGACTGTCCGGCGCGAAGCGGTTGAGTGCGAGTAACGGCGTGCGGCCGACGACGTCGGTCAGGCTTTCATATACGGGCATGCGGAGATCCCATCGGCTGATTCGTTGACAATGCAACTGTATCGCCGCAGTCGGCGGTTGTTCACACTGTGGCTGCAGTGATCGGCGCCCCAGCCACGTCGGCGCGGCCGTGGAAGACGGCTCCCGGCCCACCGTCGCGCGCTATGGAGGTGGCGAACAGGTCTTTGCCGTCGGTGCCACCGAAGCAGAGGCTGGCAACGAACGTGGCGTCCATGGTGACCTGGTGGTCGAGTCTCCCGTCGGGAGCGAACCGTCCCACCGAACCTGATGGTCCGAGCGCGAGCCAGATAGCGCCGTTTTCGTCGATTGCCATCCCGTCGGCGACACCGGTCGGTGACTCGATCACGACACGTCGGTTTCGGTACGTGCCATCCATCTGTCGATCAGCAGCTATGACGATCCCGCGGTGTACGTCGCAGCCGTAGAACGTCGAGCCATCCGGCGAGAACTGACATCCATTGACCCAGAGGACGTCGTCCACCACCGGCACGGTGGGTTCGTTCCCGCCCACGGCGACATACTCGCCGGGGACCGGCTGCCCATCGGTGAAAGGGCGAAACCGGAGCTGGCCGACGACGATGCGGCCGTCCGGATCGACGGTGAGGTCGTTGATACCTCTGACGTCCTCGGCGAGTTCGTGGATGATTCGGGTCGAGCCATCTGCGGCCAGGTGGGAGATATCGCGGCCAGAGATGACCAGCCCGCCGTCGGCGTGTCGCGCCATGCCACCCACGCCGCGGCGCTTCGCAAGCACGGTCGATACCGCTGAGGTGTCGGGGGACCATTCGTAGATACCGCCGCCGAGCACGTCGGAGAAAACGACTCCGCCCGCCGGTGTCGCAACAGGAGCTTCAACGAGTTCGTATCCGCTAGCGATCAGTTCCATGAGCTCTCCCTTGGCTTGAATCGACTGCTCTGCTCACTCTGACATTGCGTGGCGCTGTCGGCTAGGGACCAGCAGCGGAAAGATGAGACTCTGCCCCATAGAGGATCGGCCGAGCGTTCGCGATGCTCGGCTTCGCGTTGAAGCAGCGCCGTGCACAATAAGGCGATGATCGCTCGTTCCGTGCTGTTGTTCGTGCTGGCTGCTATCGCTGAGATCGGCGGCGCATGGCTTGTGTGGCAAGGGATTCGCGAACATCGCGGCTGGTTGTGGGTTGGTGCCGGGATGATCGCCTTGGGGGCCTATGGGCTCGTCGCGACGCTGCAACCTGACGCGAACTTCGGACGCATCCTCGCGGCGTACGGCGGTGTGTTTGTCGCCGGATCACTGTTGTGGGGGATGGCCATGGACGGATTCAAACCCGATCGATACGACGTCATTGGCGCCATCGTCTGCCTGGTCGGCGTCGGCGTCATCATGTACGCCCCCCGCGGGTGATCGGTGAGCGACCGCTGGCCCGCGCCGCCGTTCGTGGTCTCGACGGCGGCGCGAGCGCGCGCATTTAGAGCGCGTCGTAGTTCAGCGGGCTCTCGATCGGGCCGGGATAATCGATCCCCGCCGTGACGGCGGATGCATCATCAAGGCCGGTCGGTAGCGGCAGGCCGAGTTCAGCGAGGGAACTGATGCCGCACTCATGGGCTAACGCAGCGAGTCCGCTCCAGATCGCCTCCGGCACCGCGAGGTCGCCAAGCAGTCCGCCGCGCAGATCGTCGGCCAGCGAGTTCGTCCGCGCCGATCCGTCGACTTCGGCCCGCAACCGCAGGCACGCGGCGTTCAACTCGTCCGGCGCTTCCTCAACCGACACTTGCACGGCCATCTGCAAACGCTCCAGCACAGCGACGGCGGCGAGCACGTCCGCGGACGCCGACCGTAGCCGCGGGACGACGACGAGCCCGGGAATTCTCAGCCGGATTATCGTTTGTGCAACGCCAAACATGCTGGCAGGGGTTGCGGCCGTGCCGATGAGGGCGTCGTACCAGTGACCGCGGACGACGAGCTCGCACGAGTCCGCGGCGAACTCGCGGGCCTTCACAGCATCTGCGGGATCGGATTCGTGCAGCGCGACCGGGACACCGAAGTGCCGAGAGGTCAATCCGGCAGCTGCGCACGCATCGCGGGTGATGTCGAATGCGGCCTGTAGTGCCCGTGCCTCCGGGCGCGCTTCGTTGACGCATTGGGCCACGCCGACGAACGGTTGTTTCATATCGCGGTCGGTCAGGCCCAGACCGTAGAGGTAGGCGCGGTGCAGCGCATTCTGGTATCCGGAGGTGACGTAGCGGTCCGAATGAGTCTGGCGGTCGCTCACGAGGCACACTCCGCAGCTACGGCGCCGTGACGCGCGGATCCGGCGCGGTTCGCGTACTTCCACAGCACCCCGTTGACCACGGGACGGTGCGGCGTGAACTCGGACAGCCGGGTAGTCAGTTCCTCCGGTGTCAACGCCACATCGATCGTGCCGGTGTCGAGATCTATGGTGACCTCATCACCGTTGCGCAGTACGCCCACCGGACCGCCGAGCGCGGCCTCAGGGCTGATGTGCCCGACGCACAGTCCTCGGGTGCCTCCGGAGAAGCGTCCGTCGGTGATCAGCGCAACGTCCTCGCCGTGTCCCTGGCCATAGATTGCGGCGGTGACCGCGAGCATCTCCGGCATGCCTGGCCCGCCCCGTGGACCGACATTGCGGATCACGAGTACATCTCCGGATACATACTGCTGATCCAGCACGGCCTGCATGCAGTCAGCCTCGCTCTCGAATACCCGTGCGGGGCCGGTGTGCTTATGAACAGCCAGACCTGCTGCCTTGATCGCCGCGCCGTCGGGCGCGAGATTGCCCCGCAAGATCTGGGTGCCGCCGCGGGGGGAGCGTGGCTGAGTCATCGGGCGGATCACCGTCTGATCGGTGGGCAGTTCCAGGTGTCCGTACGTTTCCTGCAGCGTCGTGCCCTGGATGGTCGGGGCATCACCGACCACGAGGCCCTCGTCGATCAGCATTCGGATGATGAGTCCCACTCCGCCTGCCTTGTAGAACGCGAAGTGGCCCTGTTTACCGCCGGGCAGCACGTCAACGATGTACGGCGTACGTGCGAAGACCTTCTCCAACTCGAATACATCCAACTCGATTCCTGCTGCGGCGGCGATCGCGGGTAGATGCAGCGCGGCGTTGGTGGATCCGCCGATGGCAGCGACGACCGCCGCCGCATTGAGCAACGACTGTCGGGTGATGATTTCGCGGGGGAGTGGACCGCCGTTCTCAATCATCTGTAGCAGGTGTTCGCCGGCGGTGCGGGCAAGCACTTCGCGGTTCGCCCATGAGCCGGGAGGCCCGGAACTTTCTACCGGAGAGATTCCTAACGCCTCGCCGACGCAGGCCATGGTGTTCGCGGTCGCCAGGACGCCGCACGCGCCCGCGGTGGCGTTCGAGTGCCGGGTGACGTCGTTGAGATCGTCCTCGGTCATCGTGCCGGCGCCCACCTTGCCGACACCCTCGACGACGCCCATACCGTCGGGGCGCTTACCGCGATGTAGCCCGCCCTGGGAGTAACCACCGTAGATGTATATCGACGGCACGTTGGCTGCGGCGATGCCCATCATCAGACCCGGGTTCGTCTTGTCGCAGGCGCCAAATGCGATCACGCCTTCGAGCCCTTCGTTGCGCACCCGGAACGCGAGTGCATCGGCGAGTAGGTCGCGTGACGTCAGCGAGGTCAGCATGCCGGGCGTGCCCATCGCTATTCCGTCGGTCACCGACGGGACGCCGGATACGGTCGCCTCGACGCCGAGGGACAGCAGTTCGCTGCGTACGGCGTCCACCTGGCGGATGATCGGGAGGTTGCAAATCGACACGTCGTTGCCGGCAGACACGATGCCGACGCGTGGTCCGCCGTCCGGTTTGGGTTCACTACTGGCCATGGCGTTTCCCCTGTTTCGATTGTTCGTTATCAATGGTGAACATAACGCAGGCTGACCGAGACGGTAACCCTGAAGCGGCCGGCGAACCGATTACGACGATGCGGTGTTGGCACAGTCGGCGCGATGGTGTGGTGTGTCGTGACGGCAGGCAGCGCGATCGGCCGGACCGCCCGGGTATGTCACTATCGCTGCAGGGGGGAGCATGACTTCTTATGTGGCGTTGCTGCGCGCGGTGAACGTTGGCGGTACGGGAAAGTTGCCGATGGCCGAACTGCGCGCGATGTGCATCGAGGTCGGATTCGATGAGGTGGCGACGTACATCGCCAGCGGGAATGTTGTCTTCACCTCCGATGCGGACGAGGTTGCGGTGCGCGATGCGCTTGCGGCTCGGCTCGGCTCCTACTTCAGCAAGGCATGTCCGGTGTTCGTCCGCACGGCCGCGCAGATAGCGCAAGTGCATGCGGCGAATCCGTTCCCTGACACGCCCGGGAAGTTCACGCTTGTCTCCTTTTTGGAATCCGCTCCGCCGCCGGATGCGCTCGATCACGTTCGCTTCCAACGGACAGAACGGATCGCACTGGGTACGCGTGAGATTTATATCGCCTACCCCGACGGCGTGGGCAGTTCCAAGTTGCAGGTGCCTGCCGCGGCAACTGGCACGGCCCGCAATATCAACACGGTCGCAAAACTCGCCGATCTCGCGATTGCTCGCGACTAGATCGACAACCGAAGTCTGCCAGCACGTGTCATACCAATGCGCATATGCGGACTATTGAATGTGTCGGTCTGGTTCGAGGAAGACGAGTTGGAGGAAGACATGGGTGTTGGACACGATCACGCGGCGCATGCGGGGGCGAGACACCGCGGCAGGCTAGCCATCGCGTTCGCGATGATTGCGGTGTTCTTCGCCGTCGAACTCATTGCGGGTATCGCGTCCCGATCGCTGGCGCTGATTTCCGATGCCGGGCACATGGCCGCCGATGTGGTCGCGCTCGGCGCAGCGCTGGTGGCTACTCGGATCGCGACCCGACCGGATCGCACCGGACGGCGCTCGTTCGGCTCGTATCGGGTCGAGGTGTTTGCCGCCGGTCTGACCGTGCTCATCATGTTGGGCGTGGCGGTCTACGTCGTCATCGAGGCGATCGGCCGAATTGGTGCGCCCACGGAACTGGCCACCGGCACGATGCTCATCGTCGGAGCGCTGGGCCTCGCGATCAATCTCGTCTCGATGGTGCTGTTGCGCGCCGGATCACAGGAGTCGATCAACGTCAAAGGGGCGTACTACGAAGTTGTTGCCGATGCTGCCGGCAGCGTCGGGGTCATCGCGGCGGGCGTGCTGGTGATGATTACCGGATCGGGTATCTGGGACACCGTCATCGCCCTCGCTATCGGCGCATTCGTTGCGGTTCGCGCGGCCATCCTGGGCAGGCAGGTGCTGCACGTCCTCGGCCAACATGCGCCGAAGGACCTGGACCTCGCTGAGATCGAACGTGACTTGCGCGCGCTCGATGGCGTCCTCGACATCCATGATCTGCACGTGTGGACCCTCACTTCTGGAATGAACGTGGCAACGGCACACCTGCTCCTCAGCGCGGAGGGCCAGCGACAAGCAGTACTTGTCGCGGCGCAGACGGCGCTGCAACGTGATCACGGGATCGAGCACGCGACGCTTCAGATCGAGACCGCGCCGACGAAGCAATGTCATGAGGTCGCGTGGTGAACGCGAGATTGTGCATCGGTCGTCGTCCGCGCCATGAGATCGGCCTGGACGGCCCCCGCATCGCTGGTAGGTTCACATGATCCCTGCCGCTGGCGTGAAATCGCCAAGACCGGAAGATTGATAGCCACATGGACCACGATGTAACGAACCAGGCACCCCGCTCTACCGAGCGGCCCGGTTTTTCTAAGGTCCTCGTCGCCAACCGCGGCGAGATAGCAATCCGGGCCTTTCGAGCTGCGTACGAGATGCACGCCGACACCGTCGCCGTGTTCCCGTACGAAGATCGCAATTCTGAGCATCGGCTCAAGGCCGACGAGGCTTATCAGATTGGTGAAGTAGGGCACCCCGTACGCGCCTATCTAGACCCCGAACTCATCGTCGAGACCGCGGTCAAATGCGGCGCGGACGCGATTTATCCGGGCTACGGGTTCCTCAGTGAGAACCCGAAGCTGGCTGAGGCGTGTGACGCGGCTGGGATCACCTTCATCGGGCCCAGCGCCGAAGTGCTCACGCTCACCGGCAACAAGGCGCGCGCGATCGCTGCCGCGCAGAAGGCCGGAGTGCCTACGCTGCAGTCCGTTCCGCCGTCCACCGACGCCGACGAACTGATGATGGCGGCCGAGCAGATCCCGTTCCCGCTGTTCGTCAAAGCAGTCGCTGGTGGTGGCGGTCGGGGCATGCGCCGCGTCGATGCCGAAGGCGACCTGCGCGAGGCCATTGAAGCGTGCATGCGCGAGGCCGAGGGTGCGTTCGGCGACCCAACCGTCTTCGTAGAGCAGGCCGTCACCGAGCCCCGGCACATTGAGGTGCAGATCCTAGCCGACGGCGAGGGCAACGTGATCCACCTCTTCGAACGTGATTGCTCCGTCCAGCGTCGGCACCAGAAGGTCGTCGAGATCGCGCCCGCACCCAACCTTCACCCCGAACTCCGCGACCGGATCTGCGCGGACGCCGTGCGCTTTGCCCGCGAAATCGGCTATAAGAACGCCGGTACCGTGGAATTCCTACTCGACCCGGCTGGCAACTACGTCTTCATCGAGATGAACCCGCGCATCCAGGTCGAGCACACGGTCACCGAGGAGATCACCGACGTCGACCTGGTGCGTTCGCAGCTTCGGATCGCGGCAGGGGAGACTCTCGCCGACCTAGGCCTGGACCAGGACTCGATTCAGGTGCGCGGCGCGGCACTGCAGTGCCGCATCACGACAGAGGATCCCGCCAACGGATTCCGCCCGGACACGGGCATCATCACGACGTACCGCTCACCAGGCGGCGCCGGTGTGCGCCTGGACGGTGGTACGACGTACACCGGTGCCGAAGTGGGTGCGCATTTCGATTCGATGCTGACCAAGCTCACCTGCCGCGGACGTGACTTCAGTGTCGCTGTGGAGCGCGCGGCGCGCGCCATTGCGGAGTTCCGGATCCGCGGCGTGTCCACCAACGTGCCGTTTCTGCAGGCCGTGCTCGCCGATCCCGATTTCCAGGCCGGTCGCCTGACGACCAGCTTCATCGACAAGCACCCGCGGCTGCTCACCGCCCGTTCGTCGGCCGACCGCGGTACGAAGTTGCTCAACTTTCTCGCTGACGTCACGGTGAACAAGCCGAACGGCGACAAGCCGATCGAGATTCAGCCGGTGACCAAACTGCCTGCCCTCGACCTGAGCGTGCCGCCGCCGCCTTCCTCGCGTGATCACCTACGCAACCTCGGCCCGGAGGCATTTGCTGCCGGGTTGCGCGCGTACGAGCGGATCGCGATCACCGACACCACCTTCCGCGACGCACACCAGTCCCTGTTGGCGACCCGGGTCCGCACCGAGGATCTGCTCAATGTCGCCGGTCACGTGGCGCGCCTGACGCCGCAGTTGTGGAGCATCGAGGCATGGGGCGGTGCGACGTACGACGTCGCGCTGCGCTTCCTGAACGAGAGCCCCTGGGATCGCCTCGCCGCGCTGCGCGAGGCGGTGCCGAACATCTGCTTGCAGATGCTGCTGCGCGGGCGCAACACGGTGGGGTACACCCCGTACCCGGCCGACGTCACTAATGCCTTCGTCCAGGAGGCCGCGGCGACCGGTATCGACGTGTTCCGTATCTTCGACGCGCTCAACGATGTGTCGCAGATGCGACCGGCGATCGATGCCGTCCGCGAGACCGGCACGTCTGTCGCCGAGGTGGCCTTGTGTTATACCGGCGATTTAAGTAATCCCGCCGAGAAGCTGTACACGCTCGGTTACTACCTCCGACTGGCCGACGACATTGTCGCGGCGGGCGCACACGTGCTGGCAATCAAGGATATGGCCGGACTGCTGCGGGCCCCGGCTGCCCGCACGCTCGTGACTGCGTTGCGTGAGCGCTTCGATCTACCGGTGCATCTGCACACGCACGATACGACCGGTGGTCAACTAGGCACGTTACTGGCCGCAATCGAAGCGGGCGTCGATGCCGTGGACGCAGCGTCGGCGTCCGTCGCTGGCACAACTAGCCAGCCGTCGATGTCGGCCCTGGTGGCAGCGACAGACTTCTCCGCACGCGAGTCCGGACTCGATCTACAGGCGGTCTGCGACCTCGAGCCGTACTGGGAGAGCGTGCGCAAGTTGTACGCGCCGTTCGAGTCCGGGCTACCAGCTCCGACTGGTCGGGTGTACACCCACGAGATTCCCGGCGGGCAACTGTCCAACCTGCGGCAGCAGGCCATCGCGCTCGGCCTCGGTGAGAAGTTCGAACAGATCGAGGACATGTACGCGGCCGCGAACCGGATTCTCGGCAACGTCGTCAAGGTGACGCCATCGAGCAAAGTCGTCGGTGACCTCGCACTGCAGTTGGTTGCCGTCGGTGCAGACCCGGCCGAGTTTGAGGAGAATCCTGGCCAGTTCGATATTCCGGACTCGGTGATCGGCTTCCTGAACGGCGAGTTGGGAGATCCCCCAGGTGGGTGGCCCGAGCCATTCCGCACCAAGGCACTGGACGGGCGCAAGGCCACTCCACAGATGACCGACCTCACTGCGGCAGATCGCGCTGGTCTGAGTTCGGACCGCCGTGGCACGCTGAACCGGTTGCTATTCCCCGGACCCACCCGCGAGTACCTCGACCACTACGAAAAGTTTGGGAACGTGTCGGTCCTGCCGACCACCCCGTTCCTCTACGGCATGGAATCCGGCCTGGAGTACCGGGTGTCGATCGAGGAGGGGAAGACCCTACATCTGGGTCTGCAGTCGATCAGCGCGCCGGACGAGCGTGGTTTCCGGACCGTCATGTGCACGATCAATGGCCAACTGCGCCCGGTCAGCGTGCGAGATCGGTCGATCTCCAGCGATGTACCGGCTGCTGAGAAGGCGGATAAGGGCAACCCCGGGCAGATTGGAGCACCGTTCGCCGGCGTCGTGACGGTGACGGTATCGGCAGGAGATCAGGTAGAAGCTGGGCAGACGGTCGCGACCATCGAGGCGATGAAGATGGAGGCCTCGATCACATCGCCTGTCGCGGGTAAGGTCGAACGCGTCGCACTCGGTGGTGCTGCTCAGGTCGAGGGTGGCGACCTCGTGCTGGTGATCACTTGAGTAGACATGGAGTTCGATCATGCAGGTGAATCTGCGTCATAACCCTTCGTTCACGATGGCGAGGCTTTCGCTCGCACCCAACGAACCCGTACGGGTCGAAAGCGGTGCGATGGCGATGCACAGCCCAGGGATGCACATCGAATCGAAGTCAGCCGGCGGTGTAATGCAAGGCATCAAGCGCTCGGTGCTGGCCGGCGAATCGTTCTTCACCACCACGTACACCGCGCCACAGCAGGGCGGTTGGGTAGACGTCACGGGTGTGCTGCCCGGTGACATCATGCCGATCGACATTCAGCCCGACCGGCCGTTCTATCTCGCTCGCGGAAACTGGATCGCGAACTCCTATGGCACCGAGATCGAGACCAAGTGGGGCGGGCTGGCAAACCTGTTCGGTGGTGAGGGCGGTTTCGGTATCCGATGCCATGGGCAGGGCACCGCGGTCGTCAGCGTGTTCGGCGCGATCGATGTGGTCGACCTTGCCCCGGAGGAGCAGATCGTCGTCGACACCGGTCACGTCGTTGCTTACGACCTGAATATCCAGTTCCGGATGCGGCGGGCCGTCGAAGGCCGCACGATTCAGTCGATGAAGTCCGGTGAGGGATTCGTTTTCGACTTCGCCGGCCCCGGGCGGATCTACTTGCAGACACGGAACCCATCAGCGTTCGCGCAGTGGGCAGCCTCGCTCGCTCCGGGCAATAACCCGCAGGGCGGTCTCGGCGGAATCTTCCGCTAATCACGACAGCAAAAGTTGGGCTCCGGAGGACACCTCCGGAGCCCAACTTTCGTGTCAGTTGCACCTTGTCTAGTAGCTCAGCGACATGCCGCCATCGACGTCGATCACCTGCCCGGTGGCGTAGGTATTCAGCGGCGACACGAGATAGGCCGCGAGGCTGGCAACTTCGTGGGCTTCGCCGAAGCGCTGCAGCGGGATCTGGGACTCGGCGAAATCGCGACGACTTTGCTCCGTCGGGTACCCGCGATCGACCTGGGCGCTCCGGATCCTGCCAGGTGCGATCACATTGACGATGATTCCGTCGGATGCCAGGTCGCGGCTCAGCGACTTGCCCAATGCGGCGACCCCCGCCTTCGCGACGTTTGAAATGCTGTGGTGTGCCCGTGGCTCCGATCCGCTGACGGCGCCCAACAGCAGAACTCGGCCGCGACTGGCGCGCAGGTGAGGTGTGGCGGCGCGGACCAGGTCGACGGCGCTGAGCAGATTGAGATCCAGTCCGCCGCGCCAAGCCGGTGCGTCGAGAGTATCGAAACTTCCATTCACTGCACCGCCAGCACAATGCGCCACGATATCCAGCCGACCGAGTGACCGCGCGGCGCGGGTGACGAGTTCATCGGCCCACGAGGATGTCGCGAAGTCACCGAGAAACTCCGCGTGCGCGCCGTTCACGGGTTCCGCCGACGATTGACGACTGGACACCACGACGTGCGCGCCGGATTCGACGAGTTGCTGCGCGATCGCCCGGCCTATCCCGGTGCTGGCTCCGGTGACCAGCGCTGCTGCTCCGCTCAGTCCGAGTTGCATGTGTTCACCTCCTCAGGAATGTCGCAGGACGCTTCTCGAAGAACGATGCGACTGCCTCGCGGTGGTCCGCGCTGGCGGCCATGATGAGGAACTTCTCCGTGTGTAGCGCGGCGGCGCTCTCGCTGGAGAGTTCGAACGCCTGAGCCGAGCACTCTTTCGTCGCCTCCACCGAAAGCGGCGCCCGAGTCGCGATCCGGTCGGCGAGCTGCATAGACTCATCCAGTAATGAGGACGCGTCGTATAGCGCGGTGATGAGGCCGTTGCGTAACGCCCAATCCGCGTCAAACTTGTCCCCGGTCAGCAGCATGTGCTTGGCAGGTCCGAGTCCGATGGCTCGAGGCAGCCGGTACCAACTCGCGATGAGCCCGACGTTGACCCCGGCGCACACGAAAACGGCGTCCTCGCACCCGACGCGGATATCGCACGCGAGCGCCAGGTCCATGCCGCCGCCGATCGTGTATCCGTTGATCGCAGCGATAACCGGAAAGCGGATGGATTCTAGCCGCCCGATCAAGGTCCCGAAGGAGGCCCTGGAATCAGCGTGCGCCCGTAGTTGCTCTGGTGTTTGACCACGCTCCTCGCGCAGGTCTGCGCCGGCACACCAGGAGGATCCGGTGCCGGTGATGACCAGGCAACGGATCTGTAGGTCTTTCTCCAATTCGTCGAGGATGTCGTGGAAGGAGGCGAGTGCGTCGGCGCTCATCTGGTTCCTCGGTGGATTGGCGAAGGTGATCACCGCCACGCCGGGTTTGGGGCGATCCAACTCAAGGGATGCTGTCATGTCGTTCCTCACCGTGACTCTCGTTTTCGCGGGCATCGGGGTGTCCGCTCGTGGGTGTCACATCTGTAGGTGACACAGGCGCTCGAAACCCACGCCACCCAAGGTGTTCCGTTATACGGAACCCATGTTTCATTTTAAGGGGTGAGCCAAGCAAAAGCGGGGATGACCTGTCAAGTTTCGCGACCGGTTAGATCTGCACCCGGGAGGCCGCGCGGGCGACAGCCTCGCCGTACGGCTTCCAGAGGTTGCGCTTGAGCCGAGTGGCCGGCGAGGAAATACTCATGGCGGCGACCGTACGTCCGCTCGCATCTCGGATCGGAGCCGCGATCGACGCGGTGTCGATCTGGTATTCACGGTCATTGATCGCGTAGCCGCGCTGACGTATCTGGGCGAGCGCTTTAAGTAGGGCTGGGATCGTGGCGATGGTGCGCTCGGTGGGTGTCTCGAGCCCGGTGCCGAGCAGTTCGCGCACGTCCTCATCCGACAGCGCGGACAACATGGCCTTGCCCGTCGCAGTCGCGTGCGCCAACTGCATACTGCTGATGTGCGCGGTGGTCCGCACCGGTCGGGTCGGCTCGACCAAGCTGACCAGGACGACCCAGCGATCCTCGCGGACCGTGAGGTGGATTGTCTCGTCCACCTCGTCGCAGAGGTCCTTCATTGCGGGTCGCGCGGCTCTGGCGAGGTTGTCGTGGTACTTCATCTGGCTGGCCAAGCCGAGCACTCGCGCGCTGAGCTGCCACTGCGTCTTGTCTGCACGTACGACGTACCGGACGTCGGCGAGCGCCCGCAACGAACGTTGGACCGTTGCCTTCGGCAGATTTAACCGACGGGCAAGCTCGGATACGCCGATTACCTGGGCCTCGGCGATCTCTTCCAACACGGCGAACGCGACTTGCAAGCTACGCACTAAAGCTCCCTAGTGAGCAACGAGAGATAGGGCAATCAGGGTATCCCGCCTCAGGATGCCGACGCGCCGGTACGGCGATCTTGGCCGTGCCGATCGCGGTTGCGGCGCCTCATCGGTGGCGCCCGCTCGAGGCTGGACGCTCTCGGAAGTGTTCCACGTGAGTCTTGACACGCTTGCTGGCGTGCTGCCACTCTGACACTAAACGAAACGAGTGTGTCGTCAGACGAAACACGTCGCGCGCATCGCGCGGTCTGGAGATCCACGCCTATGTCGTCATCGACTCGCCGAAAATTTGCACGAAGCAACCCCCACCAGGACGCCGGGTCCCTCACTCTCACCGGGCTGAGCAAGACGTTTGGTGACTACCAAGCCCTCACCGACATCAACCTGGAATTGGCAGCTGACGAGTCCTTAGCTCTGTTGGGCCCCAGCGGATGTGGCAAGACGACCACCTTGCGACTGATCGCCGGCTTCGAGCGGCCAGACGCCGGGTCGATTGAACTTGATGACCGTGCGCTCGCATCGGCGGATCGGTTCGTCCCTGCCGAAAAGCGCAATATGGCCGTGGTATTCCAGAACTATGCGCTGTGGCCGCATATGACGGTGGCCGACAATGTCGGCTTCGGTCCTCGGCTGCATGCCAGTCGTAAAGCCATTCAGCGCCAAGTCAAGGATGCGCTCGATAGCGTGCAACTAGGTCCGTTGATCGATCGCTATCCACACGAACTGTCCGGCGGGCAGCAGCAACGCGTCTCGTTGGCCCGCGCGCTGATCACCCGGCCTCGGGTGTTGCTCCTTGATGAGCCACTGAGCAATCTGGATACGCAGCTTCGCGAGGAGATGCGGCGCGAGATACGCCGGCTTCACACGGAGTCCTCGCGGATCATGGTGTACGTAACCCACGATCAGACCGAGGCGTTGTCGCTTGCCGACCGAATCGCGGTGATGCGAGAGGGACGGATCGAGCAACTCGGCCATCCGGCAGACCTCTACGCCCAACCACGCAATGGATTCGTCGCCAAGGCGCTCGGCGCGACCAACCTGGCCGATGGTGAATTGCACGAGATGGTCGGCGAGGCTCTGGGGATGGTCTCGGTATTCGGCTGCGTCGTGCGAGCTTACGTGCCACACGGGAGTTCCCCCGGACCGATCAGGGTGTCGGTGCGCCCAGGTGGCGTGTCGGTCAAGTTAGCCGCCGAAGGCGAAGAGTATGCGGTGGTTGACGAGGCGATGTACCTAGGCGAGGCCACCGAATACCTGCTGCGGCGGGTCGATGGCTTAGGGGATTTCCGTGCCGTGGTACCGGGGCCCGCCACCTTACGTCCGGGGGATCGCGTGGTCGTGGATGTGCATGCCGGATCGTGCTGCGGTCTGGAGAACGAACAAGTTGAATCAGCTGAGCGAGGAGTACCCAATGACCAAGTTGCGTAGCCGGAAGATAGTTGCAGCCATGCTCCCCGCGTTGTCCTTGCCGTGGCTCACGGCATGTGGGAGCGACGATGGCGGGGGTGGCAGTGTCGACCTTGCGAGCGAGTGTGGGATTGATCAGGAGGTGCTGGACAAGGCGACCGAGGAGGGGCAGGTTGTCTACTTCTCGCCGTCTGCGGATGATCAGCTGCAGTGAATCTCGCAGAATTCAATGCCGCGACAGGTATTGAGGTATCGGTAAACAGACAGCCCACCGGTGACCTCATCCAGCAGGTGGACACCTCCCTGGAAGCTGGCACAGTGCCGGCTGACGTCGTCGGATTGGCCGAACCGAGCGGATTCATCAAATGGACCGAAGAAGGTGTCCTCGAGGAGTTCGAGGTACCCAACGCCGATGACTTCGTGGACGGCCTCAAGGATCCGAACCGCTACTCATATCCGAACTCGCTGCTCCTGTTTGGTATCCAGTACAACGAGACACTGCTGGAGGGACCAGTACCTGAAACCTGGGACGCACTATCCGGCGAGCTCGACGGGCGCATCGTCGCATTCGGGAATCCTGCTTCATCGGGCTCAGCGTTGGCGGCGACCTACGGAATTACGCAGACGATGGGCGATGAGTACCTCGCGACTTTCGCCGGCGCCGATACCACCATCACCGACAGTTCGTTGACGCTCAATCAGTTGATTCTCACGGGAGAGGCCGACTTCGCGGTGCCCGGAATCGAATCCGAGGTGATGCGCGCCGCCAGCGGCGGCGAACCGTTGAAGATGATCTATCCCGAAGAAGGAGTGCCGGCCACGACGGGTGAGATCGGCGTGCTCGCCGATGCCCCGCATCCGAACGCCGGGCTGGTGTTTGCGCAATGGATCCTGTGTTCCACTTACCAGGATCAAATCAAGGATGAGGGTTACCGCCCGGTCCTGAAGGATTCCCCGGCGCCAGATGGCGTACCTCCGTTAGAGGATCTCACCATCGTGACCGTCGACGTTCCCGATTTGCTCGCGACGCGAGACGACGTCATCGCCAACTTTGACGAGGCGCTGGGCTAGATGCGCTCACGCTTTATCGCGTGTGGGATCTGGGCGATAGCAGGTATCGCGCTCGTTCTCTACCCGACGTTCGGTCTGGTGCGGCTGAGTTTTCGGCAGGACGACGGCTCCTTCGGGCTAGGAAACTACAGCCAGATCCTCGCCGAACCGTCGCTGCTCATCGCTGCGTGGAACTCACTCTGGACAGCGCTGGCCACGACGGGCCTTTGCCTGCTCTTCGCGGTGCCGTTGGCATTCCTCATCGCGCGTACCGACATGCCGTTCAAACGGCTCGTGCGCGGCGCGTCGCTGATGACGTTCATCATCCCCAACTTCGTGGCAGTGCTGGGGTGGATCCTGCTGCTCTCACCGCGGACAGGCCTGCTCAATCAGCCCTTCCAGGCGTGGTTCGGCCTCGATACCGGCCCGATAAACATCATGTCGCCGTGGGGGATCGTGTTCTGCGTGGCAGTGGTGATGTTTCCGTTGATCCTGCTCCCCACAGCTGCAGCGCTCGACAACATCGAGGTTCCGCTCGAGCACGCAGCCGCGAGTTTGGGCGCGGGCCGGTGGACGGTGTTCCGCAAGATCACGGTCCCGCTCATCATGCCGGCGATCTACGCCGGATGCATCCTCGTGTTTACAGTCTCGTTCGTAGCCTACGGCCCCGCGCAGCTGCTCGGCGGACCTAGTCGGTTCGACAACATCGCCACGGCGATGCTCAAGCTCACTACCTTCCCGCCGCGCATTGAGATGGCCGCGGTACTCGGTATCCCGACGATTATCGTGTTAGGGGTCCTCATCTACCTACAGCGCGTCCGCTTTGGTCGCCGGAGTTTCTCCATTATCAGTGGGAAGCCGGGACAACGTTCGCTGATTCGTCTGGGCAAGTGGCGGATTCCGGCGGCGATTCTGGGGCTCGGCGTTGTTGCAGTCACCGTTGTCCTTCCGTTCGGGATATTGCTGCTCACCGCATTCCGAGAAACCATGGGCAATCCGATCGGTACCGACAACTTCACCCTCACCGGCAACTTCGAGTCGATTCTCGGCCAGCAACAGATCATCGACGCGTTCCGTAATAGTTTCTTGCTCTCGCTGGGCGCGGCAGTGCTGGCAATCGCGATCGCAATGCTCGGGGCATGGCTTGTCGAGCGGCAGAAATCGCGGGCGTCGCTCGCGATCGCGCCGGTGATGCTGCTACCGCTCGCGTTCCCCGGCTCGGTGTTGGGCATCGCGTTGATCATCGCGTACGGCGCGGGCTTCGCGAACCTTGCCGGAACGCTATGGATTCTGTTGATCGCCTATATCGTAGGAAATCTGCCGTTGGCGTTCACCTACTTGCACGCCGGTTTGATGCAGGTTGATCGGTCGTTGGAAGACGCAGCCCGCAGCTTAGGCGCCGGGTGGTTTACGACATTCCGACGAGTGACGATGCCGCTGCTTCGTGGGCCGATCCTGGTCGTCGGCGTCCTCACCTTCATTCTGCAGTTCCGTGACCTAGACAGTTCCATCTTCTTGTTCAATGGGCAGAACAACGTCATTGCGGTCATCATCATGAGCCTCGCGGCGGCTTCCTTGTATCAGGAAGTTGCGGCACTGTCGATCCTGCTGCTGGTGGTGAGCATCGCGGCGATGTGCGTCGTCCCGCTGCTGAGTTGGCTCGGACGCGTCAACGGCCGTAGGGCAGCGCGTGCCACTATCGGCGACGTAGAAGATCGTGTCGCGTCCGAGCGCGCACCGACGAGCAGGAAGGTAGACCATGCCAGCACATCCGTCTGACATCGCCGGGAGGGCCCGTGGTCCGCTGGATGATCTGGTGGTTATCGACCTCACCGTGGCCCGGGCGGGCCCGACGGCGGTGCGGTACCTAGCAGATTGGGGCGCCCACGTTATTCGAATCGAGCCTCCAGCCGGTAGCGGCGGCGGGCTGGGGGACAGGGCATCGGCGGACTATCTCAACCTGCACCGCTCCAAGTCACTAATGGAACTCGACCTCAAGGATGAAGGCGATCGAGCACGTCTCTACGAACTGACCGACGCTGCTGACATCTTCGTCGAGAACAACCGCGCCCCGGTGAAGTTCCGGCTCGGTGTCGACTACGAAACGCTCTCGGCGCGCAATCCACGGTTGATCTACGGCAGTATTTCCGGGTATGGGCAGCGCGGCCCGTACTCGGAGCGAGGTGCTGTCGATCAGATCATCCAGGGGATGGGCGGTTTGATGAGTATCACCGGCCTGCCGGGTGCGGGGCCGGTACGAGCCGGTATCGCGGTCTCCGATCTCGCCGCCGGGCACCAGTTGGCGATCGGCCTGCTGATTGCCGTACACGAGCGAGCGCGATCCGGTAAGGGGCAGTGGGTACAGGTCTCATTGATCGAAGCGATGCTCGCATTCTTAGATTTCCAAGCGGCACGATGGACAGTCAATGGCGAGGTCCCGACGACAGAGGGTAACCACCACCCGACTGTGACGCCGATGGGCACCTACACCGCCGCTGACGGCCATCTGAACGTCGCCGCGATGGGCGATCGCCTCTTCGGCCGGCTGTGCGACCTGCTTGGGCCGCGCGTTCGCGCGGACGATCAGCGATTCGCGACGTCGAGGCAACGCTACGCGCACCGCGATGAGTTGAATGGCCTGCTCGATACCCTGTTCGCCGAGCATCCGCGGGCGTACTGGATCGAGAAACTCAATGAGGTCGGGGTGCCGTGTGGGCCGGTGCTAGCAATGGACGAGGTCTTCGCCGATCCCCAGGTGCAGCACCTGGGGATGTTGGCGCAGATCGATCGCCCGGGCGGAGGGAGCGCCGACGTGCTGCGTAACTCGATCACCATGAGCCGCAGTCAGTCGGTCCCGCCGCGGATGCCGCCGCAGCAGGCGTGAGCAGCGCGATCGGACCGTTGTTGCGTCATGAGAATCCGAGTTAGAGCGGCCGCACGCGGATCGCGGCGGCGCTGGAGAGACTCAACTGCACCCGAGCGCCGTCGATCGAAAGCCGGATGGCGTCGGCTGCGGCGTTTACTTCGTTGACGCGCAGCTGAGCACCGACACTGATGCCCAGGGACTGCAGGTAACGCAGCAGGTCGGAGGAGCGATCTGAGACCCGAGTGACCTGAAACGTCGCTGGAGGCGAGGCGTCCGCCAACGATTCGTCGTGGTTGATTCTTACGACCCCCGTTGCATCAGGGATGGGGGCGCCATGCGGGTCGTGGGTGGGATTGCCGAGAGCATCGTCCATCCGCTGGAGCACCGCGTCGGAAATGGCGTGCTCGAGGTGATCGGCTTCGTCGTGGACTTCGTCCCAGGGCATCCCCAGCGCGTGGACGAGATAGGTTTCTAGGATTCGGTGCCGTCGTACCACCCGTACTGCCAGTGCGTGTCCGGTGTCGGTGAGGGTGATTTCGCCGTACGGTTCGTACTCGATGAAGCCGTCGCGGGCGAGCTTTTTCAAGGTCGTCGACACGGTGGACGGCGTCACGCCGAGTTGCGTCGCTAGATCGGTCGTCGTCGGCGTGCCACCTGGCCACTCGAAAGCCTTCCAGATGAGCGTGACGTAGTCCTCGACCACGCGGGTGACGGCAACGTTGGACATTGGTTTCATGCTACTGGCGTCCTGTCGGAACCGGTTCGGGCTCGCTAGGCACCTGGCCACGAACTCGCCGAAAGGGGGCCGCGAGGGTGGGCAGGATATGGCGGCGGTGCGCGATGAGGTAGCCGATCGCGAGAATTCCTTGCGCGAGGCTGAGCAGGTATCTTCCGTCCGTGCCGGTGATGAGGAACTGCAGTCCGAAAAGGAATGCCAAGCCTAGCGCCGAGAGCCAACCGAACCGCAGCGCGATGATGATCGCAACGCCGAGCAGTGTCTGGGTGGCGGTCAACACGAACTCCTCGACCTGCCGATCGTCCATCGGAAGGTTCGCGGTGCCGCCGCCGAACCAATACGCCACCGGCAGCGACCCGACGAGCAAACTCCACTGATTGACCTTCGAGGCAATCAGCGTGCCGATCGCGGCCGCGCCCATACCGCGCAACGCGAACATCACCGCGATAATGAACTCCGGCGCCTCGGAGGCGAGCGGGGCCAGCCACTGCACGAGGAAGTAACTGTCGATACCGAGGGCGGATCCTGATTCCACGAGCGCTTCGGCGAATGGTTCCGCCGAGGACACAATGACCGCCGCGGACACGACGAACAGCATGATGACGGTGACGCGTCGGGCGCCAGCATCCATTGCAGCGATCACCGCCGGCGTACCGACGAACTCGTCGGGTTCGTCGCTGTGAGTGTGGCTGGCCCGCCACAGGTACAGCCCGAACACAGCGATCAGCGTGATACCAAACCAGATCGGGATACTGCCCAGCAGGGGGATGAGGAACGCGATGATGGCAAGGATCGCCAGGAAGCCGATATCGAGCCTGCTGTGCGTTGATAATTGGAGCGCTCCCGGCCGCTGCTGAGTTCGTTTCCTCCAGCGACGCGCGACGAGGTACGCCACGATGACCACTAGCGGCCACCCGAACCCGAGCAATAGCCGGTTCGACCCGGTCATATTCGCTGCAGCGAAATGAGTGTATTCCGGCTCCGAACCGGCGCGGAAAGCGTAATAGAGATCGACGGCATACTCCGGAAGCACGGCGATGAGCGCGAGTAACGCAATCGCCAACGCGCCCGAGATATCCTTCTGCGCTGCCTCCGCGGCCCAAGCGAGCAGAAATGCCGCCGCAACCACGGATGCGCCGAAGACGAACAGTGCACCGACCGGGGCAATATGGGCGCCGGTGATGCGGATGAGGACTGCGGGCGCCGCGATCAGCAGGCACAACATCACGCGTCGAACTAGGGCAGATGGCACAAGGAACGTCCTCACTTCGTGGCGAGGTGAAGCGTGAGATCTTCGACCACGCCAAGCGGCCGAAGGTCTCGTTCGCCTCATCGAGTGAGGTGCTGTACCGGACCGCCTCCACCGGCAGTCAGCATGTCGACACAGCGCGCCAGAGAATCGACTCTCGGGCGGAACTACTCCCCTTCGGACAGCGACGTTCCCGCACCAACTCCGGGTGTGTCTACGGACAACTGAGTGTTCGAGCCGTCAAACAACTCAGGCACCTCAGCGAAGGCTGCTCAGGAGCGGCGCTGAGTCGGAGACCAGTGTGAGATCGGGCTACCGGTGGGTTATGTTCGACCTCACAATCAACCGCCGAGATGTGGAGGATGTGCATCATGTCGCAAGCAACCGAGGCGTACCGGGCCGCACGAGATCAGCTGCTGGCATGGCGCGGTAATTACGAAGAAGCCGTACGGGACTTTCGCTGGCCGGACGTCACTGACACGTTCAACTGGGCGGTCGACTGGTTCGATGCCATCGCACGCGGCAACGACCGCCCGGCGCTGATTCTCGTCGAGGAGGACGGAGCGCGCGCTTCGTACTCCTTCGATGACATGGCCCGCCGATCAGATCAGGTAGCGCACTGGCTACGCGATCAGGGGGTACGTAAGGGCGACTCGGTCATCCTGATGCTCGGCAACCAGGTCGAGTTATGGGATGCGATGCTGGCGATCATCAAGCTCGGTGCTGTCATCATGCCGACCACAAACGCGGTTGGCAGTGACGACCTAGCGGACCGCATGCAGCGCGGCAATGCCACACACGTCATCACCAATCCCGCCGACGCCGACAAGCTCACCGGCCCCGCTGGTGACTACACCCGGATCTGTATCGGGGCCGCCGAGGGCTGGCTGAACTTCCACGATGCGTACGACGTCACCGACCCACAGATCGAACACCCGCGTACTGCAGCGGATAGTCGGCTCCTGCTGTATTTCACCAGCGGCACCACAAGCCGACCCAAACTTGTCGAGCACACCCAGGTCTCCTATCCGGTGGGGCATCTATCGACCATGTACTGGCTGGGCGTGCGACCCGGCGACGTACACCTGAACATTTCCTCGCCAGGGTGGGGTAAGCACGCCTGGTCTTGCTTCTTCGCACCGTGGATTGCGGAGGCGACCATCTTCGTCTATAACTACTCGCGCTTCGACGCCACGGCGTTGATGGCGCAGATCGAGAAAGAGCAGGTCACCACGTTCTGCGCACCGCCCACGGTCTGGCGGATGCTGATCAACGCCGATCTCAGCAGCGGGCCGTGGAAGTTGCGCGAATGCATCGGTGCCGGCGAGCCGCTGAATCCCGAGGTGATTGACCGGGTGCAGGCCGCCTGGGGCCTCACGCTGCGCGACGGCTATGGGCAGACCGAAACGACCGCCAGCGTCGGGAACGTACCGGGCGCGAGGGTCAAACCCGGGTCAATGGGGCAGTTCCTGCCCGGCGTGCCAGTGGTCATCGTCGACCCGGTCTCGAACCAGCAGACCACAGGCGAGGGCGAAATTTGCCTGGACCTCAGCAAGTCGCCGCTGTCGCTGATGAGCGGCTACCAGGATGATCCGGAGAAGAACGCCGAAGCGATGGCCGGTGGCTTCTACCACTCCGGCGACGTCGCGTCGATCACGCCGGACGGCTACGTCACGTTCATCGGGCGCACCGACGACGTGTTCAAGGCCAGTGACTACAAGGTAAGTCCATTCGAACTGGAGTCGGTGCTGATCGAGCACCCCGCTGTTGCCGAAGCCGCAGTAGTTCCCGCGCCGGACGACGTACGCCTGGCGATCCCGAAGGCGTACATTGCGCTGGCGCCTGGCTACGAGGGCTCTGCGGAGACTGCGAAGGCGATCCTGGAGCATGCGCGCGAACGTCTCGCCCCGTTCCAGCGGGTACGTCGCATCGAATTCTATGAACTGCCCAAGACAATTTCGGGGAAGATCCGCCGCGTCGAGTTGCGCGATCGGGAAACGGAGATCGTCGGCAATAAACCGAGCACCGAGTGGCGTGACGACGACTTTCCCGAGATCAAGAGCTGATCCCGTCGCGATAAGTGCGCCCGTACCCGGATCGTCAGAAGTTCGCCGGTTCACCTGACGCCGGTGAGGCCGGTGACCCTCGAGCCGCCCATAGAAAGCGCCTGGGTCGTTCGCCAACGACTAACATTCGTCTGGGTCGGCGGAAGGGGCAGACGAACGTGACGAAGTATGTGGTGATCGGTGCCGGAATTATTGGCCTCGCGACGGCGCGGGAGATCGGCCGACTCGCCCCCGGTGCGGACGTCCTGGTTGTGGAGAAGGAGGATCGGGTCGCCGCGCATCAGACCGGACGCAATTCGGGTGTGATCCACTCCGGCGTCTACTACGTGCCCGGTTCCAAGAAGGCGCAGATGGGGCGAGCGGGCGCCGAATCAATGACGCGTTTCGCCGAGGAGAACGGAATCAGCCTGCAGCGTACCGGCAAGTTGATCGTTGCCACCAACGACAGCGAACTGCCGGCTATGGAACGCGTGCTGCAACGCGGCCTGGACAACGGCGTACCGGTGCGGCGCATCAGCGTCGAGGAGGCACGTGAGTTCGAGCCGCACGTGAATGCGGCAGGCGCGCTACGGGTCGAATCGACTGCCATCATCGACTACATCGGGGTCTGCGAACGACTCGCGGAGATGATCGGCGTGCGGGGTGGGCAGGTGCGGTTCTCGACGGAAATCATCGGTGCCGAACGCCGCGGGGAGCAGACCATCCTGCACACCCGCAGCGATCCGATCACTGCCGACGTCGTGGTCTCCTGCGCTGGCCTGTACGCCGACCGCGTCGCAGGCTTCGATGCCGAAGACGATCCGTTGCCATATCGGGTGGTGCCGTTCCGCGGTGAGTACTACGAACTCACTGCTGAGCGCGAATACCTCGTCAACGGACTTATCTACCCGGTGCCAAACCCCGACCTTCCCTTCCTCGGCGTGCATTTGACCCGGATGGCCCGTGGCGGTGTGCATGCCGGACCGAATGCGGTCCTCGCGCTGTCGCGTGAGGGATACGACTGGAAGTCGATCCGCGGAAAGGACGTCGTTGACTCGTTGAAGTTCCCCGGATTCTGGCGGATGGCGCGCGCGAACTTTGGTGTAGGTGTCATGGAAGTCCGCAGATCGCTGTCCCGCAAGCGTTTCGCAGCTTCACTGGCGGAATTGGTGCCTGCGGTGCGCGAACAAGACCTCCTCCCGTCTGCCTCCGGGGTTCGCGCGCAATTACTGAGTGTCGATGGGGCGATCATTGACGACTTCCTGATCCACCGGCGCGGCCGCAACCTACACGTGTTGAACGCGCCGTCACCGGCGGCCACGGCGGCGTTGGAAATCGGCGCGCATATCGCTGGCCATGCGGTGGTGTAAGTGAGCCTGAGTACGTGAAGTTCGCCCACTTACGCGACGTCGCGCTGCGACGAATACGCGCCGTACCGCGGCGCGCATGGTGGCACCTGGGTGTGTTCGCCGGATGCTTCGCGGTAGCGGGTGTCTGCGTTCTGGTTTTCGGCCTCCCCAGCGGAGCGGAAATTCGCGACGGTGTCGCACAGTGGGGACTGTGGGGCCCGGTGTTTTTCGTGCTGGTGTTTTCGCTAGTCACGGTCGGCCCGTTTCCGAAGAGCATCCTGTCGATGGCCGCCGGTGCGCTGTGGGGCGTGGCTGGCGGTGTGCTGATATGCATGTGCGCCGGCGCGCTGGGCGCCACGTACTCGTTTTTCTTGGGGCGGTACGTAATCGGCCGTTCCGTGCGCCCGCTCGTCGGGCCGCACATGCGCGAGGTGGACGAGGCCGTCGATCGCAACTTCCTGGCGGTACTGGGCATCAGACTATTACCGGTGCTCCCGTTTACCCTGCTGAACTACGCCTTCGGCGTCACCCGAATCAGGTACACGTTCTTTGCGGTGGCAACGCTGCTTGGGTCAATCCCCGCGACGACGGCATACGTACTGGTGGGCGCCAGCGGAGGCGATGTGACCTCGTGGCAGTTCTGGGTGGCGCTTGGTGCGATCGGCATGCTCAGCGTCATTGCGCTGATCATGACCGCCGTACGGCGTGGGCGAAACCGCGCACCCGAGGCGGTGCTAACGCACGCCGGCGGTACGGAACTGAACTGATATTCGTGGTCCGCGCCATCCACTGGCTTTAGCGACGGCGTGATCCCACGTGCGTTGACAGGAGCCGCCCATCACCACGAGGTCGCCATGCCCGAGTTGGAAACGATGCGCGGTGACCCCACCGCCGCGCGGACGTAGCGAAAGTGTGCGCGGTGTGCCGAGCGACAAGATCGCGACCATCGTGTCCTGTGTGCTGGAGCGGCCCTCGCGGTCGCCGTGCCAGGCCACCGAATCATGCCCATCGCGGTAGAGGCACATCCCAGCGGTTACGAATGGTTCACCGAGTTCAGGCTGATAGTGCTCGCTGACCGCGTCTCGAGCGTTCTCGAGGGCGGGATGCGGCAGGGTTTCGGATGCGCGATAGAACCGAGTGAGCCGGGGCACCTCCAGGACGCGGTCGTACATCAACCGTTTGTCGGCGCGCCAGTCGACTGCGCTCAGTAACTCTTCGAACAGGCCAGTGGTGCCCTGCGCCCACGCCGGGAGGTGATCGACCCACGCGCCGTGAGCGAGTTCGGTACGCCGTAACGCGGTCAATGAGCCGAAGGTGAGAGTGTCGTCGGAATCCAGCAGCGATCCTTGCAGCAACATGGCATTACGCTACCACGAGATCGTACAAACGTTCGAAAATATAGGTGGGTGGTGGTGGGTCTACAGATACGGGGTGCTTGCCGGTGGCGGGCTCGTGGGCGTGTGCTGGGGACGCAGCGAGTCGAGCACGGCCTCATGTAGTTTGCCGTTCGTGGCCAGTGCGCACTTCTCGACCAGCGGATCACCGCCGGCGACGCCGGTGAACTGCCCGCCGGCCTCGCGCACAATCGGGATCAGCGCTGCGAGGTCCCACAACTCCAGATCCGGCTCGGCGGCGATATCGACGGCTCCCTCGGCCAGCAGCATGTATGACCAGAAATCGCCGTAACCGCGCGTTCGCCAGCACGAGACCATGAGCCTGAGGAACTGCTCGAACTGGTCGCGGTCGGCCCAACCGTTCAGGCTGGAATACGACAGACTGGCGTCGGCGATGTCGTCGACCTTTGACACGCCGATCCGCTTGCCCTGCGACAGGCTGCGGCCGGTCCACGCACCAGCGCCCTTCGAAGCCCACCAACGCCGTCGCAGTGCAGGTGCCGACACCAGGCCCGCGACTACCTCGTCGCCATCGAGGAGGCCGATCAGCGTGGCCCAGACCGGAACGCCACGCACGAAGTTCTTCGTGCCGTCTATCGGGTCGAGGATCCACTTACGCGAAGAATGGCCGCTTTCGCCGCCCTCTTCGCCGAGCACGGCATCGCGGCCTCGGTGCCTGCTCAGCAGCGCCCGAGCCACCGACTCGGCGTCCCGGTCAGCATCGGTCACCGGCGTGAGGTCGGGTTTGGATTCGACCGTGAAGTCCATCGACGTAAACCTCGCCAGGGTCAGCGCGTCCAATTGGTCGGCGATCACATGGGCGAGGCGGATATCGTCGGTGTACTCAGCTGTCATGAGCCCAGACTATCGACGCCGAGTCGCGAGGCCAGTAAGCGACGCACGCTGCGCAGCCGGGCAACGCTGCTGTGTCCGGCGGCCACCCAGTCATCGAGGGCACAATCAGGCTCCTCGGCGAGGTGCTGGCAGTTGCTCGGGCATTGCTGCGCGCCAACTGCTAGATCCGAGAATGTGGCGAGCAGCATGGACGGGTCTACATGTCCCAGACCCAGCGATCGGATTCCCGGCGTGTCGATCACGAACCCGCCGCCGGGTAAGGCGAAGGCGATCGCCGACGACGATGTGTGACGCCCCTTGCCGGTGAGCCCGGCGACGTCCCCGGTGGCGCGATCGGCGTTGGGGACAAGCGCGTTCACCAGGGTCGACTTCCCGACGCCGGAGTGCCCAAACAAGACGGAAACGCCGCCACGTAAGAAGTCTGCGATCTTACCTACCGGCTCATTCGACCGGCGCAACAGGATCTGCATCCCGATATCGGCGTATTGTTCGACAAACACAGCAGGATCAGCAAGGTCGATCTTCGTCATCAGGAGCACCGGTTCCAGGTCTCCGGCGTACGCCGCGACCAAGGCGCGATCGACGAAACCGACCCGTGGTTGCGGATCGGCGGCGGCGCAGACGATCACCAGGTGGTCGGCGTTGGCGACGATCACTCGCTCGAACGAGTCGGTGTCGTCGGCCGATCGACGTAGCACGCTACTACGTTCGGCAATCCGCACGATCCGGGCGAGCGTGCCGGGCGATCCGGTGACATCGCCGACCACGTCGACTCGGTCGCCCACCACGATCGACTTGCGGCCGAGTTCTTTTGCCCGCATAGCGAGGATCCGACGCTCGGCGGGGGAGTCACCGTCGATCAGACAGGTGTAGCGTCCGCGGTCGACGCCAATGACGAAGGCCTGCTGAGCGTTCTCGTGTCGCGGACGTTGTTTCGTGCGCGGCCGGGTGCCGCGACGATTCGGGCGGATCCGGGCGTCGCTCTCGTCATAGTCCGATAGGCGTCTGCTCAGCGGGCCATCTCCGATACGTGCGGGGCCAACGACGCATCGCCGGTGACCAACTGTGACCACAACGCTGCGAACTGTGGCATCGCTTTGGCGGTGGTGGCGACATTGTCGATTCGTACGCCCGCTACGAGCAATCCGGCGACCGCCGCCGCATGCACCATCCGGTGATCGGCGTAGGTCTGCAGATCCGCAGCATGTAACGGATGCGGATCGATGATCAGGCCGTCCTCGGTTTCGGTGACGGTCGCGCCTAGTTTGCTGAGTTCGACGCGAAGCGCGCGGAGTCGATCCGTTTCGTGGCCTCGGATATACGCCACGCCGCGGATCCGACTCGGCTCATCGGCCGCCAAACACATCGCCGCGATCGCCGGTGTCATATCGCCGATATCGGCAAGATCGACGTCGATTCCGCGGCGCTGCACGCCACGTACGGTGATCTCGTCGCCAGTGAACGACGTCTGTGTGCCGAACTGGGTGAGCACCTCCAGCAGTCGCCGGATCGGCTGCGCGGTGTCCTGCGGCCAGTGCCCGATCGTGACCTCACCGCCGGTCGCTGCCGCCGCGCAGAGAAACGGCGCCGAGTTACTCGCGTCCGGTTCGATCGTGACGTCCAGGGCGCGCACCGGGCCCGGTTCGACGACCCATCCGCCGGTCGATGTCTCATGCACACGCACGCCGCGCTCGCGCAGGGCGTCCGTGCTCATCCGGATGTGCCCGCGATTGGGCACGTCGTCGACGAGTTCGAGGGCCAACCCGCCCTCGAAGCGAGCCGCACCCATCAGCAGCCCGGACACGAATTGCGAGGACGCCCGCGCGTCGATCCGTACCTCGCCGCCTCTCAGCGCGCCGGCGCCGGCGACCTCAATCGGCAGCACGTTGCCGCGAATATGTGCGCCGGCTTGGCGAAGACCGTCCAGCAACGGCGCCATCGGCCGGGTACGCGCGTGCTCATCGCCATCGAAACGCGTGGTTCCGGCGCGCAGGGTGGCCAACGGCGGAATGAACCGCATGACTGTCCCGGAAAGTCCGCACTCGACGAACGTGTCGCCGTCGCGGCTGCCCGGGCGTACCGTCCAGGTCGTGCCGTCCGCGTCCACGTCGTGGCCGAGCGAGCGCAACGCCTCGGCCATCAGCAGAGAATCGCGACTGCGTAAGGCGTTCGTAATCGTTGACGGGCCGTCGGCAATGGCGGCGAGAACCAACGCGCGTGCCATCAATGACTTGGATCCGGCGACGGCAACGCGTCCCGACGTGGGTACAGCGGCGTACGGCGCAGTCCACGCAATCACCTCGGAAGTCATGACCTCAGTCTGTCACGACGTACGCTGAGCGTATGTGCGGACGCTATACGTCTAAGAAGAACCCGGTAGACATAGCCGAGGAGTTCCATGCCGCGAATCTGGTCCCGCAGGACCGCCGTCCCGACTACAACGTCGCACCCACGCGCGAAGTACCGGTCGTGCGGGCGGTCGAAGGCGAGCAGACGTCAGCCGCTGAAGATGAGCGTGAGCTGGTCACGATGCGCTGGGGGCTCGTCCCGTTCTGGGCCAAAGACCCCAAAGTTGGCGGGCGGATGTTCAACGCCCGCGTCGAGACCCTCACCAGCAAACCGGCGTACCGCAGCGCCGTGAAACGTCGGCGGTGCATCGTGCCGATCGATGGGTATTACGAGTGGAAGAAACTCGATGGCGGTAAAAAGCAGCCGTACTACATGACCGGCCGCGACGGCGCCTCTCTCGCGCTCGCTGGGCTGTGGGAGACCTGGGGTAAGGATGAAGATGCGCTGACGACGTTCACTATCGTCACCATGCCCTCAGCCGGGCATCTAGAAGAGATCCACGACCGGATGCCGTTCATGCTGCCGGCCAGGTCCTGGCAGCAGTGGCTGGCGCCTGACGAGCCCGATGTGGCGGAACTGCTGGCGCACCCCGACCTGGCTCGTGCTGAGTCACTCGAATTACGTCCGGTTGGCGCGGATGTCGGCAAAGTCGCCAACAATCGGGCCGATCTGATCGACGAGATTACTCCGGACGCCGTGCTCTTCTGATCGAGCACCGACCCGAGTTTGAGCCGAACCGGGAATACCAGGGCCTCGGTGCTGGTTAGAAAGGGCGTGATGACCAGCACCCTGCAGCGCCCCCGCGTATTGTCGAGAACGCATCAGTTCGGCACACCGCGAGCGAAAATGGATTACATGACTGAGCAGACTCCGGAAGGCGACCTCGCCCCCGAAGCCGCCGGTGAGACGCAGGACGTCGAGACCGATGTTGCCCCCGACGAGGCGAGCGATATCGACGTGCGAGCCGAAACCCCGCAGCAGCGCGCGGCTCGGTTCGAAGAGGGCGCCATGCCGCTCCTCGACCAGCTCTACGCGGCTGCGCTCCGGTTGACGCACAACGCTGCCGACGCCGAGGACGTCGTACAGGAGACGTACGCGAAGGCGTTCAGTGCTTTCCACCAGTACAAGCCCGGCACGAACCTGCGTGCGTGGATGTACCGGATCCTGACGAACACCTTCATCAACATGTATCGCAAACAGCAACGGCGTCCGCAGGAGTCCTCCAGTGAGGGCGTCGAGGACTGGCAGTTGTACGCCGCCGAGCAGCACACCTCGACCGGCCTGCGTTCGGCCGAGATGGAAGCGCTTGACGCGCTGCCGGACAACGACATCAAGGAGGCCCTCGCGGCGTTGCCGGAGGATTTCCGCTTGGCGGTGTACCTCGCCGACGTCGAAGGCTTCCCGTACAAGGAGATCGCCGAGATGATGGGCACGCCGATCGGCACGGTGATGTCGCGGTTGCATCGCGGACGCAAGCAATTGCAGGTCTTATTGGCGGATTACGCGCGCGAACGTGGCATTCTTCCGGCCGAGAAGGAAGCGGTGAAGAAATGAACGCCGAGTTCAACGTATCCCCGTGCGGCGGCGAACACGAACTCGCCTGCGGTGAGTTCCTCGTCAGCACGTCCCGGCTCACTGATGAGTCATGCGATGAGGCGGTCCGTCGCGCGTTGCAGCATCACGTCGAGGAATGTGGGCCGTGCGCGAGCGAGTACACCCTCGAGCGCCACGTGAAGTCCCTAGTAGGGCGCTGCTGCGGCGTCGAGCGGGCCCCGGACGAACTGCGCACCACCGTGCAGCAGCGGATTCATGCGCTCACCGTGCAGATGAGTAGCACGACCACGGTGCACACCGATGGGGTCAGCACAGTGCGGACGACACACACCGTGATCCGGCTGGACAACGGGCCGCGCAATTGAGTCGTCTGCCGGTCGGCATCTTGGATTTCGTCGCCATCACCGGCGACGCTAGTGCCCTACAGACGATCGAGGCTACGGTCGCGATGGCGCAGCGGGCAGAGCAATTGGGATACGGGCGGTACTGGGTTCCTGAGCACCACAACCATCTCGGTCTCGCCTTCACCTCGCAAGAAGTGATGATGACGCGGCTGCTGGCGGCCACCGAGCACATTCACGTCGGCGCGGCCGGCATCATGTTGCCAAATTGGTCGCCGTTGAAGGTGGCTGAAGTATTCCGAACCCTCGAAACGATGTTCGGCGGCCGCGTCGACCTGGGGTTGGGTCGAGCGCCGGGCACGGACGGTCTGACCGCCCACGCTCTTCGAAATGGGCAGGCGCACGACGATTTTCCGCAGCAGTGCGCAGAGTTATTGGCATTCCTGTACGACTCGTTCCCCGCCGATCACCCGTATGCGCAGGTCGTCGCTGCGCCGGTGCCGGCGCGGGTGCCGGAGATCTTCATGCTCGGCTCGAGCGACTATGGGCCAATGTTCGCCGCCGTGAATGGGTTAATCGCGGTATTCGCGCATCACATGACGCCGCAGCACGCCGCGCCGCTATTGCGTCGGTACCGGGCAGACTTCCGTCCCTCGCCGTACTTGGGGCAGCCTCGGGCTATCGTCTCGACGCTCGCGTTTGCCTCCGAGGACAGCGATCTCGCCGATGCCGCGATGGCGACCTGGATGCTGTTCAAGGACAACTTGCAGGCGGGGCATCGCGGTGCGCGGGCGAGCCTGCAGGAAGCGTTGGATTACACGCGCACCGAGGCCTTTGCGGCCCGCAAATCCTCGAGTGACCACCTGTTGTACGCCGGCGCACCCGGCGATGTCGCGGAGCAACTGATTGATCTGACGCAGGATTGTCAGGCTGACGAACTGGTGCTGGTCAGCCCCTTGGGGGAGCCCGGCCCGCGTGCGACGTCCTTTGAGTTGCTCGCCGCCGAGCTCGGCCTCCCGACCAGCGCTCGATAGCCCGCGATCGCCGCCACTGCGGCCCCCGACGCGGAGCAAAGTGCGAGCACACAGGTGAATTGAGCCCGGACCTCTGGGTTATGAGCCCAGCGAGCTACCGAGCTGCTCCACCCATCGCCGGGGAGCCGTGGCGTGCCCATTGACGTACTGCCGAGCGGGTCGGTCCAGCCCACCCACGCGGCGTGCTCTTGTGGCCCAGCGTCCGCTCCGTCACAACCTCGCCGGCGGAGTCGGAGAGGGTGAACTCCGCGAGGGCGGTGCCGCCCACCAGGTAGTAGTCATCCGCCGTGGAACGGTCCGACTCCAGGTAGCGGCACGCGGCCGTACCCGTGCCTCGGAACAGGGTCACGCCACCCTTCACTACGCACCGCCTTCTCCCGTCTATGTGAGACAGGTGCGCAGCCCCTACCGCCGGTAGCATGCGTCCATTCGTTTATTCGTTTATTCGTTTATTCGTTTGCAGGCTGTGATCGCTGGCCGGGTGGGGCTTCGTGCGTGCAGACGATAGGCGAGACGGCAAGTTCGATGATGCGGTCCGGCAGGCTCATAAGGCAACAGGCGTTAGGCGCCCAAGGCTTCAAGGAGGTCTTGCGCCAGCAGGACCACGCTCTCGGAGACGGCACCCGGGTTACCGACCAACTCCTCAGCAGCCCCGGCCATGAGCGATCCGCGGGCTCCAGGGCCTTGCGCGAAGAACTCGCGGAGGTGGTCGAGCGCTTCGCGAGTCACCTCGGCGCTGGCATCGTCGCCGAGTAACCCACCGATCGCGTCCACGAACGTCTGCGTCTCGACTGCCCTCAGTAGGCGGTAGACATCATGGGCGTCCTTGTTGTCCTGCCGTGATGGCTCTTCGATGCGGTCGTGGATCTTGTGAAGTTTGGCCACTAATAACGCGGTGGGGCCGGCCACGGACACCTCGAATTGTCGAAGGTCGGCCGCAGGATCGAGTGCTCGGATGATCATCTTGGAGTTGTCGATCAGCGTCGCTTCAATGCCTCGCGTGCGCCGCATCGATTTCGAGTCGTGTGGCGGCACCCGAACTCCGCGGCGCCCGGATCCGGCGACAGCGGCTGGCACCATCAAGTCGACCGGCACTCCACGCGGGGAGAGCCACGACCCAATCGCACCTTGTCGCGGATCCGGCGTGAAGCCTCCCGCCCTCATCGCCTCTTCGACCTGCGGGTCCGAGCTCAGCAGGTCGGGATCCACCGCGACGTCACCGTCGGTGGTGAACTCCGCCAGGGCGATGTCGGTTGCTCCTGTGTGCAGATAGACGGCTTGGGCACCAATGACGACCAGCGCATCGAGGTGCGACTTCAGCGCTTCCAGAGCGTCAAGCAGCCCGAGTCGCGCCATGGTCACTTCGTCAGGCACGACGCCAGCGCTCCTCATTGGCCTTCATCCACTCGATGAGGTACTCGCCCTCGGCAGGTTCGCGGCCGGGCCCATTCAGCAGGTCAGCTGCCACCTGCACGGGCGCAGCGACCGGGTAGCCGCCGTCGGCAATGGCAGTGTTGTGGAAGGGCACGTCGCCAACGCTCCTGGGCTCCAGCAAGATGACATTGGGTGCAGCAGCGTTTGGCCGCAAGCCCCACTGCTCACTGGCCTCCTGGATCGAGGAGACATAAACGTACGCCGCCTTGGCGGGCGCATAGGTCGCCCACTCCTTCGCTGCGATGGAACCGGTCACGGCGATGGGGAACGTCAATTCCTTCGCGATCTTGGCCAGGAAGTAGTCAATGACCCGAGGTTCGATGAAGGCCATCACCCGATTGGTGGTTTGGAAGGCAGCGTCGGTGCTCCATGCGCGCAGCAGTCGCTCCCAGTCGGTCACCCGGTATCGCTTCTCATCCTTGACGACCAGATCCTCGCGCTCCAGGTACTCCAGCACCCGGTATGCGGCGCCACTGGACGAGCCGGAGGCTGCCATGAGTTCACGCGCAGTCCAGTCGCGACGGTAGTCCAGTAGCGCACGAGCAACCCGCGCTGCCGGCTCGCCTTTGAGCGTTCCGCGGGGTCGGCCCTTGCGCCACGGATCACGATCCTCGCCTTGCGAGGAAACGAACACCGCCGGTGAGTCCATGACGATGCGCACGTTGCCGGTGGCATCCACATACGACAGACCTTCTTCAGCCAGAGCCTCGCGTACCGAGGCGGACAGGTAGCGGGCTGCAACAACGGGGACATCGGCTTCTCCCGCCATCATGCTGCGCGTTTGCTCAGCAACTCGGACCACATCACGGCGCTCAAGAACCTGCTTGACCTCGACGACCAGGCGCGCGGAGCGTCCGTCCGGGGCGTCGATCGCGAGCTCCACGTCGGGGCCTCGTGGCCCTTGATTCGATGCGAAGGTCCCCGCCACCCTCCACGCCCGCGGCAACCGCTCGCGCACCGAGGCGACGACGAATCGCGCGACATCGTCGCTGCTAGGCGCATCACCTGTCGCCATCACCAAGCCGCCGTTCGGGTATATATGTTATTCCGCTGGCAGCGGAATATCTGAGTTACCTGAACAGAGTAGCAGCGGCGTGGTCGCAACGCTTCCCTTCGAGCACGCGGCGCGAACGCGGTCTCCGTGAGTTCCGCGGCATCGCCGGCGTGCCTCACGCAACATCGTCGTCCTCGTCCGTGATGAGCCTGAAGGTTCCGGTGTAGACCAGTATGTCAATCCGTTCGCGTGCCCGGCGCCAGTGCCCGCAGGTGGATCGCCCGTGCAGCGTGCGGCGCACATTGCTCATCGACAATGGGTGTCGTTGCGGGTGAAGAACAGCAGGTGGTCGGTGCCCATGCCGTTGCCCTCGGTGACATTGAGCCGGCGGCGGATCACCTCAGCGGTGAACTCGGGACCTCCAACGTCCGCCGGGAGCCCCGAGGTCTTGGGTGCTCTTGCCGGTAGACGCCCATGCCCTCAATCGCCACCAGCGTTCCGTCCACGGTCACCCGCATCGGCCGCCCCTCGGCGCGCGGTCAGATCGGTCCGCAGTCGCACGTCTTCAAGCCAGGCTACGGGCCAGTTAGGCCACGGTGCTCTCCGGGAGAGCGTCGCGCCGAAACCGGTCGCGATACTGCGTCGGGCCAACTTCTCGCGCAGCGCTGCCTTGGCGCCTGCCGCGGTCGGGCCCACGGCGGTGACTTTGCGGACCTCGCCGTCGCAGTCTCGGAAACGCGCTTCGGCACGGATAGTGCCGGCGCGGGTCTTGGTGATGGAGATGTCGCCATAGGTGCCGACCTCCAGTCGGCCACGCCGGCACTCATCGGGCGCCTCCGACACAGTCGGCTGCAGCATCGTCGTGCTCTTCGAGGTTGGCCAGCCAAGCTTCGATCTCTGAGACTCGGAACCGCAGCTCGCGTCCGACATGGATGCCGCGGGGCCCGCGGCCGCTGTGGCGCAGGTCGTGGATCGTCTGGACCGGGACACCCAGATGGGCAGTCAGCCTTGACGTCGTCAGTACCGGCTCCAGGCCGGGAACAGGACGAATGAGGTCGCTCAACCCATCAGGTGCGCAAGCCGAGCCGAGGCCCGTCGAGCGGCGCCGAGCGCGCGCCTGGTGGGAAATGTAGAAAGTCGGCGCGATCGATGATCGCGCCGACTTTTCGCCGAGTTCAGCTTGGTTTCTCTCCTCCCTGGAGGCAGGAAAACCCTTGCTGACCTACGGTTTTTGGTAGCGGGGGCAGGATTTGAACCTGCGACCGTGATGGTCTCGGGCTCAATTCATGCGCAGTACCGCTACGCGTTGGGACGCTTTCCGTGGTTCGCGCCGCGCTTCTTGCGATCGCGACGCTTACGGCCTCGCTTGCTCATATGCAACTCCGATATTCATTGCTGGACAAATCATTCTCGCATATCCGCCTGGCGCACCGGACGCTGTGGGCGGTACGCAGTAGGGTCTAGACAGTTAAGTGAGCCGAAGTGAGGGTGTCGATGGCCGAAGAGGTCCGCGCAGAGATGGTTGCCAGCGTGTTCAAGGTGCTCGTGTCGCCGGGAGACACGGTGTCGGAGGGCGACGAACTCGTCACCCTCGAGTCGATGAAGATGGAGATCCCGGTGATTGCCGAGTCGTCCGGAGTGATCCGCGAGCTCGCAGTCAGCGAGGGCGATGTGATCCAGGGAGGCGACCTGATCGCCGTCATCGAGTAGTCGTGACGGGAATCGACGGGCTGCTTGCCGCGCATACCGTCCTCGGTCAGGAGGACGCCGATCACTTGCATGCGCTCGTCTCGGAATGGCAGTTGCTCGCCGACCTCTCGTTCGCGGATCTGCTGCTGTGGGTCCGCGCGAACTCCGGCGGATTTCTGTGCGTGGCTCAGGTACGTCCGACGACCGGAGCTACCGCCTACCAGCATGATCTGTTGGAGATGACGGCATCGGACGAATACCTCACCGCCCTGACCGAACCAGGCGCCCCAGAGGTGTTCGCCGTACGTCGCGTCCCCGGTGCGGAGCCGATTGCGCTGCTGACCCGGCGTCGGCACCCAGGAGTAACCACGGCGCCGTCCCCACTCGAACTCGCGTATGCCGAAGCCGCGAAGTCGCTGCTGGACATGGTCGAGCACGCGACCTTCCCGCCGGTGGCCGCCGCATCGGAAATGATGACCGGACCTCGCGCCGGTGACGGGCTCGTGCTGCTCGAGCCGGACGGTCGGGTCCGCTTCGCCAGCCCGAATGCAATGTCGGCGTACCGCCGAATGGGGTGGACCCACAATCTTGCATCGGCAAACCTCGCCGAAGTCAGCGCCAGTGTGGTCATGGACAGGTTCGAAGCCGACGAACTCGTGGCCCGGATCGAGGCAGCGCTGGACGGCGACAGTCCGCTGCGCATCGAAGTGGACGCACGCGGCGCCACCGTGCTGTTTCGGGCGTTGCCCCTTGAGCACGAGGAAAGTGACGCCGGGGCGCTGGTGCTACTGCGCGATGTGACCGACGTCCGCCGTCGTGACCGGCAGCTACTCAGTAAGGATGCGACGATCCGGGAGATTCACCATCGGGTGAAGAACAACCTGCAGACGGTCGCGGCATTGTTGCGCTTGCAGGCTCGGCGGGTCGATGCCCCGATCGTCCGGGCGGCGTTGACTGAATCGGTACGGCGGGTCAGTTCGATCGCACTGGTGCACGAGACGCTGTCAATGTCACTCGATGAACGTGTCGCCTTCGATGGCATCGTCGATCGGCTGGTGCCGATCGTCGCTGAAGTCGCCGCTGCCGAGTCGAAGGTGACCATTACCCGGACCGGAACCTTTGGTGTATTGCAGGCGGATCTGGCAACGCCACTGGTGCTCGTCGTGACTGAACTCTTGCAGAACGCCGTGGAGCACGCGTACGCGCCCGGGGATGAGGGCACAGTCCTCGTGCAAGCGCATCGCCGTCCGGGCACGCTCACGGTGGAAATCCGGGACGACGGAGCTGGTTTGCCCGAAGGGTTCGCGCTCGAGCGCGCTGGGGGACTGGGCCTGCAGATCGTGCGGTCGCTGGTGTCCGGCGAATTAGGCGGCACTATCGAGGTCACCAGCAACGCGGCGCAGCGCGGAACACTCGCCCGACTGGAACTGCCGCTCGGACGCCGGTGAGCGCGTGGACGTCAGTGAACTCGAGGTGGACAAGCGCCTGTATGACTTGGGCATGCGAAAGGGCTTCGGACCTGTGGTCCGAAGCCCCTATCGGTTATTGATGGCCGCGCTGGCTACGCCGAACGGGCGGTACGTGCGCGCTGGCGTTTGAGCAAACGACGCTCATCCTCGCTCAGCCCACCCCAGATGCCCGAATCCTGTCCCGAGGTCAGTGCCCAACTGAGGCAGTCCTCGGTGACCGGGCACCGTTGGCATACGCTCTTGGCGTCATCGATCTGCATCAGCGCGGGGCCAGTGCTCCCAATCGGGAAGAATAGCTCCGGGTCCTCGTCGCGACAGATCGCGCGGTGGCGCCAATCCATATTCACTCCTACCTGCGGCTATGAGGGGGCCGGCACAGGTGTTCCCGGTAAATCCGGGGGCCGGTGTCTCATCCAATGTGCTGACACACTATTCTGGCGCGCACCTGCGGCATGTGCCAGTCGTTAAGGCCTTTTTTGCCGCTATACCCCTGTGAGATAAAACCCCCTGGTCTGTGCTTGACACCTGTGTCCGGCGGATTTGGGCGCGCGACCGAATGCGTCCCGGGGCGCTTCAGCAGATGACGCGGAGGGCATTCGGCGCGCTGTCGAGCCGCACCCGCTCGTAGTCGCCGGCGTAGTCACCGTCCACCTGTACCGGTACCGGCGCCGGCGCGGTGATCTCCAGGCCCGGAAGATCGTGCAGGAGCGTCACGCGCCGACCTCGTGGGTTCGGCTCGGTGCGGGTGACCTGCCATAGCAGGCGCCCGATCGCTATCGGGCCGACTTTGCCGAGCGCGAACAGGTCCAGGCCGCGGTCGTACGACGCCTGTGGGGTGAGCTGGACAGGACGCTTCTTGTAGTACGTCCACGGGGTGGTGTTGGTGGCCACGCACAGAAACGCATCGTCCGCGACCACGCCGTCGGCGGTACTGACCGTCAGTCGGGTACGGCGTCGCGTGCGAGCAAGAAAGTCCCGCACCGCGGTGCGGGCATACAGGTTGGGGCTAGCTTTACGCCCGTCACCGCGACGCAGCTCTACGCCGTGCACGACGCCGGCATCGAATCCGATACCGGCGGTGAACACGAACCAACGGCCTTCCATCTGCCCCAGGCTGATGTGGCGCTCGCGGCCCGCTGCCAGGGCCTCGAGTAGTTGACCGGTGGCCTCGATCGGGTCGTTGGAGGTACCTAGGGTTCGCGCGAAAACGTTCGCTGACCCACCGGGGACTGCGGCGAGCGCAGGTACATGCGGTCCGACGCCGCGCGACAGCAGCCCGTTGACCAGTTCGTTGACTGTCCCATCGCCACCGAGCGCGATGACCAGGTCGTAACGCTGTTCGGTCGCTCGAGCGCCTAACTCGATCGCGTGCCCGCGATGGTCGGTGTGCGCCACCTCCAGTTGGGTATGCGCGCTCAATGCGTTGATGATCACGTCCCGCACTCGTGGGGAAGTCGCGGTCGCCTTGGGGTTCGTGACCAGAAGAGCGCGCATGATCACCAACAGTAGCGGTCGGTACCCTAAGGAGCGTGCCCGATGATGCCGAGAATGCCCAAGATGACGCACCTCACCAGGCGAGCAGCGACGATACGGTCGACAAGCCGCTGCGGCCGTGGAACTACGCGGCGGGTAGTTATCGGACTCGCCAACTCGTTGCCGTCGCCGCGCTGGTCGCGCTGGAGGGGCTCGTCGCCCTCGGCGCCGGACTTGTGTGGACCTACCTGACCCTCACAGGCGACCCCACCGACGAGACCGCCTCCTTGACCGGGGCGGTGTTCGTCATTCTCGCCGGCCTCCTGCTGTTGCGGATGGCATTCGGGTTTTGGCGGGTCGACGTGTGGCCGCGGGTGCCGACAATCGTGATCCAACTTGCTTTGGTGCCGGTCAGTTGGTCGATCGCGTTCACCCTCGGCAACACCGCCGTCGGCGTACCGCTACTGGCCGTCGCAATCGTGCTGTTGGTGTTGCTGTTCTCGAAGCCGGTCCGCGAGGCGTATAATCGGGACGTATAGCGCGCACGCCGCGAACTCGCCGTGTGCGGCGGCAACTAGTGCTGCGAGTTCGCACCGTGTTACGGCGACGGCTCGGTGGGGGACGTGGCGGACTCCGCCGAGATGCTGGCCGCCTCGCCGAACAGTTCGACTGACTGCGCTTCCTCGTAATCGAAGCCGTCGTCGTCCTGCTCGTCGTTGTCGTCGGGAAACAGCACCGATGGAAGTTTGTGCCGCGGCGGCGCCACGGACTGCGGACCGAACAGACGGCGCCGCACCGGGGCAGTGATCCACCCCAGCGGGCAGACCAGGAGATACCCGTAGGCGACGATCGCGCCGGTAAGAGCCGGGTACGTCGCGAGCCCGAGCACAACGAGCACGAGCATCGCGATAGACACATAGATCAGATTGCCCGTCGGGGCCAGCAGCATCCGAAATGACATGAACCGGTACGAGGAGATCATGAGTATCGCCGGCAGCACTCCGACCACCACCGGGAGCAGCGCTGCGGCACCGGTGAACGGTGGATCGTAAAGGAACACCGACGCCAGGATTACGCCTGCGGCGCCGGGACTGGCCAGACCGATGAAGTACCGCTTATCGGCGAGCGGGTCGATCGTCACATTGAAGCGAGCGAGCCGGAAAGCGGCGCATGCGAGCCAGATCAGCGGCACGATCCATGCGAGTACACCGTGCGTGCCGAAGCCCCACGTGTGCAACAGGATCGCCGGTCCGATGCCGAACGAGATCAGGTCAGACAGCGAGTCGAACTGGAGGCCGAACGGGGTGATTGCCCCGACGGAACGCGCTACCGCTCCATCGAGGATGTCCAGCACGATCGCGATGCCGATGAGTACCGCAGCAGTGGTGAACTCTCCTTGAAAGGACAGCAGCACAGCCGAGAAACCGCAGACCATGTTCGCGAGAGTGAACAGGCTCGGTAGCATTGCCCGCCAGCGCGCGGCGCCGCGCAATCGGGCGGGGGAGACCACCCGTGCGCCAGATTGCGAAATCAATCGGAACCCACGCCTGCTGCGGCGTAGGGCACTGCGGACCCGCCCGGTGGTGTTACTGCCAGGATCGTCAGTGCTAGCCATCAATCGGACGCTCCGCCTGCGGGGCCCACCGAGCGAGGGTGGACTCGCCGGCAATCACGCGGTCGCCCGCAGCCACCAATAGTGGTACCGACGACGGCACGAAAATATCCATCCGAGATCCGAACTTCATCAGGCCGATCCGCTGACCGGTATGCACCACGTCCCCCGGGCTGACCCGAGTGACCACGCGCCGAGCGAGAAGGCCGACGATCTGTCGGAACACGACGACCCGTCGCTGCCCGTCGACGTCTTGCTCGACGACGAGTTCGGTCATCTCGTTCTGCGTCGCGCTCTCGTTCTTGAACGCCGCCAGGAACCGGCCCGGTCGGTGCTCGCTCTTGGTGATCCGTCCGCCGTACGGCGCGCGATTGATATGCACGTCAAGTAGCGACAGGAAGATGCTCACCTGGTTCCAGTCGCCGTCCGGGGATACACCGGGTTGTGCCGCACCGGCGTACATGACTCGCCCGTCCGCGGGAGCGATCACGATGCTCGGATCGATGTGCTGTCCGAGGTCAGGGAACCGGGAGGGGTCTCTGAAGAACGCGGTCACGCCCGCGGCGAGCACGCCGAACCCGGTGGCGACCCGACGGTGGCCGGTAGCGGTGGCGATCACTGCCGGCACTACAGCGAGCGCGGTAAACGGGGCGGCGTCCTTGTCGATCTTCACGATTACCAGCCTAACGCGGTGCTAGCTCGCGTAGTCGGCGCGCAGGTTCGCGTACCAGCGTTCGCACTCCTCGTACGACGGCAGCAGCCCTTGCGACTTGGCCTCGGCGAGAGTCGGCGCTGCGGTGTCCTTGGGTGAGAGCAGGAGGTCCAAGTCCTGGGGGATCGGGAGGTTCAACGCGGGATCCAGCGGATTGAGGCCCTTCTCCAGTTGCGGGTTGTAGCCGGCCGAGCAGAGGTAGATAAGTGAGGAGTTGTCTTCCAGAGCGACAACGGTGTGTCCGATGCCTTCGGAGACGTAGATAGCGCGATGGTCCTCTGAGTCCAGCTTCACGACGTCAACGTCACCGAACGTGGGCGAGCCCTCGCGAATGTCCACCACGATGTCCAGGAAGGAGCCCTGCGGGCAGTACACGTACTTGGCCTGGCCCGGCGGGACCAACGCGTAATGAATACCGCGAACGGTGCCCTTCTTGGATACCGAGTGGTTGGCCTGCACGAGGTTGAGGCGATGCCCGAGTTTCTCCTCCAACGGCTCCGCGCGGAAACACTCCAAGAAGATGCCTCTGTCGTCGGGGAACACCTTGGGAGTGAATTCGAGGATCCCGGGGAACTTCAGATCGCGTACGTCCATGCCCACAACCTACCGGTTCGGCGACTGTGCGACGATTAGAGATAGCGCACTGGCTCGGACAACCTCCGCGAGCGCTGAGCTCGGCTCACCCGTCGTAGTGGAACTGCCCCGATGCCTCAATGTGTCCTGTCTGAAGGAGAGACGTGAAGTACCCAGAACCCCCAGCCATCGATCCGAGTTTGCAGCCGATTTTTGACGCGCACGACCACGGCAAAATCTCGGTAGAACTCAAGGCACCCATCGACTCGGTCGATGTTCTGTCCAAGGTCTACTCGCCGGGTGTCGCCGAGGTATGCACGCGTATCGCCGACTATCCGACCGAGAAACTCAAGTACACCTCGGCGTCCCGTACCGTGGCTGTGATCTCCGACGGCACCGCGGTGCTCGGACTCGGCGACATCGGCGCTGACGCGTCGCTGCCAGTCATGGAGGGGAAGGCCGGGCTGTTCAAACAGTTCGCCGGTATTGACTCGTTCCCGATCGTGTTGGACACGAAGGACCCCGATGAGATCGTCGCGGCTGTTAAGGCGATCGCGCCGTCCTTCGGTGGCATCAACCTGGAGGACATATCGGCGCCGCGGTGCTTCGAGATCGAGGATCGCCTCAAGGAAGAACTCGACATCCCGGTCATGCACGACGACCAGCACGGTACGGCCACGGTGGTCACCGCTGCATTGCGTAATGCGCGGATGTTGTCCGGGCGCCAGGACGGCGAGATGCGCATCGTCATCGCCGGCGCGGGAGCCTCCGGGATCGCGTGCGCGAAGATGCTGTATGCCACCGGCGTGCGCGACATCATCCTGACTGACTCCAAGGGCGCGATTCACCCGTGGCGACACGACCTGAGCCCGGTCAAGCAAGGGCTGTTGTCGTGGACGAACCATGAAGGCGTGCGCGGGTCGACCGAGGAGGTCCTCGCGGGCAAGGACTGCTTCATCGGGCTATCCGGTTCGACGATCAGCGAGGCTGCGATTGCGTCGATGAACCACGATCCGATCATCTTCGCGCTGTCCAATCCGACCCCCGAGATTCACCCGGATATCGCGCACAGGTACGCGCGAGTCGTGGCCACCGGTCGCTCGGACTTCCCGAACCAGATCAACAATGTGCTGGCGTTCCCGGGCATCTTCAAGGGTGCTTTCGAGGCCGGCGCCCCCAAGATCACCGAAGAAATGAAGATCGCTGCGGCCGTCGCGATTGCGGCTGTCGTTCTCGATGAACTGGCCGTGGCGAAGGTCATTCCGGATCCGTTTGATCGCCGCGTCGTCCCGGCGGTCACCGAGGCTGTGCGGAAGGCATGGGAGACCGGCAAAGCAGAATGGGTCATTCGCTAATCGCTGACCAGTAGCCATCTGAAACGGCTGGGCCGGAACGCAACTGCGTTCCGGCCCAGCCGTTTTCGAAGGGGGTGCTTCTTAGTCGTCGTCCTCATCGTCGCGGGCGAGGAACACGGCGAACTGATCGATGGCGCTCTCGAACTGCGGATGCAGATCGACGAACGTTCTCATCATGTCGCACACCCAGTCGACGCTCAGGTCTTCGTCCTCGCGCCGCTGCTGAAGTTCCTCGATCCCGCGATCGGTGAAGTACATCGCTGCCTAACCTTGTACCTGTGGTGCTCCTAGTTCGATGAACTCGAACCTGACTAGCCGAGCGCGCGCTCGATGAGTTGCGCCTGCGTCTTGTCATGTACGGTCTTGAACCCGACCGCCGGCGAAGCGGAGGCTGGTCGCGAGATGCCCTGCAACGGGGGCGTGCCCGCGGGCAGGTCGCCCTGCAGGTTCATCGCCATGAACGACCAGGCGCCCATGTTGGCCGGCTCCTCCTGCACCCAGAACAGTTCCTTCAGGTTCGGGTACTTGGCGAGTTCCGTCGCGATCTGCTGGGCCGGAATCGGGTACAACTGCTCCACGCGAAGAATCGCGACGTTCTCCTTGGCGGCCTTCTGGCGTGCGGCGAGGAGTTCGTAGTTGATCTTGCCGGAAGCCAGCAATACCCGAGTGACCTTCGCCGGATCGGCATCCGGGTCGCCGATCACGTGCTGGAAGCCGCCCTCGGTGAAGTCCGAGACCTCAGAGGTAGCGGCCTTAGCGCGCAGTAGCGATTTCGGCGTGAACAGCACCATCGGGCGATGGATGTCATCGAGTGCGTGCCGACGCAGGATGTGGAAGTGGTTCGCCGGGGTGCTGCAGTTGGCGACCGTCATATTGTCCTCGGCGCACATCGCCAGGTACCGCTCGATGCGGGCGGATGAGTGATCCGGGCCCTGACCCTCGTGGCCGTGCGGCAGCATTAGCACGACACCCGAGCGCTGGCCCCACTTGGCTTCACCGGAGGTGATGTACTCGTCGATGATCGACTGGGCACCGTTGGCGAAGTCGCCGAACTGCGCCTCCCACAGCACCAGCGCGTCCTTGTTCTCCACGGAGTAGCCGTACTCGAACCCCATCGCGGCGTACTCGGACAGCAGCGAGTCGAACACCCAGAACCGGGCCTGACCCTTGCCCAGGTGTAGAAGCGGCGTGTACTCCTCGCCGTTATGCCGGTCGATCAAGACCGCATGGCGTTGCACGAACGTGCCGCGACGCGAGTCCTGACCGGCCAGGCGAACCGGGACACCTTCGTCGAGCAGTGAACCGAAGGCCAAGATCTCGCCGGTGGCCCAGTCGATTCCGCCCTGGTTGACCATTGCGGCGCGCCGCTCGACGACCTTCTGCAACTTCGGGTGGACCGTGAAGCCGTCGGGGTAGGCAACGTGTACGTCGCCGATCCGCTTGAGGATTTCCGGCGACACGGCGGTGTCGACCTCGCTGTCATCGCGTCGCGGCATCGCTGGCTTCGTGCCGGACGGCGGCGCAGCCTCGCGGGTCTCCACGAAGACCTGCTCGAGCCGCTTCTGGAAATCCTGCAGGGCCTCAGTGGCTTCGTCCATCGTGATGTCGCCGCGGCCAACCAGGGCTTCGGTGTAGAGCTTGCGCACCGAGCGCTTGGCATCGATCACGTCGTACATCAGCGGCTGCGTCATCGACGGATCGTCACCTTCGTTGTGACCGCGGCGCCGGTAGCACAGCATGTCGATGACGACGTCCTTCTTGAAGGCCTGGCGGTACTCGACGGCGAGTCGGGCGACGCGAACGCAGGCTTCGGGGTCGTCGCCGTTGACGTGGAATATCGGCGCCGACACCATCCGAGCGACGTCTGTGCAATAGAGCGAGGAGCGTGCGGCAGCAGGCGAGGTGGTGAATCCGACCTGGTTGTTGACGATGATGTGCACGGTGCCGCCGGTACGGTAGCCGCGAAGCTGCGAAAGGTTCAGGGTCTCCGCGACGACGCCCTGGCCGGCGAAGGCCGAGTCGCCGTGCATCAGCACCGGGAGCACGGTGAAGCCCTGTTCGCCCTTATTGACCTTGTCCTGCTTCGCCCGGACGATGCCTTCCAGTACCGGGTTCACCGTTTCAAGGTGCGACGGGTTCGAGGTCAGCGACACCTTCGTCGAGTGACCGCTCACCGGATGCGTGAACTCACCCTCGGCGCCTAGGTGGTACTTCACGTCACCGGAACCGTGCGCGGTCGCCGGGTCGATGTTGCCCTCGAACTCGCGGAAGATCTGTCCGTAGGACTTGCCGACGGTGTTCGCTAGCACGTTCAGGCGGCCGCGGTGCGGCATACCGATAGCTACTTCGTCCAACTCGGCCTCGGCGGCGCGCTGCAGGACCGAATCCAGCAGCGGGATCACGGTCTCGCCACCTTCGAGCGAGAACCGCTTCTGGCCGACGAACTTCGTCTGCAGGAAGGTTTCAAACGCCTCGGCGGCGTTGAGACGGCCAAGGATGTGTTTCTGCCACTCGTTCGGTATTTTTTCCGAGACGCCCTCGATCCGCTCCTGAATCCAGCGGCGTTCCTCGGGGTCGGTGATGTGCATGTATTCGACACCGACGGTGCGGCAGTACGCATCGCGCAGCACGCCGAGGATGTCGCGCAACTTCATCACGCGATTGCCGGCGAATCCGCCGACCGGGAACTCGCGATCGAGATCCCACAAGGTCAGGTCATGGGTCCGAATGTCGAGGTCGGGGTGGGTGCGCTGCTGGTAGTTCAGCGGATCGGTATCCGCCATCAAGTGGCCCTTGGTGCGGTAGGCGTCGATCAATTCAATGATCCGAGTGCCCTTGTCGATTTGGCCATCTTGCGTATTGGTGATGTCCGGCAGCCAGCGGACCGGCTCGTACGGGATGCGCAGCGCGTGGAAGATCTCGTCGTAGAAACCATCGTCTCCCAGTAGCAGGCCGTGCAGGCGACGCAGGTAATCGCCGGAGTACGCGCCTTGAATGATGCGGTGGTCGTACGTCGACGTAAGCGTCATGATCTTGCTGACGCCAAGATCGGTGAGCGTGGACTCGCTCATGCCCTGGAACTCGGCCGGGTAGTCCATGTTGCCGACGCCGATGATCGCCCCTTGGCCGCTCATCAGTCGCGCCATCGAGTGGTTGGTACCGACGGTGCCTGGGTTCGTCAGCGAGATCGTCGTGCCCTGGTAGTCCTCCAGGGTGAGTTTGTTAGCGCGGGCACGTCGGACAATGTCCTCGTACGCGGCGTGGAACTGCGCGAAATCCAGTTGCTCACAGTTCTTGATGCTGGCCACGACGAGAGTGCGCGAACCGTCCGGCTTCGCCAGATCAATGGCCAGGCCCAGGCCCACGTGCGCCGGCTTGATCACGGTCGGCTTGCCATCGACCTCGCCGAAGGCGTAATTCATCTCTGGGAAGTCTTTCAGCGCCTGTACCAACGCGTACCCAATGATGTGGGTGAAGGACACCTTGCCGCCGCGGGCGCGGACCAACTGATTGTTGATCACGATACGGTTGTCGAACAGCAGTTTCGCCGGGACCGAACGGACCGACGTCGCGGTCGGGATCTGCAGCGAGTTCTCCATGTTGGAGACGATCGTGCGGCTGGCACCACGGATTTGCTCGAGCGTGGCGTCCTCAGGGACCGGCGTGGAGGACTTCTTCGGCGCAGGCTTCGCGGCGGCCTGTGCGTCGGGTTTCTTCGCCGCAGTGGTCTTGTCGGCAGGTGTAGTGGGTTCTGGTGCGGCCGCGGCGGGCCGTGGCTGAGCGGGCGCCGATTGTGGCGTGCGAGTGCTGGGCTGGACCGGAGTTGGCGGTGCAGGTGTGGCAGGCGCCGATGCGCCGTTGGACGACGTATCGGTCGTACTGGGCTTGTAATCCGCAAAGAACTCGTGCCACGCGGGGTCTACCTTGTCCGGAGACTCCAAAAACCGCTGGTACATGTCTTCGATGACCCAGTCATTGGTTCCGAAGTCCGACTTCGAGGATGCATGGGGAGGTCGTGATTCCTGCTGTGTCGACACGATGCGAGATCGCCTTTTCCTTTGTCGATGAATCCGGCTGCCGCGCGAAAAAGCGCTAAAGATACGCCCGAGGCTACGCCCTTCGTACCTCGGTGTGTGAACGACACCCAGTCACACGCAGCTTAAGTCGATTTTCGCGCGGCGCGCGCGGTGATTCTTCGGGCAAAACCGCAGGTCACGTGACCTCGCGGCGACTGGAGAGGACGTACGCCAGCGCGCCGACCACGACTGCGTAGCCAGCGAGGATGAAGCCTCCCGCGACCGGCGCCAGGTACTCAATACCACCGGCGCCGGGAATGTCCGCGTAGGTGTACATGGCGGCCGCTGCACCGCCGGGCAGGTATGGATAAATCGTGTCCTGCGTGGCAGGCACCCCAGATAGGATCGACTCAACGACGAACGTGTATGCGAGGAAGCCGGTGACGGCGCCGATCTGGTTAGGGATCAATGCGCCGACCGAGACCCCGATCACGCCGTACAGCGCGGCGGCGACCGTCGCGCCGATCAGGATCTTCGCGTTGTCGCCGCCCAGCGACAAGCTGCCACCGGCCGAGCCCACCCAGATCGCGGTGAGGACAACGGTGAAGATCGCCGCGACGACGGCGTAGAGCACACCGAGCAGCAGGTAGGTGCCGAGCTTGGCCACCAACACCTGCCAGCGGTGCGGCGTGGCGAGGTACGTGGTGGAGATGGTGCCGTGCCGGTACTCGGTGGTGACCGCCAGGATGCCGAGGATCGAGATGAAGATAGTGGCGGACGCCGGAGCCGACAGGACCAGAGCCTGCATTTCGGGGGAGGTGATCTCCGGGAAGACCGGCATACCCGAGGAGTCTTTCGTGCCGGCGGCGGCGAGCATGAAGGCAACCTGGATAAGCGCGATCGCAACGGTGCCGATCAGCAGCCAAAGCCACGTGCGGGTAGAGAAGAATTTGCGGAGTTCGGACTTGAACAGGTTCACGGGTGTACCTCTCCGCCAGCAGCAGGCTCGTCCGTCTCGTACTCGCCAAGTCCTCCGGTGAGCTGGAAGTAGAGGTACTCGAGATCCTTCTTATCGTCGGTGAGTTCGTGCAGCATGGTGCCGGTCTGGAAGGCGATCTCGCCCAGCGCTGCGGTCGGCGGTCCGGTCACCCGTAGGAAGTCGTCCACGGCCTCGACCGCCCCGGGGAACGCGCGTTCGTACGCTTCACGCAGCGCGCTCAGGTCGGGGGAGCGCACGATCGTGGTCGGCTGGATTGAGCCGGCGAGTTCGGCCACGGTGCCCTCACGGACGAGTTCGCCGCGGGCGATGATGATCACGCGGTCGACCGTCTGTTCGACCTCTTGCAGGATGTGGCTGGAGACCAGAATGGTGCGGCCTTCAGCCGCGAGATGCTGCAGGAAGCGTCGCAACCAGGCGATGCCCTCCGGGTCGAGCCCGTTCGCGGGTTCGTCCAGCAACAGGATGCGGGGATCGCCCAGAAGCGCCGTCGCGAGACCGAGTCGTTGGCGCATACCGAGCGAGTAGCCGCCGGTTCGCCGATTCGCGGCGTTGTCCAAACCGACCATGTGCAGTACCTCGTCGGCGCGTTTGTCGGGGAGTTTTGCCGCCGCGCAATAGATACGCAGGTGGTCACGCCCGGTGCGGCCCGGATGGAAGCGTGGATCGAGTACCGAGCCCACCACGCTCGTCGGGTCCTTCAGGTCGGCGTACGCGACACCGTTGATCGTGGATGAGCCCCGCGTCGGGGTGGAAAGGCCGAGCAGCATGCGCATCGTGGTTGATTTGCCGGCGCCGTTCGGTCCCAGAAATCCGGTGATCGAGCCGGGCTCGACGGTGAAACTCAGGTCGTTGACCGCGGCTTTGTTCCGGTAGATCTTCGTGAGACCGGAGGCGACGATGCGGCCGGATTGATGGTCGGACTCGTTAGCGTGTGCGGTAACAGTCACGCCCTCACCCTACATAGGCGTACGCCGAAGCTGCCCGCGCGAAGGGTAGCGTGTCCAAGGTTGACGCGCGGCAGGATGGAACGAACATGGTCGACTGGCTTCGGTACGGCATCATCGTGGCGGCGGTGTTGCTCGCGATCGTGGCGTACGTGGATTTTCGTTCATCGACACCGCCGCGCCGACCGGCGCAGGCGCTGTTGGCCCTCACCGCGCTCGCCGTGGTGGCGCAACTAGTGGTGTCCGGGGTGCAGTTGGCGCGAGGACACACCACCAACGAACTCGCGACCTTCATCGGGTATGGCATCACCAACGCCTTGCTGATGCCGGCGGCCGCGTACGTCGCCCGGGTCGAACGTTCTAAATGGAGCGCGGTGGCACTGCTCGTCGCGGCGCTGACGGTCGCCGTACTCGAGGTCAGGATGTACCAGCTATGGACCCGATAAATAAGCCCAACCGGGGTGCCGAACCTGTGGCGGCCGATGTCGGCGGCAGCGATGTCGTCGGTGGCGATGTCGATGCGGCGACCGGGACGCGCCCTCCAGCGCGATCGAGACGTTCGGTTGGTCCGGGGCGCATCCTCGTGCTGGTGTACGGGATCTTCGCGGTCGCGGCCGGGGCCCGCGCCGGGGTGCAGATCGTGATGAAGTTCGATGAAGCGCCTGTTGCGTACACGCTCTCGGCGGTAGCCGCGCTGATTTATCTGGCGAACGCGTACTTCTTGAGCCGTGAGTCTCGTTCGTCGTGGCGCGTGGCCTGGGTGATGTGCATCGTTGAATTGGTGGGCGTGGTCGTCGTCGGCGCGGCGAGCTACATCGTGCCGGAGGAATTCCCGGACGCGACCGTGTGGTCGCACTTCGGCAGCGGTTACGGCATGATCCCGCTTGTCCTACCGATCCTCGGGCTCCTCTGGCTGCGCCGGACCCGTCCTCAGTAACCGACTAGGCAAGCGCTCTGTGTGAGGGTCGACCCGTGCCGTTGCGCTGCAACGGGTCAGTGCTTTAAACGGGTCAGTGCTTTAGGTGGCTCGATGGTCCGGTAGCCAGGCTACGAGGCTCGCGGGGCACGGCGGAAACGATGCCGAGGTAGTGCGCTAGAGCGAACTGCACGTGGGCCATCTCGCCGCAGGAGAGATAGTCAACGGATCGCCGGTCAGGTAGCCGGTGTCAATCGAGCGGATCTGATCGACCAGCATCCGGGTCGCCGGACGGGCAATCTCGAGTTTAGGCCGGTGGATCGCCGGCCGAGCCGACGTCGAGCTCGGGATGACAGTCACGACCGATAGCGGTGACTCCGACGGTGAGACCACCAAGCCCATTCGCCGACCGCGCTGCTCCCGGCCGCGCGCCTGCCCTAGGTCGATGCGGTAGACCCCAGCCGTGGGTTCGGCCTTGCCGATGTCTTGCGACATCACACCTGGTCGGTATTACACATGGTGCCCCCGGCAGGATTCGAACCTGCGCTCCCGCCTCCGGAGGGCGGTGCTCTATCCCCTGAGCTACGGGGGCAACACAACCTGACCATCGTAACAAGGCCCGCGTAGCGACGAAGGCTCGGGCCAGGTGGAAGGCCAGGGCGGCCGGGTCCACACGCGGCGCGTGACTCTCCTAGAATTGCCCGGTGACCCCCGAAGAGCTTTCCGCTGTGATCCAGGCCGCACTGCGCTCGCTAGTCGAGCGCGGCGACCTCACCGTCGACGTGCCGCACGACATCGTCGTGCAGCGGCCGCGTCAGTCCGGGCACGGTGATTTCTCGACCAACGTCGCTATGCGCCTGGCGAAGCCTGCGGGCAGACCGCCGCGCGATGTGGCGGAGTCGATCGCCACCGAACTTCAGCGACATGAGGCGATCGAGGGCGTGGAGGTGGCCGGACCGGGCTTCCTGAACATCACACTGAGTTCGGCGAGCCTCGGCGCGCTCGCGGGCGTTATCGTTGCCGCCGGCGAGGCATACGGGCGCAACGAAGCGATGTCCGGAAAGCGGATCAACCTCGAATTCGTGTCGGCGAACCCCACCGGACCAGTCACACTCGCCTCGGCGCGCTGGGCGGCGGTGGGCGACGCGTTGGTGCGCATCATGCGCGCCTGTGGCGCGGACGTCGCTTCGGAGTACTACTTCAACGACGCCGGAGCCCAGATCGATCGATTCGCCGCGTCCGTTTACGCCTCCGCGCGGGGCGCGCAGATCCCCGAGGACGGCTATCACGGCGCGTACATCGCCGATGTCGCCGCGCATGTACGTGATGAAGTGCCCGGCGTCCTGGACCTACCCGAGGAAGGGGCCCTAGAAACCTTCCGCACGGTTGGTATCCAGCGAATGTTCGCCGACATCCGCCAGGCGTTGTCGGCCTTCGGCGTCGAGTTCGATCGATTCTTCAACGAACGCGAACTGCACGACGACGGCGATGTGAACGGCGCGATCGACAAACTGCGCGAACTCGGCCACATCTATGAGCAGGACGACGCCGTGTGGCTGCGCACCACAACGTTCGGTGACGACAAGGATCGCGTGCTGATCCGCGGCGGCGGAGCCCCGACGTACTTCGCTGCGGACGTCGCCTATTACGCCAACAAGCGTGCCCGAGGATTCGAGAAGGCGATGCTGATTCTCGGCGCCGACCACCACGGCTACATCGGCCGCATGCGGGCGATGGCGGCCGCCCTGGGCGATGATCCAGGCGAGAATCTAGAGATTCTGATCGGCCAGATGGTCACGCTGAGCCGCGACGGTGAAACGGTCAAGATGAGCAAGCGCGCCGGAAACGTCGTCACCCTCGATGATCTGGTCGCTGCGGTCGGCAACGATGCTGGACGCTACGTGATGGCCCGATCTTCCATGGATTCCACTATGGATATCGATCTAGGACTGTGGGAGCGCAAGACTTCGGACAACCCGGTCTTCTACGTGCAGTACGCGCACGCTCGGCTTTCCTCGCTGCAACGCAACGCGGCCGACCTTGGAATCGCCCGCGGTGAGTCGTACGACGCCTCCCTGCTGGGTCATGAGAAGGAAGTCGCATTGCTGACCACTCTCGCCGGCTACCCGCGGATCGTGGCGGGAGCGGGCGAGTTGCGGGAAGTTCATCGGATCGCGCGATACGCCGAGACCCTCGCTGCGGCGTACCACAAGTTCTACGATTCCTGTCGCGTGTTGCCCGCTAGCGGCCAGGAGCCCGACGAGTTGACCACGGCACGGCTCTGGTTGTGTGAGGCTACGCGCGTCGTACTCGCGAACGCGCTCGGCCTGCTGGGTGTCTCGGCCCCGCAGCAGATGTAGGGAGACTGTCACACATGCACGCTCACCCCGCTGGTCCGCTGCACGGCGGACTGCAGGTTCCCGACGGCCTCCCGCCGCGACCCGAGGACGTCAACGCGATCGAAACGCAGGTCTGGCCGGCCGGTGCGCACCGCCGCGACGGCGTACTTGTCGTCGGTGGTGCTAGCGTCGCCGATCTCGCAGCGCGATACGGCACCCCGACGTATTTCTTGGACGAGGCCGATTTTCGCGGTCGTAGTCGCGACTATCAGGCATCATTCGAGGGGATGGATGTCTTCTACGCGGGAAAATCCTTCCTCAGCTCACAGGTTGTTCGTTGGCTCGACGAGGATGGACTCGGTCTGGATGTCGCCTCTGGCGGCGAATTGGAACTCGCGCTGCGCAGCGGGTTTCCGGCGGAACGGATCGCGCTGCACGGAAACAACAAATCCGTAGCTGAACTTGTACGCGCCGTCGACGCCGGGGTCGGCCGCATCATCGTGGACTCGCTCGACGAGATCGCCCGCCTCGCGCCGATTGCGGCCGATCGCGGCATCGTGCAGCCCGTTCAGGTACGGGTCACGGTTGGCGTTGAGGCCCATACGCACGAGTTCATCGCGACCGCGCATGAGGATCAGAAATTTGGGTTCTCGATCTCCGGTGGCGCAGCGTCCCGCGCCGTCGCCGCCGTGCTCGCGGAATCATCGCTGAGCCTCATCGGGTTGCACAGTCATATCGGATCTCAGATCTTCGATATGTCAGGGTTCGGAGTAGCCGCGCGGCGGGTCGTCGAACTGCTCGCCGAGATTCGTGACACCCATGGAATCGAACTCGAGGAAATCGACCTTGGCGGGGGACTGGGCATCGCCTACACGGCCGACGACGACCCATTGCGGCCCCAGGACGTCGCCGAGTCGCTACGTGGGATCGTTGAGGCCGAATGTGCGGCAGCCGCGTTGAGCGGCACTCCGCGGATCAGTGTCGAGCCAGGGCGCGCGATCTCCGGACCTCCGACGATCACCCTCTACGAGGTTGGCACGGTCAAGCCGGTGCAACTGGACAAGGGCACGCGTCTGTACGTGAGCGTGGACGGTGGAATGAGCGATAACATTCGCACCGCGTTGTACGACGCGCAATACACCTGCGTACTGGCTAACCGGCTATCGGATGCACCTGCGGTGGCGGCGCGGATCGTCGGCAAGCACTGTGAGAGCGGCGACATTGTGGTGCGTGACCTCTGGCTACCCGGTGACGTGCAGCCCGGCGACCTGCTCGCGGTCGCGGCGACCGGCGCGTACTGCCGCGCGATGGCCAGTAATTACAACCTGCTCACCAAACCCCCGGTGGTCGCGGTCAAGGACGGTGTCGGCACCGTCCTGATGCGTCGTGAGACGCTCGAGGACATATTTGCCCTCGATGCCGGGTTGCAGCCGGATCATTCCTCGAAGGAGGCGCAATGAGTACGCCGATCAAGGTAGCCCTGTTGGGCTGCGGCACAGTCGGTAGCGAGGTCGTGCGCCTCATCACCGAACAGTCCGATGACCTGACGGCGCGCATAGGTGCCCCGCTACAGATCGTCGGCATCGCGGTACGCCGACCCGAGCGGCACCCGGATGTCTCGCCTGAACTGCTCACCACAGACGTCGAGGCGTTGCTGGAGAAGGACGTCGACGTCGTCGTGGAAGTCATCGGCGGAATCGAACCGGTCAAATCCTGGCTGCTGCGCGCGTTGGGCGCAGGCGTCAGCGTGGTGAGCGCAAATAAGGCACTGGTGGCCGAGGCCGGTGATGAACTCCAGGCTGCTGCGGCGGCAGGCGGAGCCGATCTCTATTACGAAGCGGCCGTTGCCGGAGCGATCCCGATCCTGCGTCCATTGAGCGAATCGTTGACCGGTGACCGCATCACTCAGGTGATGGGCATCGTGAATGGCACCACCAACTACATCCTGTCCCGGATGGACGAGGCCGGTTCGAGCTTCAGCGAAGCACTTTCCGAGGCGACCGATCTTGGCTATGCAGAGGCGGATCCGACGGCAGATGTCGATGGCTTCGATGCCGCGTCCAAGGCCGCGATCCTCGCAGGAATAGCGTTCCACTCGCCCGTGGTCGCCGCCGATGTCTACCGTGAAGGCATTTCGGCGGTCACCGCAGCGGACGTAGCCAGCGCCCGCGAGATGGATTGCACGATCAAACTCCTCGCGATCTGCGAACGCGTACCGGACGAGGGCGGCGAGGCTATATCGGTTCGTGTCTATCCGGCGATGCTGCCGCGCTCGCACCCGCTTGCCAGCGTCGGCGACGCATTCAATGCGGTGTACGTCGAAGCCGAGGCCGCTGGGCCGCTGATGTTCTACGGCAAGGGAGCCGGCGGCGCACCGACCGCCTCTGCGGTGCTCGGTGATGTGGTTGCGGTCGCGCGTAACAAGGTTGCGCGATCCAACGGCGCGCAGTTGGCCCGGTACGCTGGGTTGCCGGTGCGGCCGATGGGTAAGACTCCGACGCGTTACCACGTGAGTCTGGACGTCGCCGACCGCGCTGGTGTGCTGGCCGCTGTGGCCAGTGAGTTCGCCGCCAACGGCGTGTCGATCTCCACCGTTCGACAAGAAGGTCGCGGCGAGGACGCTCAACTCGTGATCGTCACCCACATTGCCCCGGACGAGGCGCTGGCCGCCACCGTAGAGAAATTGCGAGCATCGGACTTGGTGCGCGACGTACTCAGCGTCATGCGCGTCGAAGGAAAGGACTCCTAGTCACCATGGCCACCCCGACCTGGCGCGGACTCATCGAGGAGTACCGCGAATGGCTTCCCGTCGACGACGACACGCCCGTTGTCACGCTTCTTGAGGGCGGCACACCACTCGTGCCGGCGCCCGCACTATCCGAGCGCACTGGCTGCGAGGTGTACCTGAAAGTCGAGGGCGCGAACCCGACCGGCTCCTTCAAGGACCGCGGGATGACCATGGCGATGAGCAAGGCCAAGCAGTCCGGGGCGCAGGCAGTGATCTGCGCATCGACCGGCAACACCAGCGCGTCTGCTGCGGCGTACGCCGCCCGCGGCGGGCTGACCTGTGCGGTCCTGGTGCCGGCCGGCAAGATCGCGATGGGCAAGATGGCGCAGGCCGTAATGCACGGCGCGCGGCTGCTCGAGGTCGACGGTAACTTCGACGACTGCCTGAACCTGGCCGAAAAGCTCACTCAGGACTACCCAGTGGCGCTGGTGAACTCGATCAACCCCGACCGGATCGAGGGGCAGAAGACGGCCTCGTTCGAGATCATCGACAACCTGGGCGAGGCGCCCGATATCCACTGCCTGCCGGTGGGTAACGCAGGCAACATCACCGCGTACTGGAAGGGATACACCGAGTACGCGGCGGCGGGTCGCAGCACGAAGACGCCGCGAATGTTCGGCTTCCAGGCTGCCGGTTCAGCTCCACTGGTGTTGGGTCATGTCGTGGAGAACCCGGAGACGGTCGCGACCGCGATCCGCATCGGTAATCCGGCGTCCTGGGCCAAAGCGATCGACGCACGCGACGCCAGCGGGGGACAAATCGACTCCGTCACCGACGCCGAGATACTCGATGCGTACCGGTTGCTGGCCAGCACCGATGCGGTGTTCGTCGAGCCCGCATCCGCGGCGAGCGTCGCGGGTCTGCTCAAGGCGCACGGCGAGGGGAAGATCGACGCTGGCCAGAGGATCGTATGCACTGTCACCGGCAACGGATTGAAGGACCCGGACAACGCGCTAGCGAATGCCCCGACGCCGACCCGGATCAGCGTCGACGCGGCCGTCGCCGCGACGAAGCTCGGCCTCGGGTAACGATGGTGGCAGGCAAGATCACCGCGCAGATCCCTGCGACTACGGCCAACCTCGGTCCGGGGTTCGACTGCATGGGCCTCGCGCTGAACATTCATGACACCGTGAGCGTTGAGCCGGCGTCGGGCGAGGGTGACGAGATTATCGTCACGGGTGTCGGTGTCGATACGCTGCCGCGCGATCGCACGCACATGGTGCTCGGCACGATGCGCGACCTGTTCGAAGTGCAGGGTTGGGACATCCCTGCGGTGCGGCTCACCTGTGAGAACCGAATCCCGCATGGGCAGGGCCTGGGATCCTCGGCGTCCGCGATCGTCGCGGGTCTGTTCGTGGGAAAGGCGTACGCCGCCGAAACCGGATACGACGTGAGCACCGCGGACCTGCTGCAGATCGGCAGCGACATCGATGGGCACCCCGATAACGTCGCCCCGTGTCTTAACGGCGGGTTGAACGTGTCCTGGGAGGACGACGGCGTCTGGGGGGTCGCACACCTCGATCCTCATCCAGATATCCACGCTATATTGGCGATCCCGGGCGCCGTGTTGTCAACCTCCGTGGCCCGCGGACTGATCCCGGAGGCCGTTTCGCACCGCGACGCCGTCCGCAACAGCGCACGCGCGGCGTTGTGCATTCACGCCTTTACCGCCGACCCGTCGCTGCTGTTGCCGGCTACCGCGGACTACCTGCATCAGGGGTTCCGAGCGGCGGCGTATCAAGACAGCTATGACCTGATGCTGAGACTGCGCGACCAAGGTGTCGCCGCGGCCATCTCCGGGGCGGGTCCGGCGGTGGTCATGTTCACCACCGAGGACGTGTCGCAGCGGCTCGCTGCGGCTGTAGCAGCGTCGCCGGTGCACTTCGAGCTGGTCGACGCGGGAATTGATTTGCGCGGCGCTCGGTTGATTTAGGGTGACGACACACACGATTCGTGTGGGCGCTGTACTTGCTTGCGGATTATGTGCCGTCTACCCTTAGAAATGTCAGTCGTTCGGCACCCGACGTGGGCCGACGCATAGCGGTATCGAAGTGAAAAGCCGCGGAGTTCTTTGTTTGCCTCGCTGCATGTGCAACTTCGGCCCGTAAAGACAGTGCGAGCAAAGGCAGCGCTAGTACACGCACGTGCCAGCCTGTGACCATCGGTCCTCGCACGATTCCACGCAAACGGTCTGACACTGCATCCGCGAGCGACGTGTTCGCGGTAGCCAAACTGGTCCATTCGTTGCGATGAGCAGCGAAGACCATCCTGGGAAGGATCCCCATTGACTGACACCACTGATCAGGTGGATGCTGTCGCAACTGAGTCGGCTGCGCCGGCCAAGCGCGCGCGGCGTGGCACTGGCCTATCGGGCATGGTCCTGGCCGAATTGCAGCAGGTCGCTGCTGGGCTGGGCATCTCCGGGACCAGCAAGATGCGCAAAGGCGACTTGATCGCCGCCATCAAGGAGCGTCAGGGTTCCGACGCTCCCGCTGCTGCGGCAGCGAAGTCTTCGTCGCCTCGGAAGAAGGCGGCGCCCGCGAAGTCGGCGAAGACCGACGCACCCGCCGCCGACGTGGCCGCGACGAGCAGCGAACCCGCTGCGCAGAATCAGCCGGCCGCGACGGCTGACTCTAGCCACTCATCGGCGAAGTCCGACGCCAGCGCCAAGCCGTCGTCGGATACTCCTGTGACGTCTGAGACAGCCACAGACCGCGTTGGATCGCGTCGGCGCGAGCAGGCGCAGGCCGAGACGTTACCGCTAGAGACCACCCGGTCCGAGCGGGAGCCGAGCGGCGCCGGGGCGTCCTCGGACGGCGACTCGTCGTCCGAGCGCCAAGGCGACTCGGCGGGTCGCAACGACAATCGTCAGCGCAACAACCGCGGTGACAACAATCGCGGTGACAACAACCGCAGTGACAATCAGCGCAATGGTAACGACCGCGGTGACAACCGCAATGATGGCCAGCGCAACGATGCTCAGCGCGGCGGAAACGATGACCAGCGTGAGAGCGGTGGCCGCGACGACAACCAGCGCAACAATCGCAATAACGATCGTGGATCGAACAACCGCGATAACGACAACCAGCGCAACGACAACCAGCGCAACCAGCGCAATAACCGCAATAACGACCGGTTCGATGATGATGACGACAACGGCGGTGGCCGCGGGCGTCGTCGTCGGCGCGGGCGCGATCGGTTCCGCGACAATAACGGCAACAACCGTGGCGGGCGCAATCGCGGCAACGATCGGTACGACGAACCGCAGATCAACGAGGATGACGTCCTCGTGCCGATCGCGGGAATCCTCGACGTACTGGACAACTACGCGTTCGTGCGTACCTCCGGTTACCTGACCGGTGCGAACGACGTGTACGTGTCGCTGTCGCAGGTGCGTCGTTACTCGCTGCGGCGCGGTGATGCGATCACGGGCGCAGTGAAGGCACCACGCGAGGGGGAGCGGCGTGAGAAGTACAACGCGCTCGTTCGCCTGGACACCGTCAACGGGTTGGACGTCGAGGCGGCGAAGTCGCGCCCCGAATTCACCAAGCTCACCCCGCTGTACCCGCAGAAGCGGCTGCGTCTGGAAACCCAGCCCAATATCTTGACCACTCGAATTATCGATTTGGTAATGCCGATCGGTAAGGGGCAGCGCGCGCTCATCGCCTCGCCGCCGAAGGCCGGTAAGACCTCGGTGTTGCAGGCGATCGCGAACGCGATCACGACGAATAACCCTGAGTGCCACCTCATGGTCGTCCTGGTCGACGAACGTCCCGAAGAGGTCACCGACATGCAGCGCTCGGTAAAGGGCGAGGTCATCGCCTCGACCTTCGACCGTCCGCCGACAGATCACACCACGGTCGCCGAACTCTCGATCGAACGCGCGAAGCGTCTGGTCGAACTCGGTCACGATGTCGTGGTCCTGCTGGACTCGATCACCCGCCTGGGCCGCGCCTACAACCTGGCGGCGCCGACCAGCGGACGCATCCTCTCCGGTGGTGTTGACTCGACCGCGCTGTACCCGCCCAAACGGTTCCTGGGCGCCGCGCGCAATATCGAGAACGGCGGTTCGCTGACCATTATCGCGACCGCCCTGGTCGAGACCGGCTCGATGATGGACAGCGTGATCTACGAAGAGTTCAAGGGCACCGGTAATGCCGAACTCAAGCTTGATCGCAAGATCGCCGACAAGCGGGTATTCCCGGCCGTAGACGTTGACGCTTCGGGTACCCGCAAGGAAGAGATCCTGCTTTCGCGTGAGGAACTCGCGATCATCATCAAGCTGCGACGGGTACTGCACGCCCTGGACCCGATCGAAGCGATCGACTTGCTGATCTCGCGGATGAAGAAGACGCAGAACAACGCGGAATTCCTCATGCAGATCGCCAAGAACACCCCGGGCGCGGAGGACGACTGATCCGCTCGGAATAGATCACATCCCTTGAGCGTTCTGCCGACGCAAGGGATCTGGCATACTAGATCAGTTCTCACATCGGTACCGGTTCACGTCGCTATGCGGCGACCCGGCGACCACAGCAGAAAGTAGACATCGTGCGCAAGGATATTCACCCCGAGTACGTCGAGACGCAGGTCACCTGCTCGTGCGGCAACTCGTTCACCACCCGTAGCACCGTCACCAGCGGCTCCATCACCGCTGAAGTGTGCTCCAACTGCCACCCGTTCTACACGGGCAAGCAGAAGATCCTCGACTCCGGTGGCCGCGTGGCCCGCTTCGAGAAGCGGTTCGGCAAGCGCGAGCGTGGAGCCAAGGCTGGCGCTTAGCTTTTTGATGACGACGCCCGGTGGGACTGCGGTCCCCATCGGGCGTCGTTTGTCATTGAGCACCCACCCTCGCCACCTCACCCCAAAGGACTGATCATGAGCGCAGAAGGCCTCGACACTCTCAGCGGACTGATCGCCGAGCACGCCGACGTCCAGGAGCAACTGTCGGACCCGACAGTGCATTCTGACCAGGTCAAGGCCCGCGAACTCGGTAAGCGCTTCGCGCAGTTGGGCCCGATCGTCGCCGCGGCGCAACAATTGGAGCAGACCCGCGAGGATCTCACCGCAGCGCGCGAACTGGCTGAGGAGGATGCGGCGTTCGCCGAAGAAGCATCCGCTCTCGCGGAGTCGATCGCTGAGCAAGAACAGAAACTGCGCACCATGCTGTTGCCGCGTGATCCCAACGATGACAAGGACATCATCATGGAGATCAAGGCGGGTGAGGGCGGTGAAGAATCAGCGCTGTTCGCCGGTGATCTGTTGCGGATGTATCAGCGGTACGCCGAACGTAACCGCTGGAAGTTCGAGATGATCGACTCGACCCTGTCCGACCTCGGCGGATACAAGGACGTCTCGATCGCGATCAAAATGCGCGGTCAGGCCGAAGATGGTGCGGGTATCTGGCAGCGACTGAAGCATGAAGGCGGCGTACACCGCGTGCAGCGGGTTCCGGTTACCGAATCTCAGGGACGTATCCACACTTCTGCCGCCGGTGTGCTGGTGTACCCAGAAGCTGAAGAAGTCGACATCGAGATCAACCAGAACGACCTGCGCATCGACGTCTACCGTTCCTCCGGACCTGGTGGTCAGAGCGTGAACACCACCGACTCCGCAGTACGGATTACGCACGAGCCCACCGGGATCGTGGTGTCATGTCAGAACGAGAAGTCGCAGCTGCAGAACAAGGAATCCGCGATGCGTATCCTGCGCGCCCGGCTACTGGCGGACGCTCAGGAAAAGGCGAACGCCGAAGCCTCGGACATGCGCAAGAACCAGGTTCGTACCGTCGACCGCTCCGAGCGGGTGCGTACCTATAACTTCCCCGAGAACCGCATCTCCGATCACCGCAGCGGTTTCAAGGCGTACAACCTTGACGTGGTGCTGGACGGCGATCTGGATCCCGTCGTCGATTCATTGATCGAGATGGAGACCGCCGAATTACTGAAGGGCGCCGCGCAGTAGTGATCACCGCGGGCCCGGTGCATCGGGTGCGTTCAGCGGGAATTACGGCGTTGCGCGCGGCGGGCATAGCCGCGGCCGAGCACGACGCGACCGAACTACTGGCCTACGTGCTGGGATGCCCGCGCGGGATGTTGCCGCTGGCGCCGGCGGTGGATGCGCGCCAGGCATCGCGATATACCGATCTGATCGCACGTCGCGGCGCTCGCGAACCGCTGCAGCACCTGACGGGAACAGCGGGTTTCTACGGGCTGGAACTACGCGTCGGTCCGGGAGGGTTCATTCCGCGCCCGGAGACCGAACTGCTCGTTGAGAATGCGCTGGCGGCAACGGAGCGAATTGCCGAGCCGACCGTTATCGACCTTTGTGCGGGTACCGGAGCGATCGCGATCGCGCTCGCCGTAACTCGCCCGACTGCGCGGGTCGTCGCCCTCGAACGGTCAGCTGATGCCTTCGCTTGGCTGCGCCGCAACGTCAAGGAGTTCGCTCCGCAGGTGCAGCTCGTGCATGATGACGTGTTGCGGGCCGAACTGACGCCGGGTACCGCGGATCTGGTGACCTGCAATCCGCCGTACGTGCCGGCGTCGACCGGTGTCGACGAGGAGGTTCGGCACGATCCCCGCGAGGCAGTGTTCGCCGGTGTCGATGGACTTGACCTGATCCGCCCGCTCGTAGTGCGGATCGCGGACCTGTTGCGTCCGGGCGGCGTGACAGTACTGGAGCACGATGCATCGCACCAAGACGCAGTCGTCGAGTTGTTCGCCGCCAGCGGCCGGTACGACGTGATTACGCCGCTACGCGATATGGCCGGCCGGCCACGATTTGTACGCGCCACCCGTCAGCGCTGAGCTGCCTCGTGGACGGCCGATTCGGACGTCAGTCAGCAGACTCTGCAAGAATGCGGCAGATCACCTTGTCGAGCCGCGAAGGGGGCTGGCGCATGAGCGTGCCTGCTAGTTACATCGATCTTTCCGAGACCGTCCGCTACGGGTTTGTCGACGGTATCGCCGTCGTCGTCCTTGCCAATCCGCCGGTGAACGGCCTGTCCAACCACATGCGTATCGGCATGGACGCCGGAATCCGCAAGGGCATGGACGATCCGGACGTGCAGGCGATCGTGCTCGTCGGCGATCCGGCCGGTAAAGGTTTCTGCGGCGGCGCCGACCTGCGTCAGCTCAACACGGCGGCCGGACGCGAAGGTCCGAGCATCCACGACATGTTCGACTACATTGCCAGCGCGCCGAAAGCCGTTGTCGCTGCGATTCATGGGTTCGCTCTCGGCGGTGGCCTGGAGACCGCGCTCGGCTGCCATTTCCGGATCGCCGAGAAGAACGCGAACCTGGGTCTGCCGGAGGCGAATCTGGGGCTGTTGCCCGGCGGCGGGGGAACGCAGCGCTTGCCGCGACTGATTGGTGCCGTCCCGGCGATGGACATGATGCTGACTGCCGCTCCGGTCAACGGTGAGCGCGGAGCTGAACTCGGTATCGTCGAGGCCTCGTTTACCGGCGACCCGATTGAGGCCGGCGTGGCGTGGGCGCTGCAGAACGCCGTCGGTGTCAGCGATCTGCCGGTCGTCGCCAATAAGCCGGTGCCGGATGCCGACAGTGTCGATCTCGCCGCCGCGCATGCTGCGATCCGTCCCAACGCGCGGAACGGACGCGCACAGCACGCCATCATCAATTGCGTCGAGGGCGCCATCAACGCGAAGACGTTCGCCGATGGCATGGCGGTCGAACAGCGGGAATTCCGCGAGTTGGTGGCCAGCCCGGAAGCGGCTGCGCTGCAATACCAGTTCTTCGCGGAAAAGGAAGCGGCGAAGGTAATCGGCCTGTCGAAAGAGACCGCGCTGCGGCCGGTGAACTCGCTCGCTGTGATCGGCGCCGGCACGATGGGGGGCGGTATAGCGATGGTGTTCGCCAATGCCGGCATTCCCGTCACGTTGATTGAACAGGGCACCGAACAGCTCGAGCGCGGTATGTCGATCATCAAGGGCAACTATGAAGCGACCGCCGCCAAGGGACGCCTCAGCGCCGAGCAGGTCGCTACCCGAATCGGCTTGATCACTCCGACGTTGGAGCTCGAGGCGGCTAAGGACGCCGATCTGATCATTGAAGCCGTGTTCGAGGACCTCGAGGTCAAGAAGGAACTGTTCACCAAGCTCGATGCGATCGCAAAGCCGGGTGCGATCCTGGCGACCAACACGTCGCGACTGGACATCGATCAGATCGCGGCCGTCACCTCGCGTCCACAGGACGTCATCGGCCTGCACTTCTTCAGCCCGGCCAACGTGATGAAACTCCTGGAGGTCGTGCGCGCCGACAAGACGGCCGATGACGTGATCGCTACCTCGATGAAACTCGCGCAGAAGGTCGGCAAAATCGCCGTTCTCGCGCGTATCTGCGACGGATTCATCGGCAACCGGATGTTGTCGCCGTACGTGCGCGAAGCACACTTCCTGCTCGAGGAAGGCGCTTCGCCGCAGCAGTTGGACGGTGCGCTGCAGGCCTTCGGCCTGGCAATGGGGCCGATAGCGATGGGCGACCTGGCGGGTCTGGACGTGGCGGCCGCCGGTCGTCGGCGCCAGCGCGAGTTGCTGCCGTCGGGAGTTCGATTCTCGAAGGTCGCCGACATCGTGGTCGATGCCGGATGGCTCGGCCAGAAGACCGGCGCGGGTTTCTACAAGTACGAAGCCGGCAGCCGCAAGCCGATCCCGGATCCAGAAGTAGAGCAGATCATCGAGAAGTGTGCGGCCGACGCCGGTATCACTCGGCGCGCGATTACCGATGAAGAGATTGTGGAACGCGAAATGCTGGCATTGGTGAACGAGGGTGCGAAGCTGCTCGATGAAGGCATCGCTCAGCGCGCCTCGGACATCGACGTCATCTACACCAACGGTTACGGTTTTCCGGCCTACCGCGGTGGCCCGATGCATTGGGCCTCGCAGCAGGGGCTGGACGTGGTGCTGGAGAAGATCAAGAAGCTTCGCGAGGTGCATGGCGAGTACTTCTGGACGCCGGCCCCATTGATCGAACGCCTCGTCGCCGACGGTAAAACCACCTTCTAACTTCGTGCGTTCGTGCCTCGCTCCGGTCGTCGACCGGAGCGAGCCACGAGTCGGCGAGCCTCGCGCATCACGCGAGTTGGTGGATGGTAGCGGTGGTCGATGAACGCACGCCAGTCAACTGGCGACCCGAATCCGGGGGCAGCTGAAGCAGAGGCTCATTCCCTCGATCGTGTAGAGCAGGCAGCACCCGTGTCGGCGCCGGATGGGGCCAGCAGGCGACGGCACAAGCTGCTCGCCGGTCAGTAGTTGGGGTCCGGCATCCTCGAAAATCGCCGCGGTGCCGGCATCGTCGAAACTCGCGACGGTGCTGGCCATGCGGTGCTCGTCGCCGCGCGCTCCGGTGCATATTGCGCCGGTCGCCATATCGGTCACGCAGGCCCAGAATGCTCGCGCCCCGGCGCGCAGATGCTCCTGCATCGGCTCCTGCAGCGGCGCGAGCAACGCGGCGAGATGGCGCCGCCCCTCGGCGTACGCGAGCGCACGCTCGGCCTCATTGGTCGCAACCGTAGTCATCACGGCATCCTCAGCGAGTTGGACGCCGAAGAACATATCGCGCGGCAGTTCCATCGCCAGGCCGTCGTCGCTACAGCGCAGGCTGACGCCGTGCGCGCTGACGAGGCCCACGCTGAGTACGGCGTGAATCCAGCTGACGTCCTGCAGCAGCCACAGTGCTGCGACATGCCGAGCGGCCGTGGAACCGAACTGTTCCTGCTGCAGGTCGGCGTAGGCATCGACCGCGGCCGCGAGTGCTTGTGGGTCCTCGACCAACTGGGCAAGGGTGGTGCCGCGCATCGCCGACCTCCCTGCAACGGTACGAAGTTCGACGCCATCCCCGGCGAATCCGGCAGAACGAAGCAGGGCAGTTACATCGGCCATGCCCCGATCATGGCACGATCACTAGTCGTGACCGACTTCGAGATCCTTGATGCCACCGAGCCCGATTCCGCGGCGTACGAACATGCAGTTGAACAGGCGAGCGGGACGTTGCGTGACGGTCGGCTGATCGTGTTGCCAACCGACACTGTCTACGGCATCGCCGCGGACGCGTTCAATGCGCCGGCGGTCGGCGCACTGCTGGCGGCAAAGGGACGCGGGCGCGATTACCCGGTTCCGGTGCTGGTCGCCGATCAGGCGGTGCTGCATGGTTTGGTGACCGTCGCACCGGACGCGGCGGTGAAACTCACGGAGCGGTTCTGGCCGGGCGCACTCACGGTGATCGTGACGTACTCGCCGGCGCTCGCCTGGGATCTGGGGGAGACGGGCGGGACGGTCGGCATCCGGATGCCCGACAGCCAGATCGCTCGCGACATTCTGGCGCGGACAGGTCCGTTGGCGGTGTCCAGCGCGAACCAGCACGGGCGTCCGCCTGCGGCTTCGGTCGAGGAGGCCATTCGCCAACTCGGCTCCTCGGTACACGTATACGTCGACGCGGGGCACACCGGCGGACGGCCTGCCTCCACGATCGTCGATTGCACGGTGACGCCGCCGCGGATCGTCCGTGAGGGTGGCATCTCGCGTGAGGACATTCGCGCTGTCGTCCCCGATATCGCTTGAGCGGGGCCGCGGCGCGTAGGCTGATTGGGTTGACCCCGTACGAAAGAGAGGGCAACGGCCCGCCGTGCGCGAGTACCTCCTAGTCCTGAGCGTCGCCGCGATCGTGACGTACCTTGCCACGCCAATCGTTCGTTGGTGCTCGGTCCGCTGGGGTGCGATGCCCCCGGTTCGCGACCGGGATGTGCACAGCATTCCGATCCCGCGGCTTGGGGGAGTGGGGCTCTACCTCGGCATGTGCGCCGGGGTGTACGTCGCCTCCAGGTTGCCCGGCCTGCGGAACACCTTCATATTTTCTTCCGAGACCACCGCGGTGCTCGTGGCCGGGGGAATCATCTGTCTCATCGGTGCGCTCGACGACCGGTTTGACCTCGACCCGCTGACGAAACTCGCCGGTCAACTCGTCGCGGCCGGTGTGCTGGTTCTGTTGGGTGTGCAACTGGCCTTCATATTCATTCCCGGCGGCGAACTAGGCACCATCTCGCTCGACCCGAACACGTCATTCCTCCTGACTACCGTGCTGGTCGTAGCGACCGTGAATGCGATGAATTTCATCGACGGTCTCGACGGACTGCTGACCGGGGTCGCGATCATCACCGCCGCCGGGTTCTTCGTCTATAGCTATTTCCTCGGTAAGCAGGGATATGGTGACGCGTTCAGTGCTCCCGCATTGATGACTGCCGTCCTCGCCGGCGCGTGTCTAGGATTCCTGCCGCACAACTTCAACCCGGCGCGGATCTTCCTAGGCGACTCCGGTTCGATGCTCATCGGTCTAGTACTGGCCGTAGCCGCGATCTCCACTACTGCGCGTACCGATACCCAAAGCTTCGACACCCTCGGCAATGCCGTACCGCTGATCATGCCCATCCTGATGCCGCTCGCGGTGCTGGCCATACCCTTGCTCGACATGCTGCTGGCGGTGATACGACGCACCCGCAAGGGACTCAATCCGTTCTCAACTCCAGATAAAATGCACCTACATCACCGTTTGCTGGAAATTGGTCACACCCAGAGGCGAGCGGTGATCATCATGTACGTCTGGACCGCTCTGCTCACGTTCGTGGGTGTCGGCAGCGCGATCTTCGACACACGCTGGGTGCTGCTGATCTCAGCAGTTCTCGCGGTGGCGGCGGTGGTCCTGATGCTCATGCCGCGCGTACGTCGCCGTATTGATGGCGGAGCGCCGCATGTGCATCGGACCTCGAGGATGAGCGAGCGGAAGAAATGAAACTGCTACCGGATATGCAGATTCCCGATGAGCCGGTGCGTCCGGATGCGCCGTGGACGCTCGGGCACCTGCGCCCGGCGCTGCTGGCCACCGCGGCGCTCGCGGTTGTCGGTGCGGTGATCGCAGGTGTGTTCTTCGCCAGCGCGGCGCTGTGGGGCGTCCTCCTCGGTTTTGTGATCGTCGCGGCGTTCTTCGTGATTAGTTCGCTCGCCGTCGCCTGGGCCGGCAAGCGGGATGACCGGCTGACGCTACCGGCCGCGCTCGGGGCGTACTTGATCAAGTTGAGTGTGCTGGGCGTAGTGCTGATCAGCATGCCGATCGACGGCGCGATCGACGTGAAGGCGATGGCGATCGCCGTGGTCGTCGGCGTACTGCTGTGGTCTGCCATGCAGGTGCTGTACGTGGTCCGCAAGCGCCAATTCTACGTGGATTACCACCCACCGACCGACAAGGATTACGACCAGTGAGCGAGCCGAGTGAGGATCCTGGTGCGGCGTACGACCGTATGCGCGCGAAGGAGGAAGCGCGGTCCCAGAAGCGACGCATCCATCGCCAGGGCGACACCCAGGGGTGGACCGCTACGGGCACGTTGCTGTCCGGAATCATCGTCTGGGGTCTGATCGGCTGGGGCCTGAGTTCCTGGACCGACTGGCGTGGCTTCCTGCCCATCGGCGTGCTGCTCGGCGCAGGGCTCGGCGTCTACCTGGTCGTCAAGCAATCCGGCAGTCCGCCACCGTTGATGGACATCTCCAAGAAGCAGGACGGCGGACTGTTCGCGCGTCGTGAATCCACCGATGACGGTGGTCCCGGATCTATTCCGGAAACCGACGAACGTCACACCTGATTTGACCGACCCCGCTATGTCGAATGCAGGTTCACCTGATCTACACTTCACAGAGCCGCCACCGCCTAAGCACGGTGGTTTTGTTACGAACGCACATCTTCAATCGGTGAGAGGAGACCGCATTGATCGCCGCGGTCCTGGCGCAACAGCCGTACCCGGGTTTTGAGGCTCCCGATCCGGCCCATGAGTTCAATCCGACACCGATTTGGGAGTTCACTCTCGCCGGTATCGAGTTCGCGATCACGCGTATCACGCTGATCAACTGGCTGGCCGTCATCGCCGTACTCGGCTTCTTCATCGCTGCCTCGCGCAAGCCGAAGGTAGTCCCCGGCAAGCTCCAGTTCGCCGGTGAGTCGATCTACGGATTCGTCCGCGGCAGCGTCGCGCGTGACGTGATCGGACCCGAGGGCATCAAGTTCGCCCCGTACCTCGCCACGCTGTTCGTGTTCATCCTCGCGAACAACATCATGGGCATCATCCCGTTCGCGCAGATCGCGCCAACCGGTAAGTTCGCGATCCCACTCTTGCTGGCCATCATGGTCTACGTCTGGTACATCGGCCTGGGCATCATGCGACAAGGTCTGTTCACCTACCTCAAGAACATGATCTACATCCCCGGTGTCCCGTGGCCGCTGCACTTCTTGCTGATCCCGATCGAGATCTTCTCCAAGTTGATCTCCCGTCCGTTCACGCTGGCTGTTCGTCTGTTCGCAAACATGTTCGCCGGCCACCTCCTGTTGGTCGTGTTCGCCCTGGGTGGCATCTACATGGCCAGCCAGCCGCACCTCACGCTGAAGCTTCTTTCGCCGTTCTCATTCGTGCTGGCGATCGGCATGACGTTCTTCGAGATCCTGGTTCAGGTTCTTCAGGCATATGTCTTCACCCTGCTGGCAGCTACTTACCTGCAGGAGTCGGTCAGCGACGGCCACTAGGTCATTCGTTGACGCCGCAGTCCGTAATTCATCCCAACAAGCGTTTGAGTGACAGGCACTTGAACACCCTAGAAGGAGACCCACATGGTTGACGTCCTTGCCGAAGTTACTGGCAACCTGGGCGCCGTTGCGTACGGCCTGGCCGCTATCGGCCCGGGTATCGGTGTAGGCATCGTATTCGCCGCTTACATCCAGGCGACCGCTCGCCAGCCCGAGTCCGCGAGCCTGACCCGCACCTACCTGTTCATGGGCTTCGCGCTCTCTGAAGCGCTGGCTCTGATCGGCTTCGTCGTTCCCTTCATCTTCAGCTAGTCAATCGTTTCAGGACTGATTGACCAAGAGGCCCCGCCGGTTGCGGCCGTCGGGCTAGGAGATGGGACGTACTATGACGTACATTGCCGCTGAGTCGAGCAACCCGCTGATTCCGCCGGTAGGCGAGATCATCGTCGGGCTGATCGCCTTCGCGATCCTCGCCTTCATTTTGATCAAGTTCGTGTGGCCCGCCTTTGAGAAGGCCTACGCCACCCGCGCTGAGGCAATCGAAGGTGGAATCGCCCGTGCCGAGGCCGCGCAGCGCGAGGCCAAGGTAGCGCTCGACAAGTACAACGCTCAGTTGGCCGGTGCTCGTGAAGAGGCCGCGCAGATCCGTGAGGACGCGCGCGCCGAAGCACAGCGCATTCGTGAGGACATGCAGGCGCAGGCGCAGGCTGAGTCCGATCGCATCGTTGCCCGCGGTGACGAGCAGTTGCAGGCACAGCGCAGCCAGGTCGTGCAGGAGTTGCGCCAGCAGGTCGGCACCATGTCTGTTCAGCTCGCGAGCCGTATCGTCGGCGAGTCGCTGCAGGACGATGCACGCACTGCGGCCACGGTCGAACGCTTCCTCGGTGAGCTGGACAAGGTTGCCGGCGAGCAGGCGGCGGCGCCGGCCACGACGTCGCTCAACGAGCAGGGGGAGTAGAGCCAGTGCTTCCGGCATTGATGCAGGCAACCAGCCGCGAGTCGCTGCACGGGCTGCGCGCGCAGCTCGATCAGTCGACCGCGACCCTCGAGGCGCAGGGCGCGCAGGCACTATCCGGTGAGTTGGCGCAGGTATCCGACCTGCTCGCTAGCGAGCCGGGGCTTCGCCGCGCGCTCTCTGACTCTTCTGCCCAGGCGTCGAGCCGTGAGCAGTTGGCCACTCGGCTGTTCGGCGGCCAGGTCAGCGATTCCGCTCTCGAGCTCGTGAAGAAGGCAACGACCCAGGCATGGTCCAAGCCCGGCGACCTCGTCGACGCGCTCACCGACCTGTCTCACCAAGCGGCCTTCATCAGCGCCGAGAAGTCCGGTTCGTTCGCGACTGTCGAAGAGGAACTGTTCCGCTTCGGTCGCGCGCTCGATGCCAACGGTGAGTTGGAGCAGACGCTGTCCGACGCGAGCGCTCCGCTCGCGCAGCGGCAGCAGTTGCTCGGCGCGCTGGTTAAGGATGCGAACCCGATCACCATCGGATTGCTGCGCAGTGTGCTGAGCAATCCGCGTGCGGCCTCGACGTACAACTCGGTGCAAGGTCTGGTGGAGGACGCCGCGGGTCGCCGTCGGCGTTCGGTCGCCGTCGTGACCTCTCCGGTCGTACTCACCGACGAGCAGGAGCGGCGGCTGACCTCCGCGCTCTCGCGCATCTACGGTCGCGAGGTTTCGGTCTCGATCGATGTCGACCCCACGATTCTCGGCGGCCTGCGTGTGCAGGTCGGCGACGACGTGATCGACGGTTCGATCGCAGGACGCCTCGACGACATCCAGCGCCGATTCGCTGGCTAGTAATCTTCGAAACAACGAGAGCAGGGACAAGAAACCATGGCGGAGTTGACGATCTCGTCGGACGAGATCCGTAGCGCCCTTGACAGCTATGTCTCGTCGTACACGACCGACGTCTCACGCGAGGAAGTCGGCACCGTCGTCGAGACGATGGACGGAATCGCGCAGGTCGAGGGCCTACCCTCGGCGATGACCAACGAACTCCTCGAGTTCCCCGGCGGCATCATCGGTGTCGCGTTGAACCTCGAGGCGCGCTCCATCGGCGCGGTCATCCTGGGTGACTACGACCAGATTGAGCAAGGCCAGCAGGTCAAGCGGACCGGCCGTGTGCTGTCGGTGCCGGTCGGCGACGGCTTCCTCGGACGGGTCGTCGACCCGCTGGGTAAGGCGATCGACGGTCTGGGCGACATCGTTTCCACCGAGGAGCGCGCCCTTGAACTTCAGGCGGCCAGCGTCGTTGAGCGCCAGCCCGTTAAGCAGCCGCTGCAGACCGGTATCAAGGCCATCGACGCCATGACGCCGATCGGTCGCGGTCAGCGTCAGTTGATTATTGGTGACCGCAAGACCGGTAAGACCGCAGTCTGCATCGACACCATCATCAACCAGAAGGCAGCCTGGGAGACCGGCGATCCGAACGAGCAGGTGCGTTGCATCTACGTCGCGATCGGCCAGAAGGGCTCGACCATCTCCAGCGTCCGCGCGGCTCTGGAAGAGGCCGGGGCGATGGAGTACACCACGATCGTCGCCGCTCCGGCATCCGATTCGGCGGGCTTCAAGTGGCTGGCCCCGTACACCGGCTCGGCCATCGGCCAGCACTGGATGTACCAGGGCAAGCACGTTCTGATCATCTTTGATGACCTGACCAAGCAGGCGGAGGCATACCGCGCGATTTCGCTGCTGCTGCGTCGTCCGCCGGGACGCGAGGCGTACCCCGGTGACGTCTTTTACTTGCACTCGCGTCTGCTCGAGCGCTGCGCGAAGCTCTCCGATGAACTCGGCGGCGGTTCGATGACCGGTCTACCGATCATCGAGACCAAGGCGAACGACGTGTCGGCATACATCCCGACGAACGTCATTTCGATCACCGACGGTCAGTGCTTCCTGCAGTCCGACCTCTTCAACAACGGTGTCCGTCCGGCGATCAACGTCGGTATCTCGGTCTCCCGCGTCGGTACGTCCGCTCAGGTCAAGGCCATGAAGGACGTCGCTGGTTCGCTGCGCTTGGACCTCTCGCAGTTCCGTGAGCTCGAGGCGTTCTCTGCGTTCGCCTCGGATCTGGACGCGGCGTCGAAGGCGACCCTGGACCGCGGCGCTCGATTGGTCGAGATTCTCAAGCAGGGTCAGTACTCTCCGTTCGCGGTCGAGGAGCAGGTCGTCTCGATCTACCTCGGCACCAAGGGGCATCTGGACATCGTTCCGATCGAGGATGTGCGTCGCTTCGAGGGTGAGTTCCTGGAGTTCGCCCGTCACCAGCACCCCTCCATCATGAACTCGATCGCCGAGTCGAAGAAATTGTCGGACGAGGCCACCGCCGAACTCGAGGCTGCGGTCGTCGAGTTCCAGAAGCGCTTCACCACTTCCAGCGGTGAGCAACTGCTGAACGAGGCGCCAGCACAGGCGATGGACGCCGGGTCGGTCGGCCAGGAGAAGGTCACCGTCTACAAGGCAAAGAAGTAGGCGACGCGACATGGCAGCCTCAATCCGTGACCTTCGGCGTCGAATCAGTTCGGTGAACTCGACGAAGAAGATCACCCGTGCCCAGGAACTGATCGCTACTACGCGTATCGGTAAGGCACAGGCTAAGGCCGAGGCGGCTCAGCCGTACAGCAGGGAGATGACGCGAGTCATGTCCGCGCTGGCAGGGTCCGCCGCTTTGGATCACCCGTTGCTGAAGGAACGGGAGAATCCCAAGCGTGCCGCCGTCCTCGTCGTGACGGCCGACCGCGGCCTGTGTGGTGGCTACAACTCGAACGCGATCAAGACCGCCGAAGAGCTCATGTCCCTCCTGCGCGAGCAGGGCAAGGAGCCGGTGCTGTACGTGACCGGGCGGCGTGGCGTGACCTACTACTCGTTCCGTGGCCGCGAACTCGCCGGCGAATGGACCGGGTTCTCCGAGCGTCCGTCGTACGACGACGCCCGGGCGGTCGGTGAGGCGCTGATCGCAGGGTTCGTCGCCGGTGCCGATGACGATGCTGAAGGCCCCGGGGCCGACGGTATCCGCGGCTTCGACGAGGTCCACATGGTCTATACCGAGTTCCGCTCGATGCTGTCGCAGGTTCCGACCGCGACTCGCATTGCGCCGCTTGAGGTCGAGTACGCCGATGAGGACGCGACCGCGCAGGCGGCAGCGAAGGACCAGATTCCGCCGTCGTACGAGTTCGAGCCGAACGCGACCGACTTGATGGACGCGATGTTGCCGAAGTACGTCAACACCCGGATCTTCTCGGCGATGTTGGAGTCCTCGGCCTCGGAATCAGCCGCCCGGCGTGCGGCGATGAAGTCCGCGACCGATAACGCCAGCGAACTGATCCTGAACCTCACCCGCGAGGCGAACCAGGCTCGACAGGCCCAAATTACCCAGGAAATCAGCGAGATCGTCGGTGGCGCCGACGCGCTTGCCTCCGCAGGAAGTGATGATTGATATGACCGCAACTACTGAAGCGCCCGCGGCCAACCAGAGCGGCGGCAAGAGCACTGGCCGCGTCGTGCGCGTCGTCGGCCCCGTTGTCGACGTCGAGTTCCCGCGTGGCTCGGTTCCGGCGCTGTTCAACGCGCTGCACAGCGAGATCAAGCTTGAGCAGATGGCGAAGACGCTGACCCTCGAGGTTGCTCAGCACCTCGGCGACAACATGATCCGCGCGATCTCGATGCAGCCCACCGACGGCCTCGTCCGTGGCGCTGAGGTGTCGGATACCGGTGCCGCGATTTCGGTGCCGGTCGGCGACCAGGTCAAGGGTCACGTGTTCAACGCGCTCGGTGCGTGCCTTGACGCTCCGGAGCAGCAGTTCACCGGTGAGCGCTGGGGGATCCACCGCAAGGCGCCGGCGTTCGACCAGCTCGAGTCGAAGACCCAGATGTTCGAGACCGGCATCAAGGTCATCGACCTGCTGACGCCGTACGTGCAGGGCGGAAAGATTGGTCTGTTCGGTGGCGCCGGCGTCGGCAAGACCGTTCTGATCCAGGAAATGATCACCCGTGTCGCGAAGAACTTCGGTGGCACCTCGGTGTTCGCCGGCGTTGGAGAGCGCACCCGTGAAGGAAACGACCTCTTCCTCGAGATGGAAGAGTCGGGCGTTCTGCAGGACACCGCGCTCGTCTTCGGTCAGATGGATGAGCCGCCAGGCACTCGTATGCGCGTGGCGCTGTCGGCGCTGACCATGGCGGAGTACTTCCGCGATGAGCAGAACCAGGACGTGCTGTTGTTCATCGACAACATCTTCCGATTCACGCAGGCCGGTTCCGAGGTTTCGACGCTGCTGGGCCGCATGCCCTCCGCGGTGGGTTACCAGCCGACCCTGGCCGACGAGATGGGCGAGTTGCAGGAGCGCATCACCTCGACCCGCGGTCGTTCGATTACGTCGATGCAGGCCATCTACGTGCCCGCAGATGACTACACCGACCCGGCCCCGGCGACCACGTTCGCCCACCTGGACGCGACGACGGAGCTCTCCCGCCCGATTTCGCAGAAGGGTATTTACCCGGCTGTGGACCCGCTGACCTCCACGTCGCGCATCCTCGACCCGGCGATCGTCGGCGAGGAGCACTACCGCGTGGCACAGGAGATCAAGCGGATCCTGCAGCGCTATCAGGAGTTGCAGGACATCATCGCGATTCTCGGTATTGACGAGCTCGGCGAAGAGGACAAGGTCCTCGTCGGTCGTGCCCGCCGCATCGAGCGATTCCTGTCGCAGAACCTGCTCGTTGCCGAGCAGTTCACCGGCCAGGAGGGTTCGGTCGTCTCGCTGTCGGAGACCATCGAAGCGTTCGATCGTCTTGCCAAGGGCGAATTCGATCACCTGCCCGAGCAGGCGTTCTTCCTCTGCGGCGGTATCGATGACCTCGAGGCCAACGCAGCGAAACTCGCCAAATAACGTCCGCCGCACGATAGGAAGGAGGACCAGCTATGCCACTAAACGTGGAGCTGGTTGCCGTCGAGCGGTTGCTGTGGTCGGGTGAGGCCGATATGGTCATCGCCCGCACGACCGAAGGCGAGTTGGGTGTACTGCCCGGCCACGCCCCGACACTGGGTGAACTCGCTGATCCCGGTCTGGTGAAGATCAACCGGACCGGCGGTGAGGGCCCGCTGATCGCCGCAGTACATGGCGGATTCTTGTCGGTGAGCGACAAGGGCGTGTCGATCCTTGCGGAGTTTGCCGAACTCTCCGACGAGATTGACGTCGACCGGGCGCGAGTTGCGCTCGCCGGTGCCTCAGCTGACGAGGAAGGCGCCGCAGCCAAGGCGCGGGCGGAGGCCCGCTTACAGGCTGCAGAGCAGACGCGCGGATAAGTTAATGCAGTAGAGAACGTCGCACCCAGGAGAACCTGGGTGCGACGTTTCGTATCGGGTGTACCTGGCGGATCGGAGGTGTGGCGTGCACGTTGCAGCATGGCTGATCGTCGTCCTCGCTCTCGTGGTCGCCGCGATCGCGATCTTCGTCTTCCGGCGCCGGCGGATCTTGATCTTGCAGGGCGCCATCGAGATGTCGGTCCACCGCGGCTCCGTTTTACGCGGTGGCTGGGTGCTCGGGGTCGCCAGGTACGCCGATGAGCACCTGGAGTGGTTTCGACTCACCTCGTACCGCGCCGGTCCGTCGCTGCGGATCAGTCGGCGCGGTACGACGATCGCGTGGCGTGAGGAACCCGCCAGCAATGACGCGGTGTGGATGCCGCCGGATGCGATCGTGTTACATCTGGACACGATGGACGGTCCGCAACGCGTCGCCGTCCCGAAAACGGCGCTGACCGGTTTGTTGTCCTGGTGGGAATCGGCGCCGCCTGAGTGGATGCGTCGTCGCTGAGTGCGCCGGGCTAGGCGTCCCGCTCGCCCCCAGGAACCCATTTCACGTCTCTGCCGGGGTTGGCGTAGCGCGAGGCGATGAACAACAGGTCTGACAGTCGGTTGAGGTACTTCGCGGTCAGCGGGCTGATGTCATCGTGTTCGGCGATCGCTGCCCACGTCGTCCGCTCGGCGCGGCGCGTGACAGTGCGAGCCAGGTGCAGGTACGACGCGGCGTTGGTGCCGCCGGGCAGGATGAAACTGTCGAGTTTCGCGAGGTCCTCACCAAGTTCATCGCACCAGGCCTCGAGGCGGTCGATGTATTCCGGCTCGACCCGCAGCGGCGGGTATTTCGGATTTTCCTCGTACGGCGTGCACAGGTCGGCGCCTACATCGAAGAGGTCGTTCTGCACGTGCGTGAGGATGACGCGTAACCGCTCACTCACGTCCTCGGCGCACATTGGGGCCAGCACCAGCCCGAGCACGCTGTTGGCTTCGTCGCAATCGGCGTAGGCCTGCAGCCGCGAATCCGTTTTGCTGATTCGGGAGAAGTCGCCGAGTCCAGTAGTGCCGGCGTCGCCGGTGCGGGTGTAGATCTTCGTGAGATGAACGGCCATGCCATGAGGCTACCGTCGGTCCATAGGATGGGGCGATGGACGTCTACCGGGTGCGTGGCGGGGCACGATTGAGCGGGTCGGTATCGGTCGCCGGCGCCAAGAACAGCGCCTTGAAGTTGATGGCTGCGGCGCTGCTCGCACCCGGGCGCAGCAGACTGGAGAACGTTCCGCAGATCCTCGACGTGACGATCATGACCGAGGTGCTGCGACGGTTGGGTTGTGCGGTGAGCGCGGACGGCGACGTCGTGGAGATCGATGTCCCGGAACGCACGACGACCGAGACCGACTACCAGTTGGTGCGTCGCATGCGCGCCGCGGTCGCCGTCCTCGGACCGCTGGTCGCCCGGTTCGGGCACGCGAAGGTGGCGCTACCCGGCGGCGACGCCATCGGCGCGCGCGGACTCGATATGCACATCGATGGTTTGCAGCGTCTGGGCGCCGACGTCCGGCTTGAGCACGGCTATCTGATCGCGACCGCGAGCCGGTTGCGCGGCACGGAGGTGACGTTTGACTTCCCTAGCGTAGGAGCCACCGAGAACGTGTTGATGGCGTCCGTCCTCGCTGATGGTGAGACCGTCATCGACAATGCCGCGCGTGAACCGGAGATCGTCGACCTTGTCGACATGCTGCGTTCGATGGGTGCGGTGATAGAAGGTGAGGGCACCTCAACGTTGCGCGTGCAGGGCACCGACGGATTGAGTGCGACGCGACATCGCACGGTTCCCGATCGGATCGTCGCCGGGACGTGGGCGATCGGCGCGGCGATGACCCGTGGCGACGTGCGCGTTCACGATGCGCGAGCCGACCACATCGAGCGAGTGCTGCAGCGGCTCGGAGATATGGGCGCCGACGTGTCGACGTACGACGATGGGTTCCGAGTGCAGATGGATGCTCGTCCCACCGCGCACGACATTGTCACCTTGCCCTACCCGGGCTTTCCCACCGATCTTCAGCCGATGGCGATCGCCCTGAACGCGATCGCGCACGGCCATTCGATCCTGACCGAGAATGTGTTCGAGGGCCGGTTCAGGTTCGTGAATGAACTGATCAGGCTGGGCGCGCATATCACCATTGACGGGCACCACTGCTCGATTCACGGCACCGAGCGCTTCTCCAGCGCACCGGTCGAGGCCACCGACATCCGCGCCGGCGCGGGCCTGGTGCTGGCCGCGCTGGTGGCCGATGGCGTCACCGAAGTCGGTCACGTCCATCACATTGATCGCGGGTACCCCGGCTTCGAGGAGCAGTTGCGCGCGCTCGGCGCGACGATCGAACGGGTCACCGTGCCCCAGGTGGACCCCTCCGAGTAACCTCGGGGGCATCCATTTCACTCTTCGAAAGGCAGATCGTGACGACCTCACCCGTCAAGGTTGCCGTCACCGGCGCCGCCGGTCAGATCGGCTACAGCCTCCTCTTCCGTATCGCCTCGGGCGCGTTGTTCGGCCCGAATACCCCGGTCGAGCTGCGGCTGCTCGAGATCACTCCGGCTCTCAAGGCGCTGGAGGGCGTCGTCATGGAACTGGACGACTGCGCGTTCAGTACCCTGGCTGGCGTCCAGATCGGCGACGACGCGAACAAGGTGTTTGACGGCGTCAACCACGCGTTGCTCGTCGGTGCACGTCCGCGCGGCCCGGGCATGGAGCGCGGTGATCTGCTCGAGGCCAACGGTGGCATCTTCGCCCCACAGGGCAAGGCGCTGAACGAGGTTGCGGCGGACGACGTGCACATCACCGTCACCGGGAACCCGGCCAACACCAACGCGCTGATCGCGATGAACAACGCGCCGGATATCCCGAACACCCGCTTCTCGGCGTTGACTCGCCTCGACCACAACCGCGCGATCTCGCAGCTCGCTGCCAAGCTCGGCGTCGCGGTGACCGAGATCAAGCAGATGACGATCTGGGGTAACCACTCGGCGACCCAGTACCCGGACCTCTTCCACGCCGAGGTCGGCGGTAAGAACGCCGCCGAGACTGTCGGCGATCAGGCCTGGCTGGCCGACACCTTCATCCCGACGGTCGCCAAGCGTGGCGCGGCCATCATTGATGCCCGCGGCGCGTCGTCGGCGGCTTCCGCCGCGTCGGCCACGATCGACCATGCTCGCGACTGGGCGCTCGGTTCGGCCTCCGGTGACTGGGTGTCGATGGCCGTGGCTTCGGACGGTTCGTACGGCGTACCGGAGGGGCTCATCTCCTCGTTCCCGGTCGTCTGCAAGAACGGCGATTACGAGATCGTGCAGGGCCTGGAGATCGACGAGTTCTCCCGCGGCAAGATCGACGCCTCGGTCGCCGAACTGGCCGAAGAGCGCGACGCTGTGAAGAAGCTAGGACTCATCTCCTAGCGCGAGCGGCTCACCGCTCTGCGACCCAAGCGAGGATGGCGAGCGAGAAGCCGTCGAGCACATGAAGACGCCGCAGGGCGACGCCTTCGTGATCCACAAGAGACACCCCACCGAAAAATTCGGTGGGGTGTCTCTTAGTTGTGTGAGCGGTCGAACGGCCCTGGGTGGGGACATGTCAGCATGCGGCGTCCGCGTTCGTTCGACGAGCGGCTGACTCGCCGTCTCACTCAGTCAACGACCGTTGGGCCGTTCGGCAGGCCGTGGTGGCTCGCGCTGCGGCCGCGGTGACGACTCGCTCTATCCGACGATTACCGTCAGCATGCTGGCGACGCAGACGGGCTTGTCGATGCCCTCGGCCTCGATGGTCCACTCCCAGGTGGCGCGGCTGCCCATCGCGATATCGGTGACATCAAGCAGCTTCGCGCTGGCGCGCAACTTCGATCCGACCGGCACCGGGTGCGGGAAGCGGACCTTGTCACAGCCGTAGTTGACGCCCATCTTGACGTTGTCGACGCGAGTGAGCTGCGGGCCGAACATCGGGATCAGCGACAGCGTCAGGAAGCCGTGCGCGATCGTCGCGCCGAACGGACCCGACTTCGCCTTCTCGACGTCGATGTGGATCCACTGGTGGTCCTCGGTCGCATCAGCGAACGCGTTCACGCGATCCTGGCTGACCTCGAACCAGTCGGTGGGGCCGTACGATTGGCCGACGCTCGCCTTCAGTTCGTCGATACCGTTGAATACCTTTACCTCTGCCATGACTGCCTCCTTCATCGTGGACAACTATCGCGGCGCCGAAGCCGCGACGCCTGCCAGTGAGGTTATCCATAGCCAGAGGACATTCGGCAAGCCGGTCGTTCAGTAGAGTTGTCCTGAGATTTCTGGAGGTTCCACATGCCCTACCCGTCGAATACCGAACGCGACCGCCCCTGGGTAATGCGTACCTACGCCGGGCACTCGTCGGCCAGCGCGTCCAACGAACTCTATCGGCGGAACCTCGCCAAGGGGCAGACCGGACTCTCCGTCGCCTTCGACCTGCCTACCCAAACCGGCTACGACCCGGACGCGCAGCTCGCGCGCGGTGAAGTGGGTCGGGTCGGCGTGCCAGTGAGCCATGTGGGCGATATGCGCGAACTGTTCAAGGACATCCCGCTTGAGCAGATGAACACGTCGATGACGATCAATGCGACCGCGATGTGGCTGCTTGCGCTATATCAGGTCGTCGCCGAGGAACAGGGCGCCGACATCACCAAACTGGCGGGTACGACGCAGAACGACATCATCAAGGAGTACCTCTCCCGCGGCACGTACGTGTTCCCGCCGGAGCCGTCGATGCGGCTGATCGCCGACATGGTGTCGTACACCGTGAACACGATGCCGAAGTTCAACCCGATCAATATCTGCTCGTACCACTTGCAGGAGGCCGGGGCGACTCCGGTACAGGAGGTCGCCTTCGCCATGAGCACCGCAGTTTCGGTGCTGGACGCGGTCCGCGATTCGGGACAGGTGCCCGAGGACAAGTTCCCTGCCGTAGTGGGGCGGATCTCCTTCTTCGTCAACGCCGGCGTGCGGTTCATCGAAGAGATGAGCAAGATGCGTGCGTTCGGGCAGTTGTGGGACGAGATCACCCGCGAGCGGTACGGCGTGCAAGATCCGAAGATGCGTCGCTTCCGGTACGGCGTCCAGGTCAACTCGTTGGGACTGACAGAGGTGCAGCCGGAGAACAATGTGCAGCGCATCGTGTTGGAGATGCTCGGCGTCAGCCTGTCCAAAGATGCGCGAGCGCGGGCGATCCAACTGCCGGCTTGGAATGAGGCGCTCGGCTTGCCGCGACCATGGGACCAGCAGTGGGCGCTGCGGATGCAGCAGGTCCTCGCCTTCGAGTCCGACCTGTTGGAGTACGAGGACATCTTCGCCGGATCGCACGTCATCGAGGCCAAGGTTGCCTCGATCGTCGACGGCGCCAAGGAACTCATGCAGCAGGTTGAGGATGCCGGCGGCGTGTTGGGAGCAGTTTCCTCGGGCTTCATGAAGGGCGCCTTGGTAGAGTCTCTGGCCGCCCGGCGCGCCCGAATGGAGACCGGTGAAGACGTGATCGTCGGCGTCAACAAGTTCGAGACGACGGAGCCGAGCCCGCTGACAGACGAGGGGCAGGAGTCGATCATGACCGTCGACGCGGGGGTCGAGGCAGCCGCGATTGAGGCGATCCGGCGCTGGCGTGCAGACCGCGACGAAGAGCGCGTGCAGTCAGCGCTCGCGCGACTTCGTGAGGTCGCGTCGACGACGCAGAATCTGATGGAGGCGACGTTGGATTGCGCGCGAGCTGGGGTGACCACGGGCGAGTGGTCGCAGGCGTTGCGGGAGGAATTCGGCGAGTTCCGTGCCCCGACCGGTGTCTCGGCAGCGACCGCTGCCACCGATGTTGCCGAGCCATTGCAGCGGGTGCGCGAGCGCACCAGCGCGCTGGGTGAGCGGATGGGCCGCCGGTTAAAGATTCTGGTGGGAAAGCCTGGTCTGGACGGGCATTCCAACGGTGCCGAGCAGATCGCCGTGCGCGCGCGGGACGCAGGTTTTGAGGTGATCTACCAAGGTATCCGGCTGACTCCAGAGCAGATCGTCGCTGCCGCCGTCGAAGAGGACGTACACGTCGTCGGGCTGTCGGTGCTGTCCGGTTCGCACCTCGAGGTGGTACCGGCGGTACTGCGCGGTTTGCGTGAGGCCGGAATGGATGACGTGCCGGTGGTGGTCGGTGGAATCATCCCTGACACCGATGCGAACTTGCTGATGCGACAGGGTGTGGCCAAAGTCTTCACTCCGAAGGATTACGAGCTCAACGACATCATGGGCACCATCCTGGACGTGATCGAACGCGGAGCTCCGCAGCTCGCCGAGCACGCGTAGTGGCGGGAGCAGTCGAGGCCCGCCACGTCCGGTATACCTCGCGTAGCGGCGACGGGCAATCGGCGGTGGCGCGCTGATGGCCGTGCCTCTGGTCGTGGGCGAAGCCCTGCACTTGGAGTATCCGACCCGCGTCGTGTTCGAATCGGTGACCGTCGGGATCGAGGAAGGCGATCGCGTCGGGATCGTTGGCCGAAACGGAGACGGTAAATCCTCGTTGATGGGGATGCTCTCCGGTGTGATCTCCCCGCAGGCCGGACGGGTGACTCGGCGCGGCGGCGTCCGGTTCGGGATGCTGTCGCAAAGCGACAACTTGGACCCGGAGCGAACCGTAGGCTACTCGATCGTCGGCGACCGACCCGAGCACGAGTGGGCCGGTGACGCCAGGGTGCGCGACGTGATCAACGGCCTCGTGTCCGACGTGCCGTGGGATGCGACGATCGGATCGCTCAGCGGCGGGCAGCGCCGTAGAGTCGCCCTGGCGGTTCTGCTGATTGGCGAGTGGGACGTGATCGCGCTCGACGAGCCGACGAACCACCTCGACGTCGAGGGCATCACCTGGCTCGCTGAGCATGTGAAGAACCGGTGGGCGAAGAACTCCGGGGCGCTGCTGGTCATCACGCACGATCGGTGGTTCCTCGACGAGGTGTGCACCGAGACCTGGGAGGTGCACGATCAGATCGTCGAACCTTTCGAAGGCGGCTACGCCGCGTACGTCCTGCAGCGGGTCGAACGAGACCGGATGGCTGCCGCGACGGAGGCCAAACGGCAGAACCTCATGCGCAAGGAACTCGCGTGGCTACGGCGGGGGGCACCGGCCCGCACGAGCAAACCCAAGTTCCGCATCGAGGCCGCTAACCAGTTGATCGCCGACGTACCGCCGGTCCGCAATCCGATCGAGCTCCAGCGGCTCGCGGTGGCTCGCCTCGGTAAGGACGTGATCGACGTTGAAAACGCCGGCGTCCGCTTTGGTGAGCGTGATGTGCTGCGTGACGTGACGTGGCGGATTGCCCCCGGCGAACGGACCGGGATTCTCGGGGCGAACGGCAGCGGCAAATCCACCCTGTTGGGCCTGGTGGCCGGTACGCTCGAACCGAGCACGGGGCAGGTCAAGCGCGGTAAGACGGTGCGGCTGGGAACCCTGGACCAGCAATTCTCCCAACTTGCCGACATCAGCGGCGATAGGGTCCGGGAGGTGCTGGCGCGTACGCAGGCAACGTTCACCATCGACGGTAAAGACCTGACGCCGGCCCAGTTGCTGGAACGTCTTGGCTTCGCCCGCGAACACCTGTCGGCGCGTGTGTCGGATCTGTCCGGTGGGCAGAAGCGGCGGCTGCAACTGCTGCTCCTGCTGCTGAGCGAGCCCAACGTCATCGCCTTGGATGAACCCACGAATGATGTGGACTCAGACATGCTGGCGGCCATGGAGGATCTGCTCGACTCCTGGCCGGGAACACTGATCGTCGTGTCGCACGACCGCTACCTACTTGAACGCGTCACCGACCAGCAGTACGCCATCTTTGACGGGCGGCTGCGGCACCTGCCCGGTGGTGTCGACGAGTATCTGCGGCTGCGGCGCGAAGGTGCAGCGCCCTCCGAGCGCCGCGAGGTCAACTCGCGGCCGGCGGCCGCCAGCGGTGGAGCGCCCGAACTGTCCGGGGCGCGGCGGCGGGCGGCGCAGAAAGAGGTCGCGGCGATCGAAAGACGGCTCGACAAACTGGGCGCCGAGGTGCAGACATTGCATCAGCAGATGGCCGAACACGAGCAGGACGACCACGAAGGCATGCGGCGACTCGCTGAGCAACTGCACACCCTCGAGGGCGAGATCGCCGAGCTCGAAGAACGCTGGCTGGAACTGTCCGACTCGATCGGCTGAGGGACCAGACTCGCGCGCATCCAAGGGTAGGCGCCTGCGGCAGTCAGTGCCGAAGCCCGCGGGCCGGGTATGCCGGTCGGCCACCGCAGACGGTTCCTGCTGGTGCGGGGCGGTGCCGGTCGACGTGGGCAGTCCAGAAAGGTCGGATCTCACGTTTCGCCCGGCTGGCGCGTCTACCGTGTGATGAAGATGAAACAGCCATTCGAGCAGGCCGTGAAGCGGCACGGACAGACCGTGCTGCGGGTGTGCCGCGCCGTGCTCGGCTGCGGCCCGGACGCGGACGACGCCTGGTCTGAGACGTTCTTGGCCGCGCTGAAGGCCTGGCCGGATCTGCCGGAGGACACGAACGTCGAGGCGTGGCTGGTGCGCGTTGCCCATCGCAAGGCGATCGACGTCACCCGCGCACGTGCCCGACATGCGATCCCCAGCGACGATCTCCCCGAACGGGCTTCGCTGCTGGGCAATCCCGGCGGTGGCGAGTACGGAGTGTGGACAGCGGTGGCGGCGCTGCCAGAACGGCAACGACTCGCGATCGCCTACCACTACCTCGGCGGGCTGCCGCACGCCGAGACCGCCGAGATCCTCGGCGGCAGCACGGATGCGGTGCGCCGCGCCGCATCCGACGGCATCAAGAAACTCAGGCAGACCTATTCCACGGGCGAGTACCCGAAAGGAGCACCCCAATGACCGATATCGCCACGTCCGGCAACAACCATTCGGCTGATGGCGGCAAGGGGGCTGAGTACGACGCCCTCTTCGCGATCGAGCCCGATGCAATGGCTCACCTGCATACGCGACTGGCGGGGATCGCCAGCGAGCACGGGCTGGTGGACATCGCCTACCGCACGATCGACACCCCCGTCGGGCAGCTGCTACTGGCCGCGACCGAGACGGGGCTGGTTCGCGTCGCTTTCGAGCGCGAGAATTTCGATACCGTGCTGGAGTCGCTTGCGAACAAGATTAGCCCCCGCGTGCTGCAAGCCCCTCGCCGGTTGGATGTGGTCGCCGTCGAGATCGACGAGTACTTCACCGGCACACGGCGCGCCTTCGACGCGCCGCTGGACTATGCGATGTCCTCGGGATTCCGCCAGATCGTGCAGCGCTACCTGCCGCGCATCGGCTACGGCCACACGCGGTCCTACAAGGAAGTCGCCGAACTCGTGGGGAATCCGAGGGCCGTACGCGCCGTCGGCACGGCCTGCGCGACCAACCCCCTGCCGGTCGTCGTGCCCTGCCATCGCGTACTGCGCACCGACGGCAGTCTCGGCGGCTACATCGGCGGCCCGGAAGCGAAGACGACGCTACTGACACTGGAGCAGGCGGCATGACCGCGACGCAGACCAGGCCCGAGGTCGACGCGCAGCGGGTGGACTCCGGCGACTGGGAGCGTGCGGGCACGATGACCGACAAGACTTACATGCTCCTCGGTGCAGACCGAAAGCCGCAGGAGAGCACGACGCCCGGCACCCTCGGCGGGCATCGTGGTGGACGAATCTACGGTCGCTTGGACTGCCCGGCGGCGCTGCGCGCGATCGCGAAGGGGGACTACGCCAAGCACCGGGTGCTCTTCGCCGACGAGGCCACCGCGCTCGCTGCGGGGTTCCGACCGTGCGCAGCGTGCCTGCCGCAGAAGTACGTCGCGTGGAAACTGGGGCGCGAGGAGACTCCGTGAGCCGCAATCCGCGCCTGGAGCTGCCTGCGGTTATCGTCGCAGCCGGCCGATCATGAGGTTGACGTGTTGTCGCAGGTCCCAGACGACAGCAAGCGATCGCCGCATCCCATCGAGGTGGACAGGAGCGTGCGTTGGACACTCTGTTCGGCAATGACATGATCGGCCGGCCTATGCCCGAGTTGCCCGAGGGGGCGCACTACGTGCCAAGGTGGCTGACGTTCGAGCAGCAGCGGTGGATCGTGGCCCGCTTCCACGAGTGGACGAACGGGCCGGTTCCGATCCGGGCAGCCAAAGTCCGCGGGCACCAGATGAGCGTGCGCACCGTGTGCCTCGGCTGGCACTGGCGTCCCTATGAGTACACGCGCGAGGCCGTCGATGTGAACGGCAACCGGGTGCTCGAATTCCCCGACTCGATGGTCCGCCTCGGCCGCGCAGCGCTCGTCGCCGCGACAGGCGATCCGCACGCGGGCGAGGACTACCTGCCGGATACGGCGCTGGTGAACTACTACGACGACGCGGCACGAATGGGGATGCACCAGGACAAGGACGAGCGCTCGCTCGCCCCGGTGGTATCGCTGTCGATCGGCGACACGTGCACGTTCCGGTTCGGGAACACCGAGACCCGAAACAAGCCCTATCAAGACATCGACCTGTCCTCCGGCGACCTGTTCGTCTTCGGTGGACCCTCCCGGCTGGCCTACCACGGCGTCCCGAAGGTCTATCCCGGCACCGCACCTACGGACTGCGGACTGCGCAGCGGCCGAATCAACATCACGATGCGCGTCACCGGCCTCGAGGGTTGATCGGGTAGTCGGCCTTCGGGCCGTAGTGGCGAGCGTCGTGTGCGCACCTCGTTGCTAGTCGCAGCGGTCGTAGACGTAACCGTCCGCGCCCCGGGGAACAAGGTCGCCATCGCGCAGGATGGTCAAGGGCGATCGATCGGTGAGCGCACACACATCGCTGAAGTCGATCCCGGCCTCCTCGAGTGTGTCGGAGTATTCGATCTGCAGCACGTGTGGGCCGTACGCGGCGGCGTACAGGCCGCACTCCGCGAAGACAGCGCACTCCTCGGTGGTGGCGAAGTCGAAACCCAGCTCCACATGGGCGAGGGTTGCGACCTCGGGGGAGTTCTTCTGCGCGATCGCCAAGCCGGCGGCGTGGGCGCGGTCGACGTACGCCGCCGCGAGAGCCCAAGCGCCGTCAGGGTCGATCTGCTCGAATCGGGTCCAGGTATCGAGATTGTCGATCTCGACGGCCGAGAAACCGGAGGTTGCGCACCTGTCTATCAGGGGGCCGACGACCGCGAGGATGCCGTCGCGCTGGTGGCGGGTGGACGGATCGAGGATGTACTCACCAGGCCAGTCAGGATCACTCACCAGTGCGCCGTCCGCGTCCTGCAGGAGCAACGATTCGCGCGTACTCGCCCATGCGGCGGACTCGTCTGGTTGAGTCTGGAAACCGTTCACGTAGCAGATGCCGTACCCGTCGACCGGTGCCGCCGCGCTCGCGTCCCGAGTCACCACATCCGGTGCCCGCTCGCCCGAACTCGTCTGGACTAGGTCGTACGCGCCGCCGAGTTGATAATCAAAAATCCCGTGCGTCGGTGGAAGTCGTACCTCCTGCTGCGCCCGTGGCAGCGCATCGCTCGAGTCGTCTGACTCTGAGGCACATCCCGACAGCGCCGCCGCGACGGTGACGACCGCAAGGATGACCGTCCGCTGCACGGGTGCCGCCTTTCGGCCGAGTGAGATCGCGCGTCGCCGCTGACGTGCTCGTCCAGGCTATGAGCAGCAGGCGTTAGCGGCAACGTCGTCGGTGTTGGCGACCCTTATCCTGTGGGTATGACTGAACTCGCCACGCCCCATAGCGCCACGTCCGACTCGCCGGCCTTCGAACACATCCGGCTCGAGCGATCTGGGCAGGTCTACACCCTCACGATGGCGAGGGCGAAGCGACGCAATTCGCTGTCCGAGGAGCACATGCGCGAGATCCTGCAGGCGATGAACCATGTCGCGACGACCGACGCGCGAATCCTGGTGATCGCGGCCGACGGTCCGGTGTTCAGTTCCGGTCACGACTTCGCTGACATGATCGACCGTGACCTGGTATCGATGCGCGAACTGCTGCAGTTGTGCACCGAGATGATGACCCGGATGCATTCGCTGCCCCAGGTAGTGATCGCGAAGGTCCAGGGTCTGGCCACTGCCGCCGGCTGCCAGATGGTCGCCAGCGCCGATCTCGCGGTGGCGGCGCAGTCAGCCGGTTTTGCGTTGCCCGGCGCGAAGGGCGGCTGGTTCTGCCACACGCCGTCGGTCGGCGTGAGCCGCACTATCGGGCGTAAACGCCTCATGGAACTCGCGCTCACCGGTGAACCGGTGGATGCGAATACCGCTGAGGCGTGGGGTCTGATCAACTACGCCGTCCCGGACGACGAACTGGATGCGAAGGTCGCTGACCTCGCTGATCGGTTGTGCCAGGGCAGCGCGGCGAACAAGGCCGTCGGCAAGCAGACCATCTACAACCATCTGGATCGTCCGGAGAGCGAGGCGTACCTGCTCGCGATCGAGGTGATGGCCGGTGCATCGCAAACCGACCATGCCCGCGAGGGGATGAGTTCGTTCGTCGAGAAACGGGCGCCGATCTGGCCGCGTTAGCTCGCAACGCTGACCTCGCGTAGCCGGTCGGCGGAATCGAAGATGAACTGGAGGCGGCGGCCGCCGATCTCCGCAGTGATCCGGTCGCCGTCATCGCGTGCCGATAGCCGGTGAACTCCGAGATACGTCTCCACGGCCAACCGATCGGCGTGCGGAAACAACGAGGTCGCGCCCTGCAGCAATGTGCCGACTGCGGCGACATCGAGCACAGGCTGTTCCAGTGACTCCTCGCGCACCAGCAACCACGCCGTGCCCGCGTCGTACGCGGCGGGAAAGTACCCGTGCCCGGACAGCAGCCCGCACGCAGCAATGGCCAGCGTGTGTGCGGGACCTTGCCCGCCGTCATGGACAGCCGACAGTGGCAGCCGCCGAGTCGTCAGTTCCGGGATATCGAAACGCTGGCCGATCTCGATCAGCTCCGCGTGCCCGGTGCTCGCCGACGATCCGTCCGGCCACGCCCACTGCCACGTTGTGCCGTCGGGAGCGACCTGCGCCAACGGTGAAACACGTAACGGTCGGGTGCCCACAGTCAGTACCTGCTGCCGAAGATCAAGGCTCCACGCCGCGCCCGCGACGAGTTTCTGCAGCAGCATCTGCCGTTCGATGACGACGGCCGAGTACGCCGCGACAATAGTGTCTAGAGTGGGGTGCTCGAGGCCGCGTTCGAGGCGCATGCCGACCAGGGTAACCACCGGAATGCATCTCACGCGCCGCAGGTCGCATCATCTTCGGCCAGTCGGGGCTGAGAGTTGAACAACGGTGCGACAATGGGTGACCGGCACGATCAGAAAGTGGTGAGCAGCGTAGTGGGTTCGGTGGATCAGTTCGTTCATCTGCACACCCATACCGAGTACTCGATGCTCGATGGTGCGGCAAAGATCGGTCCACTGATGGAACGCGCCAGCGAGCTGGGCATGCCGGCGATCGCGGTCACCGATCACGGCAACGTGCACGGTGCGTACGACTTTTACAAACAGGCCAGTGCCGCCGGCGTGAAGCCGATCATTGGGATGGAGGGGTACTACACCCCCGGGTCTCGATTTGACCGGGTGCCGTACGAGTTCGGCACCATCACCGACGACCAGTCCTCCGAGGAGGGCTCAAGTAACAAGGGTCGTGCGGCGTACAACCACATGACGCTGCTGGCATACAACACCACGGGTATGCACAACTTGTTTCGGCTGTCGTCGTTAGCGAGTTTGCAGGGGCAGTACCGTAAGCCGCGGCTCGACCGCGACATCCTCGAGCAGTATCACGAGGGCCTGATCGCGACGACGGGTTGCCCGTCCGGTGAGGTGCCGATGTGGCTGCGCGCCGGCAAACTTGACCGAGCCCGCCAGGCGGCGTCCGACTTCCAGGACATTTTCGGCAAGGACAACTTCTTCTGCGAACTGATGGACCACGACCTCGCCGTCGAGAAGTCGTACCGTTCGCAGCTCACCGATATCGCGCGCGATCTGCAGATTCCGTTCCTGGCGACCAACGACCTGCACTACACGAGCAAGGAAGACGCCAAGGCACACGGCGCCCTGTTGTGCATCCAAACGGGGGACCGGCTCTCGAACCCGAACCGGTTCCAGTTCAACGGTGCGCACTACTACCTCAAGAGCGCCGAGGAAATGCGCGCGATGTTCCGTGAACTCCCCGAGGCGTGCGACAACACGCTGCTGATCGCCGAACGCGTCGATATCCAGTTCAACGAGTCCGCGAACTACATGCCGCGATTCCCGGTGCCTGACGGCGAGTCGGAGGAGTCCTGGTTCGTCAAGGAGGTCGAGAAAGGCCTGCATTACCGCTATCCGGACGGGATCCCGGACGCGGTGCGCAAGCAGGCTGAGTACGAGGTCGGCGTCATCGCGCAGATGGGCTTCCCGGGCTACTTCCTGGTCGTCGCGGACTTCATCAACTGGGCGAAGAACAACGGGATCCGCGTCGGCCCCGGACGCGGATCGGGCGCCGGGTCGATGGCGGCGTACGCGATGCGGATCACTGACCTGGACCCCCTGCGGCATGGTCTGATCTTCGAGCGATTCCTCAATCCCGATCGCGTCTCGATGCCCGACTTCGATGTCGACTTCGACGAGCGTCGGCGCGGTGAAGTCATCCAGTACGTCGTGGAGAAGTACGGCAGCGAGTTCGTCGCGATGATCGTCACCTTCCAGACGATCAAGGCAAAGAACGCGGTCAAGGACGCCGCCCGCGTGCTCGATAAGCCGTACGCGGTGGGCGACATCCTGACCAAAGCGATGCCGCCGGACGTGATGGGTAAGGGCGTCCCGCTGTCGAAGATGTGGGACACCGCCGACGAGCGGTACAACGAGGGCGGAGAATTCCGCGGCCTGTACGAGTCGAACGCCGAATACAAGGAAGTCGTCGATACGGCCAAGGACCTCGAAGGCCTTCGCCGCGGCACGGGCGTGCACGCCGCCGGCGTGATCATGTCTTCTGAACCGCTGATGAACGTGATCCCGCTGATGAAGCGCGAATCGGACGGCGCGATCATCACCCAATTCGATTACCCGACGTGCGAGACGCTCGGGCTGATCAAGATGGACTTCCTCGGGCTGCGCAACCTCACCATCCTCGACGACGCCCTGGACAATATCGAGATCAACCGGGACGAGAAGGTCGTCCTGGAAGACCTGCCGTTCGATGATGCCGGGACGTATCAATTGATGGCGCGCGGGGAGACGCTCGGCGTGTTTCAGCTCGACGGTGGGCCGATGCGTGCCCTGCTGCGCTCGATGCGTCCGGACACATTCGAGGACATCTCCGCCGTCGGCGCGCTGTACCGTCCCGGCCCGATGGGCGCGGACTCACACAACAAGTACGCGCGCCGCAAGACCGGCCGCGAACCTGTCGTGCCAATCCACCCGGAACTCGCCGAGGCATTCGAAGACATTCTCGGCGAGACCTACGGGTTGATCGTCTACCAAGAGCAGGTCATGGCGATCGCGCAGAAAGTCGCCGGCTACTCACTCGGCCAGGCCGATCTGCTGCGGCGCGCGATGGGCAAGAAGAAGAAAGCCGAACTGGACAAGCAGTTCGCGATCTTCTCCGCCGGAATGGCCGAGCGCGGCTACTCCAAGGCCGCGATCACCACGCTGTGGGAGATCTTGCTGCCGTTCTCCGATTACGCCTTCAATAAGGCGCACTCCGCGGCGTACGGCGTCGTGTCCTACTGGACCGCCTACCTGAAGGCCCACTACCCGGCCGAGTACATGGCCGCGCTGCTGACCAGCGTCGCGGAAAACAAAGACAAGATGGCGGTCTATCTCAATGAATGTCGGCGGATGGGGATCAAGGTCCTCTCCCCGGACGTCAACGAGTCGTACGCGCGCTTCACCCCGGTCGGTACCGACATCCGATTCGGTGTGGCCGCGGTCCGCGGGGTCGGCGCGAACGTCGTCGAACTCATCGTCAAAGGCCGTGAAGAGAAGGGGCACTTCACCTCGTTCCACGATTTCCTGCGCAAGGTCGATCAGCAGGCGTGCAAGAAGAACGTCGTGGAGTCGCTGGCCAAGTCTGGCGCCTTTGACTCGCTCGAGCATCCGCGCCGCGGTCTGGTTCTTATTCACGCGGAGGCGATCGATTCGATCGCCGACGTGAAGAAGCAAGAAGCCATGGGACAGTTCGACCTGTTCGGTGGACTCGGCGGAGGTGAGGATGACTCACCGGCCTCGACGCAGTTCGAGGTGGCCATCCCCGAACAGGAATGGCCCAAGCGCGAGAAATTGGCCTTCGAGCGCGAGATGCTCGGGCTGTACGTATCCGATCACCCGCTGCACGGCCTCGAGCACGTGTTGGCCAGCGCCGCCGATACGACGATCGCCGGCCTGCTGGAGGAGGGGGCGTACGCCGACAAGGACGTGGTCACGATCGCGGGCATCCTGACCGGTGTCGAGCGCAAGATCAACAAGCAGGGCGCTTACTGGGCGAAGGCGACGATCGAGGACCTGGAGGGTTCGGTCGAGATCTTCATCTTCGCCCGTACGTATGAGGCAGTCGGGCACCTGGTCGCTGAGGATCAGGTCGTGGTGGCCACCGGCCGAGTGGCCCTGGAGGACGACGAGGCGCCGAAACTGCGGATCGCCGACCTGACCTTGCCGGACTTGAACAAGGACAACTCGGGACCGGTGCTGTTGCAGGTCCAAGCGTCACGGTGTACGCCGCCTCTGGTCACCCGCCTCAAGCAGGTGCTGTCCACTCACGCGGGGGTCACTGACGTGCACCTGCGCGTGCTCAACGGCGAGCGGATGCACACGGTGCGTCTGGGTGATGACCTTCGGGTGACCCGTTCGCCCGGGCTGGTCGGCGACGTCAAGGCACTCTTGGGCACTGAAGGCTTCGTGCAGTGAGGTGCTCGACGGCGCCGATGCGGTTGATAGTGGCGATGCAGCTTACGGAGACGCCGCACGTGTTGATGGGAGCCGCAGCGTGGTGACGGCACTGCGTGGCTCGGTGTGGCTCGGCGGCGAAGCGGACCTGTTGCCCGACCACGTCGTGTTGATCGATGATAACGGGGATATTGCTGGGATCAGCCCGTTCAACAGGAGGGTTGCCCGGGACGTTGACGACGTACTGGGGAGCCCGACCTGCTGGATCGGTCCGGGGATCTACGACCGTCACGTGCATCTGTGCGGACTCGATCCACGTGACTTGCTGGCCACCGGAGTGGTCGCGGTCCGTGACCTCGGTGACCCCGAAGGGCATCCGGGGCCCGAGCGTGATTCTGCGGCAGGGCTACCGGTCCGCTCCGTCGGACACGTGTTGACCGCATCGCCGTGCGGACCGGCACGCGTGGCCGTTGAGCCAGTGCTCGACAGCGCCGAGAAGGCGGTCGCGCATGCAGCGGCCCATCACGAGCTCGGCGCCCAGGCGATCAAGGTGGGGTTGCACGATGAGAACTGCGCTTCGGCGACCCCACCGGCGGTGCTGGCCGCGGCGGTCGACGCCGCACACGAGCGTTCGCTGCCGGTGATCGCCCGTGCGCAGACCGTCGAGATGGTGGTTCGCGCGTTGGAAGCCGGGGTGGATGAACTCGCGAACACGCCCGCGGAGGTGCTGCCCGATAGCGTCGTCGGCCAGGTCAAAGAAGCGCGGATCGGGGTGACTTCGACGCTTCAGATGTTGTGTGCCAGCGGACTAGGGCCGGCCGCCGCGCGTAAAGCGACAGCCTTGATCGAAGCGGGGGTGCCGCTGTACTACGGCACCGACCAGGGCAATATCGCGGGCCGACCGGGGGTGGATCCGCGCGAACTCGATCGGCTCGCGCAGGCCGGGTTGGGCCGCGACGGTGCGCTGCGGTCGGCGTCGTACGGGCCGTTGCAGGTCGGTAGCCCGGCGCGGATCGTCGTACTCCAGGACGATCCGCTGCGTGAACCGGCCGCGTGGTGGGCTCCGCTCATGACCATCAGCGGCACCAGCCGCGCCTTCGGTTCCGGTCCCCTCGAGCCGGTGGCGCCGAGATGACGATCGAGGCCGCAATGCCGCGCCGCCCGCGGGCGCTCGCGCGAGCTGCCACGGCGGCAGGCGGGCGGCGGCATCTGGTTCGGACCGCGTTGATCTCGCTCGTGCTCAGCGTGATTGCCGCAGTGATATGCGCTATGACGGCGCCAGGATCGCACGAGGTCGTCACGCAGATCGGTGACCTGCCGGCGTGGCCACAGGACGAGGTTCGCGTCGCGGCAGAGGTGTGGCTCACGCTCGCGATGTGCCTGGTGGCCGTGGTGACGACTGTGCTGTGGTGGCGTCCGGGGCGTGCGCGCCAGCGCTCCGCGCCAATGCCCCACGACGTTGAACCTGCCGCGCGGGCCGCAGCACAGGCACAAGCTGCTCATGTGGATCCCGTCGAGGCAGCTCGTGGGCCGGTCGGCGTGGGGATCGCCGTTGTCGCTGCGATCGCGCAAACGGGCATCGCTAAGTTGGTGTGGCTGCTGACGGTCTCCTTGCGCGGCTTCGAATCCGCGGGCGCGGTCGGTACGGACCGGATCGCCGCACCCGTGCTCAGTAGCACCACCGCGATGTGGGCGGCGGGGGTGTGCGCCGTACTGACCTACGTCGTGCTGACGATTGCGGCCTCGAACAGTGATCTGCGCTCTCGAGCAGCGCCGCGGCAGCGGTAAGAGCCATCGAGACTGCGCACCTCGCGCGGGTATCGCCAGAGTCACGCCAGGTAGGCATCGGCCAGGGTGCTGGCGCGTCGTAATCTGGACGGATGAGCCAGATCCTTCAGACCATCGATCTTCGCGGCCAGCGCCTGCGGGCCGCCGAGTTGCGCCGCGCAGTGCCGCGCGCCGAGATCGATGTCGAGCGGGCAACCGCCGCAGTTGAGCCGATCGTTGACGACATCCAGGCGCGTGGCGCCGTTGCCGTCAAGGAAATCACCGCACGCCTCGATGGTGTGAAACTGGAGCATTTGCGCGTCCCGCAGCATTACCTCGACGAGGCGCTCGACAGCCTCGACCCCGTGGTCCGCGTCGCGCTCAACGAGGCCATCTACCGCGCGCGCACCGTGCACGAGGATCAGCGCCGCAGCGACACGACCACGGTCCTAGGCGACGGTGCGAGTGTGACCGAGAAGTGGATCCCAGTGGACCGCGTCGGTTTGTACGTGCCGGGCGGTCTGGCGGTGTACCCGTCCAGCGTGGTGATGAACGTCGTCCCGGCTCAGGTTGCCGGGGTCGGTTCCATCGCCGTCGCATCTCCGCCACAGCGCGAGTTCGGTGGCCGTCCGCACCCCACAATCCTCGCCGCATGCGCGTTATTGGGCGTCGACGAGGTGTACGCCGTTGGCGGTGCGCAGGCCGTGGCGATGTTCGCGTACGGCACCGAGGAAAGCGAACCGGTCGACATGGTGACCGGACCGGGCAATATCTACGTCACCGCCGCCAAGCGAATGTTGCGCGGGCTGATCGGTATCGATTCCGAAGCCGGACCCACTGAGATCGCCGTCCTCGCCGATGACACCGCAGACCCCTCGCATGTCGCAGCAGATCTGATCAGCCAGGCGGAGCACGATCCGTTGGCTGGTTCGGTGTTGGTCACCGATAGTGAGCAGTTCGCTGTTGCCGTGGACGAGCAGTTGCGTGTGCAGGTTGCCGCGACCAAACACGTGCAGCGCATCAACGACGCGCTCGGGGGACACCAGTCCGGTGTGGTGCTCGTCGACGACATCGAGATGGGACTGCGGGTGGTCGATGCGTACGCCGCCGAACACCTGGAGGTGCAGACAAAGAACGCCCGCGAGGTCGCGGCGCGGGTGCGGAGCGCCGGCTGCATCTTCGTCGGCGCGTACTCGCCGGTGCCGCTCGGGGATTACTGCGCGGGCTCGAATCACGTGCTGCCAACCGGCGGCTGCGCACGGCACTCGTCGGGACTGTCGGTGCAGTCGTTCCTGAAGGGGGTGCACGTCGTGGACTACGACGAGTCGGCGTTGCGGGAGGTGGCCACACACATCGTTGCGCTCGCCGACGCCGAAGACCTGCCGGCGCACGGCGCCGCGATCCGCGCCCGATTCGCAGATGTCTGAGTCGAACGCCGCGCTCGTTCAACGCTTGCTGCGCCCGGAGTTCCGTGGGCAGCAGGCGTACGGCGCCCCGCAACTCGATGTACCCGTACAACTGAATGTCAACGAGAACTCATACGACGTACCGCCGGTCGTCGCTAGATCGATCGTCGAGTCGATTGAGGCCGAAGTCGCGCACCTCAACCGATACCCGGACCGAGAGTTCTCTGCGCTGCGTAAGGGCTTGGTTGATTATCTGCAGCGGCAGGACGGCGTCGGCCTCGACATCGCCCAGGTGTGGGCGGCGAATGGTTCCAACGAAGTGCTGCAGCATCTGCTGATGGCGTTCGGCGGCCCGACTCGCCGCGCCCTCGGCTTTGTGCCGTCGTACTCGATGCATGAACTGATCTCGCGGGCGACCGGCACTGCGTGGATTGCTGCGCGCCGTGATGCGCATTTCGACCTGTCCGTCGATGACGCCGTGCAGCAGGTCCGCGACGCCGATCCCGATGTGGTCTTCCTGTGTTCACCGAATAACCCGACCGGTACGGCGATGAACGCCGAAGTGATCACTGCGGTGCTGGAAGCCTCGCGCGGAATAGTGATCACCGATGAGGCCTACTTCGAGTTTGCCCGCGAAGGCACACGTTCGGCTCTGCATCTGCTCGCTGACCACCCGAGGCTGGTCGTCAGCCGCACGATGAGCAAGGCGTTCGCGTTCGCCGGTGCGCGTGTCGGGTACCTCGCGGCCGCGCCGGAGATCATCGACGGGCTACGCATCGTCCGGCTGCCGTATCACCTGTCGTCGTTGACCCAGGCCGCCGCGTGCGCAGCGCTCGCGCACAGCGAGGCGCTGCTATCGAACGTGCAGGCGTTGAAGGCCCAGCGTGATCGGATCGTCGACGTGCTCGCGACGTGGGGGCTCAGTCCGGTGCCCAGCGACTCCAACTTCGTGCTGTTCGGCGGACTGGATGACCCCTCGGCCGTCTGGCAGGCATTGCTTGATCGCGGCGTGTTGATTCGTGATTTGCATATCGCTGGGCATTTGCGGGTCAATGCCGGCACACCACAGGAGACAACGGCGTTCCTCACCGCGCTCGCGGACGTTTTGCACCTCGACGCAACGCTGATCTAATCTCGCGATCGCACCCCGGTCTGCCGCGTAGCGGGATGCCGACCTCGGGTGTGTGGTGGGCGCGCGACGGCCTAGTTGCGCATCACGGCGCGTGTTTGTGCCCCGACTTCGCGGTACAACCGCGCTGCTAAATGCGCGAACAGTGAGGCGGGCAGCCATAGCTAGACCGCATCGCGGCCACGGCGAATAGTGCACGTCGCGTGCGGCAGGTCGGCCGGGGAGTCGACGCCCAACGCCGATGAGGGAGAATGGGCAGCGGCGGTTATCAGAGAAGCCACACATCGGGAGCATCAGCATGGGGCGCACGGCGCGCATCGAACGCAAGACGAGCGAAAGCTCAGTGTTGGTCGAGATCGATCTCGACGGTACGGGCACGAGCAATATCAGCACCGGGGTCGGTTTCTACGACCACATGCTGACCGCGCTGTCCAAGCACTCGCTGATCGATCTGACCGTGCAGACCACCGGGGACATCGAGATCGATGCTCACCACAGCATCGAGGACACCGCGATTGTGCTCGGCGAAGCACTCGCGCAGGCGCTCGGAAACAAGCGCGGGATCCGGCGCTTCGGCACCGCGAGAATCCCGTTGGATGAGGCGCTCGCCGACTGTGTCGTCGACGTGTCCGGTCGTCCGTACTGCATGCACACCGGCGAGCCAGAGGGCCAGCAGTACGTCGCGATCGGCGGAACCGCGCCGCTATATATGGGCTCGATGACGCAGCACGTACTAGAGACGCTCGCGCTGAACGCTCGCATCTGCATCCACATGACTGTCGTATCCGGCAGGGACCCGCACCACATCGTCGCAGCACAGTTCAAAGCGTTGGCGCGCGCGCTACGGGCAGCGGTCGAACCCGATCCGCGCAGCGACGCCATCCCCAGCACCAAGGGAGCTCTGTGACCCGCGACGTCGTCATCCTCGACTATGGGTTCGGCAACATCCGCTCTGCGCAGCGTGCTCTGGAGCGCGCCGGCGCGAGGGTCGAGGTGACGTCGGATGTGCAACGAGCCGCCGAATGCGACGGTCTCGTCGTACCGGGCGTCGGCGCCTTCGAGGCCTGCATGCGCGGTTTGAACGAGCTGAATGCACCGCAAATGATTCGGCGCCGCATCGCCGCAGAGCGGCCCGTCTTGGGTATCTGCGTCGGAATGCAGGTGATGTTCGCCGAGGGCACCGAACACGGAGTGTCGGTCCACGGGATCGGTGCCCTAGGCGGGCAGGTCGAGCGGCTTCGAGCCGACGTCCTGCCGCATATGGGGTGGAACACGCTACGAGCGCCGGATGAATCGCGGCTGTTACACGGGGTGGACGCCGACACCCGCTTCTATTTCGTGCACACCTACGCTGCCACACGTACTGATGCCGATGTCCGCGTCGCGATGTGCGAGTACGGTGAGCCGTTCATCGCCTCGATCGAGCATGGCTCGTTGAGCGCGACGCAATTTCACCCGGAGAAGTCCGGCGATGCCGGAGCACATCTCCTCGCCAACTGGATGGAGACCTTGTGAGCACCGCAACCCCCCTTGATGGACCCCGCCTCGAACTGCTGCCCGCCGTGGACGTGACCGAAGGCAAGGCAGTCCAGTTGGTACGCGGCGAGGCCGGGTCGGGCAAGACCTACGGAGAACCGCTGAACGCGGCACTAGGTTGGCAGCGCGACGGAGCCGAGTGGCTGCACCTGGTAGACCTCGACGCCGCGTTCGGTCGCGGGCACAATCGCGAGGTCATCGCTGAAATCGTCGGCAAGATGGACATCAAGGTCGAGTTGTCAGGTGGCATCCGCGACGACGAGTCGCTCAACGCGGCGTTGGCCACCGGTTGTACGCGCGTCAACATCGGCACTGCCGCCCTGGAGAACCCCGAGTGGTGCTCGCGGATCATCGGCGAGCACGGTGACCAGATCGCGATCGGCCTGGACGTCCGAGGCGAAAAGCTCGCCGCACGTGGCTGGACCCGCGAGGGCGGCAACCTCTGGGAGGTGCTGCAGCGCCTGGAGCAGGACGGTTGTGGACGGTACGTCGTCACCGACGTCGAAAAGGACGGCATGCTCAAGGGTCCGAACGTCCACCTGCTACGTCAGGTATGCGAGCGCACCAACGCGCCGGTCGTGGCCAGCGGAGGGATCAGCACGCTGGATGACATTCGGCAGATCGCGCAACTCACCCGGGTCGGTGTTGAGGGCGCGATCGTCGGCACCGCACTGTACGAGGGCAATTTCACGTTGCCGCAGGCACTCGGGGCGATCTCGGGATGACGCTCGCGACGCGGGTCATCCCATGCCTGGACGTGGACGCCGGCCGTGTCGTGAAGGGCATCAACTTTGAGAATCTGCGTGATGCTGGTGACCCGGTCGAACTCGCCGCGCGGTACGACGCGCAGGGCGCCGACGAGTTGACCTTTCTGGACGTGACTGCGTCCTCGGGCAACCGTCAGACGACGTACGACGTAGTGCGGCGTACCGCCGAGACGGTGTTCATCCCGTTGACCGTCGGCGGCGGAGTTCGCACTGCAGATGACGTCGACAACCTGTTGCGCGCGGGCGCCGACAAGGTTGGCGTGAACACGGCCGCGATCGCCCGTCCGGAATTGATCGATGAGATCGCGCAGCGATTCGGATCGCAGGTTCTGGTGCTGTCCCTGGACGTTCGCCGGGAGGTAGGCCAACCGTCCGGATTCGGGGTCACCACTCACGGTGGACGCCGCGCCGCCGGGCTGGACGCGATCGAGTGGGGCGCGCGGGCGGCCGAGCTCGGCTCGGGGGAGATCCTGCTGAACTCAATGGATCGCGATGGCACCAAGGACGGATTCGATCTTGAACTGATCGAGCTTATGCGCCGCGAGGTGTCAATCCCGATCATTGCCAGTGGCGGCGCGGGCAGCGTCGAACACTTCGCCCCGGCTGTCACCGCCGGGGCCGATGCGGTGCTGGCCGCCAGCGTTTTTCACTTCGGGCAGATGACGATCGGCGAGGTGAAAGCCGACCTCAGCGCGCACGGAATACCGGTCCGGTAGGTCGTTGACCATTCGGTCGGCCGCGGCGCGTTGATGCAACGAGGGGCCCATCGACGTGGTGAGGCCAGGGAAGGTGCCGTGGCGCCCGTCGTTCTCGCGCAGCCGTTCACTCGCACCGTTCAGCAACGTTCGGATACTCCGCTCACGCCGACGAGATCGCGATCACAGCCGAGCACGTCACACAACCCGTCGACCTCGCCCCACTGACAGATCAGTTAGGCCGATTTACGGATTCCTGAAGACATCGTGATCGCCCACTCGTCGCCAACGACACAGCAACTCCTGCTCGACGATGACCAACTCGAACGTCGCACGCCCGTCAGGGCTCGCGAACGACCAGGTCATTTCAAGGATCCCGGGAGCAGAACGGACTGATTTGACACGCAAAGATGCTGGCCACCCGAGAGCGGGATTCGACGCGTACGCATCGCACGCGGGCGCGAACTTCTTCCGGACGACGTCACGGAACGTCGCACGGTGCTCAGGCTTGAGGCGTCGATAGTCACCATCGAACGCCGGCGTCGTCTGGAACTTCACTCGTCGTCGAGCGCGTCGAGCGCCTCCAAGTGCTCCGCGAACGCATCGGCCGACTCATGAACAACCACGCGGCCTGCCGCGACATGCTCGTCGACCTCCCGCTCACGTTCTTGCCAACGCTCCCTCCAGAACCACCGTTGATCCGCCGGCACCGGCAACGCCGGCCGCAACTCGATGACTCCGTCTTCGCGTTCGATCATTTCCAACTGCGCACCAGGCTCATCCAGGTGCAAACGACGACGCACGTCCGCAGGTAACGCAATCGTCCCGCGGCCCTGGATGCCGAGATAACGACGTTCAACCGAGGTACTCATGCACTGAGCATACGCCCGGTCGCCACGTTGTGCGGTAAAACCGCTGAACCGCTGAACATCTGAACTGCTGAACTTCTGAACTGCTGAACTGGCAGGAGCGGGAATTACGTACAAGACCACGCTGACCGGGTCCGGCGGTGCGTCGCAGTTTTCGAAATGGGCGGCTCGATGCGGCACTCGACCTCACCATCGGGGGGCATCCAGGACCGCCTTCGCGCCGCGACCAATCAGGTGCTGATCGAGGCGATCTCCGAAGCCGAAGGCACGGCGTGCTGAGGATCGTGGGCCACAGCGCGGCTTGATGGTCAGGTCTACGGGCCGCCTAACAACTGATGAGCGCGACGTTCGCCGCTCGCGCGGAACCGCCGAGGCTGCGGCCGCGTCGTACTCCACGCGTTCCGTGCGGACGCCCACTGGCATGAGCGGTTGCAGCGATACAGGCGGCGCTGTAACACGCGTGTGACGGTGGGTGCTCTTGTCGACGCGGTAATGAATAATCGTGATCAGAGTGCCCCCTCCGTCCGTCACGACAGGCACCCGCGACCAGGACAGGACTTCGATATGACTCATCCACCCACCGGACCCACGCCGAGCCAGGACCCGAATTCGTTCGGCCAGGGATACGGTTCGCAGCCGACGTCTGGCGCACAGCCCGCGCAGCCCACCTCCGGTCAGGTGCCGGCGCAGGGCGGCTATCCGGCTGCCGCCGACCCGACTCAGCAGTTTGGGTACCAGCAGCAGGGTTACGGGCAGCAGGGTTACGGGCAGCAGCAGGGTTACGGGCAGCAAGGTTACGGACAGCCATCCGGTTATGGCGCTCCGCCGCAGTACGGCGGCGCACCGCAGTACCAGGCCGGTGGCTACCCAGTCGCTCCGCAGGCCTACGGTCAGGGCGCGCCATCGGGACAACGTCCAGGTATGGCCACCACCGCCGCAGTGCTGGGTTTCATCTTCGGCACGGTCGGCTTCTTCACGTCCGCCTACTCGCTGATCGCACTGACGGGCGCCTCCGACGCGGGCGTCTTCGGCTACGCCAGTGGCGACGAAAGTTTTGCGCTGGTGTTGCTGTTCATTTCGTCAATCCTGATCGTCGTCGCCAGCGTGCTGGTGTTCGTCGGTGCGGTCCAACTCATCGGCGGCAAGACGAATAAGGGCGTTATCCTGGCGACCGCCTTGTACATCGTCGGACAGTTGATCGGTATCGTCGCTGTCCTCGTTGCCTCCAGCGGATCCGGAACCGGCACGCTGATCGTGGCCTTCTGCGTGTCCCTGCTGTTGGCGGGTGTGCTGATCTTCCTCGCGAAGAATTCCGACGTAGATACCTGGCTCGCACGCAAGGCAGCGGCCCGCTCGGCTGGCTACGAACTTTAATCCGCGATCCCGACCGACCCGACTCGATCGACTAAGGACACACCACCCATGACGTATCCACCCACCGGCCCGAACCCCAGCCAGTCGGGCGGCGATGCCGCCGGAACGCCGCAGTACGGCGCACCCCAGTACGGTGCACCCCAGTACGGCGCACCTCAGTACGGCGCTCCGCAATACGGTGGTGCCCCGATGCCCGGTTATCCGGCCGCCCCGCCACCGGGCGGCGGTCAGTGGGGCCTTCAGCGCCCTGGCACTGCCACGGCGGCGGGCGTGTTGGGCATCATTTTCACCACCATCGGGTTCTTCGCCGGCGCGTTCAACGTGATTGTGCTGACCGGCGCCGCCGAGTCAGACCTCTTCGCAGTGGTCGACGGCTTCCCGATGGTGCTGTACGTGATCGCCGCGATCGGCATGCTCGTGGCCTCGGTCATGGGCTTCATCGGCGCGATTCAACTGCTGTCCGGTAAGTCGAACCAGATGCTGATCTTGGCAACCATCATCTACCTCGCGTCGCGAGTCATTTCCCTGCTGGCCGATCTCATTTTCGCCGACGGCAATGCCACGGGCACGTTATTGGTATCCGCCTTGGTCGGCATCGTGCTGGCGATCGTGTTGATATTCCTGGCTCGGGGCAGTGACGTCCAGCAGTGGCTCGAGCAGAAGAAAGCAGCAACATCCGCTGGGGCGTTCTAACAACAACCCGCGCTTCACGTAAGGTCGCCGCCGCGCCCCGATAGGGTGCGGCGGCGACGTCTTGGGTGACTTGCGAGAATAGACGTCATGTCTGCCCGAATCCCCGCCGAGCGCGCCGCGCTTGAGCCCGCCATTGCCGCGCGGTTGAAGCGAGACGCCGACGGCCTCGTCACCGCAGTCGTCCAAGACCATGACACCAACGAGGTGCTGATGGTCGGCTGGATGGATGACGAAGCGTTGCATCGCACGCTCACCACCGGCCGCGCCACCTACTGGTCGCGTAGCCGCCAGGAGTACTGGGTGAAGGGTGAGACGTCCGGGCATGTGCAGTACGTGCGTTCGGTCGCGCTGGACTGCGATGGCGATACGCTGCTGGTGAGGGTCGATCAGGTCGGTCCGGCATGCCACACCGGTGACATGACCTGCTTCGACTCCGGGTCGCTCGAGGTGTCCGTATGAGCCGCATCGGCGCGATAACCCCGACGCGCGAAGAATTCGGCGCCCGGGTGGCCACTCACCGGGTCATCCCGGTCACCCGCACCCTGCTGGCGGACGGCGAGAGCCCACTGGGTGTGTACCGCAAACTGGCTGGCGGCGTCGGCACGTTCTTGCTCGAATCGGCCGAACGCGGCCATGCCTGGTCGCGCTATTCCTTCGTTGGCGTTCGCGCCACGGCGACGCTCAGTGAGTCCGGCGGAAAGGCCGTCTGGACGGGCACCCCGCCCCCAGGAGCCCCGACGCAGGGTGACGTTTTGGATGTCCTGGCCGAGACCTGGCGAGCGATCCGCTCCCCGCACGACGATGATCTTCCGGCGCTCGCCGGCGGGCTCGTGGGCTACCTCGGGTACGACGTCGCGACGCTGATCGAGCCGGTCGGTGATAACGCCGTCGATGATCTAGGGATCCCGATGTTGTCGATGATGCTGGTCGCCGACCTCGCTGTTGTTGATCATCACGACGGAACGGTCATGCTGGTGGCGACCGAGTTCGTCAGCCCCGAGATGAGCGGCGCGCAGGTCGACGCGGCGTACGACGATGCGCTGCGCAGACTCGACAAGATGACTGCGGATCTGGCCCGACCCGCGCCCGTAGCGTTGCTGGAGGAAACCGACGGCGCCGATGTAGAGGTGCGCTCGAATACCCCCGAAGGGAAATACCAGCCCGCGGTCCGCGAGGCGCTTAAACACGTCGTGGACGGCGACGTGTTCCAGGTACAGATCAGTCAGCGGTTCGAGGTCACCACAGACGTCGAAGCGATCGACGTCTACCGCGTCCTACGTCTGCTGAACCCGTCGCCATACATGTATCTCGTGCGCGCGGACGGTTTCGACATCGTCGGATGTTCCCCGGAAGCCCTGGTCACCGTTCAAGGCACCGAGGCCGTACTGCACCCCATCGCCGGCACGCGCAAACGCGGCGATACCCCCGAACGTGACCAGGCGCTCGCGGACGAGTTGATGAGCGATCCGAAGGAACGAGCCGAGCACGTCATGCTCGTTGACCTCGCGCGCAATGATCTCGGCCGCGTGTGCACGCCCGGATCGGTGAAGGTGACCGAACTCGGCGCGATCGAGCGATACAGCCACGTGTGGCACATCGTCTCGACCGTCGTCGGCGAGGTGTCGGCCGATAAAGACGCCTTCGACGTACTGCTTTCCTGCTTCCCGGCCGGCACGCTCACCGGCGCGCCGAAGGTTCGCGCGATGCAGATTATCGACGACCTCGAACCGGTCCGTCGCGGTATTTACGGCGGTGCGGTCGGATATCTGTCGGCCGGGGGAGATCTCGACATGGCGATCTGCATCCGTACTGCGCTGCTGAAGGATGGCAAGGCCTACGTGCAGTCCGCAGGCGGCATCGTCGCGGACTCCGAGCCGCGCTTGGAGGAGCTGGAGACGCAGAATAAGGCGCGTGCGCCCCTGGCAGCCGTGCAGACGGCGTCTCGGCTGCGCGCAGTGGGCTCTCAATGACTTCTGCCGACCAGGAGCGCCAGGAGTTGGCACACCGCAGCGGGCCCGCGCGTGCGCGACTGATGATCATCCTCGCGTTGCTCGTGCTCGCAGGCGCCGCGTTGCTGTGGTCCTCGGCGCTGATGTGGTCGGTGATCGCCGTCGAGCGCGAGCAACCGCTGCCCCCGCTGGCATACGCCATCAGCGGTTCCACGGCGGTACCGATGGTGACGGCGGCCGGGTTCATCATGCTTGCGGCCGTCGTTGCGGTCCTGGCCACCAAGACCCTCGGCCGGCGGATCATCGCCGTCGTCGCCGCGGTGATCGCGGTGATCACTGCGGTGCTGATCGTGCAATGGCAGGCGATGCCCGCTGATGAACACGAAGCGAGCATGATCGCTGATGGGGTGCGCCACGCGATCGATCAGGCGCCGCTGGAGTCCACGTTGGCGATTCCGGTGGCCTTCGTGGGTCTGGCCTGCGCGCTGATCGCAGCGGTGTTGCTGCTCGTCACCCGCGGTATGGCCTTGATGAGTTCGAAGTACGATCGCCCATCGTCCGCCGCCGGAAGCCGGGCCAAGGTCGTCGACGATGATCCGCAGGCGCGTGATCGCGACCTATGGAAGTCGCTGGATCGAGGCGAGGACCCGACCTAGCGCGTCAGCGAGCCATTCTCCAGATGAAGCGTGCCCGCGGGCCTGTTCGGCACGAGCAACGGCAGCCGCCGCGCGTTCAAGGGTGACACCACGCCGGTAATCTCCTCGATCGAGAACCACTGCGCCTCGAGGATCTCCCGCGTGTCGTACTCGAGCCGCTGCGGCAGATCGACCGGATGCTCGCCACCGTCGTACAGCAGTTCAATCGCGTCGCTCCAGCCGAGGTACGGCGGCAACCAGTCCACTGCCAGCAGGCGCGAAACCGGCAGTTCCAGACCGATCTCCTCAGCCACCTCGCGCTGCCCGGCCAACGCGGGTGCCTCTCCGGGCTCCACTATTCCGCCAGGGAGTTCCCAGTCTTTCTTGAACGTCGTTCTGCACAGCAGGATCCGGCCGCCCGGATCGGTCATCACTACGTGCGAAATGAGCCGCTTGAGCGGCATGACCGAATCCAGCATGTAGGTGAATCCGCCGGCATCCTGGGGTGTGGGGTCACTGGCGAGGCTCGCGAACAGCGCACCGTCCAAGAGCGCACCGCAGCGCTGCAGCCCACCGCGCATGATTCCCTCGCGGCGCAAGCCAGTGCGCATCGCAACTTGGGTCTCGTGGCGATCGTGGTGATCGATGACCACCTCGATCCGGCTGGCTGAGGAATCGACGTACAACGCGTTGACGAGCGTCCGCATCGCGGTGGCATGCGCATTGATCGACCCATCGCCGAGGTCCCAATGCAGCCGGGCGACCGTATCGTCGCGCACCTCGATCCGGCAATTGCCCAGCGAACTAGATCGGTGTATCAGTTCGAATGTGTCGGCGGCACTGGCGTGCGGGCGCAGCTCGACGTCGTCTGCGGTGCGCGCGATGTGCGAGAAGTCCACCTGTAGTCCCTTCGAGCGGTGCCTAGCACCTGTCTACCAGAGCCTGCTGGTACGGGTGGATGCGCGCGGGGTCAACCGGACTAGTTACTGTTTGTAGGACTAGATGGGTGGGGGTCTTCAGGTGACTGTTCTCGACGAGATAATCGCGGGTGTGCGCGAGGACGTCGCGGCACGGCAAGCGCAGACATCTTTGGACGACCTCAAGGCCCGCTGTAAGTCGGTTCGGACCGCGATCGACGCGTACCACGAACTGAAGCGTCCGGGCGTGGCCGTGATCGCGGAAGTCAAACGCGCCAGCCCGTCGGCCGGGGCGTTGGCCGATATCGCCGATCCGGCGCATCTCGCCGCGGAGTACGAAGCAGGTGGCGCACGGGCGATCAGCGTGCTCACCGAACAGCGTCGGTTCAACGGGTCACTGGACGATCTGGCCGCCGTACGCAAGAACGTGACGATCCCCGTGCTGCGCAAGGATTTTGTGGTCTCCTCGTATCAGGTGCACGAGGCCCGCGCCTATGGTGCGGACATCGTGCTGCTGATCGTCGCCGCGTTGGACCAGCACACTCTTGTCGGGTTACGTGAGCGCGTCGAATCACTGGGCATGACCGCCCTGGTGGAGGTACACGACGAAGAAGAAGCCGACCGCGCGATCGCGGCCGGTGCCAGCGTGATTGGGGTCAACGCCCGGAACCTCAAAACGCTCGATGTCGATCGGTCCACCTTCGAACGCATCGCGCCGGGACTTCCCAGCAACGTGGTGAAGATTGCCGAGTCGGGTGTGCGCGGCCCGCACGATCTGATCACCTACGCCAAGGCCGGCGCGGACGCCGTGCTGGTCGGACAGGGTCTTGTCCAGTCTGGCGACCCCAGGCAAGCCGTCGCTGCGCTGGTCACTGCCGGCGAGCATCCAGCAACCCCAGGAAACCGCAGATGATCATCGGTAACCCCGTACCGGACGAGCGCGGATACTACGGCCCGTTCGGTGGACGTTTCATTCCCGAGGCGCTCGTTGCCGCCATCGAGGAACTCACCGAGTTCTACGAGAAAGCCAAGGTCGACCCCGAGTTCACCGCCGAGTACGACGAACTGTTGCGCGGTTACGCCGGACGTCCGAGCCTGCTGTATGAAGCCAAGCGGTTCTCCGAGCAGGTGGGCTGCCGGGTATTGCTTAAGCGCGAAGATCTCAACCACACCGGCGCTCACAAGATCAACAACGTGCTCGGTCAGGCGTTGCTGACCAAGAAGATGGGCAAGACACGGCTGATCGCCGAGACGGGCGCTGGTCAGCATGGGGTGGCGACGGCGACTGCGGCAGCGCTGATGGGCCTGGAATGTACCGTCTATATGGGCGAGGTCGATACCGATCGACAGTCGCTGAACGTGGCCCGGATGCGCTTGCTCGGTGCCGAGGTCGTCGCGGTGCGTGCCGGCTCGCGCACCCTCAAGGATGCGATGAATGAGGCATTTCGTGATTGGGTCAGCACGGTCGACTACACGCACTACTGCATTGGCTCGGTAGGCGGACCGCACCCGTTCCCGATGCTGGTGCGTGACTTCAACTCCGTGGTGGGACAAGAAGCACGCCAGCAGTGCCTGGACGACTTCGGATCATTACCGGACGCCGTTCTAGCGTGCGTCGGCGGCGGATCGAACGCGATCGGTATCTTTGCCGGATTCCTGCAGGACGAGGGTGTGCGGCTGTACGGGTTGGAGGCGGCCGGCGACGGCGCCGAGACCGATCGTACGGCGGCGACGCTGACGAAAGGGTCCGTCGGCGTACTGCATGGCTCGAAGTCCTACGTGCTGCAGGACGAGGACGGACAGACCCGCGAGTCACACTCGATCTCGGCCGGCCTGGATTATCCGGGTGTCGGTCCCGAACACTCCTATTTGAAGGACACCGGCCGTGCGACCTACCTGCCGGTCACCGATACCGAGGCGATGAACGCCTTCTCGTTGCTGTGCCGCACCGAAGGCATCATCCCGGCGATCGAGTCCTCGCACGCGCTCGCCGGCGCCGTCGCCCTGGCGCCGGAACTCGGCCCGGACGCCACGTTGCTGGTGAACCTGTCCGGCCGCGGCGACAAAGACGTCGCGACAGCCGGTGCGTGGTTCGACGTGATCGGAGTGACCCGAACGACATGAACAGCGCACCTTCTCTTGCCGACGTCTTCGCAGCGGCACGCGCGGAAAAACGGGCGGCGCTGATCGGCTATCTGCCGGCCGGGTTCCCCGATCGCGCGCACAGCGCGGACGCTTTCAGGGCCGTGATCGACGGCGGCTGCGACATCGTCGAGGTTGGTATGCCGTACTCCGACCCCGTGATGGACGGACCGACAGTGCAGGCGGCGGCTGACCGCGCATTGGCAGACGGCACCAAGATCACCGATATGTTGCGGATTGTCGAAGCGGCGTCCGAACACGGTGGTGTCCCGGTCGTGATGACCTACTGGGCGCCGGTGACTCGGTACGGGGTCGATGCTTTCGCGCGTGATCTGGCGAATGCCGGCGGTCGCGGGCTGATCACCCCAGACCTGATCCCAGACGAGGCGGACGAGTGGATCACCGCCAGCACGACGCATGGACTGGATCGGATCTTCCTGGTCGCACCGTCCTCCACCCCGGAACGATTGCAGATGACCGTCGATTCGTGCAGCGGGTTCGTGTACGCCGCATCGACGATGGGAGTCACCGGCGCGCGAGCCGAGATCGGACAGTTGGCGCCGCGCCTGGTGGCCCGCACCCGCGAATGCACCGACCTGCCGATCGGCGTCGGGCTGGGCGTCCGCACACCGGAACACGTGCGTGAAATCGCTTCGTACGCCGATGCGGTTATCGTGGGCTCTGCACTGGTGAGCGCGATCGACGAGGGCCTTGAGCAGGCCAGCGCGCTGGTGCGGTCCCTACGAGAGGCAACCGGCTCAGCATGACGCTACTGGCTACGATCCCCAGTCCCACCCAGAACCAGATCGATGTGTTCGGGCTGCCATTGCGGGCATACGCCCTGTGCATCCTGCTCGGTATCGTGCTGGCCATCTGGATCTCCTCGCGCCGGTGGATCGAGCGCGGTGGCAAATCCGGCGAAATCCTCGATCTAGCGATCTGGGCCGTGCCATTCGGCATCATCGGTGGCCGGATCTATCACGTCTTCTCCTCGCCGGACGCGTACTTCGGCGAGAACGGCGACATCGTCAAAGCCCTCTATATCTGGGAAGGCGGCCTCGGGATCTGGGGCGCCATCGCGTTCGGAGCGCTCGGTGCTTGGATCGCAGCTCGCCGCTCGGGATTTCGGATGTCCTCGATCGCCGACACGCTCGCGCCGGGACTCATCCTGGCTCAGGCGGTCGGACGGCTGGGCAACTGGTTCAACAACGAGTTGTACGGCGGGCAGACAAGCGGCTGGTTGGGTCTGGAGATCCACCGACTCGATGAGAGCGGTCACGCGATCACCGATGACAACGGGGTAGCGGTCGTCATCGGCATCTTCCAGCCGACGTTCCTGTACGAACTGGTCTGGAACCTGCTGGTCTTCGTGGCGTTGCTACTGCTGGACAAGCACCTGCGGATGGGACGCGGACGCCTGTTCGCCGCGTACGTCGGGCTCTACTGCCTCGGCCGGTTCTTCATCGAGCAGATGCGTTCTGACCCGGCTGAGTTGATCTTCGGGCAGCGCCTGAATGTGTGGACGTCACTACTGGTCGGCGTCCTCGCCGTCGCCTACCTGATCCTGGTCAAAGGCACCCGAGAGGCGACGCCGTACACCGACGATCGCGCGGCATTCGTGGACGCAGAGGGGAACCCGACCAAGTATGCACCGGTCGGCGGCGACGACGAGGTCGACGACGAACCCGATCAGGATGCGACCGCCGAGAACTCTGACGATCCCCGTGGCGATCTCGAAAGCGAGGATTCAAGCGACGACGCAGGGCGTCGCACCGAGTAGATGCGCGGCGTCATCCCGTCGCCGAACATCTGGCACAGCCCGGCGGTGTACGAGCTGGAGAACCGGGCAGTCGACCCCGACGGGCGACTGTGGACGGAAATGACCAATAGGCATCCGCTAGCGTCCTCGACGGTGCTCGAGATCGGCTGCGGCACCGGGTTCTACCTGCCGAAGTTCGCCGCCCACGCTGCGGAGGTCGTTGGGGTGGAGCCACATCCGCCGCTGCTGGCGGCCGCGCGGCGGCGTAGCGCACACCTGTCGAACGTCGCGGTGCGTAGTGGCACCGCGCAGGAGTTGCCGGTAGCGGATGCGTCAGTGGACGTTGCCCACGCACGCTGGGCGTACTTTTTCGGTCCGGGATGCGAACCAGGCCTGGCCGAACTCGATCGCGTGATGCGCCGCGGCGGAACCGCCTTCCTGATCGATAACGACCTGACGACCTCCACGTTCGGTTCCTGGTGCCGACGCGCATGGGCACACTACCAGCCGGGCGTGGTGGAGAACTTCTTCTCCGTCCGCGGATGGCAGCGCCAGCCCGTCGAGATGGGATGGCGGTTCGAGAGCCGCGGCGATCTCGAGCGCGTGGTGCGCATCGAATTCAACGAGCGCGATGCCGCGGCGTTCTTGAGCGAACACAGCGGTGTGTACGTCGATTACGCGGTCAACCTGTGGCACAAGACCTTCTAATCACACTCCGCTCGCGGGGTATTCCCGTGGTCAGGCGCAATGAGATCAAACAGTGGCTGAACGCTCGGTGCTGCATCCGGCACTTCGAGTGCTAGGAGCATAGTCTTTAAAGAGTGAACAGAAGCGCGAAGATCGTATGCACCCTGGGCCCGTCGAGTGGATCTCTGGAGGAGATCACCGCGCTGTCGGAAGCCGGGATGGACGTCGCCCGGATGAACTTCAGCCATGGCACGCACGCCGACCACCAGCGCAATTACGACAACGTACGCGCGGCTGCCGCCGCCACTGACAGGATCGTCGGCGTCCTTGCCGACCTGCAGGGCCCCAAGATCCGACTCGGGAAGTTCAGCGACGGGGCGGTGCTGTGGGCGACGGGGGATGACGTCGTCATCACCACGGATGCCGACGCCTGCGAACCCAAGCGAATCGGCACCACCTACCGGGATCTCGCGAACGACGTCAAGCCCGGCGATCGACTGCTCATCGATGACGGCAATATCGCGGTTCGAGTGGTGACGATCGACGGCAACGACGTGCACGTGCGGGTTCTGGAGGGCGGAAAGGTCTCTGATCACAAGGGCCTGTCGCTGCCAGGGATCGACGTATCGGTGCCGGCGCTGAGCGAGAAGGACGCCGAGGACCTGCGGTTTGCGCTGCACCTCGGTGTCGACTTCGTCGCCCTGTCATTCGTGCGGTCGGCGCGGGACGCTGACCTGGTCCGCGACATCATGCGCGCCGAAGGGATCTTGATTCCGGTCATAGCCAAATTAGAGAAGCCTGAAGCAGTCGACGAGCTCGAGGCGATCGTCGAGACCTTCGACGGCATCATGGTTGCGCGCGGCGATCTCGGCGTCGAGTTGCCGTTGGAGGAGGTGCCGTTGGTGCAGAAGCGCGCCGTCCAGCTCGCCCGTGAGAAGGCCAAGCCGGTGATCGTGGCGACGCAGATGCTCGAGTCGATGATCACGCATTCGCGACCGACCCGGGCCGAGGCGTCGGATGTCGCGAACGCCGTGCTCGACGGCGCCGATGCGGTCATGCTGTCGGGGGAAACCAGCGTCGGCGCCTATCCGGTGCAGGCGGTGCGGACCATGTCTCGCATCATCCAAGCCGCCGAGTCAGGTGACATTGAGGTCCCCGTGCTGCGGACGAAGCCACGCACCAATGCAGGCATCATGGCGCGCTCAGCCCGTGATGTCGCGGACGCGGTCGACGCGTCGGCGATCGCGGCCTTTACCCAGTCCGGCGACACAGTGCGACGGCTTGCCCGGCTGCACTCCCGGATTCCGGTGGTCGCGTTCACCCCGCTGGAGAAAGTGCGCAATCAGCTCGCGCTGAGTTGGGGGATCCGGACCTTCATCGTCGAACCGGTGCAGCACACCGACGAGATGATCGCCCAGGTCGACATTGCCGTACGGCAGTTGGGTTTGAACGACAGTAAGGACCTGATCGTGATGGTTGCGGGCAGTCCGCCGGGGCGCTCGGGAGCGACGAACCTGATTCGGATCCACCGCATCGGAGAGGACTGATCCGGGGCGATTCGAGCCAATGTCGCGGCGTTAGAATCGGGTAATGTCTCAACCTCAGGAGCTTTCGGCTCTGCGCCATGCCGCCGCACCCGGCCAGGACGGTCAGTTGGCCGTCGACATGCTCGTCAAACTGCTCGATCTGGAGAAGCTCGAAGAGGATCTCTACCGCGGCTTGAGCCCGGCGGTCACGCTGCAACGGACCTTCGGCGGCCAGGTCGCCGGACAGGCGCTCGTTGCCGCGGGACGCACCGTAGGGCAAGAGTACGACGTACATTCGCTGCACTCGTACTTTCTACGCCCAGGTGACCCGGAGATCCCGATCATCTATCACGTCGATCGCACCCGTGACGGCCGTACGTTCAGCGCGCGTCGGGTTGAGGCGATTCAGCACGGTAAGCCGATCTTCACGTTGTCGGCGTCGTTCTGCATCCCCGAGGAGGGTTCGTTCGAACACCAGATCACGATGCCGGGCGTCATCGGGCCGGAGGAGCTGCCGACATACCGTGAGCGGATCTCCGGCAAGGAAGAACTGCTCGGCGATGGCGCGAAACTGCCGCGACCGGTCGAGTTGCGGTACATCTCGACGCCGCCGTGGGAGCGCACGCGCGCGACAGACGAAGAGTTCAACGAGATTTGGATGAAGGTCGACGGCGTCCTGCCCGACGACAAGTTTCTGCACATCTGCGCGCTGACGTACGCCAGCGATATGACGCTACTGGACTCGTCGGTGAGTCGGCACGGCGTCAGCTGGGCGCGTGGTGAGGTGCTCGGCGCCAGTCTCGATCACGCGGTGTGGTTCCACCGGCCCTTCCGTGCCGATGAGTGGTTGTTCTACAAGTCCACCTCTACGACTGGAGGGCGTGCCCGGGGCTTTTGCCAGGGTCAGATCTGGTCGCAGGATGGCCGGTTGATAGCCACCACCGCGCAGGAAGGCCTGGTACGCCGCCTGCCCTAGCAGTTGCCAATCTGCGGTGGTTTCGCGCGCGATACGTTGCGATTACCGTGCGCGAAATCACCGCAGAATCTAGGCAGCTGGCTACTCGGTGGTGATCAATTCGCTGGGGATCGCCTCATCGGCGCGAATCGCGTCAAACATCGCGGTAGCCGCAGCGTCATCCCACTGGACCACGGATCCGACGTCCGGCAGCGTCGGCGTTGCCGCAACCGGCACTGTCGTCGTCACCAGGTCGCCGGAGCCCATCGCGAGCCCCATCGAGGCAAGGTGCCACAGGTGCACGTCGTCGTCGACGATGAGGGTGTCGGCTACCTCGAGGGCGAGCGGCACCGAGGTGAACGGGTTGATCAGGGTGCCGAAACTGGCGGCCTCGGACAACAGCGCAGACAGGAACTCGCGCTGGCGCTGTACGCGGTCGAGGTCTGCATTGGCGCTGGCGCGGGTACGCACGTACCCGAGCGCCTGCGACCCGTTCAGCGTCTGACACCCCGCCTCTAGGTCCAAGCCCGCCAACGGGTCATTCATCGGCTCGTCGATGCACATCTCGACTCCGCCGACGGCGTCCACGATGCCAGCGAACCCGCCAAACCCGATCTCGGCGTACCGATCGATGCGCAGCCCGGTCAGGCCTTCGACGCTCTGCGCCAGCAGCGATCCACCGCCGAACGCGAATGCCGCATTGAGTTTCTGCTGCCCGTAGTCGGGGATGTCGGTCAGTGTGTCGCGCGGCAGACTGATCAGCGACGGCGGTGCATCCGAATCGGGGATATGCAGCAGCATGATCGTGTCGGTGCGCTTGCCCTCGGCATCGCCAGTAGCGAGTTCGTCCTTCTGCTCATCGGTGAGATCCTCGCGCGAGTCAGAGCCCACCAACAGCCACGTCACCCCCGGTGTGTCGGCGGGCCGACCGTCATAATCGGCGAGGATGTCTTCGCGGTTGAGTGAGGTGTCGAGGTAGATCACGAATCCCGCGATGGCCAGCACGAGCACCAGCACCACAGACCCGACAATCTTCCAGCCGCGCCGCTTCTTCTTCCGCGGTGGTTCGTCATCACCACCGGAGGGTGCCCCGCTGGGCGGATACGCGCCTGGGGGCTGTGCCGCCGGGGGATAGGGCGGGCGCTGTACCTGCGGCGGCTGGGTCGCCGGTGGGTATACCTGTGTGGGTTGGTCGGCGTGCGGGCGGGGATGATCGGCACGTGGGTCGTACGCCGCACCCCGGTACCGCTCTGTCGGGTGATCGAGGCCGCGAGGGTCGAGGTAGGCGGGAAGTTCGCGCGTGCGGTCCTGGTCCTCAGGATGCGTCATGCAACGCCTTAGCTGTTCTTGGTAGCCCCGGTCGGATTCGAACCGACACTTGCAGTGGTTTGAGCACTGTGCCTCTGCCGTTGGGCTACGGGGCCGTGTCTGACTGCCTTAGTGTAATCACTTCAGCAGCGGACTATTAGAGTAGCGAATGGCGAAACAGCACTGACACACGCCCATAGCGAGGACAGGCCACTGGTGCACAGCGAGCACGAGAACGACAGACCGCACCGCCGAGTGCTAGTCGCCGAGGACGAGGCGTTGATTCGTCTCGACCTGTGCGAAATGCTCCGCGATGAGGGGTACGAAGTCGTCGGTGAGGCCCGCGATGGCCAGGAAGCTATCGACATGGCCGAGCAGTTACGCCCCGACCTGATCGTGCTGGACGTGAAGATGCCGCACGTCGACGGCATTACTGCCGCTGAAATCATCGGTGAGCGCCGGATCGCACCGATCGTGATCCTCTCGGCGTTCAGTCAGCGCGAACTCATCGACCGGGCCTTGAAGGCAGGTGTGATGGGGTATCTCACTAAGCCGTTCTCGCAGTCGGATCTGGCGCCGGCGATCGAGATGGCGTACGCACGGTTCGCCGAACGGCGGGCGCTGGAAACCGAGATTGGTGACCTCAATGACCTCATCGACACGCGAAAGCTCGTCGATCGTGCCAAGGGGTATCTGATGACCGTGCACAAACTCACCGAGCCTGCCGCCTTCCGGTGGATCCAACAGCAGGCGATGGAGCGGCGCACGACGATGAAGGCCGTCGCCGAGGCCGTCCTAGATCATTCCAAAGGCCGCTGATCGGGCGCTGATTCTTCGCCCACCGGACGGCGTCGGCCGGTAGCCTCGACTCCGCGCACCCGCGCAAGACAGCCGACATCACGGGGAGGAGGCACGGCATGCCCCGAGGGACGGTACTCATCCGTGAAGCCGTAGCCGCTGACGAAGCGCTGGTCACAGCCATCGCCAACGCTGAGATCAGCACCGATGGGTTGCTGACGTCCGGGGCAAAATTAATGCTGGAGTCGCCGACCGGTCCGCGACCGCAATTCGGCGTCGTCCTGAACCACCCCGAATTCCGTACGATCGTGGCGATCGACCCCAGCGACGATCAGGTCATCGGGCTCGCGGTCATGTCAGAGGACCTCTTCAGCACGCTGATCGGGCGACCGGCTGTGTACGTGCACTACTTGTTCGTGCTCGATGAGCGCCGCCACCGCGGGGTGGGCAGCGCGATGCTCAGCGACGTGACCCGATTCGCCGACGAACTCGGCGCAGAGAGCGTCGCCATCGGGTTGTGGACGGAAGCTCGCGATGTGAACCGCTACTTCGCGAAGCTCGGGTTCACTCCGGTCGTCCAGCGCCGGATCGCCCCGGTGAGCACGTTACGGCGCACATTGGGCTTCGCGCGTCCGGTGACGTCCCGTCGGCGCAACGCACAACCCTGACCGGCCGGCACCGTATCGAGTGCCGACCAGCAACGCGGAACCCTTACGCGCCAGGTGCTTTCGGCAGGGCCATCGCGGTCAGTTGAGCCGTACACACCAGCGACCCGTCCTCGTTGGTGATCTCGATCTGCACGGTCTTCAACGAACGGCCGATGTGGATCGGGGTCGCGACGCCGGTCACGACGCCCGCGCGCGCGGCGCGGTGATGGTTGGCTAGCACCTGGACGCCCACGCACACCTCTCCGGGGGCGGCGTTGAGCGCGGCGCACGTGGAGCCCAAGCCCTCGGCGAGTACGGCGGACGCGCCACCGTGCATCAGACCGTACGGCTGCAGGTTTCCGGCGACCGGCATCCGCGCCACGACATGATTGGGGTTGTAATCGAGGTACTCGATCCCCAGTTTCGCATCGAGTTGGCCCTCGGGCACGGTCCGCTGTCCGAAATGCGACGGCGGCGGGTGCGGGGTGTAACCAGGATCAGTAGGTGCAACGCTTGTCATGACGCAACCCTAGACTCGTTGATGTGAGCGATCAGAAGCGACTGCTACTCCTTGACGGACATTCCCTGGCCTACCGCGCCTTCTTCGCGTTACCCGCGGAGAACTTCCAGACCACCGGTGGGCAGTCGACGAACGCCGTCTACGGCTTTACCTCGATGCTGATCAACCTGTTGCGGGACGAGGAACCGACCCATGTCGCGGTTGCGTTTGACCTCTCGCGAGTGTCCTTCCGTACCGAGGCGTACGGCGAATACAAGGCGAATCGCTCGAAGTCGCCGGACGAGTTCAAGGGACAGGTCTCGCTGATCCAGGACGTGCTGAATGCGATGGGTATCCCGTGGCTGACCAAGGAGGGCTTCGAGGCCGACGACATCCTCGCCACGCTCACTCGTCAGGCGCGCGCCGACGGGATGCAGGTGCTGGTGTGTACCGGTGATCGCGACGCCTTTCAACTGGTGGACGACGCCACGACCGTGCTGTACCCGAAGCAAGGCGTCTCAGTGCTGTCGCGAATCGACAATGATGAAGTGGTCAACCGATACGGTGTGCCGGCCAGCCGCTACCGGCACCTCGCTGCGCTCGTCGGTGAAACCTCCGACAACCTGCCGGGAGTGCCGGGCGTCGGCCCGAAGACAGCCGCGAAATGGATAGCGGCGTACGACGGGATCGAAGGCATCGTCGAGCACCTCGGCGAGATCAAGGGCAAAGCCGGTCAGTCGCTGCGCGATCATCTGCCGGACGTCGAGCGCAACTTCTCGCTCAACCGGCTGATGGACGACCTAGAACTGCCGCTCGCACCCGCTGACGCGCTCATCGCACAAGTCGACGCGGACGCACTGAACAAGATCTTCGACGAGTTGCAGTTCCGCGGACAGATCCGTGACCGACTCAACGCCGTCCTCGCTGCCGACGAACCCGTCACCGCCGAAGCGATCGAGGTTGACGTGGCCACGATCGGGCCAGGCGAGATGGCTGACTGGCTTGGCACGCACGTCGGGGCCGGCCCGACCGCGGTGTCGTTCCGGGGGCAGTGGGGTCGCGGCACGGGCGAACTGACCGGTATCGCGTTGAGCGCCGGCGACGTTGCGGCGTACGCCGACATCACCAGCACCACGATGGATCCCGCCGACGAACAGGCGCTCGCGGACTGGTTGGCCGACGCCGATAGCCCGAAGATCATCCACGATGTGAAGGGCCCGATGCTCGCGGTCACCGCCCGCGGCTGGCAACTGGCCGGCGTCGCCGGCGACACCGCGCTGTCGGCATACCTGGTAAATCCGGGCCGACGCACGTTCGACTTGGGTGCACTGTCTGCCGCCTACCTGCACCGTGACCTGCATACCGAGAGCGGCTCGGGCGCCGCCCAACTCACCCTCGATGGCGGCGAGGAGGAGGCCGACGACGCGATCGCGGCCGAACAGATTTCGCGAGCCGTCGCTACCGGACAACTGGCGAGGGTGCTGGAGCCAGAGATCCAGCAGCGTGGCGCGCACGCGCTCCTGGATGATCTTGAACTCCCGCTGGCCAGATTGCTGGCAGATATGGAAGTCCGCGGGATCGCGATCGATGGCGACTATCTCGATGAGCTTTCGAAACAGTTCACTCAGGAGGTACAGCACGTCGCCGTGGAGGCAGACTCCGTGATCGGTCACGAGATCAACCTCGGTTCACCGAAGCAGTTGCAGGTCGTACTGTTCGATGAACTCGGATTGCCCAAGACAAAGAAGATCAAGACCGGCTACACCACCGATGCCGACTCGCTGCAAGGCCTACTTGAGCAAACTGAACATCCGTTTCTGGTCAGTTTGATGCGCCATCGAGACATCAGCCGGTTGCGCACCGTCGTTGACGGGTTGATTCCGCTCGCTGACGATGCCGGCCGAATCCACACCACGTTCCAGCAAATGGTCGCCGCAACCGGTCGGCTGTCCTCGACGGACCCGAACCTGCAGAACGTCCCTGTGCGCACCGCCGAGGGCCGGCAGATCCGGCGCGCATTCGTGCCGGGGCGCGGATACGAGTCGCTGATGACCGCCGACTACAGCCAGATCGAGATGCGGATCATGGCCCACCTCTCCGGCGATGAGGGCCTGATCGAGGCGTTTACCTCCGGCGAGGACCTACACACGTTCGTCGCGTCCCGAGCGTTCCGGATCGACGTCAAAGACGTTGACCCTGAAATGCGCCGTCGGATCAAGGCAATGTCCTACGGGCTGGCATACGGCCTGTCGGCATACGGGCTGTCGCAGCAATTGCGGATCACACCGGCAGAGGCCCGTGAGCAGATGGACGCGTACTTCGAACGCTTCGGCGGGGTACGCGACTACCTGCGTGATGTCGTGGAGGAGGCGCGCGTGTCGGGATACACCCAGACGATCATGGGGCGCCGACGCTATCTGCCGGACCTGACCAGTGATAACCGACAGCGGCGGGAAATGGCCGAGCGGATGGCGCTCAACGCCCCGATCCAGGGCTCGGCGGCCGACATCATCAAGGTCGCGATGCTCGGCGTAGAACGCAGTTTGCAGGACGCCGGGGTGACTTCACGGGTGCTACTGCAGGTGCACGACGAACTCGTACTGGAGATCGCTGCGGGCGAACGTGAGGTGGTCGAGCGGATCGTGCGCGAACACATGGCGGCAGCGGCAACGCTCGACGTGCCGATGGAGGTCTCGGTCGGCGTCGGGGACAACTGGGAAGACGCCGCTCACTAGCGGGGTAAGGAGAAAGGCTCACTGTGACCGATTACGTGGCGATCGCGCCGGGCATCCGCGCGGCAGATCACTCGGTGCGCGCGCCGCTTGATCACGCTGCGGCGTCCGGGCACGAAACCATTGAGGTGTACGCGCGAGAAGTAGTCGGTGCCGAACACGACACTCCGCAGCAGTTGCCGTGGCTGTTGTACCTACAGGGCGGTCCAGGCGGCGCATCGCCACGGCCAACCACGCGCGTCGGCTGGCTGGACGCGGCGTTGAAGCGGTACCGGGTGCTGCTACTCGACCAGCGCGGCACGGGCCTCTCGACCCCGATCGGCCCCGCGCTGCTGCGCGCTCGCGGCGGTTTGGTGGGCGCCACGGATTACGTGGCGCAGATGCGAGCCGATTCGATCGTCGCGGACGCGGAACTCTTTCGTGATCAGGTGGCCGACGGAGCCCAATGGACGACCCTCGGGCAGAGCTACGGCGGATTCTGCACGTTCAGTTATCTCTCCTTCGCGCCCCACGGACTGAAGCGATGCCTCGTCACCGGCGGGATCCCGCCGATCGGGTTGAGTGCCGAGGACGTGTACCGGCGCACCTGGTTGCGAGTGCTGGCGAAGAACGGCACGTTCTTCTCGAAATTCCCGGCCGACCGCGCCCGACTGGACGAGCTGCTGCGTCATCTCACGCCGCAACTGCGACTACCGGACGGGGGCGCCCTGACCCGCGAGAGACTGTTAGGCGTCGGAATCGACTTCGGACGAGGCGACGGCTTCGCATCAGTGCACTATCTGCTTGAGCAGGCGCTGCATGGCGGCGAGGCGACGGCGGGGTTCCTCGCTGAAGTGGCCGCTCGCACCGACGTCACGGACAAGCCGCTCTATGCCCTCTTGCAGGAGGCGATCTATTGCGACGGAGCGGGTGCGAGCCAATGGGCAGCCAGCCGCACCCGTGCAGAACTGCGGGTGCTCGCCGCCGATGCGCCGCATCCGTTGTTTACCGGCGAGATGATGGAACGCTGGCGGTTCACCGATATACCGGGGATGGCGTCGTACAGCGCGATCGCCGACGAACTGCATCGTAAGGCCGACTGGGGTGCGCTGTACGACGCTGAGCAGCTCGCGCACAACGAGGTCCCGGTGGCTGCGGCGGTGTACTACGACGATATGTATGTCGACGCCGACGCCTCAATGGATGTCGCACGGCGGGTGCCTGGAGTGCGAGCCTGGGTCACCAATCAGTACGAACACGACGGGCTGCGCGCCGATGTCGGCGTGTTCGAGCGCCTGGAGGCGATGAGCCGAGGAATGGCGTGAGGAGCCCGCAGGAGGAGACATACCTCGATCACGCGGCCACGACCGTGATCCGAGAAAGCGTCATCGACGCTATGTCCGCGGCCATGCGTGAGGTCGGCAACCCCTCATCGCTACATTCGGCCGGACGGCGCGCGCGCCAGCTCGTCGAACAAGCCCGCGAGAACATCGCACGGGCCACCGGCGCTGACCCGGTGGAGGTCATCTTTACCAGCGGGGCCACCGAAGCGGACAACCTCGCCGTGATCGGCGGCTATCGAGCCCGCGCTCAGGACACGAACGGGATCCTCACCTCTGCGGCCGAGCACCCCGCGGTGCATGACGCCGTACGCCACCTGCAGAACCACGAGAACGCGACGGCCCACTGGGCGAGCGTGACCTGTGCGGGGGCGCCGCTGCCGGAGGCTGTGCACGCGATCCTTGCCGAGCACCCGGTCGCGCTTGCGGCTTTCATGTGGGTCAACAACGAGGTCGGCACCATCACCGATATCGGCAGCATTGGGTCGATCTGCGCCTCAGCCGGGGTCAGCTTGCACGTTGATGCCGTGCAGGCGCTCGGGCGAGTACCGATCGACTTCGCCACGCTTGGCGTCGCATCCGTAGCCCTGTCGGCACACAAGATCGGCGGACCGCAGGGCATCGGCGCACTGCTGGCACAACGGACTTTCAGTCCGCAGCCGACCTCGCATGGGGGCGGGCAGGAACGTCGAATTCGCTCCGGCACGCTCGCTGTAGCCAACATCGTCGGGTTCGGTACGGCGATCCTTGAAGCCGAATCCGAACGCGTCGCCGAAGCAGCGCGGTTGGGGCGGTTACGCGATCAACTCGCGGACGGCGCGGCCCACCTGCCCGAGGTGCACATCAACGGCCATGCCGAGTACGAGGCCGCCATGACGCATCCGGGCATCCTCAATCTGCACGTGCCCGGCGCGGACGCCGACGCGCTGCTGATGCTGCTGGACACCGAGCACATCGACGTCTCGACCGGTTCGGCATGCACGTCCGGCGTCTCCGAACCCAGTCACGTCATCCTGGCCATGAGTGGTGATGAGCGACGAGCTAGACAGAGCATCCGCGTCTCGATGGGGCGCACGACGTCCACCGAGGACATTGAGCGATTACTTCGCGCCCTGCCCGATGCGATCGACCGCGCACGATTGGCCAGCGGAAACCGACGCTGAACGAGGGTAGAATTCAACGATTGTGAAGATCCTTGCAGCGATGTCCGGCGGAGTCGACTCAGCAGTTGCTACCGCGCGTGCCGTCGACGCCGGCCATGATGTGACCGGCGTCCATCTCGCGTTGTCGCAAACGCCAGAAGCGGTGCGCGCGGGATCACGCGGATGTTGCACGATCGAAGACTCGCGCGACGCTCGCCGCGCCGCCGACGTGCTCGGTATCCCGTTCTACGTATGGGATCTGGCCGAACAGTTCCGCGAAGACGTGATCGATGACTTCGTCGCCGAGTACGCCGCGGGGCGCACACCTAACCCATGCCTGCGCTGCAACGAGAAGATCAAGTTCTCCGCCGTGCTGGACCGCGCCCGAGCGTTGGGCTTCGATGCGGTTGTCACCGGCCACCACGCCAAACTGAAGGTCGATGAGCACGGCACTCCGCACCTGGCGCGGTCGGTCGACGACGCGAAGGACCAGTCGTACGTCCTGGCGGTCCTCACCGCCGAGCAGCTGCGGTACGCGATGTTCCCGCTGGGTGAGACCACCAAGGAGCAGGTGCGTGCCGAAGCCGCCGAACGCGGTTTAGCGGTGGCCGACAAGCCGGATTCGCATGACATCTGCTTTATCTCGAACGGTGACACGATGGGCTTTTTGCGCTCACAGCTCGGCGACCGGCCGGGGGAGATCATCGACTCGGACAGCGGCGAGGTTGTCGGTGAGCATCAGGGCGCGTACGCCTACACCATCGGACAGCGCAAGGGACTGCGACTAGCGAACCCCGTCAACGACGGTAAGCCCCGCTACGTGCTGAGCATCGAGCCGGTAGACAACCGGATCACGGTCGGCACCGCCGACGCCCTAGAGGTCACCACCGTCACCGCGCAGCGTCCGGTGTGGACCGGCGGTACGGCGCCGGCGTTCCCGTGGCGCGGAGTCGTGCAGATGCGAGCGCATGGTGGAATGGCCGAAGCCACCGCCGAGATCGACGCCGACGGAAATTTGCTTATCGGGTTGCTGAGCGCTGCTCGCGGCATCGCACCGGGACAGGCGGTCGTGCTGTACGACGGCGACAGGGTGGTCGGATCGGCGACCATTTCCGCAGCTCACGCATGAGCGTGGCCACGACCGGCGTCGGTTCACTGCCGGGGACGACGGTGCGTGACGCGATCGCGATGCCGTTCAGCGAAGATCTGCAGATCCCATACCTCGCTGAGCTCCCTGCCCGTGGCCCCGGCGCCGACCTCATCGGCCGCACGGCGGCACGGCTGCTGGACTTACCGGTCGAGCTTTACCCGTCCGCCTGGCGGTTTACCCGACGCAACGGCATCGACATGCGGCGGGCGAATGACTTCTGGTCGTGGGACCTCGATGCCCTCCAGGTCGCTGCCGCCGAATACGCCGGCCCGCTGAAGGTCGCGCTAGCGGGTCCTTGGACGCTGGCGGCGTGCATCGAACTGCCGAACGGGCACCGCGTACTGACCGACCCCGGGGCCGTGCGCGACCTGCGTGACTCGCTGGCCGAAGGGGCTGCCGCCTTGCTGGGCGAGATCCGCCGCCGAGTGCCGGCAGCCGATGTCGTACTGCAACTGGACGAACCGTCGCTGAGCGCCGTCCTCGCCGGGAGCGTGCCGACCGCGAGCGGCGCCGCTCGGATCGATCCCGTCGGGAGCCACGAGGTAGGAGACGGAATCCAGCACGTCATCGAACGTGCTGGTGCTGACGTGGTGCTGCACTCCTGTGCGCCGAAGGTGCCGTTCACGTTGCTGCGTACCGCGGGTGCCAGCGGAGTTCTCTTCGATGCGTCGCTATTGAAATCGCACTCGTACGACGACCTAGGCGAAGCCGTTGATAGCGGCTTGGTGCTCTACGCGGGCGTAGTTCCGGCAGGGACCACGCCGAACCCGTCGCGTATCGACGCGTGGGCCCAGGACGCTCGTCGGATCGCTGATATCGCCGGGATCCCATCGGCGGAAGTAGCTGCCCGGGTCGGCATCACGAGCGACTGCGGCCTGGCTTCAGCGAGTTGGCCGGTCGCGCTGGCGACCACCCGCGCGATAAGCGCAGTCGCGAAGCAGGTCCGTGACTCACCGGAGGCATCCGATGCCTGAGCCCGAAAGCCTCGTGCTCGCGCTGTACGACGCGTGCAATACCGCCGATGTGGCGGCGATCCGCGCGCTGCTCGCAGACGACTTCACCCATTACTCGCTGGGTCCGAGCGCGCAGTCGGCGCCGATCCGCTCCGCGGCGCAGCTCGCCACCCAAGCGGCCGCCGCAGCCACCGAGCAACAGGCCCGGTGGCGCGTTGACCGCATCATTACCGAAGCCACCGATGTCGGGGTGGAATACACAATGTGGCTCAGCGACCCGTCGGGGTCGCCGCAGGTACGGCGGGGAAGCGAATGGATCGAGCTGACGCCGCAGGCTACCGGGATCGCGCAGATTCGTTCGTACCACCACGTCGGGCAGCCAAGCGACCTGGACGGTTTCGACTACGCGAGCGTGGACGCCGCTACCCGCCCTGCGATCACCAGCGGTGCACGGGTCGAGCGCCTGGACGCGATAGCCAGCTATTACGACGCCTGCACAGCGGCCGACGTCAATGCCTTAATGGCGTTCTTCACCAATGATGTCGTGCATTACTTCTTGCAGCCCAATGTGGGTTCGAGACCCGTCGCTGGACGTGAACACCTGGCGCGCTACTGGCGAAAGGTGTCTCAGCGGATCAACGCCCGTTGGGTCGTCGACAGCATCATCGCCCGCGGTGACGAGGCTGTGATCGAATGGTCGATGTTCTGGAACCCAGACGCCGGAACGGATCGCATCGTCACGCGCGGTATGGAGTGGTACGCCTTCGAGGACGCCCTTATCGGCCAGATCCGCTCCTACCATGTACAACTGCGCGAGAGCACCGAACTCGAGGAATTCGATTACTTGGCGGCCGGCTACAGCATGCTGGAAGCAGAGCGCAGCGCGCTGCATATCCCTCATCCTGAAGACCTCATCGGCAACCGGAGGCGGGCATGAGGATGGACCCGACCCAGGGTGCTGAGCGACACGCCGAGCTCAGCGCCGAAATCACCGAGCATCAGCGGCGGTATTACGAGCAAGATGCTCCGACCGTCACCGATGCGGCGTACGACGCGCTATTTCAGGAACTGCTCGATATCGAGCAGACCTTCCCTGACCTCATCACTGATGCCTCGCCATCGCAGCGAGTCGGCGGATACGCCTCGTCCAGTTTCGCCTCGGTCGAGCATGTGCAGCGGATGTACTCCCTGGACAACGTGTTCAACCAGCAGGAGTTGCAGACCTGGGCTGATCGGGTCACCCGGACGATCGGGTCGGATGCCAAGTATCTCTGCGAACTGAAGATCGATGGGCTCGCTGTCGACCTCGTCTATGAGAATGGCCGCCTGACCCGCGGCGCCACCCGAGGTGACGGGCGGGTAGGCGAAGACATCACCAATAACGTGCTCGCTGTACGCAATGTGTCTGCCCGCTTGCGCGGTAGGGACATTCCCGAGTTGCTGGAAGTGCGCGGCGAGGTCTATTTCCCGGTTGAGGAGTTCGAGGCACTCAACGCGCGGCTCGTCGCGGACGGTAAACCGCCGTACGCGAATCCACGCAACACCGCGGCTGGATCGCTGCGACAGAAGGATTCGGCGGAGACCGCCAAACGCAACTTGATGCTCATCGTGCATGGCATCGGGGCTTCGCGTGGCGTGACATGGCGTTCGCAGTCCGAGGCGTATGACCTGCTGGAATCGTTAGGGCTGCCCACGTCGTCACGGGCGAAGGTCCTGGAGGACATGGCTGCCGTTCGCGAATTCATCGAGTACTACGGCGAACACCGGCACGACATCGAGCACGAGATCGACGGTGTCGTGGTCAAGGTCGACGACCTCGCGCAGCAACGAGAACTTGGGTCCACCAGCCGCGCCCCACGCTGGGCAATGGCGTACAAATACCCGCCCGAAGAGGTGAACACTCGGCTGGAGGACATCCGGGTTAACGTCGGACGCACCGGCCGGGTGACGCCGTACGGCGTGATGACGCCAATCAAGGTTGCCGGCTCGACTGTGGAGATGGCGACGTTGCACAACGGCCACGAGGTCAAGCGCAAGGGCGTGCTGATCGGCGACATGGTGGTGTTGCGCAAGGCCGGTGATGTGATTCCCGAGATCGTCGGCCCGGTCGTGGCGTTGCGTGACGGCAGCGAACGTGAGTTCGTCATGCCCACGCACTGTCCGGCGTGCGGCACCGAATTGCGCGAGATGAAGGAGGGCGATGCGGACATCCGCTGCCCGAACGCGCGCAGCTGCCCAGCTCAGTTGGTTGAACGACTCAGCTACCTCGGTTCGCGCGGCGGGTTCGACATCGACGGACTGGGATACAAGGCGGCGCAGGCGCTGTTGACCTCCGAGGACATCACCGACGAGGGCGACCTGTTTGCGCTGGACGCCGAGGCGTTGCGCAAGATCCCGTTCTTCGTCAAGAAAGACGGCACCGCTAACGCCGGTGCCCTCATGCTGCTCGGTGCGCTAGAAACCGCCAAGGAGCAGCCGCTATGGCGAGTCCTGGTATCGCTGTCGATCCGGCACGTGGGTCCGACGGCTGCGCAGGCGCTCGCCAGTCATTTCCGCTCGCTGCCGGACATCTTCGCCGCACCCGTGGACACGCTCGCCGAGGTTGAGGGCGTCGGCACGATCATCGCTGAATCGGTGAAGGCGTGGTGGGACATCGACTGGCATCGGGCCATCGTCGACAAATGGGCTGCGGCCGGAGTGCGGATGCGCGACGATGCCGCCGATGCGCCGAGAAGGCCGCAGAACCTTGCGGGGTTGTCCATCGTAGTCACCGGCACGCTGTCGGGCTTTTCGCGTGATGAGGCCAAGGAAGCGATCGTGTCGCGTGGCGGCAAATCGACCAGCTCAGTGAGCAAGAAGACGTCGTACGTCGTGATCGGTGATTCTCCGGGAAGCAAGGCGAAGAAGGCCGAGGAATTGAGTGTGCCGATCCTCGACGAGGACGGTTTCCGCGACCTGCTGAACCGCGGGATGCCTGCCGAGTAGTCCGGGCACCACACCGCCAGTCGCAGACCGCACCCACGCTCGCCGACTGAGTGAACAACGAGCAACAGCCGGGTTTGCGTACGCTCGCCGGTATTGGTGCGTGGGTACCCGACTTGTGCGTACGGCCGGGTGAGCCGAGGACTAGCTCGAGCCCTGCGCCTTCTTGGCTTTGACATAGCGCAGCCAGATGGAGCGGGTCATGCCGACCAGATGTGCCAGCCGAGAGAGTTCGCTGGGCCGGAAGTCCGGCCCGCCGGGACGACCAGCGACCACGGAGCGGTTATCGCCGTACGGCACAGCCATCAGGGCGGTATCCAGCGTGGTCCAGTCCGCTGGCAGGACGTCCGTGATCGGATCCAGAATCACCGCATCGGCGGGCTGGCGCCATGGCTCGGCGCGATCATTTTCCGGGGCGCTCGCGCTACTGGTCATCACCAGACCGTCGTCGCGCACGATGATGCCCCAGCCGGACCGGAAGATCCGCGGGAGCTCATCGACCAGCAACTGCGCCGAACCTTCTGGGTCGACCGACATCGCCTCGAGCAGTTGCAACTCGCGATGAGTCGACAGGGCGCCATCGAACGGCCTGATCGATTCAACGTGTACGCCATCGAGTCGTTGCGCGGCGCTCAGCACCTCGTCGGGCATTTGGCCCGGGCCCATATCGATGACGATGTCGTCGATGACGACGTGGTCATGTTTATCGACGATGTCGACGCTGACGATGTCGGCGCCGCTGGTACCGATTGCGCTGGCGACGGCGCCGAGCGCTCCCGGACGGTCCGGCAATACGATGCGCAGCAGGTAGGACATCTACAGCACCTCCGCGCCGAGCCCGATAACGATGACAATTCCACACACTAGTTGCAGCTGACCGGTGCGGGCGAGGACCGGTATCAGATCGCGACCCTCGGCGCCGCCGAGTACCCGTCGGACGACGGGAATCGTCGGTGCCGCACCCGCCAACGCCAGCAGTAGCCATGGCCACCCCAGCAGCACCATCGCAGTGGCAAACGCGCCCAGCACGCAGGCGACATAGAACCAGCGAGTTCCAGTATCGCCGAGGCGTACCGCAGAGGTCCGTTTACCGGCGAGCGCATCCTTGGGCAGATCACGCAGGTTGTTGGCGACCAGCACCGACACGGCCAGCAAACCGACCGGAACCGAGGCGAGCACCGACATCGCGGTGACCTGGGGAGCGTCGGCGGCGATGAATGCCGTCCCCATGACCGCCACCAGTCCGAAGAATACGAACACCGAGATGTCGCCGAGGCCGAGATAGCCATACGGCGTAGCGCCGCCGGTATAGAACCACGCGGCCAGAATCGCCGCGGCGCCGACGAGAAGCAGCCACCAACTGGTGGTCGCAGCGATCGCTAAACCGGCGACACCGGCGACGGCGAAACTAGCGAAGGCGGCAGCCTTTACCCGCGGCGGCGGGACCAGACCCGATCCGGTCAATCGCAACGGGCCGACACGATCAGCGTCGGTACCGCGCACGCCGTCGGAATAGTCGTTGGCGTAGTTCACTCCGATTTGCAGTGCCAGTGCAACTACCAGCGCACAGGCCACACGCCACCACGTGATGTGCGAATGCCAGGGCGTCGCGACGTACTGGGCCGCGACAGCGGTACCGACCAGCACGGGCACGAGCGATACTGGCAACGTGCGGGGGCGAGCGCCCGCCCACCACAGGGCGAGGCCGCTCGATGGGGCGGTCGGTGATGTAGTCGGAGTTCCAGGCACGTGCACCATCTTCGCGGACACGTAAGATTGGGCGGTCGCCGCCCCGTGCAGTCGTGTGCTGTGCGGTGTTTGGCACGCGAATCCCACCGACGAAAGAAGTGGCATGGCCGAGGAGAAGATCTCGCGCGAGGAGGTCGCGCATCTGGCGCATCTGGCGCGACTTGAGGTGACAGATGAGGAGATCGATACCTTCGCTGTGCAGTTGGAGAGCATTCTGGAAAACGTCGCGAAGATCGCCGAGGTAAGCGACGCCGGCGCGACGCCGAGCAGCCACAACGTGTCCATGACCAATGTGACTCGTCCGGACGTCGTCACTGCATCACTCGATCGTGATGAGGTGCTGGCCCAGGCCCCAGCGGCCGAACAAGACCGCTTCCGAGTTCCGCGCATTCTGGACGAGGAGTAGCCGCGATGACCGACCTGACCCGGATGAACGCTTCGGAGCTCGGCGCGATGATCGCCTCGGGCGAGACCTCCTCGGTGGAGGTGACCCGCGCGCACCTGGATCGCATCGAGAAGGTCGATGACCACATCGGCGCCTATTTGCATGTGAGCGCCGAGCGCGCTCTAGCGGCGGCTAAGGCCGCCGATGACACGGTGCGCACGGGGACAGCCCCGTCGCCGCTGGCGGGCGTGCCGATCGCGGTGAAGGATGCCTTCGTCACTCGTGGTGTGCCTACGACGGCGGGTTCGCGGATGCTCGAAGGCTGGTTGCCGCCGTACGAGTCAACTGTGACCACACGCTTGGCCGACGCCGGCATGGTGATGCTGGGCAAGGCCAACATGGATGAGTTCGCGATGGGTTCCACCAACGAGAACTCCGCGTTCGGGCCGGTCGCGAACCCGTGGAACCCGCAGCGCACCCCCGGTGGGTCATCGGGTGGCTCCGCCGCTGCGGTCAGCGCATTCGAAGCGCCGGTCGCGATCGGCACGGACACCGGCGGTTCGATCCGTCAGCCCGCCGCGCTCACCGGGATCGTCGGAATGAAGCCGACCTACGGGACGAACTCGCGGTTCGGCGTCATCGCCTTCTCCTCGAGCCTGGATACTCCCGGGCCTATGGGCCGCACTGTCCTGGATACCGCGCTGGTTCAGGAGGCCATGAGCGGGCATGATCCGCGCGACTCGACCTCATTGCCGGCGCCGGTCCCGGACGTCGTCGGCGCGGCCCGCCTGGGCGCCGCGCAGGGCATATCTGGGCTGCGTATCGGCGTGGTGCGCGACCTCATCGCCGAGGGTCTACAGCCGGCGGTGAAGGCACACTTCGACGCCGCCGTCCAACAACTCGTCGACCTCGGCGCCGACGTCACCGAGGTGAGTTGCCCGCACTTCGCGTACGGCGTCGCGGCGTACTACCTGATCGCACCGTCCGAGGCGTCCTCGAACCTCGCCCGCTTCGACAGCGTTCGGTACGGACTGCGCGTGGGCGACGACGGTGAACGGAGCCTGGAGGACGTGATGTCGCTGACCCGCGAGGCCGGATTTGGGCCCGAAGTCAAGCGGCGCATCATCCTCGGCACGTACGCGCTCTCCGCCGGGTACGTCGATCAGTTCTACGACAAGGCCCGCACCGTGCGCTCGCTGATCACCGCCGACTTCGATGCCGCTTTCGGGCACGTCGACGTGTTGATCTCGCCGACGTCACCGACCGTCGCTTACCCGCTCGGTGCGGCGAACACGGACCCGTTGTCGGTGTATCTACTCGACTTGACCACGCTGCCGGCCTCGCTGGCGGGAACGCCGGCGATGTCGGTGCCGATTGGCTTGGCAGAGGACCCCGTCGCCGACGGACAGCCGCTGCCGGTTGGCCTGCAGATCATGGCCCCGCACCTACAGGACGACCGGTGCTATCTGGTCGGGGCAGCGCTGGAAGCGGCACGTGATCGCGCCTGCGGTGGCACCTTCCTCGATCTAGCGCCGGCGCTATGAGCGCGCAACGTAAGTCCACGCCAAATGTGGACATCACGCAGACGGATGAACTCGGGCTGACCGCCTCGAGCAAGAAGGCGAACATCGCCGCCTGGTCGCTATCGGCGTTTGTGATCATCGTCGGGGTCGTGGCCCTGATCGCCACCGGACAGAAGATCTTCATTTTGTTCATCGTGCTCGGGGTGATTACGCCGCTGAACGTGGTGGCGTATGACAACTTTGTGCTCAAGCCCAAGATCGCCAAGCTGAAGGCCGATCGGGCCAAAGAACTCGAAGCCGAGGCGCGGGCGGACGACGACAAGGAGTCAGAGTAATGAGTCAGGTCCACACGCAGGCCGATCCCGAGGTCGTCGCGGCGCTGAAGCGGTACGAGCCGGTCGTGGGCCTGGAAACGCACGTCGAACTGGGCACCGACTCGAAGATGTTCTGCGGCTGCTCGACGGCCTTCGGTGCCGAGCCGAACACCCAGATCTGCCCGGTATGCCTCGGTCTTCCCGGCGCGCTTCCGGTGCCGAATGCGGTGGCGATCGAGTCGACCATCCGTATCGGTTTGGCGTTGCACTGCACGATCGCGCAGCATTCGCAGTTCTCCCGCAAGAACTACTTCTATCCCGATATGCCGAAGAACTTCCAGACCTCGCAGTACGACGACCCGCTCTGCGAGAACGGGTACCTGGATGTCGTGGTGGACGGCGAGGGGTATCGGGTGGAGATTGAGCGGGTACATCTGGAGGAGGACACCGGCAAGTCGCTGCACGTTGGCGGCTCGACCGGTCGGATCCAGGGAGCGACGCACTCGCTGGTCGACTTCAACCGCGCGGGAATCCCGCTGGTTGAAATCGTGACGAAGCCGATCACCGGTACCGGCGAGTTAGCCGGAGCAGTGGCGCGGGCGTACGTCACCGAATTACGTGAAGTGATCCGCTCATTAGACGTGTCGGATGTGCGGATGGAGCAGGGCTCATTGCGATGCGATGTGAACCTGTCGCTGAACCGTTCGGGCCAGCCGTGGGGAACCCGCACGGAGACCAAGAACGTGAATTCGTTGCGCTCGGTCGAACGCGCCGTCCACTCCGAGATCGTGCGCCAGGCGCCGTTGCTGGATGACGGCGTAGCGATCGTGCAGGAGACTCGGCATTTCCACGAAGACTCCGGCCAGACAACGGCGGGTCGTAGCAAGGAAGAGGCGACCGACTACCGGTACTTCCCGGAGCCGGACCTCGTGCCGATGACGCCGGATCCGCAGTGGGTGCAATCGCTGCGCGCCGAACTACCCGAACTGCCGGGCGCCCGCCGGACACGGCTGCAGGCGGAGTGGGATATTTCCGCGCGCGAGATGGAGGCGCTAGTCAACACCGGGGCGCTGGAGGTCGTCGTGGAGACGATCGATGCGGGAGCCTCAGCGGCTGAGGCGCGCAAGTGGTGGACCGGCCAGCTGGCGCGGTTGGCCAATAGTGCTGGGATCGAGGCGGCGCAGTTGGCGATCACGCCAGCTCAGGTGGCCTCGGTCATCGACCTCGTCGCGCAGGGGCGGATTAACGACAAACTCGCTCGGCAGGTCGTCGACGGTGTGATTGCCGGCGAAGGTGATCCGGAGCAGGTGGTCGCCGACCGTGGATTGGAAGTCGTCTCTGACACGGGCGCTCTGAGCGCCGCCGTCGACGCGGCAATCGCGGTTAACGATGATGTCGCGCAGAAGATCCGCGGCGGCAAGGTGCAGGCTGTCGGCGCACTGGTCGGTGCGGTGATGAAGGCCACGCGTGGTCAAGCCGACGCCGCGACTGTGCGCGAACTGATCCTGCAGAAGCTCGGTGCCCAGTAGGCTGAGTCGAATTTTGTCCGCCACGAAAGTGACCTGATCGTTGATAGTGCTGACCCACGGTTCGCCAGTGAACGACGCCCAGCGTCGAGTGTTCGCGATCCTGCACGGGCTGGGACCTGGGCCGGCGCGTCGCCGGGGGATCGCGGTGCTCGGCGACGGGTTCAGCCGGTTCGGACCGGTCGCCGGGGTGATCTGTACACCCGAGGCGATCGCGGTGCTTGGGGCGTGCACGGTCAGCGGTGGCGACGGTTACCTGTTCGCTCCACTGCGCGGCGCGTGGACCATCGGCGGGAGCCCCGCGCAAATTGATGGGATCGGCGCCAACCCGGTCTACGACGTCGATGGTGCCCTCAAGCGGATCGTCGCTGAGATACGGCGCGGCGGGCTGGATCCGGGGCCAGTGCAATCGTTGATCGCCGTGGACGGATCTATTTCCGGAGTCGCGCAGCCGGAGACCGAACGGGGTCAGGGCGTGGTGGTGACACATACTGAGCCCGACGCGTTCGTGGCCGGGATCGACCGCGCGATGGTCGATCGGGCGGCCGGGTTGTCCGGGGCGTGGACGACCGCCGACGTGATCGGGGCGCTGCAGGCTCTTGGGTTCGACGCGGCCGACATTGACGTGGAGCAGCTCACCAAGGAGGGGTTCGCGTACTCGCCGTACGTACTGCGCCCCACGTTGATCGATGATGTCCCGTTCGCGCGCGAGGAACCTGATGCGCGCGCCGTTCGTCCGTTACGCTCTCACTCCGCGCCAGAGCCGACCGGTGATACCGCCGAGGGCGATCAGCGCCCGACCGGTGCGATTCCGGCAGTCACGCCGCCGCTGGCCGACACCCCTGCGGCTCACGCCCCCGCGCACGCGAGTGCCGCGCCGGGACCCTTACTGCCGATGTCTGAGTCGGAGCCGGAACGACAGCGCAGCAACTGGCGTTGGCTGGTGCCACTCGTTGCGTTGCTCGCGGTCGGCGCTGGAGTGGTCATCGCCTCGATTGCACTGTTCGGATCGTCGTCGAACGAGAATGGCGCGGACCGTGACAAGGACTCGGCAGCGGCTTCGGCTGAGCCGCCCAAGGCCGACGGCGTGCAGTCGATCGGTGGATACGACTTCGAGCCCGGCCCAGTCGATTCCCAGATCGACTGCGCCGAGCACGCGTATGGCGACGTGCAGGAGTACTTCGCCGCGAACCCGTGCACCGGACTGGATCGGTCTTTGTTCTTGACGGAGGTCGACGGTAAATCGGTTGCGCTGTCGGTCGTGTCCGTCACGATGCCGGATGCTGCCGGCGCGGCCAGTCTGAAGTCGATGACAGACACCGAGGGCACGGGAAACGTTACTGATCTGTTGCGCGAGGGAGTGCTCCCGGACGGATACCCGACTTCGGACATCCTCGTCGCCGGCGAATACGCGTCGGCTGTGACGGGTGCGGAACTTCGTATCGTCGAAGCGGCTTTCGTCGATGGCTCGACGACGACGCCGACTGTTGATGCCGCGGCCGACGCGGCGCTGCAATTGGAGTTCTAGCTCAGTCTGGAGGTCTAGCTGACGTCCCCGCTGCCGGCGCCGCTCTGTTCGGGCAGATACAGCACCTTGTCGTCGTCCTCGGCAGGATCGCCGATTCCATCAGTGTTATAGGTGCTGACCCAGTACCCGCCGCCCACCGGGTCGAACGCGATGGCGCGCAGTCGACCGAACTCGCCGGTGTACTGCAGCACGGGTGATCCGTTGACGGTTCCGTCCTGGCTCAGTACCGATTTCGCCAGCGATTCGGAGTCCGTGCCGGCCGTGGCGATCTGGACCTCCGTGGCCGCGCAACCAGCAGCGCCGGCGCTCTCTTCGGAGTAACTGATGATCGGGGACATCGCATTCATACCGCCCTGATCCTTGGACGGACCTGCGACTTCGTACACGGCGTTCCCGCTGAGTTGCCCGCTGTCCGCGCTGCCTCCGTTGACGACGTAAACCCCGATCCCGTTCGTGCACAGTCCGAGGGGATTGGAGACCCCCTGTGACATCACGATTCCTTCAGTGGCCGCCGGCGCCGGATCACCCCAGTGATCGATCGCGAGGATCTTTCCGGAGTATTGACTACCCGAACCGCCGATAGCGATCAGTAGGCTGCCGTCCGGCCCGAAGGTGAGCGCTGCGGGTGCCTTCGGTAGCCCGGTGACGATGTCCTTGGTGACGCCTTTGCCGTTGAGACTGACGATGCGGCCGTCGGTCTTGGTGGTGACGTACGCGTAGACCAGTCCATTTTCGAGGTACTTAGGCGACGCGGCCATCGACACCAGCCCGCCGCCGTCACTACCGTCGATACCGCTGACGGTATACAGCGCCTTCTGCTTCAGTTCCTTGGCAGGAAATACCTGGGTGACCGTACCGCTCACTCGTTCGGCGACCAGCGCAGTCCCATCGGGCAGCGCCGTGAGGGCCACCGGCTGATCCAGATCGGTGGCGCGCACGTTGTCGCTCGCGCCCTCTCCTTCGCTTTCTGGTTCGCTACCGGTCGGCGGCCCAGGCTCCTCCGGCTGCGGAATATTCGGCACTGCCGGACTGCCTTGCTCGACCCAGTTGCCGGAACCGGTGTAGTTGCCCTCGTCGCTCGCGCAGCCGCTGAGTAAGACCATCGCGACGCTGATCGCGATACCGCTCAGACCGAAACGGGAGCGGAGCTGCATCGGGACGCCTTTCCTAGCGCTGTGGGACGGGTCTACGACGCACCAGTGTACGTTTCGGTGCCCCGATACGGCGTACTTCTGTCGGCTAGACCGAGGCTGCGGTCTGGACCGCAGTGAGATGCGCGGACAGTTCGGCGGCAAACGTGTCGAGCGCTGCGCTGAACGAGTTGTTGTGCGGCTCGACCATGTACCGCAGTGACAGACCGTCGAGGAAGGCGACGACGCTGACCGCGAGCTGTTCGATATCGGTGTCCCACGCGTATTGACCGTCGCGTATGGCGTAGTTGAGCAGGGCGAGCACCGTCGCGTGAGCCTCGGCGTACTGGTATGTGCCGAGGTCGCGCAAGTCCGGGTCATAGTGCGCGTGCACCGTGATGTCGAACATCACCGCTTGCGTCTGTGGGTTGGCCAGGACGTCCTGCCACCACGCCTCGAGCGCGGATCGAATCCGGTCAGTCGGTGTCCGCGCTGCTTCGATCGCGTTCGCCGACAACGTGATGAAATCCGGCATCCTGCTGGTGACGACGATACGGAGCAGATCCGCGCGGGTAGCAAAGCAATAATGGAACGAACTCTGCGGCATATGTGCTTCCGCGCAGATCGCGCGCGTCGTCGCCGCGGCGACGCCCTCGCGGGCCATTAGACGCCACGCGGCCGCGATCAGCAGATCGCGTCGCTCGGAGATTGCTAACCGCACCATTCGACGAGCCTCCTCTGATGAATCCACGCAATCCTATTCGCAATAGGATTGCGATTCGTGATCCTGGGCCGATCCGGGCGAAAATAGTTCCTGGCGAAGCATCGGTAGGTCGCGCGGACGAACGGTGGGTACACGCACCGACGAGCCGTCCGCGCGGTCCAGGTGCACCTTGTTGTCCACGATGGTGAATCCGACTAGATCCTCACGCGCGATGGTGACGCTCGCGATGAGTCCACGCACGCGCACGTCCTCTGGCGAGATATCAAGGCCAACCCGGCGGAGCATGAGGATCGCGAGAATAAACGGAACTGCCACCAGCAGACCCCACCAGCCCAGCGCGGCGGCGAGCGGGAACGCGCAGAGCGCACCGATGACTAGCGGCACGATTGCCGTCGGCGTATAACGAAGCCGACGTACGTCCGGCGCCTTGCTGTGGGAGGTTGAGTGGACCCTGGCACTGGCGGGTGCGACCGGGGACGTGTCATGTGGGGGGTGACTCACGTGAGCCATTTTGCCACCACCCGGGCGGTGCGCGCCGACGGACCGGCGGTCCCATATGGCAGTACGGTATTCCTAAAATATGGGATCGATTTGACGACGGTTCGCGCGCGGGAGCAATATTGCCGCATGCAGTTCGCTCAAGGTCTCGTACTTATTGCGTAGCGCGTCGACGACGTTCGACGCGCCCACCCCCGTAGTGCCACGGCACTGGGGGTTTTTTCATGCGTACGACCGGCACCACACTGACAACTGAACCGACGAGCAGTGCGCTCGCGATATCCCACGAGGAACCCGCACGGTCCTGAGCTCGTGATCCGAGGAAGGAAACACCATGGCCAACGTAGCCACAGTTACGCCGCAGCCGCCCCAGCGCGGCTCGAATGCCTCTGACGAGCGCATCGTCGCCGAATGTAGCGGCGCCCAGTCGCTGGTCTACTCCTTGGAGCAGGTCGGCGTCGAGACCCTGTTCGGCATCCCCGGGGGCGCCGTCCTGCCGGTGTACGACCCGCTCTTCGACTCGTCCATGCGCCACATTCTGGTGCGCCACGAACAGGGTGCCGGTCACGCGGCCGAGGGCTATGCCCAGGCCAGCGGCAAGGTTGGTGTCTGCATCGCGACCTCCGGTCCGGGCGCGACAAACCTGGTGACCCCGATCGCCGATGCGCACATGGATTCGGTGCCGATCGTGGCTATTACCGGCCAGGTGGGCGCCGCGCTACTGGGCACCGACGGTTTTCAGGAAGCCGACATCTGCGGCATCACGACGCCGATCTCCAAGCACAACCTGCTGGTGACCGACGCCGCAGACATTCCCCGCGCCATCGCCGAGGCGTTCCATATCGCGGAGTCCGGACGGCCGGGCCCCGTGCTGGTTGACATCCCTAAGAGCGTCCTGGAGGCGCGGACCACCTTCCGCTGGCCGCCACAGATTGATCTGCCCGGTTACCGCCCCGTCACGCGCCCGCACCTGAAGCAGATTCGCGAGGCCGCGCGGATGATTCACGCGGCGAGACGTCCCGTGCTGTACGTCGGTGGCGGCATCATCAAGGCGAATGCGTCCGAGGAACTGCTCGCGCTCGCCGAACTGTCCGGCATTCCGGTGGTGACCACGCTAATGGCACGCGGAGCGTTCCCCGACTCGCACGAGCTGCACTTGGGCATGCCGGGCATGCACGGCACGGTTCCTGCGGTCACGGCATTGCAGAAGGCCGACCTGCTGATCGCACTTGGCACGCGGTTCGACGACCGTGTCACCGGTCAGCTGAAGAGTTTCGCGCCGGAGGCCAAGGTCGTGCACGCCGATATCGACGCTGCCGAAATCGGGAAGAACCGCGCCGCCGATGTGCCGATCGTCGGCGATTGCAAAGAGACGATGACCGAACTCGCCACGGCGTTGCGAGCGCTGCGTGAGAGTTCCGCGCCAGCCGACCTGACCGACTGGTGGCAGCAGCTGAACCGCTGGCGGGAGAAGTTCCCGCTGGGTTATGACTGGCCGGCGGACGGCACGCTCGCACCGCAATACGTGATCGAACGGATCAACGCTCTCACCGCCGATGACGCCGTCTACGTCGCCGGCGTGGGCCAGCATCAAATGTGGGCCGCCCAGTTCGTCACCTACGATCAGCCGCGTACGTGGTTGAACTCCGGCGGACTCGGCACGATGGGGTACGCGATTCCGGCAGCCATGGGAGCCAAGACCGCGATGCCGGACAAGGTCGTCTGGGCGATCGATGGCGATGGCTGCTTCCAGATGACCAACCAGGAACTCGCCACCTGCGCGATCGAAGGAATTCCGATCAAGGTCGCCGTGATCAACAACGGTAACCTGGGCATGGTGCGGCAATGGCAGACGCTGTTCTACCAAGAGCGCTACTCCAACACCGAGTTGGGCACGCACAAACACCGCATTCCAGATTTCGTGATGCTTGCCGAGGCATTGGGGTGCGTTGGTATTCGCGTCGAATCCAAAGAGGACGTCGATGCCGCCATCGAAAAGGCGCTCGAGATCAACGATCGACCCGTGCTCATCGACTTCATCGTCGGCAAGGACGCGCAGGTGTGGCCGATGGTGGCCGCCGGTACGAGCAACGACGAGATTCTCGCGGCCCGCGATCTGCGGCCCGACTTCGACGAGGAGTAGAGGCGAAGATGACAACCAGCCGTCACACCCTGTCCGTGCTCGTGCAGGACAAACCCGGCGTGCTCGCTCGGATCGCCGGGCTTTTCAGCCGACGCGGGTTCAACATCGAGTCGCTCGCCGTCGGACCGACCGAACAACCCGAACTGTCGCGGATCACCGTCGTGGTCGCCGTCGAGGAGAACCAGATCGAGCAGGTCACCAAGCAGCTGAATAAGCTCATTCAGGTCATCAAGATCGTGGAGTTGGACTCGGCTAGTTCGGTGCAGCGGCAGATCATGCTGATCAAGGTCCGCATTGATGCTCATCACCGCACTCCCGTGCTGGAGACGGTGAACCTGTTCCGCGCCAAGGTCGTCGACGTCACCACCGACTCGGTCACCGTGGAGGCGACCGGTACGGCCGAAAAACTTGCGGCGCTCAACGCGGCGCTCGAACCGTTCGGTATTCGCGAACTCGTACAGTCCGGCGTCGTGGCCATCGGCCGCGGCCCGCGTTCGATCACCACCTCGCACGTGCGCTCTGCCGACCGCGCGAGTTAATCCACTACCAACCGAATCCCCACACCCGGCCACCAGGCCGAACAAACCGAAGGGAATGCCAAGGATGGCAGCAACAATGTTCTACGACGACGACGCGGACCTGACCAAGGTCCAGGGACGCAAGGTCGCCGTCATCGGTTACGGCAGCCAGGGCGAGGCGCACGCGCTGTCGCTGCGCGACTCCGGTGTCGACGTTCGCGTCGGCCTGCAGCCCTCCTCCAAGAGCCGTCAGAAGGCCGAAGACGAGGGCCTGCGCGTCGTCACTCCGGCAGAGGCAGCCGCTGAAGCCGACCTGATCATGATTCTGGCGCCGGACCCGGTTCAGGCCTCGCTGTACGAGAACGAGATCGCCCAGCACCTCAACGACGGTGACGCAATCTTCTTCGGGCACGGCTTCAACATCCGCTTCGGCTACATCAAGCCCCCGGCCAACATCGCCGTCGCGATGGTTGCTCCGAAGGGCCCGGGCCACCTGGTTCGTCGCGAGTACGTCGACGGCAAGGGCGTGCCGTGCCTCGTTGCGGTCGAGCAGGACCCCTCCGGTGACACGCTCGCGTTGGCGCTGTCCTACGCGAAGGCGATCGGTGGTACCCGCGCCGGCGTCATTCAGACCACCTTCACCGAGGAGACCGAAACCGACCTGTTCGGCGAGCAGTCGGTGCTATGTGGTGGCGTGAGCCGCCTGGTCCAGCAGGGGTTCGAGGTGCTGACTGAGGCCGGCTACCAGCCTGAGGTCGCGTACTTCGAGTGCTTGCATGAGTTGAAGCTGATCGTCGACCTGATGTACGAGGGCGGCATCGCTAAGCAGCGTTGGTCCGTCTCCGACACCGCCGAGTACGGCGACTACACCTCGGGTCCGAAGGTTGTCGACGACCGCGTCAAGGAGAACATGAAGTCCGTTCTCGGCGCGATCCGAGACGGCTCGTGGGCGCAGGCCTTCATGGACGACCAGGCCGCTGGCGCTCCTGACTTCAAGGCCCGTCGCGCCGAGCAGGAGGCGCACCCGATCGAGGCCACCGGTCGTGAGCTGCGCAAGCTCATGAGCTGGGTCGCGAGTCAGGACGACTACCAGGAAGGCACGGCGGCCCGCTGATGAAGCTCGCAGTAATCCCCGGTGACGGAATCGGCATCGAGGTCACCGCCGAAGCACTGAAGGTGCTCGAGGCCGCAGGCGTGGCCAGTGAGCAGACGTCGTACACCCTTGGCGCGAAGTTCTGGCACGAGACGGGCGAACTGCTGCCCGAATCGGTCCTGGAAGAACTGCGTGGCCACGACGCGATCTTGCTCGGCGCGATTGGTGATCCGTCTGTGCCACCGGGGATTCTCGAGCGCGGGATGCTCCTGAAACTGCGGTTCGCGTTCGAGCACTACGTGAACTTACGCCCATCGAAGCTGTATCCGAACACCGAATCGGTGCTCGCCGGGGACCCGCAGATCGACTTCGTCGTCTTCCGCGAGGGAACCGAAGGCCCGTACGTCGGCAACGGAGGAGTGATCCGTCAAGGAACCGCCAACGAGATTGCCACTGAGGTGTCGCTGAACACTGCGTTCGGCGCTCGCAGGGTGATCGAGGCGGCTTTCGAGACCGCGCAGAAGCGTCCCCGCAAGCACATCACTCTGGTCCACAAGACCAACGTGCTCGTGCACGCGGGCGGGCTGTGGCAGCGCACGTTCGATGAGGTCGCGCAGCAGTACCCGGACGTGACGACGGCGTACTCCCACGTCGATGCCGCAATGATCTACCTGGTGACCGACCCGCAGCGGTTCGATGTCATCGTCACCGACAACCTGTTCGGTGACATCGTGACCGACCTCGCCGCGGCGGTGACCGGCGGTATCGGGCTGGCGGCATCGGGCAATATCGATGCATCCCGTGCAAACCCGTCGATGTTCGAGCCGGTGCACGGTTCGGCCCCCGATATCGCGGGGCAGAACCTGGCCGACCCGACAGCTGCCATTCTGTCGGCGAGCATGCTGCTGGATCACATGGGCGATGCGGCTACGGCGGCGCGAATCGAGAAGGCCGTGACGGCTGACCTCGCGGCTCGTGACCGCAACAACGCCGGCTCGACCACCGATATCGGTGACCGTATCGCCAATCTCGTAGCCGATTCCTAGATCGTCCCTATCAAAGGAAAACTCGATGACTACCCAGGTGAGCCCGCTCGGCGATTCCTTCCACGTATATGACACGACGCTGCGCGATGGTGCTCAGCGTGAGGGGATTAGTTACTCCGTTGCGGACAAGCTCGCGGTCGCGCGTCTGCTCGACGAGCAGGGTGTGGGATTCATCGAGGGTGGCTGGCCGGGCGCGCTACCGAAGGACACCGAGTTCTTCGAGCGCGCCCGGACCGAGCTTGACCTGAAGACGGCACAACTGGTGGCGTTTGGGTCTACCCGAAAAGCGGGCGGTACGGCGGCTGCTGATCCGCAGGTGCAGGCGCTGCTGGACTCGCAGGCACCGGTGATCTGTCTGGTTGCCAAGTCTGACGTGCGACACGTCGAACAGGCGCTACGCACCTCGCGTGCGGAGAACCTCGCGATGGTGAGCGACACCGTCGCACACCTCGTCGCGCAGGGTCGGCGGGTTTTCGTCGATTGCGAGCATTTCTTCGACGGCTATAAATACGACTCGGCGTACACCCTGTCCGTGATGACCGCGGCCTTCGAGGCCGGCGCCGACGTCGTGGTCATGTGCGATACCAACGGCGGAATGCTGCCCGGCGGTATCCATGATGTGGTCAGCGAAGTCCGCGCCGCCGTGCAGGGACGCCTGGGCATTCACTGCCAGGACGACACCGGCTGTGCGGTTGCGAACACCCTCACCGGCGTACAGGCCGGTGTCAGCCACGTGCAGTGCACCGCCAACGGGTACGGCGAACGCACCGGAAACGCCGATCTCTTCGGCGTTCTCGGCGGCTTGGTCGCCAAGCTTGATATGAAGGTGCTGCCCGAGGGGTGTTTCGCGGAAATGCAGCGGATCTCGCACGCGCTGGCCGAACTGGCAAACCTTGCCCCCGATTCGCACCAGCCGTACGTCGGTGCCTCCTCGTTCGCGCACAAGGCTGGTTTGCATGCCAGCGCGATCAAGGTTGCGCCCGAACTGTACAACCACATGGACCCCGCCGAAGTCGGCAACGATATGCGCATCCTGGTCACCGAAATGGCCGGCCGCGCGAGCGTCGAACTCAAGGGCCGTGAGCTCGGTGTAGATATCGCCAATGATCCGGCGGCCGTGGGGCGAGTAGTCGAGATCGTCAAGAAACGCGAGGCAGAGGGGTGGTCCTATGAGGCCGCCGACGCTTCCTTCGAACTGCTCCTGCGTGATGAGCGCGATCCGCAACGTCGGCGGGCTTTCACCCTCGAGTCGTATCGCGTCATCGTCGAACACCGCGACGGCGTGATGATTTCCGAAGCCACCGTCAAGGTCCTCGTTGGCGATTCCCGGGTGATTGCGACCGCCGAAGGAAACGGCCCGGTCAATGCATTGGACCAGGCTCTACGTCAGGCGATCATCGGCCATTTCCCGCAGTTGGCTGGCATCGAACTGGCTGACTACAAGGTGCGGATCCTCGAGGGACGGGCCGGCACCGATGCGACGACCCGCGTATTGATCGACAGTACTGATGGTGAACGCACCTGGACCACGGTCGGCGTGCATCAGAACGTCGTCGAGGCTTCGTGGACCGCTCTCGTCGACAGCGTCGCGTACGCCCTGGAGGCTTAGGCGACCCACCTCGCGGGTTCGGTCGAGGGCGCGCTCAGTCGAGTCGGACCCTGCCGGCCGAAAGCACCGTGATAGCGCGTAATACCTCCGAGAGTGGCGGGTCAGTGTTTGCCAGCGACACTACGTACGGTGTGGCATGGAGCGCCGCTCCGGGCTTCGGACGAAGCTCCGGTCCGTCCTTGGACTCCTCCTCCTGCTGCGATAGCGGCTTGATCTTGTCGAACGCGTCCTCGCTCGGTAGTTGCGTCGGCGGCGGGGGATTGGACTGAAAGTCCAGTGGTCGTAGGAATTCCGGCTCGCTGAGGTCGAGTTGCGGCTCCGCAATTTCGGCTGACTGCTCGTCGTGAATCTCGCGTACGTGGATCGCCAGCGTTGGATTCCTGGTGCCAATTAGGCGGATCATCGCCACGTCAGCCCAGGCGGCCTCGAGCGCCGGATGCCGGCGACTGGCCGGGACCCGGATCCTCGCTGTATCCGCACTGAGCAGCACCCGTCCGCGACTGGCCCACCACAGCGTCAGTCCGGCGCCAACCAGCAGCGCGATGACCGTCGCAATGAGTGCCGACCACAGGATTCCGTTGGTGAAGTACGCAGCCTCCGAGCGACCTAGCACGATGATCGCAGGCACCCAAAACACCAGCAGCACACACACGCCCAGCAGCGCGAACGCGGATCGTAGGTTCCGGCGTACGTCGCGTCGGACGATCAGCGAGCGCACGCCCGCGGAGCTGTCATCAGTGCTGGTGGTAGGGGGCTCAGCAGTCACGATCATTAACCCTAGACGAAACGGGGCCCGAGACCGGTTTCATTCAACGGGTATCTCGGCTCAGTAGTCGAGCACGACCTTTCGGCGGTCACCGAATGTGGAGATGCCGACCTCGAACGCCTCATTCGCATCGGCAATATCGAAGCGATGCGAGATATTTTGTGCGAGCAGTGTCGGGTGCGAACGCGCATATTCGATCGCCACATCCAACGACGCGCCGTGATCGAGGACGGCGCCGCTGACCAGGCGGGCGCTACGGCGTAGGAATACTGCCATCGGGAACGGGTAGATCCTGTCGTCCGGGATGCCGAAGTAGAAGATGGTTCCGCCCATCCGCACGGCATTCACCGCGTCGGTGAGGGTGCCGACCTGATGACCGACGGCCTCGATGACCACGTCATATCGCACCGGATCGGTGGTGAGCCGGCTCGCCCAGCGATCGCTCGTCGTGGTGATGACGTCATCGATTCCGAATTCGGCGGCGATCGCGCTGCGGTCCGCCGGATCAACCCCAGTCACGCTGGCGGCGCCGCGCTGCTTCGCGCCGTGGGCAAACAACAAACCGATCGGGCCGAGGCCGATGACCGCGACCTTCGCGCCAGGTAGGCAATCGGTGAGCCGATCCAGGGTGTAGAGCACGCAGGCCAACGGCTGCAGGGTGATGGCGTCGGCAACCTCAATGTCGTCCGGTACTGCCACCACACTGCTGGCCTTGGTCGCGACCAGTTCAGCGAGTGCGTCGAATCCGGTCGCCCAGCCGACCACGACCGTCCCCGGCTGGTGGGTTCCGGTTGGGTCGGCGACGACCTCGCCGACGACCTCGTGCAGTGGGAAGCCGTTGGACTCGGCCGCGAGTGCCCCGTCTTCGTTGATCAGCTGGGACTTCAGGCCTCGATACGCGGGATAGTCGCTGCCGCACAGGCCACCGTGCATCGGTCGTAGCAAGAGATGTCCGGGCGCCAGCGAGGCGGCGTCCAAGTCGGGAACGTCAATGCGCTCCATGCGCCGCGGCGCAATCATCCGAAATGCCCACATGGTGACCTCCGTGGTCCGCGTCAGCGTGCGCGGTTCTAAGTTGGAACAAATGAGTTAGTGGAAATCTACACGGAGGCATAGCTATGAACGGTGCGCATTCGTTGATGAACACCCTCGTCGCCAACGGCGTCGAGGTGTGCTTCGCGAACCCAGGGACGTCTGAGATGCATTTCGTGGCCGCGCTCGATGACACCGATGGGATGCGATGCGTGCTCGGACAGTTCGAGGGCACGGTGACCGGTGCGGCGGATGGCTACGCCCGGATGAGCGAAAAGCCCGCCGTGACCTTGCTGCACCTCGGTCCGGGAATGGCCAACGGACTGTCGAATCTGCATAACGCCTTGCGCGCGAAATCGCCGATCGTCAATGTCATCGGCGATCACGCCACCTATCACCGTCATCTGGACGCTCCGTTGACGTCGGATATCGAAGGTGCGGCGCGCCCCTTCAGCCACTGGGTCCGCACGACTCCGGACGCCAATAGCGTGGCCACGGACACCACCGCAGCGATTCGCGAGTCGTGGCGTCGTCCAGGTCGTATCGCCTCGCTGATCCTGCCTGCTGATGCCGCGTGGAATGAGGTCACCACCGAGGCCACCGGCGATCTAGCCAGCTCACCGGACGCTTCACCGGCCGACGAGCAGGCCATCACCGCGGCAGCCGCGGCGTTGAGCACCGGTCAGTCGGCGGCGCTGATATTGGGGCCCGGGGCCACTCTGGAGGGCCCGTTGGAGGCGGCCGGCCGGATCGCTGCCGCGACTGGCGCGCGGTTGCTGGCGCCGACGATGACCTCGCGGATCACCCGCGGCGCCGGACGGGTACCGGTGGAACGGATCCCCTATAACCCCGAGCCGGCAACGAAGTTCCTCGAGCAGTTCGACACCTTGCTATTGGTCGGCGCGAAAGCGCCGGTGAGCTTCTTCGCGTACCCGGACAAGCCCAGCGTGCTGTATCACCGCGATACCCGGGTCATCGAGGTGGCGCGGGAGGATCAGGACTTGACTCGCGCGCTGGAGTCGCTGGTCGCCGAGCTCGGGGCTGAGCACGCGACCGTGCGTACCAGCGAACTCCTCTTGCCGCAGGTGCCCAGCGGCGCGATGAGTATCGACAAGCTCGGCGCGCTGATCGGGGCTCTGCTGCCGGAGGACGCAATCGTCGTCGACGAGTCGATCACGTCCGGCCGCGCGCTCGTTCCGGAGACCGAGTCGGTACGCCCGCACGATTGGCTAGTGGGTTCCGGCGGCTCGATCGGTTACGCGATGCCGTGCGGGGTGGGCGCGGCCGTTGCCTGTCCCGACCGCAAGGTGATCGTGTTGGAGAGCGACGGCAGCGCGATGTATCAGCCGCAGGCATTGTGGACGGCGGCGCGCGAGAACCTGAACATGCTGGTGCTGATCTTCGCCAACCAGAAGTACGGGATCTTGCACCACGAAATGCACAACGTCGGCGTACCACAGTTCGGGGAGAAGGCCCGCGCCTTGCTGGATCTGGACAATCCGGCGATCGACTTCGTCGGGCTGGCGAAGTCCCTGGGCGTACCCGCGACCGCAGCTAGCACCATGGACGAGCTGGCCACGCAGATGCGCGCCGGTCTGGCCACTGACGGCCCCGCGCTGATCGAGGTGCGGCTCTAAGGAGCCTTTGGTGACATCGAGATGAGCGGATCAGGCGGCGAGTTGCTGGCAGATCTCCAGCAGCCGCCGCCGGATCGGCTGCGCGCGATCGGTGAACTCGCGTTGCAGGGAGACGTACTGCGCGCGACCCGATGCGGTATCGACGGCGATGGGTGGCACTCCCAAATCAGCGAGATCGTACGGGCTCGCTTGCATGTCGACGTACCGAATATCGCGCGCGAGCTCGAAGGCATCGAGTACCAACTCAGAACTCACCGCGGGGGAGAGTTTGTAGGCCCACTTGTACAAATCCATCCCTGCGTGCAGGCAGCCGGGCTGCTCGAATTCCGCCTGAGTCGTACGAGAAAGCGCATGTTCGTTGCGCGGGGCGGCGGGTTCGGTAAAGAACCGGAAGGCATCGAAGTGGGTGCAGCGCAACCCACGCTCCTCAACGACATTGGCGATGTTGCTAGGCTGCAGCCGAAGCGGCCATGAGTTGTGCCGGACGTCGTGCGCGCCGATGCGGTACACCATCGCCCATTCGTGCATCCCGAAACAGCCGAGCATCGGCGGGCGTTCTAGCGTCGCGCGCAGGATCCGTGTCACGGCGTCGATCAGCGTTCCGCGGCGTTGTGACATCACCGAAGTATCGACCGTCAACGATCCGTCGCGCAGCGCTCGGTAGTACGGCGAGGCACCGTGCGGAGCATGCGGGTCAGCGATGGTGTGGCCGAGCCCAGGATGCCAGCGGCGCAACTGATTCGGACGGTACGTGTAGTACGTGAACAGAAAGTCTTCGACGGGGTGCGCCGCTCCCTCGGATCGCCGTTGTTCATGGCCGGCGAGGAGTGGTTCAACGCGATCTAGGTGCTCGCGCTCGCGTTTGCGCCAGTCGTGCGGGACGGTCACGAATGGCGGCCGCGAACAACGATCACCGGGCAGCCTGCTTCGCGCACCACGGTATTGGCCACCGACCCGAGCAATCGCCCGGTCATCCCACTGAGACCTTGCGAGCCGACGACCAGCACATCGCACTGGTGCGAGAGATCCAGCAGCGTCTTGGTCGCCGCACCGTGCAGCGCATGGACGTGTACGGCATCGGCGATTCCGTGTCGCTCGGCGGCCGCTTTGGCTCGGGGAAGGGTATGGGCGCGCACGGCCTCGCCGAACTCGTGGGTCGACGGGATGAGCCCGGGCGCGGTGTCGTGCGGACGCACTGCGTTCTTGACGTTCCACGCGCGCACTACATGTAGGGCGCAACCGCGGCGGGCGGCTTCGGCCGCCGCGTAGTCCAATGCCTCGCTCGCTCGAGGTGAACCATCGTCGCCGACCAGCACGCCGCCGACGGGTTCGGTGTCATCGGTGGTAGTCATCGCCGCTACTCCTCGCCTGCACAGGGTCTTATCCAATCCTATGCCGAGCGCTCCTCGCAGGCAGGCGCTGCGCGCTCCGCATTGGCAGTGCTGTTCCAGAGCGAGAGTCGCGTACGTCGCCCTGACGAAGAAGTAGCCCGCCATGGCACCCATCGGCCAACCTGGCCGATCGGCCCGAGCGGCGGACCAGCGTGATCGGTCGTCGAACGAGGGAGGGGAGACGACGCGGCGCCATCGGTTGATGATGAGGAGTGCGGGCCCGATCGCCGGTAAGGCCGGGGTACCGTTTCCGGCAGCAGCTCGATCTACTGGAGGACGCATGCGTATCGCTCGGTTCGTAACCCCGCAGGGTCAGATGACGTTCGGGGTGATCGACGGAACCGGTGATAAATCCGGGTGGACGGTCGAGGCGATCGATGGACACCCGTTCGGCGAACTGGCGCGCACCGGACATCGTTGGTCGTTGGATGACGTACGGATGTTGTCGCCGATCCTGCCGAGCAAGGTGGTGTGTGTCGGGCGTAACTATGCAGCGCACGCCGCCGAAATGGGCAACGAGGTGCCCAAACAGCCGATGCTGTTTCTCAAGCCGTCGACATCGGTGATCGGTCCAGGCGATCAGATCCGGCTGCCCGCGGCGAGCCAGCACGTCGAGCACGAGGCAGAACTGGCCGTAGTGATCGGCGCGAGCGGGGCGCGGAAGGTCAGCCGGGAGAACGCGGACGCCGCGATCTTTGGGATCACCGCAGCCAACGACATCTCCGCGCGCGATCTACAGAAGTCCGACGGGCAGTGGGGTCGCGCGAAAGGGTTCGATTCGTTCTGCCCGATCGGGCCGTGGATCGACACCGATATGGCGTACGACGATGTGCGTATCGCGTGCACGGTGGATTCGCAACCGCGACAGGATTCAACGACCGCGCGGATGATCTTCGACGTACCGACGCTGATCTCCTATGTGTCCCATGTGATGACGCTGCTGCCGGGAGACGTCATCATCACCGGTACGCCAGAAGGCGTCGGCCCGATCGTGGCCGGAAATTCAGTCACGGTCACCGTTGGCGATTTGGAACTGACGAATCCGGTGGTCGAGGACGAGTAGTTGTGCGCTCGATGTAGCGCGAAGCACAGGCACCCGGCTAGCGATCTCGAACGGCGCTCCGGTAATATTTATCGCTGGCGCTCGAGCGGTTGCAGCACCAGCAACGGGTGAGTGCTCTTGGGGTATGGTGTAATTGGCAGCACGACTGATTCTGGTTCAGTTAGTCTAGGTTCGAGTCCTGGTACCCCAGCCATTAGGCCGTAGTTCTCTTGGTAGCGCGGAATGTCTGATTGACCGCACGGCCCAATCTGCGGGTGACTGCTGGCCTTCTTTGTGTATTCGATCGGCTGTGTTTTCTTTCGACTCGGCGTTCGTTCGACTCGGTGTGAGCGAGACGTCGGGGTTCTCCTCCCGGAACGTCCTCAACAGGAAAAGTCGATCTGGCGAATCGCCGGCTGATGGACGAACGCGCAGTGGGCCGGTGAGCGGCTATGGGCGCTCGGCCCAGGCGCATCCTAGATCGCCGCCGTGCTTGACGCCGGCGAGCACCCAGCCCGGGAAAGGTTCGCCGTAGACGGGCCAGCCCTCGATCTCGAACACCTCGGGTGCATCTGTGGGCGCCAGCGGTGCGCCCGCGTCGAGATCGGGCACTGGATAGAGCGTCGCGTCATTCTCGTAGGTGTCCGGGTGCGTGGTCATCGGGCAAAGCCCGCCGAATGCGTTGAACGGCGCGGTTTGCACAGGCCACCATTCACCCGTGTTCCGCGCCTCGATCGCCGCGACGGTGCGGGTGCGCTCGTCGCTACCCGGGTCGGAGCACGGCACCGCCTGGTCTGTGACGCTGCGGCGGGTTTCGTGAATCTGCACGCCACCGTCGACGGCGGTGACGGAGTGGATAACCGTGCCGCAATGCGCCATTCGTGCCACTGGCAGCGTGGACTGCACTGGCCCGTCATCGGTTGCGATCCAGAGGTACCACTGATCGTCGAGCGCGTTCCCGTCGAGAACGGTGAGCTGTACGGCCGCGTCCATACGACCGTCGCCGGTGAGGTCGGAGAGCACGACCTCGCCGAGCTCGTAACTGACCAGTCCGTCTGAGGCAGTGCCGTCGATGAGCTCGACCTGCGTGGTCTCAGGCACGTTGCCGCCGGGTCGGAATGTCCAGGTGAGGTTTCCGAAGTCGGCGTCCTCGAGCCCCGTCGGGACCTCTGCTTCGACCGTTTCAGCAGTGCCCGCGTCTTCGGTTTCAGTAGCGGTCGCGTCTTCGGTCCCTGAATCTGCGGGCTCCGGCGATGAAGTCGCGGAGCAGCCGACGAGCGCCACCGCGCCGAGAATCGCGGCGGCGAACATCGAGATAGTGCGGGATCCCTGTGCAGGTGGACAACCGGTCGTGCGGCCCAAGAATAGAAGAATGTGGATCGGGCGGGCAGAGTCGTGACCAAATCGAAAGAGGTTCGGGCGCTGATCACATCGAAGTGTGGAATGCACCGGCGACGGTCTGGACCGAGCGCCTCGATGCCGGCTCTGGAGCGCCGGCGCAGGCTGATAAGTGTCGATGACAGCGCGTACCTGCCTACGGGTCAGGGGCACAATGCGGCGTCGAGACCGGATCTCGTTGAGGGCCCGAAAGGTCCCCGCCGCAATGTGGCTTGCGGGATCAGCGCGCTCGTGGGGTTCGCGCTCTGTCCGGAGTTCGATATTGACGGCGAGAGAACGGCACCTGAGGCGAAGTGTGGGGCTGCTGATCGACTCCGCTGTGCGTCTGGTAGAGTTCCTTCTCGCGTCAGAATGCAGGGCCCGCAAGATCGTCCAGCATCTGCAGCACCACGCCCCCGTCGTCTAGTGGTCCAGGACGCCGCCCTCTCAAGGCGGTAACGCCGGTTCGAACCCGGTCGGGGGTACCAACGCAAAAGACCCACCGCGCGGTGGGTCTTTTGCGTTTTTGGGTACTCGCGGTGGCTAGAGCTTGCGTTCGAGTTCCGCTGCGGCGTTTAGCAGTGGCCGCGACAGCCGCGTGCCGGGGGAGCGGCCAATGCGTTCGGCGGGGCCCGATATCGATATCGCAGCTACCACCGCACCGCGCACATCGCGGACCGGTGCCGAGATCGACGCGACCCCCGGCTCGCGTTCGGCGATGCTGGCTGACCAGCCGCGGCGCCGTACGCCGGCCACCGTGCGCGTGGTGAACGCTGAATCGGCGAGGATGTGCATGATGTCCTTCTCGTCGCTCCATGCCAGCAGGACATGGGCGGCAGAACCTGCCTTCATCGACAGGCGCGCGCCGATCGGGACGGTGTCACGCAGACCGCTGGATCGTTCGGACGCGGCCACGCAGACCCGGACATCGTCTTCGCGAACAAATAGCTGAGCGCTTTCTCCGGTGAGGTCGCGCAGCTTTCGCAGCACCGCCGAAGCGGCATCGACGAGCGGATCGCGGGCGAACGCAGCCAATTCAAGGACCGCGGGACCGACGACCCAGCGGCTCTGATTGTCGCGCCGTAAAATTCGGTGTGTTTCTAGGGCGGAGGCGATTCGGTGTGCTGTCGCTCGGGGGAGCCCTAGTTGCTCTACGAGCTCGGCGAGCGAGCGTGGGGATTCGGCGCAGCAATCGATGATCGCCACTGCCTTGTCAAGTACTCCGATACCGGTCGCCGCTTGTTCCATGCGGCGATACTACGGTCCCATTTGATGGGATGGTATTACCGGGCCCACCGATGTGGGATTACAATTTCACGTATTGAGACATGCTCCCAAATAGTGAGAATAGATCGAAGGAATGGTGACGCGAGATGGGCCAGACACTCGCCGAAAAGATCTGGGAACAGCACGTCGTGCACAAAGCCGACGGCGAACCCGACCTGTTGTACATCGATTTGCACCTGCTGCATGAGGTCACGAGCCCCCAGGCGTTCGACGGGCTGCGCGCAGCCGGCCGCCCGGTGCGGCGTACCGACCTGACGCTGGCGACCGAAGACCATAACGTCCCCACGACCGATGTCGACAAGCCGATCGCCGACCCGGTTTCGCGCCTGCAGGTGGAGACGCTCCGCAAGAACTGCGCCGAGTTCGGCGTACCGATCTTCCCGATGGGTAATGAGAACCAGGGCATCGTGCACGTGATCGGTCCGCAGTTGGGTCTGACGCAGCCGGGAATGACCGTGGTCTGCGGCGATAGCCACACCTCGACGCACGGCGCCTTCGGGGCGCTCGCGTTCGGTATCGGTACCTCCGAGGTCGAGCAGGTCATGGCTACGCAGACGTTGCCGTTGCGTCCGTTCAAGACGATGTCGGTCACGGTCGACGGCGAGTTGGGGCCGGATGTCACGGCGAAGGACATCATCCTGGCGGTAATCGCGCAGATCGGCACCGGCGGCGGCCAAGGCCATGTCATTGAGTACCGCGGATCAGCTATTCGGGCGCTGTCCATGGAAGCGCGGATGACCGTCTGCAATATGTCCATTGAAGCCGGTGCTCGCGCCGGCATGATTGCTCCGGACGACACCACGTTTGAGTTCCTCAATGGACGCGAGCGCGCACCGCAGGGCGCCGACTGGGACGCAGCGGTCGAGTATTGGAAGTCGTTGCGTACCGATGACGACGCTACCTTCGACACCGAGGTCGTACTCGACACTGCATCATTGACGCCATTCGTGACCTGGGGGACCAACCCCGGCCAGGGACTTCCGTTGGGCAGCAATGTCCCGGATCCGGCGAAGATCGAGGACGTCGAACAGCGCGGCGCGGCCGAAAGCGCGTTGACCTACATGGGGCTGGAGCCGAACACTCCGTTGCGCGAGGTCAAGGTCGATACCGTCTTCGTCGGTTCGTGCACCAACGGCCGCATCGAGGATCTGCGCGCTGCCGCGGACATCATCAAGGGGCGCAAGGTCGCCGATAGCGTGCGGATGCTGGTCGTCCCTGGATCGATGAAGGTTAAGCAGCAGGCTGAAGCTGAAGGGCTAGACGCTGTCTTCTCGGCGGCCGGTGCCGAATGGCGGTCGGCGGGATGCTCAATGTGCCTGGGAATGAACCCGGACCAATTGGCTCCGGGAGAACGTTCGGCATCCACCTCGAATCGCAACTTCGAGGGTCGGCAGGGCAAGGGTGGGCGCACCCACCTGGTCTCGCCCCTCGTTGCTGCGGCGACCGCCGTGCGCGGAACCCTTTCCTCCCCGAGCGATCTGGATAAGTAGGTATCGACGATGCAGAAGTTCTCTACTCACACCGGAACAATGGCTCCGTTGCGGCGCAACAACGTCGACACGGACCAGATCATCCCCGCCGTGTACCTCAAGCGCGTGACGAAGACGGGCTTCGAGGATGGGCTGTTTTCATCCTGGCGAGCAAACGAAAAGGACTTCGTGCTCAACCGCGCGGAGTACTCCGGCGCGTCGATTCTCGTCGCCGGACCCGACTTCGGCACCGGATCCTCGCGTGAGCACGCGGTTTGGGCACTACGGGATGGCGGATTTCGCGTTGTGATTTCCCCCCGGTTTGCCGACATCTTTCGCGGAAACTCGCTCAAGGACGGCCTGCTGACCATCGTGTTGTCCGAGGCTGAGGTCGAGTGGCTGATGAGCGTCGCCGAGCAGGATCCAGCTACCCGAGCGACCGTGAATCTCGAAGCTCGGACGATCACCGTCGAAGGCTCCGATCTGAGCAATGAAAGCGATTCCGCGGCCAAGGTGATCGACTTCGAGATCGATGATTACAGCCGGTGGCGGCTGATGGAGGGGCTCGACGACATCGGCCTGACGCTGCGCAATGCCGACAAAATCGACGAGTACGAGGCGAAGCGACCGCAGTTCAAGCCCGTCACCCAGTAACAACGCAACCGATAACTGTGAGCGAATCGCGCTGACACGCATACGAATTAGGGGCTACGGTTATTGATCCGTAGCCCCTAATTCCCTACCGTTGTTGCATAAGCCGGTCAAGAGAGCGGCCGCGTTTGCGCCAGATACAAGGCGGCAGCAGCGCACGAGTAAGTCCTTGGGAGGACACAGTGAACAAGTCCGAGCTCATAGATGCGCTCGCCGCTCGACTCGACGGTGACAAAAAGCGCGCTAATGAAACGATCGATGCCTTCACCGACATCGTGTTCCGAGCCGTTGGCAAGGGCGAGAAGGTGTCTATCGCGGGGTTCGGCGTCTTCGAGCGTCGCCCGCGTGCAGCGCGCATCGCGCGTAACCCCGCGACCGGCGAACCGGTCAAGCTGAAGAAGACTTCCGTTCCCGCATTCCGCCCGGGCACGAAATTCAAGGGCGTTGTCGGCGGCCAGATCAAACTCGGCGCGGCACCGCGTGCCGCGAAGGCCGCAGCAGCGAAGAAGACGGCTGCTGCTAAGTCAACCGCACCGGCGAAAAAGACGACGGCAGCGGCCGCTAAGAAGACCACTGCTGCGAAGAAGACCACTGCTGCGAAGAAGACCACCGCCGCTAAGGCGACGGCGCGCAAGACGACGGCAGCGGCCGCTAAGAAGACCGCTGCGGCGAAGAAGACCACTGCCACGGCTAAGAAGACCACGGCACGCAAGGCGCCGGCCAAGAAGACCACGGCCCGCAAGTCGCCTGCGAAGCGGTAGCACCTGAACCGAAAGCAGGGGCGGGGAGCGATCTTGTGATCGTTCCCCGCCCCTTTTCGTGCGCGCGGGCGAGCGACGCTACAGCGCCAGCGACGGCGGGTAGTAGTCCGCGGCGGTAATGATGCCGTCCGCCGCGCAGAACACCCACACGGAGCCCTTCTGGCGCGTACGCGATGCGGTGAAGGTCGCGGGCAGATCCTCAAGTGCGGCAGCGATCAGGTCTCCCTGACTCACCACTACTGTCGCCGCGCCGTCCGACCCACCTGCCAGGGCGCGCAATCGCTCCAGGGAATCGGCGGCGTCCGACTTCAGCGCCGCATCGGCGAACGCGGCGGACTTCTTGATCCGTAACCCCATGGCGTCGGCGATCGGCCGCGCGGTCTGTACACAGCGTGTCAGTGGCGCCGTGAATAGCCGTGTCGGCGCGAACGCCGCGAACGACCGCAATGTCGACGCCTGCGCCATTCCGGTGTCATCCAGTGGCCGATCTGCGTCGTCACCCGACCATTCTGAGCGCTTACCGGCCGAGGCGTGCCGGACAAGGATCAACGAAGGGCAACCCTGACCGCGCTTGTCGAACGTGCGCAGGATCTCCGCATCCTCTGGGTAGCTGAGTGTCCGGTACGCCGAGGGCAGGCTATGCCACGCGAGATCGTCGACCTCGCCGTCATCGATCGGACCGATCCCCGGGCTATCGCGCTCGCACTGCCGCATCGCCCAGTAGTTGACAGTCTTCTTCTTGCCCTTGACCGGATATGTCACCGATCCCAGCCGCGCACCGAGCACGAAACGGACACCGGTCTCCTCGGTGACCTCCCGGACTGCGGTGTCGAGGTCATTCTCGCCGTCCTCGGGCTTGCCCTTGGGTAGTGACCAATCGTTGCGGTGCGGGCGATGCACCAACAGCACTTCGGGCCCCTTCTTACCGTCGCGCCACACCACGCCGCCGGCGGCGGTAAGTCGGCCTTGCTTTGCCACAGCCGGACTACTCGGAACGTCCGATGCGGCGGATTTGCTCAGCTTGGAAGTCGATCATCTGTCGCTCGGAGCCGCCTTCGGAGTTCCGCCAGGTGCCGTCAGCCTGCAGGTCCCAGCCGATGATGTCGTCGTCCATCATGCGCTCGACCATGTCGACAATTTGCGAACGTGCGGCGGAATCGTCGACTCGCAGCAACACTTCCACGCGTCGATCGAGGTTGCGGTGCATGAGATCGGCCGACCCAATGAACACCTCGGGGTGGGCGTCATTGTGGAAGTACGACACGCGCGAATGTTCCAGGAACCGTCCGACGATCGACCGAACCCGAATGTTCTCCGACAGCCCGGGGACTCCGGGACGCACCGAACAGTTCGTCCGGATTATCAGATCGACCTGGACACCGGCCTGTGAAGCGCGATACAGCGCATCAATGGATTCTTCGTCGACGATGTGGTTGCTCTTGATGATGATGCGTGCTTCGCGCCCCGCGCGCGCGTGGTCCGCTTCGCGTTCGATCCGGTCAATGAGCCCGTTGCGTACGCCGTGCGGCGCGACCAGGAGCTTGCGGTAGAACTTCTGCCCGGAGTACCCGGTGAGCACGTTGAATAGGTCCGTCAGGTCGGCACCGATCTCAGGATCTGCCGTCAGTAGGCCCAGGTCCTCGTACAACCGCGCTGTCTTGGGGTTGTAGTTTCCGGTGCCGATATGGCAGTAGCGCCGCAGCGTGCCAGCCTCCTCCCGCACGACCAAAGCAGTCTTGCAATGCGTTTTCAGCCCGACGATGCCGTACACGACGTGGCATCCGGCGCGCTCCAGTTTGCGCGCCCAACTGATGTTCGCTGCCTCATCGAAGCGCGCCTTGATCTCGACCAGCACCACGACCTGTTTGCCTGCTTCGGCGGCGTTGATCAGCGCATGCACGATGGGCGAATCACCGGAGGTGCGGTATAAGGTTTGCTTGATCGCCAGCACCTGAGGATCGTTCGCTGCCTGTTCGATGAACTTCTGCGTTGTTGTGGCAAACGAATCGTACGGGTGATGCAGCAGCACATCCCCATCGCGAAGCACGTCGAAGAAGGATTCCGATTTCGCGAGCCGTGCCGGGGATCCAGGAACGAAGGCGTTGTCTTTGAGGTCAGGACGATCCACGCCCATGATCGCCCAGAGCGAGGACAGGTCAAGTAGGCCCGGAACCACGATCACATCGACCGGATCAACGTCGATCTCGCGGGTGAGTAGGTCGAGGATCTTGTCGTCCATTTCGTCGGTGACTTCTAGTCGGACGGCCGGGCCGAACCGGCGCCGCGCCAACTCACGTTCGAGTGCCTGCAGCAGATCTTCGTCGCGGTCTTCTTCGACGTCCAGATCAGCATTACGGGTCACCCGGAACGGGTGGCTGTCGATGATCTCCATACCGGGGAAAAGGTCACTGAGGTTCGCCGAGATCAACGACTCCAACGGTAGAAATCGGGCTTTGCCGACGCGTACCAATCGGTGCATGTTCGAGGGCATCTTGACCCGCGCGAACCGCTCGATCTTGCTGCCGGGCTCTCGAATAACGACCGCCAGGTTCAGCGAGCGCCCAGAAATGTATGGGAAGGGGTGCGCTGGATCGACTGCGAGCGGAGTCAGAACAGGGAATACGTTGCGCAAGAAATGCTCGTCCATCCGCTTCTTCTCGTCGTCCGAGAGTTGATCGTGCGCGACGATCTCGATGCCCTCCGCGCGAAGCGCCGGCTGAATGTCATCGGTGAAGCATCGGATGTGCCGATGCACGAGCCCCTGAGCCTTCTCGGTGATCATCTCGAGTTGCTCAGCGGCGGTGCGGCCGTCTGCCGACCGAACCATGACGCCCATATCCTGACGCCGCTTGAGGCCGGCCACGCGCACCATGTAGAACTCGTCGAGGTTACTGGCGAAGATCGCGAGGAACTTGACGCGCTCCAGCAGCGGCACGCGTGAATCTTCCGCGGCGGCGAGGACGCGGGCATTGAAATCCAACCAGGAGATTTCCCGGTTGGTGAATCGTTCCGGTGAGGTAGCGATATCGGCGAGGGGCTCGGCAGTCATCCCTCAAGTTTGGCCCATTGTGGCCCGGAACGCCGCCGCTGAGGCACAAGTTCTGCAGTTATTTCCCTAGCAATCGCTGTGTTGGGCTTCGAGGATGGCGCTGGTGGCTGCGCCGCACCCCAGCCGGCGCACCGCCAACAAGTCGTGCTGCCAGTCAACGTCCAGACGCAGGCCCGGAACGTCGGTCAGTGTTAGCTCGGCCGCCCCGGAGTCACGGTGCGCTGCTGCGGAGGCGATTCCGAACTGTGGCGCCAGCCGCGCGCCGCGCAGCGCGGTCAGCATCGAGGTGCCCGTGCCCTCATGATCGGGCACAAATGCGCGCTGATGGGCCGCTGCCGCGCGCAGGGCGCGATCGAGCTCTGCGGGTCGTAGCGCGGGAAGGTCGGCCGTCAGCGCGGCCGTGGGTGCTGTGCTGAGCCCGGCCTGCTCAACGCCGTACCGCAGCGCTGCGTTGAGCCGGTCGAATCCGCGCACCTGTGGATCGTCCAACTCGCTGATGACCCGTGCGCCCAGTTCGAGCGCTCGGATTCGAACGTCCTCGTCATCGGTGACGACGACGAGGGACTCGACCGACGCGCACCGTATGACGGCATGACATGTGTCCAGGGCAAAGGCCAGCGCGAGTTGCCCTCGACGTGCGTCGGGAGAGAGTCTGGTCTTGGACGCCGACCGCGCCTTCACCGGTACGACGACATGCCAGCGGACGGGCTTGTGAGTTGTCATCGTCACCAGTGTCCCAACTAGCTATTGTTGCTACTCAGTGTGGTGGAGAACCCGGACCGAAGTGAAAGGACGGCGCATTGCGCGACTCTGTGAACAAACCCGTCAAGCGAGGACGCCGTACCGCGGGCCCGCTGAACTGGTCGCTTCGGCTGATGATCCCGGTCGTGCGCAATCTGTCGAGGCTGACCTTCAAAGAGAAGTTTGAAGGACGCGAGCAGATTCCCCTCGAAGGTCCAGCGCTACTGGTGCTGAATCACATCTCGGTACTGGATCCGCTGGCGACCGCTTCGTTCGTATGGACCGCAGGGCGCGTGCCTAGTTTCATGATCAAGGACGGTGTGTTCAAGGTTCCGGTTGTCGGGAAACTGATGACGAAGGCGCGTCAGATATCGGTCAGCCGTGGGTCGTCCGCGGCTCAGGCGTCGCTTGATTCGGCGATCGAGACCCTGCGCGCCGGCGGGGTAGTGGCGGTCTATCCAGAGGGCACCGTGACCCGCGATCCCGACTTCTGGCCGATGCGCGCGAAGACCGGTATAGCGCGAATCGCGCTCGCCGTACCGGACGTGCCGGTAATTCCGATCGCACAGTGGGGCGCGCACCAGTCCTACGACTACCACACCAAGAAGCTCGACCTCCTGCCGCGCAAGCAGTCCCACATCCGGGCATTGGAGCCCATGGATATCAGCCAGTACCACGGGCGCACCGATAACGAGACGGCTCGGGCATTGACCGATGCGATGATGCGCCGGATCGCCGACGAGGTCGGGCTCATGCGTCAGCAGCAGCCGCCGACCGAGTTGTATCGCCCGTCAGGGCGCGCAAAGACCGCTGACGATGACGCATCCGACGCGGTATGAGTACGCGTGCGGCGGTGATGGGCGCCGGATCCTGGGGGACTGCGTTCGCGAAGGTACTTGCTGACGCCGGTGCGTCAGTCCAGTTGTGGGCTCGCCGAGAGGACGTCGCGCGCCAGATTAACCAGACGCATCGTAATCGCGACTATTTCGGCGATATCGACTTGCCTACCTCGCTGCGCGCGACCAGTGATCCCGCCGTCGCGTTGACGGGCGCCGACCTGGTGGTGCTCGCCGTACCGTCGCAGACGTTGCGCGAGAACCTGCGTCAGTGGCGTCAGTATCTCGGTGCCGAGGCGACGCTGGTGAGCCTGATGAAGGGGATCGAACTCGGCACCATGATGCGGATGTCGCAGGTGATCGCTGAGGTCGCCGACGTTGCCGCAGAACGAGTCGCGGTGGTGACCGGACCGAATTTGGCGCGTGAGATCGCTCTCGAGCAGCCGGCGGCGACCGTGATCGCATGTGTCGATCACGAACGGGCGGTGGAGGTGCAGCGCACCTGCCAAACCAGTTACATGCGGCCCTACACCAGCACTGACGTCATCGGGTGCGAGTTGGGCGGCGCGGTGAAGAACGTCATCGCACTGGCCTGCGGCATGGCCGAAGGGATGGGCTTCGGTGATAACACCAAGGCGACGCTGATGACGCGTGGTCTGGCTGAGACCTCCCGGCTCGGCGTGAAGATGGGCGCCGAGGCGGTCACCTTTGCCGGGCTCGCGGGGATTGGTGACCTCGCCGCCACCTGCATCTCACCGTTGTCACGTAATCGCTCATTCGGTGAGTTGATGGGTTCCGGTGCGAGTCTGGACGAGGCTGTCGCCGCGACCAGGCAGACAGCCGAGGGCGTCAAATCCTGTCGGTCGATTCTCGATCTCGCGCGCGCCAACGACGTCGAGATGCCGATCACCGAGGCGATCGTGATGATCTGTCACGAGGGCCGCAACGCCGCCGACATCGTTCCCGCGCTGATGGGTCGCAGGCCAAAACGGGAGGCCAGCTGACTCAGGCTCCGGTTGACTTCAGCCGCTCGCCGATGGTCGTCGAGATCGGCGAGATCACGCCGCTGCCTGAGGTCTCGGTCGATACGGCGACGGCGACGTACACCTCGCGATCGACGGCGACCCACAACACGTTGTTGCCGGGTAGTCCGTATGCGGAGGTGTCGACGTCCTGGGTGATCAGCCAGGTCACGCCGTTCACCGCGGTGAGATTAGGGGCGGGATCATCGAGTCCGTCTGGCTTCGCCACGCCACACACCAGCGTGGTCGGCGGGTCACCCCAGGCCAACGATCCGGGATGTCCCTTGACCGCACGCTTGTCATTGCCCTGCAGCGAATCCGGTAGCCCAATCACCAGGTTCGCGCACTGGTCTTCGGTGCCGTCCATCTCCTCGACGGTCACGTTCATCAGCGGTCCAGTGTCCGCCGATTCCTCACCGTCGGGCAGGTTGCTGCCGATGATCCACGCGGTCAGTCCGCCAGCGACTAGTGCGGCGGGTACGGCGATTGCGGTTGCTTTGCGAGCTGGCGACATGGGCACCAGGCCAGTCTATGTGGCAGGAGAACGGTCGGGTGGACGGCGACGGTGTGATCGTCGCGGCGGGCAGGATTGCTAACGTCAACACGTGCAGAACGACAGTCAGACAGTAGGCGCTACCGGCGAGTTCGGTGTCATAGATCGGATCGTCGCTACGGCCGGCGCCGATACCGGCGGTGGGGTGATCATCGGTCCGGGCGACGACGCGGCAGTGGTGGCGGCCCCTGACCAACGCGTGGTCATCAGCACCGACGTGTACGTCGAGGGGCGGCACTTCCGCCAGGACTGGTCCAGTGCCGAGGACATCGGTCACCGCGTTGTCGCGTCCGCGCTCGCGGATATTGCTGCGATGGGCGCGCGAGCGACCTCGGTGGTGATCGGACTGGCCTGCCCGGCGCAGACCGAACTGCGGTGGCTGGACTCGTTCAGTCTCGGTGTGCGTGATGAATGCGCAACGGCCGGTGCAGCGCTCGTCGGCGGCGATATGTCCAGCAGCGATGCGATCGTGATCAGCGTGACCGCTCTCGGGGACCTGGGGGGCCATGCCGCCGTGGCGCGGTCCGGCGCGCTGCCTGGCGATGTCGTCGCGGTCGCCGGCACGCTAGGACATGCGGCGGCCGGGTTGGCGATTCTGTCGCGGGGGTTCCGCTCAGGCAAGGCCTTCATCGAGGCGCATCGCCGCCCGCAGCCGCCGTACACTGAGGGGCCGCGGGCGCTTGCGCACGGCGCGCACGCGATGTGCGATGTCAGCGACGGCTTGTTGGCAGATCTGGGGCACATCGCCAAAGCAAGCGGTGTCTGGATCGATGTGGTCAGCGCTAGCTTTGAGATCCCGCCGCGGATGGCCGAGATTGCCGGCGCACTCGGCGCCGATCCGTTGCAGTGGATCACTGCCGGCGGCGAGGATCATGCGTTGGCTGCAACCTACCCACCTGATTGCGTTCCCGAAGGGTGGCGCGTGGTCGGCGAGGTGCGTGAGGCTGCGGTGGAAGGGCCGCGTGTCACGCTCGACGGCGTACCTCAGGAGGTCACCGGCTGGACACACTTTGGTGATCGGTAGGACGACGATGAGCAGAGATGACATCATCTAGGTATGACGGTAATCACAGTTAGTACGGCGTTCGGTGTGCGTGGCTCGCACATCGGTTCCCTGCTCGCTCAACGCCTGAGAATCCCGTTCGTGGATCGTGCGGTGCCCCGCACGGTCTCACGTGAGTTGGGCATCCCGATGGACGACGTCCTTGCCCAGGACAACCGCGCAGCGACCGGGTTGTGGCGGCTCATTAGCGCGATGGCGGTGGTGCCGGATATCAGTGGTACCGAGGTGCTCGCGCAGGGCAGTGCCGTCGACGAACGCAAGTTCATCGAAACGACGGAGCGCGTCATGCGCACCATCGCCGCCGAATCTGGGGGAGTGTTCGTCGGGCGCGCCGGATCGGTCGTGTTGCGTGACTTCCCCGAGGCGCTGCATGTGAGGCTGACCGGAGCTCGAGAGCGCCGCATCGAAGCGTTCGCGGCGTCGAAGAAGTTGTCCGTGCGTGAAGCGGCCGAGACGGTGGACGCCAATGACAAGGCGCGACTGGCATACGGCAAAACCTTCTATCGCACCAACCTCGCGGATGCCGCGCTGTACGACCTCGTCATCGACCAGACCAGACTGACCGAGACCGCCACCGTGGAGATACTGCAGGCGGCGCTGAGCGGGCGCGTCGCCTAGATCCGGGCGGCCGCTAACTCCCCCTGCGACACACAGCCCAGGCGGCTGTGGTTCGCGGCCGCCGAACGAGCAATGAAGGGCAGCGTCCCGAACAACGAAAAGGGCAGCGACCAGAATGGTCGCTGCCCTTTTCGGGTACGTCGTGTTAGCCCTTGACGACCTTGCCGCTCTTGATGCAGGTCGTGCACGCATTCAGGGACTTGTGGGTGCCACCGGAAACGACCGCGTGCACGCGCTGGATGTTCGGGTTCCAACGACGGCTGGTACGGCGGTGGGAGTGTGACACGGACTTGCCGAAAGACGGCTTCTTGCCACAGACGTCGCAAACGCTAGCCACGGGAACTCCTGGAAAATCGAGAAAATGTGCAGATGACAACCTGACTAGAGTAACGGCTGGCCGGTTATTCGTAAAGTCGGCCGGTCGTCGGCTGCGCCACATTTACCCTGTCGGACGTCGCGTCGAAAATGATCGTCGCAGAGTTTCGGCGATCCGTCGATGGCTGCTGGCGATCGCTTAACCTAGGTGAGCACCGCACGCCTCGCAGGAAGGATCCGCATGCCCATGTCGTCGGACCCTCACGCGCAAGGGCTGCGGATCGACGCGCGCACCGTGCGTCTGTGGTGTGCGGCGGCCGTGCAGGCACTCGGTGCGCACCGCGACGAGATCGATCGCCTCAACGTGTTCCCGGTCCCCGACGGCGATACCGGGACGAATATGTTGCTGACGTTGCGCGCGATGACCGAGGCACTGCGGCGGGAGCGGCCCGCCGCGCTCGCTTCGGCGGCCGCGGTAATGGCCCGCGGCGCGTTACTGGGCGCGCGCGGGAATTCCGGCGTCATCCTGAGTCAGTTCGTGCGAGGCATGGCGGAGGTGCTCGGCTCGCGGGCCGACGGCGAGCCGCTCACCGACGCGCCGGCGCTCCTTGCCGCCGGAATCAGGCGCGGCGCGGAGCGCGCCCGGGAGTCTGTCGGCGATCCGGCGGACGGCACGATCCTCACGGTCGCCGATCGCGCCGCGGACGCCGCCGAGCAGGCTGCGGTACACGTCGCGCGCACCGTGGCCGGGGTGGCGGCCGTGACCACCGCGGCCGCCGCCGCCGCGGCCGAGGCGGTTCGTCATACGCCCGATCAGCTTGAGGTGCTGCGGCGCGCGGGTGTAGTCGATGCCGGCGGCCGCGGGCTATCGATCATTCTCGATGCGCTCGCTGTGGTCACGTCGGGCACGCCGGCCGGTGGTCGGCGGTGGGCGCACCGTGATCCGGATCTAGAGCCCGAACCACTCCCGGCGGTCGCTTCGGCGCAATACGAAGTGGTGTACCTGCTGGAGTTGTCGCCCTCGGACGCTGAGCACCTCACCGCGTCGCTGCAACGGATCGGTGACAGCGTTGTGGTCGCCAGCGCCGATGGACCCCAGGTCGCTGCCATGCACAAGGTCCATGTGCACACCGCCGACGTCGGAGCGGCGATCGAAGCCGGGTTGGCAGTAGGCCGGCCGCGTGCGATCGAGGTGACCTACCTCGACGCATTCGTCGAGGACGAGGCGAACGTAACTGTCGGCGTCGTTGCGATCGCGCCGGGAAATGCGCTGCGCGATGTGTTCGCGGCCGAAGGTGCCCAGGTGGTCGACAGCGGAGGCAATCGTCGCCCGTCCACTGCTGAGGTGCTTGCCGCGATTGAGCGCACGCATGCCAAGAAGGTCGTGATCCTGCCGAACGAGGGTGATTGCGCCGCCGTCGCCGACGCTGCGGCCGCGGAGGCCCGTTCAGCCGGAATCGAGGTCGCGGTCGTGCCCACCAAGTCGGTGGTTCAGGGTGTCGCGGCGCTTGCGGTGCGTGACGAGGACCGCTACTTCGGCGACGACGCTATGGCAATGGCCGAGGCGGCGGCAGCTACCCGGTACGCCGAGGTCACTGTCGCTGCCCGCGACGCACTCACGATGGTCGGTCCGTGCCGCGCCGGCGACGTGATCGGACTCGTCGGGTCGGACGTGGTCACCATCGGTGAGTCCATCCTGGAAGTCACGATTGCGCTGCTGGACCTGATGCTGGCCACCGGAGGTGAAATGGTGACCCTGGTTGTGGGACGCCGTGCGCCGGACGGGCTCGCCGAGGATCTGGAGGCCGACCTGGCTCATCGGCACCCGGAGATTGAGCTCGTTACGTTGCCCGGCGGGCATCCGGATCGCCCTGTCATTCTGGGAGTGGAGTAATACGTGGTCACCGTCGACTCATCGCTGACCGATGTCATCGGTGCGCGCTCGGCCAAGGCGCTCGCGGCGAAACTGGAGTTTTCGTCGGTCATCGACCTGCTGATGCATTACCCGCGCAAGTACCTGCAGTTGGGCGAAGTGAGTTCGGAATCCGACCTCACCCTGGGGCAAGCGGTCACGTTTCACGCGACGGTTCGGGAGTCCACCTGGATCGCGGCGCGTCCCGGAACCAGACAGCGTGGACGTGGTCCTAAAGGGCGCAGTGTCGTGAAACTTGGACTCGGCAGCGGGTCGATCGAGGCGGTGTTCTGGAATCAGCCTTGGGTTGCCAAACGCCTTCTTCCCGGGGAACAGGGACTGTTTACCGGCGTCGTGGGCCACTTCAACAATGCGTGGCAACTCAACAACCCGAGCTGTGAGTTGCTCGTCGATGGCGCCGGTATGCCCGAACCGGCGAGCGGCCAAAACGGACTCACCTTCACCGATATCACTGCCTTCTCCGAGCGGATGATGCCGATCTATCCGGCGAAGGAGGGGCTCGATAGCGGGAAGATCCGCCGGTGCGTAGAAACAACGCTCGACGTCCTGCCGCCGATCGACGATCCGCTGCCGAGCGCGGATCGGGAACGGCTTGGGCTGATAGATCTCGACACCGCATTCAGATATAAGCATCGCCCGAAGGACATGTCTCAGGTCCGCGCCGCCGACGCGCGGCTGAAGCTGCAAGAGGCGCTGACGATCCAGCTTGCGCTGAGCGTGCAGCGCAAGCAGACCTCATTGGCGCCGGCGATACCGCGGCCGCTCCCGGACAGCGGGTTGCTGAGTGCCTTCGACGCGGCGCTGCCATTCGAGCTGACCATGGGGCAGCGCAACGCCGGCAAAGTGTTGGCTGCCGAACTCGCCCGCGAGCATCCGATGCACCGGCTGTTGCAGGGTGACGTCGGATCGGGCAAGACGTTGGTGGCGCTGCGCGCGATGCTTCAAGTCGCTGCCAGCGGCGGGCAGAGCGCGATGCTCGCCCCGACCGAGGTGCTGGCCCACCAACATGCCCGTTCGATCCAGCAGTTACTAGCCCCGTTCGGTGAGCCGGGCACGCTCGGTGCGCACGAGGATGCGATCAAGGTCGTTGTCCTGTCAGCGGGAATGCCTGCCGCGCGGCGCAAACAAGCACTGTTGGATGCGGCGTCGGGCGCGGCGCACATCGTGATCGGGACGCACGCGCTACTTGAGGAGAAGGTCACCTTCGCCGATCTCGGTTTCGTGGTCGTCGACGAGCAGCACCGATTCGGCGTCGAACAGCGCGACGTACTGCGTCGTAAAGGAGGCGGGGGCGCCGTCCCGCATACGTTGGTGATGACCGCGACCCCGATTCCACGGACGATCGCGATGACCGCCTTTGGCGACTTGGACGTGCTGGTGATGTCTGATCTGCCGCCCGGACGTTCACCGATAGCCACGACGGCGATTTCGTCACAAGAGAAACCCAGTTGGGTGGACCGTGCGTGGGAACGAATCCGCGAGGAGGTCGCGCAGGGGCGTCAGGCGTACGTCGTATGCCCCCGGATCGGACTCGACGAGGACGAACCCGACGATCTCGACGACGACACGGACGAGCCGCAATCCTCTGGTAGCTCTGCGAAGGAACCCAAACGCACCTCGGCCGCAGTTGCGCAGGTTGAACAGTGGTTGCGCGAAGGCCCGCTGCAGGGGTTGCGCGTGGGCACGTTGCATGGCCGCCTCGGCGGTGATGAGAAGGACGAGATCATGCGGCGCTTCGGCGATCGGCAGATCGATGTACTCGTCTCGACGACCGTGATTGAGGTAGGTGTCGATGTTCCGAACGCGACGGTGATGGTGGTCTTGGACGCCGATCTGTTCGGCCTGGCCACGCTGCACCAACTCCGCGGTCGCGTCGGACGCGGCACACTTGCCGGATTGTGCCTGCTGGTGACTCCGGTGCATCCGGCCAGTCGCGGGTTTGAACGCCTGCGGATTCTGGAGGCGTCCACCGACGGATTCGTGATTGCCGAACGCGATCTCGAGTTGCGCCGTGAAGGCAATATCCTCGGCGCCGAGCAATCCGGTAAGCAAACCAACGTCAAGCTGCTGTCGCTGATTCAGGACGCCGAGATCATCACCCAGGCGCGGGAGGTCTGCGACGCGATTGTCGCAGCTGACCCGTCACTGGCCGAGCACCCGATGCTGCGCAGCATGCTGGCCTCCTTGGATTCGCAGCGCACCACCGACTACCTGCTGAAGGGATGAGTCGATGAGCCGCATCATCGCTGGGGAGTTCGGCGGACGCCGATTGGCTACACCCGCCGGACGCGGGACGCGGCCGACCTCCGACCGGACCCGCGAAGCACTGTTCTCCTCGCTGGCTGCGCGCGTCGACCTAGCGGACGGACCGTTTCTCGACCTGTACGCCGGTAGTGGCGCGGTCGGTCTAGAAGCCCTCAGTCGCGGTGCGCCGCGCGCCGTCCTGGTCGAATCCGCTAAACAGGCGTCGCGAGTGATTGCCGCCAATGTGCGAGAGTTGCGGCTCGAGGATCGGGCCCAGGTAATTACGGCCAGCGTGTCGGTGGCGCTCGCCGGCCTGCAGGGGCTCAGCGCGAATGTCGTGTTTCTAGATCCGCCGTACGCCGACGACGCTGAGGAGATCGCCGAGCACATTCGGCGAATCCTCAACGACGCGGTCATTCATCGGGACGGACTGATGGTGCTTGAGCGTGATCGGCGCAGTGACTGGGACTGGCCTGATGGCATCGAAGCGTTGAACCAGCGGCGGTACGGCGAAACGGTGCTTTGGTACGGTCGGCCACTATGAGCGCGCAGCCCGAATCTTCAGCACCGCAGAGCATCTCTCGACCGATCCGCACGGCGGTGTGTCCCGGTTCCTTCGATCCGTTGCACAACGGACATGTGGACATCATCGCGCGAGCGGCGAAGGTCTTCGATGAGGTCATCGCGTTGTCGCTGGTGAATCCGAGTAAGAAGACGCTGTTCACTCTCCAGGAGCGCCAGCAGCTCGTGCTGGAGACGGCTGCCGAAGCCGGTCTGGACAACGTGCGGGTCGACTCCATGAGCGGACTGCTGGTGGACTACTGCACCCAGAACAACGTCTCGGCGATCGTGAAGGGCCTGCGGGTCGCGACCGATTTCGACTACGAAATCCAGATGTCGCAGATGAATCACAAAATCGCTGGGGTCGAAACGCTCTTTTTGACAACGAACCCGGAGCACTCTTACATATCCTCGAGCCTGGTGAAGGAAGTCGCCACCAACGGCGGCGACGTGCGCGGTTTTCTGTCCCGGGCGGCGTACGACGCGCTGATGAAGAGGCTGGCTGAGAACGCCGACGCCTAAGTGAGTCCACACGGATAGGGAAGTGCACGCGGATGCGGGTTTTTGAGATTCTCGATGAAATTATCGACGCGGTCGAAAACGCCAAGGGCGTGCCGATGTCGTCGTCGGCGATCATTAACCGACCGGTGCTGCTCGATCTGCTCGACGACCTGCGTGACGCGTTCCCGGGCGGACTTGAGGACGCCCGCGAGATCCTGGAACAGCGCGACGACATCATCACGTCCGCTCGTGATGAGGCCGCTCGGGTCGAAGATTCGTGTAACAACGAGGCCAACCGGCTGGTCGTGGAGGCGCGCGAGAGCGCTGAGCGTACGACCGCCGAGGCCGATGACTACCGGCAGCGCGTGACCAGCGAGACCGACGAGTACCAGCATCGCACCATCGATAAGGCGAACAGCGACGCCGACCGGATCGTCGCCGGCGCCCAGGCCGAGGCCACCGCGATCGGAGAGACCGCCCGCGCCAAGGCCGACGGCACAGTCCAGGCGGCGCATGATGAGCACGCCCGACTGGTGTCGGATCATGAAGTGCACCGCGCCGCGGTGAATGCCGCCGAGGATGTGCGCAGTCAGGCGGAGCGAGAAGCTGTGAAACTGCGCTCCGATGCCGACGAGTACGTCGAGGATCAGCTCTCGAACCTGTCGCTGACGCTGCAGAAGCTCAGCGCGACGGTCGAACGCGGTCGCGATGCTGCGCATGGCCGACGCTCGGGTGGGCGCGCGGATTACTACCCCGACGATCGAGTGTGATATTCGTCGGTAACCGCCGCAGTCGACGGCGTGAGGCTCGCCAGGCCTAGCGCTGCTGGGGTAACCTTGTCCGCTGGTTCGGAAATCCGGGCCACTCGTCGAGGTGGACTCGGGCGAGACACCTTCGTACCGCACCAGGTGAGATGACTACAGACCGCGCTCAGGCGCGTAAGCACCCCGCGTCGGGCCCGTATGTGCTCGACACGCGGGAACTTGGTCGTCGGCCGGGAGCGATGCTGCAGGTGAATCGTACGGCGCCGGCACTGGACGAGCTCGGTGTCGACTTGATGAAGGTTGACCTCGAGGCTGAGGTCGACCTCGATCTACGGCTTGAGTCGGTCGCCGAGGGCGTACTGGTCTCCGGCATGGTCAGCGCCACGGCACACGGTGAGTGTGGCCGTTGCCTGGACCCGGTGGAGCAGGTGTTGTCCGAGCGAATCGTGGAGTTGTTCGCGTATCCGGGCAGCGCTACCGAGGAGACGACCGACGAGCACGAGGTCGCGCGGTTGATCGATGACCGTATTGACCTCGAGCCGGTGGTGCGTAATGCGATCGTCTTGGCGGTCCCGCTGACCCCGCTGTGCCGCCCCGATTGCCTGGGGCTGTGTGCGGACTGCGGTGAGCGCCTGGAGGACCTGCCAGACGATCATCACCACGAAATGATTGACCCGCGATGGGCGGCGCTGCAGGAGAAGTTCGGCAGCACCGAACAGTAGTGGGCGGCGCCGAGGCGTCAACCTGAGCTTGTCAAGTAGAAGTACCCGATAGTAGGAGAAGAACTGTGGCCGTTCCCAAGCGTAAGAAGTCCCGCGCGAACACCCACTCGCGGCGTTCGCAGTGGAAGACCACGCCGACCGCGCTGACCACGTGCGCGAACAAGGCCTGTGGGGCCCCTGTTCGTTCGCACACCGCGTGCGGCAACTGTGGACACTACGCGGGCCGCCAGGTCCTCGAGGTCTGATGTCGCGGGGATAACCCGTGACAAAGGATCTGCCAACGGTGAGCGACCTGCCTGAAGAGGCAGTCGCTCATCTTTGTGCTTCCCTGGGAATTGACGAGCCGCCGGCGTCGCTGGCGCTAGCGCTGACACACCGCTCGTACGCCTACGAGCATGGCGGCCTGCCACAGAACGAGCGGCTGGAATTCCTGGGCGATGCGGTGCTTGGTCTGCACGTCACCGAGCACCTGTATCGCGCATATCCCGACCTGCCTGAGGGCAGGTTGGCAAAACTGCGCTCTGCGGTGGTCAACATGCGGGCGTTGGCCGAGATTGCGCGCGGGCTGGGTGATGGCGGGCTGGGTGAGCTAGTGCTGCTGGGTCGCGGTGAAGTGGTGACCGGCGGCGCGGATAAGGACTCGATACTCGCCGATGCGTTCGAGGCCGTGCTCGGTGCGATCCACATCGATCTCGGGCCAGAGGTCGCCGCGTCGGTCGTACTCCGCGTGCTGATCCCAGAAATCGAGGCTGCGGTCGAAACCGGCGCGGGCCTGGACTGGAAAACGCACCTGCAGGAACAATGCGCCACGCTCGGGTTCGCCAGTCCGGTGTATCGGGTTGAGCAGACCGGTCCCGATCACAGCCGGTTTTTCACTGCTCGCGTGCTCGTGGGCGAAACGACGTACGGCGTCGGGACCGGACGAAGTAAGAAAGAAGCTGAGCAGGAAGCTGCTCGAGATACCTCGTTGATGCTGACGGATGCGCACTGTACGCCCGAGTCGCCGGACCAGGCTGCGCCTGCGGCCGAGTAGATGCCCGAGTTACCCGAGGTCGAAGTGGTGCGCGCGGGCATCCACGATCACTTTGTCGGTCGCCGTATCTCGCACGCCACCGTGCGTCATCCACGCGCCGTACGCCGCCATGTCGGCGCACCGATCGAGTCGCTGCTGCACGGCGTCACCATCACCGGCACCGCCCGCCGCGGCAAGTACCTGTGGCTGCAGCTGGACTGTGATGACGCCCTGTTGGTGCACCTCGGGATGAGCGGTCAGGTCCTCGTCCTGGCGGAAGGGCAGCTGCCGGCCGTGCACGAACGGGTGCGTCTGGAGTTCGACGATGGTGGTGGGGCGCTGAGCTTCGTCGATCAACGTACGTTCGGCCATGTGCTGGTTGATGAAGGTGGCGCGCAGTTGCCTGCGCCGATCTCACATATCGCTCGTGATCCGTTCGATCCCGAGTTCGCGATCGAGGACGTCGTGACGCGCATCCGACGACGGCACACCGGCATCAAGCGGGCGCTGCTTGATCAGAGCGTGGTCTCCGGGATCGGCAATATTTACGCCGATGAGGCGTTATGGGCGGCACGACTGCACGGTGAACGGCTGACCGACCGGCTGTCGCGGGCGCAGATCCGCGGCGTACTGCAGGCCGCCGAGCAGGTGATGCGCGAAGCGCTCGCGCAGGGCGGTACGTCGTTCGACGCGTTATACGTGAACGTGAACGGCGCCTCTGGGTACTTCGATCGCTCGTTGAACGCCTATGGACAACGGGATCGGCCGTGTGCGCGGTGCGGTACGCCGATCATGCGCCAGCAGTTCATGAACCGGTCGTCATACTCATGCCCGCGCTGCCAGCGGACACGCTGATCAGTGCTCGCTTGGTCAGGCCCTTCATTGCGGCGCTAGAGGTCCTGCTTCGATTTGGTGTACGTGAATGTACCGCGGTAAGTAACTAGTCTCGCTCGTCCAGCGACATTGACGTACAGCGGATCGAGGCTTACGAGAAGAGCACCTGATCTGGCTGAATGCTGCGCGGCTGTGTAACGTCCCGCCGAGCTTGCACACGATGACGGTGGTGTAGAGCCGGGGAAGACCGCCGAGGACATCCTGGTGGTGTCGGAAACTCCGGTGGGTCGGGCGACGTGGGTTGTGGGGTAGGTGCGGTGGCGCAGAAAGCTGTCCCAGCGCTGTTCCCACTCGTTGTAGGCCTGCAGCCACATGATCGCTTGATCGGCGTTACGCAGTTTCATCAACGCGCGGGTCAGAGCGAGGATGTCCTTGCCTGGCTGCAATCGCGGCCGCAACGTGGTGTGGCGGCGGACGGTCTGGAAG
>JBKEDB010000131.1:0-1584 GCA_047975195.1 Cumulibacter sp. | reverse complement strand
TTCCAGCAGGCCCACAGCACGATGAGGTGGAGCCAGCCTGGGCCGCCGTCGGCTGCCGCGCCGGAGCAGATGCTGGCGATCAGGATGTACGGAAGTGCGACTAGCATCGCGGTATCCCCCAGTTGAGTCCGCGACGGGTGCGGATGGCTGCGAGCAGTCGGTTGCTCGGCATGTAGCGGTGTCGGTCGTCGCGGGTGCGAACGCTGAGCGTCCAGATAAGGCGGAACATGACGGGCCTCTCGTCACACGTGTTACTCCGTCGAGGAGGCAGAACGTGTGTGAGTGCCCGAAGGCCGTCCCGGAGGGCCCGCAATATGAGGAGAACCTGCCTCACCGTCCACTGTACGCCGGGGTCGGCATTCACGGAACCCTCCTCGGGCTCCCGCGTCGCCGCGCGTACCTCTCTGTAGGAGTGAGAGGACCCGACGATGACGAACCTGAGCCACGTAGTCCAGGATGAGCGCGCAGCGCGGATGGTGCTGTCGATGATCGTCGAACCAGACGATGCCGTGACTGGTCGCCTCCTCGGCGAACTGGGAACGCTTGAGCTGTTTCGGCTTGCCGAGCGTGATGACGCGGTGCCGGGCCTCAGTACCGTTGACGCTCAGGTGTGGCGTTCCCAGTTCCAGCACTCAGACGCTCGGACACTTGAACAGAGCCTCGTCGGAGCCGAGCGCGCCGGTATTGGCACGCTGATTCCCGGCGACAAAGAATGGCCATCCGCGCTCGACGATCTTGACGACCGGCGGCCATACGTACTCTGGACTCGCGGCACGACATCGTTCCTCGCGCGGCCGCTCAGCAATCTCGTCACGATCACCGGCGCGAGGGCCGCAACCTCATACGGTGAGCATGTGGCTGCGGAGTTGGCCTCCGACCTCGTCAACGCGGACCGGGTAGTCGTGGCCGGCGGAGCGTATGGAATCGAAGGTGCTGCTCATCGAGCGGCCTTGGCGTCTGGTGGCGACACGATCGCGGTTATGGCGAACGGCGTGGACCGCATGTACCCGATGGGTCACCGCGAGCTGCTTGAGCGAGTCGCCGACCTCGGCCTCCTGGTCAGTGAGGTCCCGCCAGGCGCGGCGCCAACGCGCCATCGCTTCATCGCTCGGACGCGGCTGATGGCCGCGCTCGCCGCAGCAACCGTCGTAGTTGAGGCAGGCGTTCGCTCAGGATCAATGACCGTCGCCCGGCGCGCGCACGAGCTGGGCCGGGCCGTCGGTGCTGTTCCTGGTCCGGTAACCTCCGCGACGAGCGCCGGGCCTCACCAACTCCTGCGCGATGGTGCTTCACTGGTCGCGGAGTCCGCAGACCTGGTTTCTCCACGCGGACGTGACGGGACTGAAGCGAGCCAAACGCCGACGGCACCCCGCGCATCGGTGCAGCCTTCAGCAGCCACGGAGTCAACGAGAGCGCGCGCGCTGTAGATGCCCGCCCGCAAACCGCTAGTTCGAAGCTTTGTTTGTCGCGTCCTCAACGTCCGCATAGAGCCGCTTCTGGATCAGTTCGCTGTCGAGGTCAGGGACGCCTATGCGTCCCCGATAGTGGCTATGTTGCACTAGGAGAGACTCGGCAAATGGGCTG
>JBKEDB010000017.1:0-90661 GCA_047975195.1 Cumulibacter sp. | reverse complement strand
CTCCGCTGGCGGTATCTGCGGCCGCGACATCGTGCTGGATATGCAGGACACGGTGTACAAAGTTGATGTCGCGGTTCCCCTGTATGCCTCGGTTTCTCAGAATGACTTGGGCGTGCTACAACTCGGGGGCTCGCACATCCTGTCGGCACTCAAAGAGAAGATGACTGCCGATGATGTGCTCAGCACCCCGGCCGGATGGGCTGCGGGAAATCTGGATCGCGAGCAGATCATGTTGGTCGGGCAGACGTACGACGTCGAGATGATCAACGGCCTGTCGTTCATGCAGGAGCAAGGCATGCTGGCCGATGGCGACAAGATCGGCCACATTTGGCAGGACGCCGAGTACGGGCAGAACGGCAAGATGGCGGTTGACTGGTACGCCGAACAACATGATCTCGATGTCGTATCGATGCCGATTTCGACCACCGATACAGATATGACGGCGACCGTCACGAAATTGAAGAGCGAAGGTGTCGACCTGATCGCGATTACCACCACACCGGCGGCGACCGGCTCAATCGCGCTGCAAAACGTGCAGCAGGGATTGGCCGTACCGATGATCGGCAACAACCAGTCGTTCCAACCTCAACTTCTGGACGATCCGGCGATGGTCGATGCCCTGAGCGAGTTCTACATGGTCTCTTCCACCGCCCCGTTCTCGGCGGATCTCGAACTGTCGAAGCAGATCGCCGAGAACTACACCGAGTCGACCGATGACGAGCCGAGCGTCGGCGTCCCCATGGGCTACAGCACCGGGATGGTCTGGGAAGCGGTGTTGAACGAAGCGTGTGACTCTGGGGATATGACTCGCAAGGGTGTGCTCGAGGCAAAGAAGAAGGTCACTTCACTTGATACCGAAGGACTCACCGGGACGTTGGACTTCTCCAAGGACGGCGAGCCATCGACCCGCGAAGCCTTCATTCTGACGCCGGATCCGGACGTAGCCGGCGGGCTGAGCATCGAGGCGGACCTGTTTGTTTCCGATGACGCGAAGGAGTACAAGACCCCGCATCAGAAGTAGCATCGGAGCAAGAGCACGGTTCGGGCCATTCGGATCTTCGCTCAGGTCATGCCGCAAGAGTATGGCCTGCCTCAGGCGCTGGCGAGGTCAGCACGCGAGGTTATCTGAACGCGAAGACCCACTTCCCTGCGCGCTCCTCCCGTCAGGCAACGCAGGAAGCTTGGTAGACGACATCGATGTTCTATGCCACGACCGCCCTGGAACGCAGCTATGAGGTGACCGCCAGCCAGCCGCGACTCGTCGTATATGTTGGCGAAATGCCCGCCGACATCCCCCTCAACCCGATTAAGGCAACCTGGGGTTGGCTTGGGTACTACGGCAACAAGGCCGAGCCATACACTCTGCTCGCGTCCGGTGCGTGTTTTGCGTTCGGCGGCGGTTGGCTCACCTCGATTTGGTGGCTGGCAATAATCCTCATCCTTCTAGGTGTGGTGATACCACTTCCGGGATACCTCTGGCGCTGGCGCGAGCAGAAGGACGACTTCGAGGGTGACTCACGCGCGCTCCTCCTGGAAGAATCGCTCCGCCCGCTGCTCGAGCTAGCGGCAGAAACGACCTCTCAGCCAAAGGCTGAGCGGAATCGCGTGAAAGACCTCGCTATTGATCGGGTTTCGAAAGGGCTCCGTAACGCGTTCACCGACGTGCAGGGCCTCCGCGTCGTCGTGTTCACCGTTTCAGACGACGGTTCGAAGATGGCCCCGTACGCTCCCGCAGGCAGACAGGACCGCCCCGGGCCGTTCGAGCGTGGAACAGCGCGCGGCGACAAGGCATTCGAAGTACTCGATGGGAAGCATCCGTTCGTCTTTGTCTCCGATCTGGATGAAACTGCCCCTAACGAATGGCACGGCAGCGGAGTCGGATACAAAACGTTCATATCCGCACCAATCCGCCACTCCAAAGATGCCCTCGGAATGCTTACGATGGATGCGCCGGAGCCCGGATCGCTACCGGAGCGGCACGGGCCAACGCTCGCTCTGTTCGCAGCGGCGCTCGGCGTGTTGATCGCCGACGCTGCCCGCGGCGTCGGCGGCAAACGCTAGTATCGGCGTGCAATATTTTCAGGAGGCGATGATGGCTACGGTAAAACTCAAAGGTGAGCGACTGAACTATCTAGAGAGCCCTGAAATGGATCCCGCGGCGAACATGAAGCGGGCTCGGGCCGCGGTTCGGGAGGCCCGTAAGCGCCGCGCCTCCTACCTGATCTCTGGCACCGCAGCTCGGCGCAGCCAGGTGACGCGCAAGCCTCGCTAGCTTGAACTGGATCGACCAATCGCCCTCAGGTTATTCGGAGCACCAGCAGATCCCATCCACATGCCCGACGGCACTCCTCGTCGCAGATAGAACAAACATGCCGAGACGTGACCGCCTGACTCGCGCGCGCGGTCGAGCCGTCATGGCCTCCGCGCTCTCAATCTCCACACCGGAACACTCTCTCGACGGCCGCCGCATCCGATGTGGCGGCCTCGGGGCGTGAGCGTGGGAGCGGGGCTGTTCGAGCGGCCGACGGAAAAGGAGTACAAGACCCCGCATCAGAAGTAGTCTCTGAGCAACGCCTGATTCCTCGGAGGTTCGCCATGACAGACTACGGTCACGAGTTACTCTTCGGCACGTTTGTCACCCCGACGGCCGATAATCCCCAGCTGGCCCTCGACCTGGCGGTGGCTGCGGACAGTGCGGGCTTGGATCTGGTGACCTTCCAGGACCATCCTTATCAGTCGTCGTTCCTGGACACCTGGACCTTGATGTCGTACGTCGCTGCCCGAACTGAGCGCATTCACATCGCCGGAAATGTGCTCAGTCTGCCGTTGCGGCCCCCGGCCGTGTTGGCCCGAGCTGTCGCCAGCCTCGTCATACTCAGCGGTGGACGAGTGAACCTTGGCCTGGGTGCGGGCGCGTTCTGGGAGGGCATCGCCGCGATGGGCGGGCGCCGGCTCACCCCGGGTCAGGGAGTCGACGCGCTACGCGAGGCGATCACCGTGATCCGTGAATTATGGGACACCGATAAACGCGGCGGCGTGCAGCACGACGGCGAGCACTATCAGGTACGCGGCGCAAAACGTGGGCCGGCTCCGGCACACGATGTCCCGATCTGGGTTGGCGCATACAAGCCGAAGATGCTGACGCTGACCGGGACACTCGCGGATGGGTGGTTGCCGTCGATGGAATACCTATCGGGCGGCGCCGCGGACCTGCCAGCGCTCAATGGCCGCATAGACGACGCCGCAATCCAGGCTGGCCGATCTCCCGAGGACATCCGCCGGCTGATGAATTACATGGGCGCGTCGCCGTCGCCCTCGCGCCAGTGGGCCGAGGAACTCGCCGACCTCGCGATCACGCACGGCATCAGTGCTTTCATCATCGGCGGCGATGACCGCGCTAGCGCCGAGCGCTTTGCCGGCGAGGTCGCCCCCGCCGTGCGCGAACTGGTCGCCGCCGAGCGCCGCTAGCGTGATGGAATGCGCAGCGGATCGAACCTGATCGAGCGCCCGTTGAAGTAGCGCCACTGGTCACCGCGACCGGGGTGGGTATCTGCGTCTAGAACTCGAGGACGATGCGGCCTCGCACGCCGCCGCCGATCAGCATCTGCTGTGCGGCGGCCGCGTCTTCGGCCGGGAACGTCTTCGCGATACGCAACGTCAGCACGCCCTCCTCGGCCTGCTGACGCAGCACGTCCAACGCTTCGCGGTTCTTCCAGTAGTTCGCGACACCAACCGGGAAGAACTGCAGCTGACGCTCGCCATTCCCCTTCCAGAAGCGGACTGTAGCCACCTTGCCGTCGTCCTTGACTGCGGAAAGTACCTGCTCGCCCTGAACGGATCCGTCGGCCAGGCCGTCCACACCATCGGCGAAATGTTCACGGAAGCGGTTCGCGACATCCTCGCCGCGTCGCACGATGATGTCGGCGCCAAACCCGCGGACCAATTCCTCATCGGCTTCGGACGAGTCCGCGATCACCGTCAGTCCATCAGCCTTCGCCAGTTGCACGACGTACCCGCCGAATGCGCCCGCTGCGCCGGTCACAGCCAATACCTGTCCCGGTCGCAACCCCAGCAAATCCAGGGCAAGTCGCGCGGTAAGCCCGTTCATCGGCAGCGACGCGGCTTCGACGTGTGAGGTACCCGCGGGCGCGCGGGTTACCGATTCGGCCGGGAGCACAATGCTGGCCCGGTAACCGCCGTGCGCCTCGTTCGGTACGACGATGCCCATCACCCGATCCCCGATCTTCAGATCGGTGTCGGTGCCCGCGCCGATTTCGTCGATCACACCAGCGACGTCCATCCCCGGCACGTACGGGAAGTTCGGTTCCTGCCCAGGCCGAACCCGAGCACCCATCGGGATGTACGTATCAGTCGGGTTGACGGCAGCGGCATGTACGGCGAGCCGGACCTCACCAGGGCCGGCATGGTCAACCGGTACCTCGATCACGTGCAACTTCTCGGCGCCGCCGAACTCAGTCACTCCGACAATGCGCGTCGTCTCTGTCATCGAATGCTCCTTAGAAGACTTCTCCATCAACGTAGGCGGTCGCTGTGGTCCGGACAACGCGTGTCCACAAAGCGAAACAGTCGGCCGACCATTACCGATAGCTGACAAACTTATCCAGTGGCATCGGTTCGCCGGTCACCACAGAACCGCTACTCAACAATGCATCGATCCGTGGCTTCTCGATCCCCACGCTGCGCAGGATCTCAACGCTGTGCTGGCCGAGTCCGGGCGGACCCATCACGTCCGAGCGTTCAGTCTGGCTGAAGCGCACCAGCCGGCCGGTCGCGAAGAACGGCCGCCCATTGGGCCTGGATTGCTGCTGGATCAGTTCGCTGTCGCGGAGGTTCTTGTGTTCGATCAATTCGTTCGGGTGGTAGGCGCCGACCACGTCAATTCCAGCCGCCGTCAACGATTCCAGTACCTCGTCTCGATCTCGCGTCGCGAATGCAGCTCCCAGGTCGCCAGTCAACCCGAGTTCCGAAAGCACTCCTCGCTGTGCTTCGGTCGCCTGAAGCCGGATCCAACCATCGCCGGCCGTGGCGTACAGCCGATCAAGTTCGGATGGGCCCTGGTATTCCGCGCCGCCTCGGCGCGGACGCGGACGGCCCTCGAAGCGGGTGATCTCGCCGGACTGCATGAATACCGAGGTCGCCGCGAGTGAGCCGGTGATTTGCTGACCGTGTGCGGCACGCGAACGGTGATGCAGCGCGACGGTGGTCGCGAACGTGCCGATCACCGCCGAGCAGATGTCGTTGACCGCCATTGTCAGGAACACCGGGTCGCCGTCCCCACCCTGGGCGCGCATCATGCCGCTCATCGCCTGCAATACCGGATCGAAACCGGGCTCGGCCTGCAGCGGTCCGGCGTGGCCGTATCCGGTGAAGGACAACGTGATGATCTGGTCGTTGATCGCGCTGAGCGTGTCGTAGTCGATACCCAGTCGCGCCAGAACGCCCGGTCGGAAGTTGTCGACAACCACGTCGCTGTGTCGCACCAGATCGTAGAAGGCCTCGCGAGCAGCCTCATCGCGCAAGTTGATCGCGAGCGAGCGCATACCGCGGTTGTACATGAACCCCTTGACGCGGAAGGAATCTCCCTCCAGCGGCTCGACCTTCACCACATCGGCGCCGAGCTCAGCGAGCAGGCTGCCGGTCAACGGACCGGCGAGCACAGTGCCTAGATCAAGCACACGTAGCCCCGTCAGCGGACCGTCGTCTCCGGTACCGGCATTGCCGCCGGTGGTGTCGACGTCCGAAGCCACCCATTCGACGGCGTCCACCGCGTCCGCTCGGGTCGGCGCCGGCGTGCGAACGCTACCGGGAGTGTCAGCGAGATTGATCGGCACCGCCGGCATGACGACGCGGCCTCGATGCGGGTCATCGATCTCCGCGCGCATACCGATCGCCTGGACCTGCTCATGGTCGAGCCAGCGGTCGCGCTCCTGCACAGGTCCGGCCGGCACGCCGCGGCGATGTAGTTCGGCCAACCAGTGATCGCGTGGCTTCGTTGCGTACACCGCAGCGATCTCCGCACGGACCCAATCGCGATTCTCCAGCAGAAGCAGCGCATCCATATCGCCGTTGATCCGTGGATCGGTTGGGATATCGAGGCCAAGCATCTCGAACATGGGAAACTGGAACTTCGGCGTCAGCGCTCCGACGAACAGCCATTCGCCGTCCGAACACTGATATGGGCTGTACGTCGCATTCGGCCCGCCATTTCCTGCCGCCGGCGCAACGACGATGTTGTCGGGGTCCACGACCGAGGTGGCGCATCCAGCGATCGCCCCCGCGTGCGCGCCACCCACGGTGACCGTCTGACCGAGCCCGGTCAAGGCACGGTGGTGTACTGCGGCCAGCGCGCTGGTGGCGCCCCAGATTCCCTGGACATAGATGACATGCCGGTACACCGGGTCGATGGGTCCGGTCGTTGCCGAGGACTGTCGCAGCGACATGCCGATGGCCGCTGCTGTCAACTCATTCGACTCGCGTCCCGAGGCCCACGGGCAAAAGTCGGCGTACGCCGGCTGCACCACCACGATCCGCGCAGGGTTGGGGTTATCTTCCAGCAACTGCGAGAGCTCTGCGGCTGAGACAACTTCCTCACCGGTACGTTGGGTCACCACGATGTCGCTGGCCGCGATGAGTGCTGCCAACTGCTGTCGATCTGCGGCCACGTCCGGATTCAGTAGTGACAATCGTTTGTTTCGATCCCACATCGCATAGCCCGGATCCTCGCGCTTGGCAGCACGAGTGCCGTCGGCATGTTCCACCCGCAGCACATCGGCACCGAAGTCCGCGAGCATCATCGTCATCAGGGCCGGAGCGACTCCGGTCGATAGGTCGAGGACCTTTAGATCGTCAAGCGCAGTCATTCGTGGTGTCTCCTACCCCTCGTCGCAAACTGCCCTTCACCGTAGCGGTACCCGGTGCGGAACCCCACGACATGACCCCAAGAAACCGACTGAACGGTCGCTCTGGCCGCTGGCGCGAGTCGCCTCGGTACTGTGAGTGCGATCGTCATCATCGACCTCAGGAGACGCAGACGCATGCCGCTTACGCTGCGCGAAGTACTGGACTTGACAGAAGTCGCCACGGATTCGTTCCGGGCGCCGACCGCGGCGGGCGGTGATCGCCTATTCGGCGGATTCCTGCTGGGGCAGGCATTCGTTGCCGCGATGCGCACGATCGGCGACGACCGTGATGCCAACTCGATCCAGGCCACCTTTCTACGTGCCGGCGAGATGGGGCGAGACATCAGCGTCGAGGTCGAGCGGGTTCGCGACGGCGGCTCGTTCAGCAGTCGACAGGTGACCATGCACCAGGACGGGCGGGAACTGCTGCGCGCGATGGTATCCGCGCATACCGGCGAGGACGGCGACGACTGGCAGCAAGAGTTCACGGCACCTGAGCTACGGCCAGGTGACGCTCATCCGTTACCGGCCGGCAACCGGCTGTCGGTCGCGAACGCCTTCGAGATCCGATCGATTACCCCCTGGGACGGTGAAAGCCGGCTGCATCCCTACTGGATCCGGTTAACTGATGAGCTCGACGACGCACGCTACATGCAGCACGCCGCGCTGCTGGCCATCAGCGACCTGACCGTGATCCGGTCGGCGCGCGCATCGAACGCTCACGGTATGGGGTTCGCGGCGATGAGCCTGGATCACACGCTCTGGTTCCATCGCCCGCCGCGGCTGACCGACTGGACCTATGTGGACGTGTACCCGACGACGAATTCACGCAGTCGCGGGTTGGCCCAGGGACGAATCATGGACGCGGAGGGACGCCTACTGGCCTCGCTGAGCCAGGAGGTACTGATGCGGATGCCCCGCAGGCCAGTACCGCCAACGACCGAGCACACGATCGCCGGCGGATAAGACCTTCAGGCCTCGAGGACGCCGCCGGACACGAGTCGTTGCATGGTCTCGATCCGTCGCCGCACGCTGCCGCCATGCACGAATAGCGCCTCGCTGACGCCGAGTGCGCTGAATCCTGCGATGACCTCCCGGATCTGATCCACGGTCCCCCGTACGATCCACTGCTCGTGCGCCGGACCGTCGTCAGTGGGCTGGTCGGTGACCTCAATCGGGATGAACAGTGCGGTGTCCACGGACCCCTTGAGGCCGAGTTCGGCCTTACGGGCCCGAATCCGCTCGGTGCCCGCGTTGAGGAACTGTTCTGTCGAGCCGTTCACGTGTGGGAACCAGGTCGTGGCAAACCGCGCGGTCCGATTCAACGCCGCCTTCGATGCTCCGCCGATCCATACCGGCAGCGTGCGCTTCTGATGTAGTTGCGGGCTGATGTGCACATCGGTCGCGGCGACGTACTGCCCGCTGTAATCCAATTTGGTGTCACCACCGAACGCCTGCTCCAGCAACTCCAGCGTCTCGTTGGTGATCTTGCCTCGTTGACTGAAGTCCACGCCGAGGGCCTCGAACTCTTCGGAGAGCCAACCTGCACCAGCACCGAAGATCAGCCGACCCTCCGATACCTGATCGACGGTGGCAATCGACTTCGCGAGCACCAGGCGGTCACGGTACGGCACCACACACACGCCCGTTCCCAAGGCGATCCGCGAGGTGACACCGGCGAGGAAGGCGAGCGTGGCGAACGGGTCGTAGAACTGCCCCTCTTTCGGTACCGGATAGATGCCGTCATCGGAAAAGGGGTAGAAGGAGTCCTGCACTTCGGGCAGGACGACGTGATCGCCGGTCCACAAGGTCGAGTAGCCGAGTTCCTCCGCCGCCTGACCGACATCCCGCAGCGCGGATGCTGACGCCGTGCGTGCGAACTGCGGAACCATCAGCCCGATCTTCATCTGTCCCCCATATACGTCTGCTTATGGATTGGTTACATAGCAGTCAAACACGAGGTGCGGGTTACAGACCAGCCGAGCGACGGCGGGCCTGCGCTATACCAGCGGATCTAGCGTCGAAAGCGCAGCGGACGCCCGCACGGCACGAGCGAGATCGACCAGCGCAGCCCCATGCTGATCAGCCCACCCGGTCGCGATCTCGCCCAGCGTCTCTCGGTCCTGGAAATCCTTGTGCTCCAGGTATAACGCAGGCGAGAGAACTTGCGTGGCGAAGAATGACGCCAAGATCGCTCGCGCCGAATCCGTCGACAGGAAGTGATGCGCGCTGGCGCCAGTGAACGCGATAGCGGCCGCCTTGCCACGCAGTGGCGCCGTCGTCTCGCCATGCAGGCCACGCTGCGTATTCTCCAGCACATCCTTGAGTTGCGCGCTGTACGTTGCCCGGTATACCGGGCTGCCGAAGACCACGGCGTCGGCGCTGTCGATCGCCTCGATCGCTACCGAGCGCTCGGCGCTCGCCAGTTCGATGATTCGGGTCTCAGCGCCTGCTTTCGTTGCGCCGGCGAGAATCCCCGCCACCGCGGCCGTCGTCCGACCGCCTTCACTCGGACTAGCGACGATCCCGACGACCGTGACGGCGTCGCTCACACGCCCACCGCCAGGCGGTTCTGCGCACCGGCGCGAAGCGCTGGGACGAGGCCCTTACCCCACTCGATGACGTCGTTGAGTGGGTCGAAACCGCGAATCAGGAACTTCGTGACGCCGAGATCGTAGTACTTCAGCAGCGCTTCGCTGACCTGTTCGACGGTGCCTACCGGCGCGGTGGAGTTGCCTCCTGGCCCAGCGAGCTTGGTCATGCCCATCCATAGCCGCTCGTCGTACACGTCCTGCGCGTGGGCTAATTCTTGTAGGCGTTGCGCCGACACCGCAGCGTTAGACGCCCCCGGCGCCCAGAGTGCCTTGGTGGGCGCGTCAGGGACACGCGCCGCAGCGGCATCGTACAACTCTTGTGCACGCTTCCACGCGCCGTCCTCGGTATCGGCGACAATCGGTCGAGTCGACAGGCTGAACTCGACCGTGCGGCCGTACTTCTCCGCCTCAGCCCGGATCACTGCGATCCGCTCGGCCGTTTGCTCCAGCGGCTCGCCGAAGAGCATGAACACATCGGTGTGTTGGGCACCAACCTCAACCGCAATCGGCGACTGGCCGCCGAAGTAGATCGGAATGCCCGCCGACGATGCCGGACGCACAGTGCTGTAGGCCTGGTCGAACTTGTAGAACTCGCCCTCATAGTCGAACGGCTCAGTCGAGTCCAGAGTCTGGCGGAGCACCTGAATGAACTCCGCGGTGCGCCGGTAACGCGCTTCCTTGTCGATGTAGTCGCCGTCGCGGCGCTGATCGAAGTCGCTACCACCGGAGATGTGGTGAATAGCCACCCGACCGCCGCCGGAGAGCTGATCGAGTGTCGCAATCTTGCGGGCCTGAAGCGTGGGGGTGACGAAACCTGGGCGGTGGGCGATGAGCACGCCGAGCTTCTTCGTCTGGTTCAGCACATCGGCGGCCACAGCCATACCGTCTGGCGAGGTGGAGCTGTAGCCGATCAGCACGCGGTCGAAACCGGCCTCATCGTGCGCCTTCGCGAACCGGCGGAGGTAACCGACATCGATACCGTCTTCAGTATCGGCAGCCATCGCCTCCGACTCTTCGCGGGTGCCAACCATTCCGAGTACTTCGATGTTGCTCATTTTGCGATTCCTTCCAGGTGCTTCGAGTCGACTTCGCGGCGAAGTGCGGATCGACGATCAGAATCGACGGGCGCACCGTCGAGATGGGGAGTGCTCGCCAGGAGTAGTTGAGTGTAGAGGTGCGACGGCGCAGCGAAAACCTCGCTCGTCGGCCCGGACTCGACCACGCTGCCGTGGTAGAGCACCGCGACTTCGTCGGCGAGGCCTTCCAGCGTGCCGAGGTCGTGCGAGATAAGTAGGATTCCGATCTCGCGCGTGCGACGCAGATCGTCCAATAGCATCAGGATGTGGTTGCGGTTCGTGGCATCCAGCGCGCTCGCCGGCTCATCGCAGATCAGCAGTGACGGGTTGGTGATCAACGCCCGGGCGATGCAGACCCGCTGACGCTGACCTCCGGAAAGCTCGGCAGGTTTGCGATCGGCGAGATCTGGATCCAGCCGGACTGCGCGCAGAGCCTCGGTCACCCGGTCGGCGATACCGGACGCTTTGGCGATCACCAGCGGTTCGGCAATGCTCTGCCGTGCGGTCATATCGGGATCAAGCGCGCGCAGCGGATCCTGGAACACGTATTGCACTGTCCCGGTGCGACGCCACGCCCGTCGTGACCGACCCTTGAGCGAAGTGACATTCGAGCCACCGATCGAGAGTTCACCGCGGCTGGGCTTAGCCAGACCCAGCACGCTGCGCGCGAGCGTGGTCTTGCCCGAACCGGTTTCGCCGATGAGTCCGACGATCTGGCCGGTACGCACCTGCAGGTCGACGCCGTTGAGGATCTGCCGGCGCTTGCTTCCGCGACCTAGCGACACGTCGAGCTGCGAGACATCGAGTACGACGTCCCCGGAGGCGGAAACCTCTCCGTCGGTACGGCCAACGAGAGTCCGGGCTCCGGCGAGCAACTCGGCGGTGTACTCGTGCTGCGGGTTCGCGATTACCTGTGCGGTCGGTCCCTCTTCGACCTTGAGGCCGTCGCAGAACACCGCCACGCGATCCGTGCGCTCTGCGACCAGTGCCAGGTCGTGCGATACCAGCAGAATCGCCATCCCCTTCTCCACGCGCAACTTCTCCAGCAGGTCGAGGACCTCCGCCTGGACCGTCACGTCAAGGGCCGTCGTCGCTTCATCAGCGATCAGCAACTCCGGCTCTCCGGCGATCGCGACTGCCAGGAGCGCGCGCTGCAACATACCGCCGGACAGTTCGAAAGGGTGCTGCTTCAGGATTCGGTCCGTATCGCGCAGGCCAACCGAATGGAGTAGTTCCACAGAGCGGGCGTGGATCTCATGACGGTCCACATCGCTGGTGTGCTTGAGAACTTCAGCGATCTGGCGACCGATCGTCAGCGAGGGGTTCAGGTAAGAGGCCGGATCCTGGAACACCGCACCGACCCGTCGTCCGCGCACGTCCAACCATTGTTTGTCGCTGAACCGTGCCACGTCCTGATCGCCAAGGGTGATGGTGCCGCCGGTGACGCGAGTCGCCCCCGGCAACAGGCCGAGAACTGCACGGCAGGTCAGCGTCTTACCGCTGCCGGATTCGCCTACGACGCCGACGATCTCGCCCTTGCCGACCTCGAAGGAGACCCCGTGTACCAGTTCCTTGTCGACGGTACCGATGGTGAGGTTGTCGATCCGCAGCAACGGTTCTCGGCCGGCCTCTGCGGCGTTGTCACTGCTGGCGTGGGTTTCAGTTAGCGTCGACACGGGCGCGCTCCTTATTCTTGCGCGATGAACGGGTCGTGGGGCTGTCTTCGCGAATGGCATCCGCGAGGATGTTCAGGGCGCCCACGGTGAGCATGATCAACGCTGCCGGCCATAGTGGCGCGAACGGCGCGTGGTGCAAGTAGGTCAGGTCGGTGGCAAGCATTCCGCCCCAGGTAGGCGCGGGCGGTGTCACGCCAATTCCGAGGAATTGCAACGACGACACGATCAGGAGCCCGGCGCCGGTCGTGCTCGCCGCAGCGACCGCGATCGGGGTGGTGGCCTTGCCCCAGATGTGGGTAAGAACCATCCGGGTCGTCGACGAACCGAACAGTTCGGCTGCTTCGACGTATCCGGCGCGCCGAAGGCCGAGCGTGGCCGAGCGCGCGATCCGGAAGAAGGTGGGCGTGAACAGCACACCGACGGTGATCATCGCCGGCTGCATTCCCCCGCCAGCGAGCCCGGAGACCGCGATCGCGACGATGATGAATGGCAGCGACAGCACCGCATCCATCACCCGCAGCAGAATCCACTCGGCGGTCCGTCCGACGTACACCGATAGCAATCCCGGAAGCGCACCGAGGACAACACCGACTGCCGTCGCCTCGAGCGCACCCAGCACTGAGATCCGGCTTCCTTCCAGCAACCGCGACAGCGTGTCGCGACCGAGGTGATCGGTGCCCAGCCAGTGCGCCCCGCTGGGTCCCTGCAATACGTCAGTGCTTTGCTGCAGCGGATCGTACGGCGCGATCAGCCCGCCGAATGCGACGAGGAATGCGATAAAGATCAGTACGACGAGCGCGGCCTGCGCCGCGCGGTTACCGCGCACCGAACGCGTAAAGGAGCTCATGAGTCCCCCCTCGAGGAACTTGGACGCAACCGCTCAAGCAGCACGTTGACCGCCGCGTTGCAGATCAGAACCAGCGCCAGAGCCACCAACAGCACGCCCTGCACGACCGGAACATCACCCTGCATCGCACCGTCGCGGGCCAAATCACCGATCCCGGGGAGCACAAACACCGCCTCGGTGACCACGGCGCCGCCGATCAGCCGTGGAATGTGCAGGCCGATCACCGCCAACGCGGGGCCGGCGGCGTTACTCAGCACGTGAGCGAACATGATCCGTCGCGGGGCGAGACCACGCACGACCGCGCCGGTCACGTAGTTTTCCTCCATCGCCGCGACTATGCCTGTGCGCAACTGCCGGGTGATCTCACAGGCAGCGTCCAGGCTCAGCGCGATCGCCGGGAGCACAAGGAAACTCAACCAGGCGCCGAATCCGGCGTCGATCGACATGTAGCCACCCGACGGCATCCACCCCAGGCCGACCGAGAAGATCACGATGAGCGCGATACCGGCGACGAACGGCGGCAGCGTGGACAACGCGCCCGAGATCAAGGTGATGCCGCGATCGACGGCCGAACGCGGGCGGGTGCCGGCGATAACGCCGGCGAGGCCGCCGACCACGATCGCGATCAGTAGCGCGAAACCGGCCAGCGCCAGGCTGACGGGGAGCCGGTCGGCGAGCGAGTCTGCCACCGGGATCCCGGTGAACCAGGACGTGCCTAGGTCGCCGGTCAGGGCCGAGCCGAGCCAATCGAAATAACGCACCAACAGCGGTCGATCGAATCCGACGCTGGCATCAAACGCCGCTATCGCCTCGGGGGTTGCATCGCTGCCGAGCGCGACCGCTCCTGGGCTGCTACCGGCAATCGCCCCCATCGCGAACGTGGCGAAACTGGCGAGCAGCAACACCGTCACCACCGTGCCGAGTCCCTTGGCAACTGCGATCAAGGGTCTGCTGACGGGCCGCCGCGCGGCTGATGTCGTACTTTGAACCGTTACCGTGGTCATGAGCCGACCACCTTGACGTCTTCCCAGCGATGCGGGCCGATGTACGGCGTGAAGTCCTGCACTCCGGGACTAATCGCAAAGATGCGCGGCCAGGCGAAGAGGAACACGTTCGGCATCGACGTGACCGCGGTGTCAACCGCATGGTGCAGTACCTGCTCGTAGGACGGATCGTCCGTGGGCGTGGTCGAAACGGCGTTGATCCCGGCGGAGACTTCCTCCGGAGCGTTGCGTCCGAGGTTCATCAGCCCGTCCGGACCGAACAGCACCTCCAACGCTTGGGCTGGCGATTCACGACCGGCGAAGTAGTCCAGCGCGAGCGGTGCATCCCGCTTGATGTATATGGTCTGCGACGCCTGGGCGCGGGTGATGGTCTTGATATCGACCTTGATACCGGCTTCGAGAAACTGGGCTTGAATCTGCTCGGCCAGGCCGCTGGTGTCGTACGTCGTCAGCGGAATCTCGATACCGTCGGGGTAGCCCGCTTCGGCCAGCAACTCCTTGGCCTTCTTAATGTCATGCGGGTACAGATCAGCAATATCGGGGTTGTAGCCGATATGACCTTCGGGGAACGGTTGCACGGTTGCTTCGCCGTAACCGAATGCGGAGGTGTCGATCAGCGCCTGACGATCGAGCGCATAGTTGATCGCTTGCATCACTTTCGGGTCGTCGAACGGTGCGACGGTGTTGTTGACATCCAGGGTGCGAACGGTCAGGGCAGGGTTCACTTCGACGTCAAACCCGGCGGCCTCGGCGGCCTCGACCTGCGACGGCGGGATTTCCACGACGTCGTACTGCCCTGACTGCAAACCCGCGACGATGACGGCGGCGTCCGCCGGCTCCTTGTGCGTGATCGAGTCGATGTAGATGTGATCGGCATTCCAGTAGCCATCGAACTTCTTCAGTTCAGCCTCTGAGCCGGGGGTGTACGACGTCACTTCGAACGGTCCGCTACCCACCGGCTGGGTTGCTAAGGCCTCCGCACCGGCCTCGAATGCGGTCGGGCTCACTAGGAAACCGGTCAAGCCGGACAGCAGGTCCGGGATCTGATAGTCCGGTCGGCTCAGGTTCAACTGCACCTGCGTCGGCGAAAGCACGTCGATGCTCTCGATCACTTCCAGTTGAGCTCGTTTGGTTGAATACTCCGCGTCCCGGCCACGTTCTAAGCTCGCCTTGACCGCAGCGGCGTCGAGAGCAGTTCCGTCCTGGAAGGATTGATCCGGCCGCAACGTGAATATGACGGCTGTGCCGTCGTCGTTGTATTCCCACGATTCGGCAGCGTCCGGCACGGCCTTACCCGCCGGGTCGAGCTTGGTCAGACCGGAGTACACCATCGATAGCGCGTGTACATCAGTGCCCGCCGTGGACGAGACCGGATCCCAGGAAGTGGGCAGAACCCACCCCCAATTCAGGTGTCCGGGGGTGGAGTTGGTCGCACCGGCGACACCGCACGCGCTCACCAAGGCCACGATGGCCGTGACGAGCGCGAGCACTTTGAGTGTGAAGCGATTCATTCGCTAGGTATTCCTTGAGGACTTGAGGCTGGCCAGGAAAGCCGGTCAGCGCGCAGAAGTAACAGATCGCGGGCCGCGGTTGCGCGGCGGCGGGGTGTAACTGCGGTGGCGACGAGATGAGTCTCAAATCCGCACGAATCGATCGCTGCAGGACTCCATCGTCGCATCCAGCCCTCAGTAGGGCGTGGATGTTAGCGGCAACAGGTGCAGGTGCAGGTGCGCATAAAGTCGATCGCGCGACGCACGGTCAACGCGGGCTGCTTGGGCATGGGCGGAGCGTACGAGGACTTCGTCATGACTCAACACCCTCCTGCAACGGGGCAACCGAATTGCCGTGATTAACCACCAAAGAGTACCAAGCGGTACAGATTTGAACCAGTCTGACCGCGCTGTTGTGACTGACTCCATGCAGTACCTAGACCCGGAAGCCACCGAGATACCCAAACGCCATCTCGATCGAATGCGTCAACGCATCGATGTCACGCCTGAGCCGACCCAGCAAAAGTCCGCCCTGGATGGCCGCCATCAGCGACTTCGACATCGTCTCGGGATCGGCGTCCACCCGCAGTTCTCCGCGCGATTGTATCCGCGCGAACGCGGCGGTCATATGCGAGCGCCATTCCTCGAATGCCGCCACCAACACCGGTCGTAGCGCCTCATCGTTGTCCAGCTCGCCAGCAAACTTGCCCAGTCGACATCCCAGCGGCCCAGATTCTGTGGCGTGCCGCGCGAGGAACGCGTCACGCCACTGCTCAAGGCCGCGCCACGTGCGTATCGAATCGAACGTCGGCTCCGTAGCCAGCACGTTCTCGAGTTGGCGCTCGATGACCGCGCGAATCAGCTCCTGTTTACCCCCGAAGTAGTGATACAGCTGGGACTTTCCAGCTCCCCCGCGGTCAAGCACTTCATCGAGACTGGACTGAAAGATCCCGTTCGCGTGCATTACTTCGGTCGCCGCATCGACAATCGCCTCACGACGCCGACGCCCGCGAGCGGTCGTAGGCAATGCCGCGGGCTGGCGCGCAGCGTCATCGGAGGGGCTGATCGATTCAAGCATGCGGCGACTTTATCGCGTTCTCTGTACTGAGAGGTCCAACGCATTCGGGTGCAGCCCCGGCCGTAGTTCCAGTCCGGGATGACATTGAGCGAGCACTCAGTCTAACCTGCAGGTACTGGATTCATAGCACTGCGTACTAAGGAACAACGGAGGATTCATGAAGCTCGACAGCAGCGTTTCGGCAGTCGTCACCGGCGGCGCGTCCGGTCTCGCACGGGCCAGCGCCACCGCACTCGCGGAGCAGGGCGTCAAGGTCGCGATTTTCGACATGAACGAAGAGGGCGGCAAAGCCGTCGCGGCCGAGATCGGCGCAACGTTCCACAAGGTGAACGTCACCGATGAGCAGAGCGTCGTCGATGGTTTCGAGGAGGCACGTGCAGCCAACGGTCAGGAGCGCATTCTGGTGCACTGCGCACAGACCTCCCGCGGCGGCAAGACCCTCTCCAAGAACCGCGAGACCGGCGAACTCACCCGCTTCTCCACCGAGGACTACGCCTACTCAGCCAATGGGATCCTGGTCGCGTCGTACCGACTAGCCTCGCTTGCCGCGCTCGGCATGGCGTCGCTGGAGCCGCTCGAGGACGGCGAGCGCGGCTGCATCACGCTGACCGGTTCGGTCGCAGCTCAGGACGCGCAGATCGGCCAGATCGCCTACGGCTCGAACAAGGCGGGCGTCGCTGGGCTTGCGTTGCCGCTGGCTCGCGACCTGATGAACTTCGGCATCCGCGCCAACACGATCCTGCCGGGCATCTTCGCCACCCCGCCGATGCTCGCCGTCGGCGATCGTGCGCCCGAGGTCTTCGCCAATCTGGAGAAGTCGGTGCCGTTCCCGAAGCGTTTGGGCAACCCGAAGGAGTTCGCGTCCTTCGTTCTCGAGCTCAACCGCAACGTCTACTTCAATGGCCAGGTCGTCCGACTCGACGGCGCGATCCGGATGCCCCCGAAGTAGTCCGGTAACCGGCGATCAACACTTTCATTGGAGTATTGGCATGAGCAACTTCCCGCTGCCCAACAACAGCGCGGACCTCACCGGTGACGTCGCCTTCGTCACTGGTGCGAGTTCCGGGCTGGGCCGCCGGTTCGCACAGACGCTAGCCGCCGCCGGCGCGACCGTCGTAGCGACGGCGCGCCGCAAGGACCGTCTCGACGAATTGGTCGCTGATATTAAGGCCGCCGATGGCAACGCCGTGGCAATCGAGATGGATGCGACCAACACCGACTCGATCTTTGCCGCGTACCAGGCCGCGGTCGACGCCGTCGGCACGCCGACCATCTTGGTCAACAATGCAGGTATTCCGGACGCGCAGTACGTCACGAAGATGCCCGTCGAACTCATCGACGCCGTCTTTGACACGAACCTGCGAGCGCCGTTCATTCTGGCCGCCGAGTTCGCTCGACGGCTGATCGCGGAGAAGCGCGGCGGACGCATCGTGAACATCTCCTCGATGGGGGCGTTCCGCTACAACGGCAACGGCGCGGCGCTGTATTCGATCACCAAGGCCGGCATCGTTCGGATGACCGAAGCGCTGTCGGCTGAATGGGCGCGGTTCAACATCAACGTGAACGGCATCGCACCCGGCATGTTCGCCAGCGAGATGATGGACGGCATGCTCGAGCGCCAGGGTGACCTGGCGGCCGCGACACCGCGCAAGCGGATCGCGCAGCCGCCGCAGATGGACAGCACCTTACTGTTCCTGGTCTCCCCCGCATCGGAGGCTGTCACCGGGACCATCGTGAAGATCGACGACGGTCAAGGCGCGAAATAACGCACTATTCCACCCGTGAGGGGGTGTACGCCGAGTCCGGCGTACACCCCCTCATCGCGTCACCCTCACGGCGGATGCGCCTCACTTGCCTGCGGACTAGCGGCTCATCGCCACCCGCTCGATGGCCGAACACCCATTGATTCATGCTTCGCACATGTGTACGATGGAATCACAAGCTTGAGCGTGCATCGTTCTTTGAGGGAGGCTGGTCGTGTTCGAGTCGCATCACGCGCGGTACGTCTCCGCGGACGTGCTGGCCACCAGCGCCAACCACGATCGGTCTTCACCCCTGGCGGGTGCGGCTGAATCGCTCGCTTCGGAAATCGGTTCGGCACTCGACCAGATGGCGGCGGCTGTCGATGCGTTGATCGCAGTCGGCGACCGCGGCGACTTCGGCGCGCTTGGCCCCGAGGGACTGATCGCGCTCGCTTGGGAGCTCGAGTCTCAGCAGGCCCGATGCATCGTCATCGAAAGCCACCTGTACGAAGCCGGGCTACTCGAAGAACTCGGCAAATACACGTGCACACCCAGCACTGCGCACGCCTTTGCACAGTTGCTGCGGATCCGGCCCGCAGAAGCGCGCGCACGCGCCCGCCGCGCCGACGACATACTTCCCACCAACTCCTTCAGCGCCGGCGAAGGCTCACCCGACCCGCCCACGCTCGCGGCAGCAGTACGCGCCGGCGAACTCTCACGCGACCAAGTCGACATCATCAGCACCGCCATGCGCCGCCTACGCACCAACGCCGACCTCGAACCTGTCGACCGCGCCAAAGCAGAACAGACGCTCGTGCACCACGCCCACGGCATGGGCACCAACGACCTACACCGCGTCGCACAGAAAATCGACGACGTCCTCGCCCCCGACGGGCGCCTCCCCAGAGGTCACCTCGCGCACGCGCGACGCGCCATCACCATCAGCACCGAACGTGCCGACGGCACTTACCGCATTCACGGCTTTCTCACCCGAGAGTTAAAAGCCCGCTTCGAGGCAGCCATCGGCCCATATAGCGCACCACACCCCGCCGAGGACGGCACCCGCGATACCCGCAGTTATGAACAACGCACCCACGACGGACTCAACGCTGCTTTGCAGCACCTGCTGGCCACGGCCGGCGGTGTGCCAGCCACCGGAGGCACTCCCGCCACCGTGCATTTGACCGTCAACCTCAACGACCTACTCACCGCCCTCCACGCGGATAACGACCCCAGCCACGACAAGCACGACTGGGCAGCGATCGGCACCATCGCCGGCGGCGACCGGATTACCATCAACGACCTCAAACACCTCGCGCACGAAGCTATGCTGATCCCCACCTGGGTCACTGACACCGGTGGCATCGTGGCGTTCGGGCGCACCCGTCGCATCGCGACTGAGAATCAGACCCACGCACTCATCGCCCGCGACCACGGCTGCTCATTCCCAACCTGCCAAGCGACCCCCGACCGCTGCGAACGGCACCACATAAGACCCTGGTGGAACGGCGGAACCACGGACCTCAACAACCTCACCCTCATGTGCCGACACCATCACCGACACTTCGAAGAATCCGGCTGGCGCGCACACATCATCAACGGCCTACCGTGGTGGATCCCACCACCATGGATCGATCCCCACCAACACCCCATCCTCAACACGCGGATCGCGATACCCGATCACAATCAGATCGAACACGCGACCACCCAATCACGCGCCGCATTCAGCACCGCATCCCCGGCAACGAGCAACGACCAGGCCGAAGGACTGGACCCCGCCGACGAACTCATCGCCCTGCTCGCGGCCCACATACCCAACCCTCACGAACGCGCAGCCTTCACACGTGCCACCACCCGGCTGCTCGACTACTACACCAGCGCCGCGTACAGCAATGCCGACCCCACACCCGCCAACCACACGGCTGCGTAGTGCGGCACGGCGGTGCGGCATCATGCCGAGCAGGCTCAACACCCGTGTCGCGCGCCATACTCCCGATGCCCGAAGTCAGATACGGGCCTCACACGGCACGGATTACAGTTCCGTTCAGCCGATCATGCTGTTTATCCGCGCCCGCTGGAGCCTTGTTGACCGAGTCATCGCTGACCACCACGCCTACCGACACCCACCCGTTATCGCGTCGCGCTAGCCGCCTCGCGCATCGAGTCGCTACAGGCGCCTCGGCGCTCAAACAACGGTTGCCGAAATGGGCGCGATCGCGGGCTGCGGCGCGTACAGGCACGGTTCTCTTGGCGCTGGCCGCGCTCAACATCACGGCGCACCTGTTCGATCTGGACGCAAAACTCGTGATTCCGCTCGGCGCGGCATTGCTGGCTGCCGCCGCCTGGGCCAGTGGACTTCGTAGTCGCGCACTCGGCGTACACCGCGACCACGCACGGCACGGTCTGCGAGTAGCCCTGTGGTGTGCCGGAATCACCGCAGCGGTCCTAGCGATTGCGCTATTGATCCCGCAAACCGCCCAATTCTTCCACGACAACAGGTACGCCGATGCCTCGGATGTAGCGATGGCGGCTTTCATCCTGATCCCGCTCACCACAGTGATCCCCGAAGAACTCGCCTTCCGTGGCGTCCTCGACGGAGCCCTGACTGAGCACCTTGGTGAGCGCGGTGCCTACATCGTCGGGGCGCTCGCGTTCGGGGCGTGGCACGTGCTCACCACGGGAGCGATGACCTCCGGCAACACCGGGCTCGCCACCCTGCTGGGCACCGGGCCGCTAGCACAGGTCGTTAGCATCCTTGGTGTCGTCGCCGCCACCTCGGTCGCCGGACTCGGCTTCATCTGGCTGCGCCGGCGTACCGGATCACTGCTGGCGCCCATGGGGATGCACTGGGCTCTCAACGGGCTCGCAGCGATCGCGACCCGCATCGCGACCCATCCGCCGTTCTAAGCTCCAGAAATCGCGATCGTTCCGGCGACGCTAGTCGCCTAGCTGCGCTGGATCACATAACGCAGGATCCAGCGGTCGTATCTGTGCGCACACCGCCATCTCCACCTTCGAATAGTCCTCGGTCGGATCCTGACCTAAGACCGCGGCCCACGCCGGAACCAATTCCTCGTGATACACGTGCCCGTGGCCTGAATCGACGTTCGTAGCGACCGCCATATCGGCGCTGATCTGCAGCAAGGTCGCAATCGGCGTGAACGAGACTCGGCCCGTGACATCGGCGCCCGGAGGCTCATCGATCCAGTCCGGAGAATTGAACAACAGATCCATGCTCCACCACACCACCGGATCCGATGGATGCTGCACGTACAGCACACGCGGCTCCAACCACGGCCCCAACGGGCGTCCGTACTGGTCCGCTACGAGTTCATCTTGCCGGGCCGCGAACCGGAAATGCCGGCCGTTATCGATGACAGGGTTGACCTCTGTCGACCCAGGCATCCGGTCAGCGGTGAGCACGGAATGCAGCGGCGTAAACCCCGGCGTACCGGACCACACTGCGCCGTCGACTCCGGCCAACTGAGCCTGCGGCGTGGAGAACGTTGATTGACCACCAAAGGCGCCCAACGACTCCCCACCGAGATACAACTTCGGACGCGAACCTTCGGGAAGGTCGTCCAGTTTGTCAGTGACGGCCGAATACAACAACTGCCCAGCCAGCTGCGGCGTCTGCGTGTCTGTCAGCAACGCTAATGCGGACGGGAACCGTGAATACTGCATTGCGGCGATCGCCGTATCCCCTCCTTCCAGATACTCGAAGGCGGCCGCATGCCATTCGTTGACCCACCCAGTGCCGGTCGTCGTGTAAACCAGAATCGCGGCCCGATCGAACGCCCCAGTCCGCTCGAGCTCAGCAACGACGTCATCCGCGACCGCGGAGAGCAGTGCAGCATCGACCGATCGATCGGAGTCATAGTCCCCCAGTCCGGCGTACGCGCGGATCGGCTCGATCGCTGGTTCGCCAGTCACGTCCGAGATCTCGTCTGCCGTCGGCCCGCGGGAAACGAATTGCGCGCCTTCGGTGCCCAACGACGCCCATGATTCGTTGGAGCCGGGCCCACCGCTGCGCAACGAGGAGGTTGGGGCGCTAACGCCGTCCGGGGTTGATCCATCGCGCTGTTCGGCTACCTGGATGATGTTCGCCAACACCAACCGGTCGACCAGCACAACTGCGAGCACCAGAACGACGAGCGTCGCCAGAATCCGGGATACCGCCGCGGGGAGCAACCGTCGGCCAAGCGTGTCAGCGCGCAGTACCGCCCAATGAATCCCGCGATAGATCGTCATGATCACCAGGAACACCAGTGACGTCATCAGCAAACTGCCGAGGACGTAATCGGCGCCGGGCTCCGGAGCTCCGACTAGCGCGGCGCTCTCCCGCTGCCAGCTGAGGCTGATCGCCTGCGCGCTCAGGTACACCGCGGCCGTGAGCAGAAACCAACCGATGGACAGCACACGCTTGGCTCCGGGCGAAATCGAGTATTGGAAGTCGATGGCTCCGGCGATACGTCGCACTACCCATTCGACGAGGACGCCGAGCGGATAGAACAACGTCAGCACCAATCCGCTGATGATGCCCTGCATAACCCAGGGCCGCGGCAGAATCGATGGCGAAAGGGACGCAAACAGGCCCACGAGCGCGGCGATGATCCCGCCGGTCGACAGTCCCCCGAAGCTGGATTGCTCAAAGCGGAGTACAACGTCGCCGGCCTTACGTAGTAGCGCCCTCATTCGGACAACGCATGCAGCAAAGGGACCATCTGCTCGGCCTCGGTCAAGGAGCCATGCTGTCCGTCGAGCTTCGCCAATAACGGTTCGGCGCGCGAACGCACAACCGCCGAGGTCCCGCGCATCGCCACCACGACATCACCGATACGGTTCAGTACCGCCGGTGTCGATGCACCGAACCAGCCGTCGGCGATCGCCTCCTGGCGCGAAAGCACCCACGCGCGTTCACCAAGCGTGGCTCGGCTCGCGGCCAGAACATCCTCAGCGGCACCAGCCTCGACGTACACGTGCCGTGAACGAGGATCCCCGCCGAGCGCGCTGACCCCGGCGCGCAACTCGGGAAGGACATCCGCGTCGAGGCGGTCGTCGACAGCGACCATTCCGTGGTCACCGGTAATAAGCAGTTGCGCATCGGACGGCAATGACGTCGCGATCTGTTCGGCGAGCAGATCGACCATCCGCAGCTGCGCGCGCCATGGGGCCGATCCCGGTCCGTGCACGTGACCCATCAGGTCGAGATCGGCGTGGTACGCGTAGCACAGACGACGACCCGGGCCCTGGAGCGCGGCGTGCACGTCGGCGACGACGTCACCTATGGCCAGGGTGCCGCGATAGGTGGTGCCACGCAACGCGGCGCGGCTTAACCCCGACCCTGAGAACGTTCGCGGCGCCACCGCGTATGTCTCAATGCCGTGCTCAGAGGCGTATTGCCACATAGTTCGTTCGCACTGCACCGCCTCGGGAACAACTTGCTCGCGTAGATCCACATGCCCCTTCTCGCCATGCCGGCTCCACGTCAGTGTGTCCAACATCGTGCCATCGTCCGAACGCATCGCGATCCCGACGATTCCGTGCGTGCCGGGTGTGCGACCAGTGCCGAGCGTGGTGAGCCCGATCGACGTACTCGACGGAAATCCAACCGTGAGCGGGCCAATGTCGCGCAGAGAACTCAGGAACGGCGAATCGGCGGCGTTCTCCCGCAATAACTGCGCGCCGAGACCATCGACGAGCAGGACGGCGATCGCGCGCGACGGCGGTATGACGATTGCCGATGTGCCTTCCCGAACCGGGACTCCGAGCGCGCTGAGCACCGCGGGCATCACTTCGGCAAGGGAGCGATCGCCATACCGGGGCAACAACGGGCTCATGGCAACTAATCTAGCGATCGGTTCAGCCCTTTGGCACCAGGCGTACGGCGAGCCGGTAACGTCGCGAGGGATTCGGCGTGACGAAACCCGCCGACATAAGACCACCCTGATGCACTACCGACTCTGAGGAGAGAACATGGCTGGCCCATTGACAGGATTACGTGTCGTCGAACTCGGCGGTATCGGCCCCGGCCCGCACGGCGCGATGCTGCTGGCCGATCTGGGCGCGGACGTCGTACGCGTCGAACGTCCTTCGGGTGGGCTGAAGGTCGGCCCGCAAGGGTCCGTGGAGTGGGGCCGTCGTGGCGTGCGCTCCGTCGCCGCGAACGTCAAGACCGACGAGGGTCTCGCGTTGGTGAAGGGGCTCATCGCCAACACCGACATCGTGATTGACGGCTTCCGCCCCGGCGTGACCGAGCGGCTCGGTTACGGTCCGAACGATTTCGCCGAGTCGAACCCCGGTTTGATCTATGCACGAATGACCGGGTGGGGCCAGGACGGCCCGCTGGCGAACTCCGTCGGGCACGACATCAACTACATCGGACTCACCGGCGCGCTGAACGCGATGGGAACCCCGGACTCTCCGCCGGCTCCGCCGCTGAACCTGGTGGGCGATTTCGGCGGCGGTTCGCTGTATCTGGTGTTGGGAATTCTCGCCGCGCTCTACGAGCGGCAGTCCTCGGGCAAGGGTCAAGTCGTCGACGCCGCGATCGTGGACGGCGTCAGCTCGCTAGGTCAGCCGATCTGGTCGCTGCTCGCCTCGGGCGCCTGGCGTAATTCGCGCCAGTCGAACCTGCTCGATGGGGCCGCGCACTTCTACCGCACCTACACCTGTTCCGACGGCAAGTTCGTCGCTGTCGGCGCGATCGAGCCCCAGTTCTACGCCGACCTAGTGAAGGGTCTGGAACTCACGGATCTGCCTGAGCAGATGGACCAAAGCACCTGGGCAGACATGTCCAAGAAGCTGGCAACCATCTTCGCCACTCGTACCCGGGACGAGTGGGCGGCGCACTTCGCCGACACGGATGCCTGCGTGACCGCGGTGCTGGACTACGAAGAAGCCGCAACCAACGAGCACCTGCGTGCCCGCGGTGCGATCATCGAACTCGACGGTGCAGCACAGGCCGGCCCGGCACCGCACTTCTCGCGAACCGTGCCGCCGACGCCGACCCGGCCGTTGCCTGCCGGCTCGTCGAATGCCGAGGTCGTCGCCGATTGGGGCATCACCCTGTAATTACGGGCAATTATCGAGGGCACCGACCAGGCCCCCCACGGGGCAGGGTCGGTGCCTTCAATCTTTCGCACGGCGTAGTTCGGCGAGCCGTTGCGGGTCGTACGCCGGACGCGGCACGGTGAATTGATCGGTGTTCCGCAGGTAGGTTCCGGAGCCGTGCATACGTCCGACAAGATTCATCGCGGGCGTATCGAAATGCATCCGCTCTATGTCGGAGACGAACTCGTCTTTCACGTGCGCTACGACGACCTCGCCCAACACCACCGTCTGGTGAGTGCCCACCGCAAGCGCCTCGACGAGCCGACATTCGAAACTGACCGGCGCGCTCGCAATCAACGGCGCTGCGACCGCGCTCGCCGGGACGGTCTCGATTTCGGCGTACTCGACCTCGCTGACTTCGCGCGGCGCATCGACACAGGACAGGTTCATCCGCTCCATATCGTGCTCGGCGACCAGGTTGACGACGAACTCCCGGGTCTGCTTGATGTGGGTACCGGTGTCCTTGTCCGCGCCCTCTTCCGGACCGTGTAACAGACCCAGCACCACCAGCGCCGGATCGTCTCCCACGGCGTTGAAGAAGCTGTACGGCGCCGCGTTCACCACACCGTCGACACTTCGGGTGGTCACCCAGGCAATCGGGCGAGGTGTCACGGTGGAGACCAATATCTTGTATCGCTGTCGTGAGGTCAGTTCGGACATCGTGTAGTGCATGTCATCTCTTAACGTTTGGGAGCACGTGGCTTGTACGGGTTTATCACCGAAAGTGGAGCCTCAAGAAGTTAAAGGTCGCACAATCAATCGTCGCGCCTAAACCTTCTCACGGGCAGGAACACAGACATGGTTCGTCACCTCGATCCACTCAACTCCCCATCGGGTGCTGGGCGACATGAGCTGTCTGAGTTTTCACTATCCGCCGCTCAGATCGATCGCGCATACGGATTGATGCTGGGCAGCGCTGCCGGCGACTTGCTCGGCGGTTCTCGCGATAACTGGCTGCACTCCGGGGCGATGCGAATCGCCCGCGCGGCAGCCGCAGGCATGGACCTCTGCACGAAGGCCACCCAGGCCGAGGTGATGCGAAAGTGGAAATCGGGCAAGCAGTGCCCCATGGCGGGTCTCACGCCGCTAGCGATCGCGTACCTCGATGACGAAACCCGCCTGCACGAGGCATCGATAGTCCTCAGTGAGCTCGCCGGGGCAAGACGCGAAGCAGTCCGGGCCGCTCCCCTGTGGACCCGCACGCTGCGGCACACAGTTCTCACCGGCGAACTCGATCTGTCGATAGGCCTCGCCAACATCAGCGATGTGGACGGCGAACTCCGCTGGATGGCCTTCCTGGAATCGCTGACGATCGATTGGCAAGATTCTTTCGTCGACGCGTGTGTCAACGCCGAGGCCTGCGGCCCGCTCGTGGGCGCACTGGCCGGCGCTACCTGGGGCGCTTCGGCTATTCCGATCAACCTGCAGCGGCGAGTCCGCGACGCGTTCGCGCCCGGCTCAGCGAACCTCCTGGATCTGTCCATGCATATCCTCGGCGTCCGCTAGCCCCCGCACGAATCAGGCAGGGGGTTCGCCCAGTAGTGCCGAGGCCTGCGCGACACCCTGGTCAAACAGCGCGTCGATACGTTTCGGGGTGATCCCAAGTTCACCCAGCACGCTGCGGGTGTGCTGGCCGAACATTGGCATCGGCGCCAATTCCGGTAGGTCCAGACTCTCGCGCGGCACGGAGAAACGCTCTACCAGCAGGTGTTCGTAACTACCGGCAACGGACGTCGTCCCATACATACCGCGCGCCACCAACGCCGGTTGGGCCGCCATTTCGGCGTTACGGAGCATCCGAGCCGCCGGCACTCCGCGCGCTTGGAGCAGCGCCGCGGCTTCGTCCGGTAACCGATCGCGGATCCACTCAGCGAGCGCACGTGGAACGCCTGAGGGATCGACGTCGAGCAGTTCGCAGAGTTCGTCAAACTGTTCGGCGTTCTGCGGGTCGACGATGCACCACTGGTCCTCGCCGGCCGCCGGCAGTACGACGTCCGGCAGCAGACGCCTGTTCTCGATGACTCCGGGCGGTGTCGCCGAACCGGGCCGTGCCGACTCGGCGGCGAGAATCTCGTCCAACAGCACCAACCCGACATCGCACTGCGCGACGGTCACCCGCGCACCGCGCCCTGTACGGCGACGATCGAGAAGGCTCGCCAGCGCGGTCAATGCACACACACGTCCCACCAGATGGTCCGGGAAGATGGTGATCCCGTCGGCGAAGTACTCAGTGTCGGCGTCTGAGCGCCACAACCAGGTGTGCCCGCCACCAGAGCGGACCAGCGGTCCGTATCCCATGGCGTTCTGCCACGGACCGCTATCACCGAACGCGGTCGTTTCCACGCACACGATCCCCGGATTGACGGACCGCAAGTCGTCGTAGCCGAGTCCCAGCCGCTGTAGCGTGCCGGGCTTGAAGTTCGAAATCACGACATCCGCCCGGGCGGCCAACTGCAGGAACACCTCGCGCCCAGCCTCGCTGCGCAGGTCTAACCCGAGCGACTCCTTGCCGCGGTGCCCGCGAGCCTGGCTCGGTGTACTGAAGTCGAAGGAGCGGCGCATTCCGTCCGGAAACCCAGTGTTCTCGACCCGAATTACCCGCGCGCCCAGTTCGGCGAATAACTCACTTGCTACTGGACCCGCGACGATCACGCCGAGGTCGAGCACGGTGACACCCGATAGCGGATATGGTCCGGCATCCGGGTTGCTGGTGCGTAGCCGGTCATCTGCCGGCACCGGTGCCGCGGGCACATCGGCGTGAACTCCTGTGCGTTCGCCATCGATCCGCGCCATCCCTTCGGCGGTGACGATTGGGCGACCGTCGAGGTCGCCTACGGTGCGTAGGATTCCACTGCTGCAAAAGTGCTCTTCGACGAGTACATCGGCTGGCGACAACACCCCAGAGGCCGGGATGCGGTGTTCGCGGCAGTCCTGCACGATGTCATCAGTAGTGCGATTGGCGATGAAGGCCTGAATATACGGCAGCACCCGCTCGGGGAACTCCTGGCGCACCTGAGTCAACTCGAGTTCCGGGTCCTGGAAGTACGAGGGATTGCCCATCCACTCCTTCAGCGCTGCCCACTGCCCTTTCGCCAGCACGCACAACCGGACGAACCCGTCCTTGGTGCGATAGATCGGATACAGGTGTTCTGCGGCCGGGCGCCCGTGCGCGTTCACGATGTCCGGAGTGCCCGAACCCGACATTCCGTGTACCGGGTCGAGGCTCACGGCGCCCGCCTCAAACACCGAGCAGTCCAAGACGGCGCCCCCGCGACCTTCGGTCGCCCGATAAATCGCTGCGAGAACGGTCCAGGCAAGTTGGATGGCGGCGCTGCGCACGAACAATTCGCCAGGCGGCAGCAGCGGTGCCGCACCGGGTTCACCCGAGCGCGACAGCACACCACCGAGCGCCTGAAACACGGCATCGGTGCCGCGCCAGCTCGCCCGAGGCCCGCTCAGCCCGAAATCGGTGACCAAGGCGACCACGAGCGCAGGATGCTGCTGGGCAATGTCATCGGCGTTTGGCAGACCGGCAGCAGCCAACGCCTCAGGGCTGGCGATCAACGCGTGCAGATCGTCGAGGCGCGCAGATACGTGCGCACCCAGTTGATCTGCCTCCAGCGTGAGGAGTCGCTTACCGCGCGTATCGAATATCCGGCGGAACCCACCGTCCTGCCCACGCCCGGACATGGTCGGTACTTCGACGTCAGCTCCGAGATCGACCAGCGCTTTACCCAATGCGGGCAATTCTCCGTCGACGAGGCTGATGATGTTCATTCCGCGCAGCGGCAACGCCGCCGTCCGGCCGCTCGTCGACGTGGTGTGCGGCACGCGTCCTCCTGAAGTCATGTTTGCGGTCGCCACTGTGCCGACCGTCACTGACGGTGAGTGTTACACGAGATACCCACCACGCGCGACGTCGTCCCTCCTCGTGAACTACTCGCGCTAGGCTGCGCGCATGTCCCGAGACTGCGCATTCTGCGCCATCATCGCCGGTGCCGAACGGGCTGAGATCGTGCTGGATGAACCTGCCGTGATCGCTTTTCTGGACCGTCGACCGGTCTTTCACGGTCACACTCTGGTCGTACCGCGCGCGCATCACGCGACGTTCGCAGACCTTCCGCCCGATGTGATGCCGCCAGTGCTTGAGGCAGCGCAGCGCGTCAGCCGCACCATGCCGGTCGCGCTCGGCGCACAGGGTACGTTCGTGGCGATGAATAACATCGTCAGCCAGAGTGTCGCGCACCTGCACGTGCACGTAGTTCCCCGTACCAAGGGCGATGGGTTACGTGGGTTCTTCTGGCCCCGTCAGCCGTACCGGGACGCGGCCCAGATGGCCGAATACGCACGCATGGTGCGCTCAGGACTTCGGGAGGTCGCGTGAGCGATCCGGCAGCCTTGATCGTCGGCGTCGACGGACTCGCGCGTCCGCCGTGGGCAGCCAGCGACGAGCTGCTTCGCAATTACTACGACACCGAATGGGGCATGCCGGTTCGCGACGAGCAGGGCGTATTCGAACGACTGAGTTTGGAAGCGTTCCAGTCCGGACTGTCCTGGGCGACCATCCTGCGTAAGCGTCCCGCCTTCCGCGATGCGTTCGCGCAGTTCGACCCCGAGAAGGTAGCTAGATTCGACGAATCCGATGTCTCCCGGCTGATGGCTGATGCGGCGGTCGTGCGCAACAGCGCCAAGATCCGTGCTGCCATCAAGAACGCTCAGGCAACAATCCGGCTCCGCGATAGCGGTGGGCTAGCTGAATTCGTGTGGTCGTTCCAGCCGAGCGATACGCCGCGCCCGAAGACGCTGCAGGACATCCCCACCCGTTCACCGGAGTCCGAAGCGCTCGCCGCAGCTCTCCGCAAACAGGGGTTCACTTTCGTCGGAGGGACGACGATGTTCGCGCTGATGGAAGCCATCGGCATCGTCGACACGCACCTTCTTGGATCGCATCGGCGCGGATCCTCCGGCGTGTGGCCGGCCTAGCTACTAGCCGAACGCCCGCGTTGGTGGTCCACTGGAGTGGTGAACACTTGCCGATCATCATCGCAAGCGCCGCTGCACTTTCATGTGCCGCAACCGCCGGCCCGCCCGGGCGAGCAGCCGGACTTCTCCTATGTCGAGGTCGATGATGCCGGCGCTGTACGGCGGCCCGATCCACTGACCGATCCCACCGCCATCACTGATCTATCACGATCGCTGATCCGGGTCCTCGGCAACGACGGCAACGCCGTCGGCGACTGGGACCCACAAGCGGACGCCGACGAACTACGCGCCGGCTTGCGCGCGATGGTCCGCACTCGCGCGTACGACGCCCGAATGCTCACCGCGCACCGGCAGGGAAAAGCATCGTTCTACATGCAATGCACCGGAGAAGAGGCGTTCGCCGTCGGGCATGCATTCGCGCTGCGGCGCGGCGATATGTTCTTCCCGACGTACCGCCAACAGGGCTGGCTGATTGCGCGGGACTGGCCGCTGGTCACCATGATGTGCCAGGTCTACTCCAACGACCGCGACCCGCTGCACGGTCGGCAAATGCCGATCATGTACTCGGCCGACGAAGTGGACTTCTTCACCATCTCAGGCAACCTGGCTACGCAATTCGTGCAGGCCGTGGGTTGGGCGATGGCCTCCAGCATCCGCGGCGATCACCGGATCGCGTCCGGAGTTGTCGGCGAAGGGGCTACCGCAGAGGCTGACTTCCATCACGCGATGACATTTGCCGCGACCTACCGCGCTCCGGTCATCCTGAACGTCGTCAACAACCAATGGGCGATATCGACGTTTCAGTCAGTTGCCTCAGGTGGACATTCCACCTTCGCCGAGCGCGCGCTCGGTTACGGGATCGCGGCGCTGCGCGTTGATGCCAACGACTACCTGGCCGTCCTGGCGGCTACTCGCTGGGCAGCCGAACGTGCGCGCGCCAACGGCGGACCGACAATGATCGAGTGGGTGACGTATCGAGTGGGCGCGCATTCCACCTCCGACGATCCGTCCCGTTACCGACCGGAATCGGAGCCGGTGTCGTGGCCCTTGGGCGATCCGATCGAACGTCTGGCCGCTCACCTCACCGCTGCCGGTGAATGGTCCGCAGCGCAGCAGGACCAACTGCTTGCCGACTGCACCGCCGAGGTTCGCGCGGCCCAGCAAGAGGCCGAACAGTACGGCACGCTGCTCGACGCGCAGTCGGGCGACCCGCGATCGATCTTCGATGATGTTTTCGAGGAGTTACCTCCGCATCTTCAGCGACAGCGCGGGTGGATGGAGAAGTTGCGATGAGCGCGATGACGATGAGCGCCGCGCTGCGTTCGGCGATGGACGTGATGCTCGAACGGGACGACCGCGTCGTCGTGTTCGGAGAGGATGTCGGCTACTTCGGCGGCGTGTTCCGCTGTACCGATGGCCTACAACGAAAGTATGGTACGAATCGAGTGTTCGATACCCCGATCGCAGAAGGCGGCATCATCGGGATCGCTGTCGGCATGGGTGCCTACGGACTGCGCCCGGTCGCGGAGATTCAGTTCGCTGACTACGTGTATCCCGGACTGGACCAGATCATTTCCGAGGCCGCGCGCTTACGGTACCGTTCCAGCGCACAGTTCACGGCGCCGTTGGTGGTGCGGATGCCATGCGGCGGCGGGATACATGGCGGCCAGACGCACAGCCAGAGCCCGGAGGGCATTTTCACGCACGTGTGCGGTCTGACCACCATCGTCCCCTCCAACCCCTACGACGCCAAGGGCTTACTGATTTCGGCGATCGAGGACAACGATCCGGTGATCTTCCTGGAACCCAAACGGATCTACAACGGGCCCTTCGACGGTCATCACGAACGTCCCATCGTGCCGTGGGCCGAGCATCCGCTCGGCGAGGTTCCTGATGGGTACTACTCGGTGCCACTCGGCGAGGCCGCCGTACGACGCGCCGGTTCCGATGTCACAGTGCTCGCGTACGGCACGATGGTGTACGTGGCCGAAGCAGCAGCCGCCGAAAGCGGTGTTGACGCCGAAATCATCGACCTACGCACACTGTTGCCGCTCGACATCGACACCATTGTGTCATCCGTCCGGAAAACCGGACGCTGCGTGATTATTCATGAGGCCACGCGTACCAGCGGTTACGGCGCGGAACTGTCGGCACAGGTCCAGGAGGCCTGCTTCTACGACCTCGAGGCGCCGATTGAACGGGTGACGGGATGGGACACGCCGTACCCGCACGCGCAAGAGTGGGACTACTTCCCGGGCCCCAAACGACTCGCCGCTGCCTTCGCCCGCGTCCTGGAGGTGTAGATGACCGAATCGCAGATCAAACTCCCCGACGTCGGCGAAGGTGTCGCACAAGCGGAAGTGGTCGAATGGCATATCGCCGCCGGGGACACGATTGAACTCGATCAGCCGATGGTCGACGTGTTGACCGACAAGGCGACCGTGGAACTGCCCGCGCCGGCGAGCGGGATCGTCACTCGCCTGGCCGCCGAGGTCGGCGATTTCGTGTCGGTAGGCGGAACTCTGCTGTGGATCGAGGTGTCCGATACCGCGGCCGCGTCGACGCCGGATTCCGCGCCGGCGCCGGATGCCGTACTGCCCGCGCCCGATGCGACACCGACCGCGGCCGCCGACCCAGCATCGGGCAGCGCTGAACCACCTGCGGAACTCGCGTCGCCGGCCCCACCCCCTGCGACCCCTACGGACACAGCGCACGCCGACGCACCGCGTCCGCGCGCCGCCCCCGCAGTACGCCGGCGCGCAGCCAACCTCGGTCTCGATCTAGGAGACCTGTCCGGCACGGGCCCGGACGGACGGGTAGTGCACGCCGATCTGGACGCTCGGCTGCGCGCGCGGCCATCCACGCCGACCGGCGCACGCGCGGTTACTCAAGTCCCACTGACTGGTTTACGCAGACACATCGCCCGGCGAATGCAAGAAGCGCACCGGATCCCACATTTCAGTTATGTCGAGGAGGTCGACGTTGGGGCTGTCGAAGACCTCCGCGCTCGACTGAACTCGACCGGCGCTACCCGGCTTACGCCGTTGCCGTTCCTCATGCGCGCGGTATGCCTCGCACTACGGGATTTCCCACGGCTCAACGCCCGGTACGACAATGACACCGAAACGCTCGAGGTGCACGACGCTGTGCACCTCGGCATCGCGACGCAGACCCCGAACGGGCTGCTGGTTCCGGTCGTTCGCAACGCCGATACCGCTGATATTCCTACGAACGCCGCCGCGGTACGCGATCTTGCCGAGGCGGCTGTCGAGGCCCGAATTGCGCTCGCGGAACTTACCGGGTCCACGATCACCATCACCAGTCTTGGCGCGCGCGGCGGCCTGGTGAGTACTCCGATCATCAATGCGCCGGAGGTCGCGATCATCGGCGTGAACCGCATTCGCGAACAACTCACGCTGCACCAGGGTCAGGTGCGCACTCGCCGAGTCATGAACCTCTCCTCCTCATTCGATCACCGCGTGGTCGATGGCGCGGATGCCGCCGGGTTCATCGCTCGCATCATCGAACTACTCGAACAGCCCGCGCTTCTGTGGTTCGATCAAGATCGATAGATACCCATATTCATTTATTATCGCCACGGAGCCGCCGCAGCGTAATCTGGCGTCATGGCCGAGTTGACAATTCTGCACAATCCACGGTGTTCGAAGTCCCGCGCCGCACTCGACGCTGTCGGCGACGATGCGCGGGTCGTCCAGTACCTCAAGGAGCCACTGGATGAGGCCCAACTGCTGGACCTACTGAGCAAGCTCACTGACGATCCCGCGGCGCTAGTGCGCCGCGACCGGTTGTTCACCGAGTTGGGCCTACGCGACGAGGACGTCCGCTCGGCCGAGCAGGTTGCCGCACTGCTGGCCGAGCATCCTCGACTGATGGAACGACCGGTGCTGATCCGCGGCGATGCGGCGATCATTGGCCGGCCGACCGACCGCATCGCTGCGTTCCTGGCGCGGTAACCGACAGGCTCAGGCGTACATCGCGTCAATCTGCTCGGCGTACTTCTGGGAGATCGGACGCCGACGCAGTTTCATCGTTGGCGTGAGTTCATCCCCGGACGGTAGCCACTCGTGCGGCAGCACCGTGTATTTCTTGATCTGCTCGACACGCGCGAGTCGATGGTTCGCACGCTGCACGGCGTCCTCGATCGCCGACAGCAGCCGCTCGTCGTGCGCCAATTCCTCCGCCGACGCCGCCTCGATGCCCTGCGATGCCGCCCAGACCGGCAATGATTCAGGGTCCAGCACGATGAGCGCGGTGTTGTACGGGCGGTTGTCCCCGATCGCCACGGCCTGCCCGATCAGCGGCGATGCGCTCTTCAACCGCGACTCGATGAGCGCGGGCGACATGTTCTTGCCCATCGAATTAATGATGAGTTCCTTCTTGCGATCGATGATCGTGACGTAGCCGTCCTCATCAATCGTGGCAATGTCGCCGGTGTGCAACCACCCGTCGACGACGGTGTTGCGCGTCTGCTCTGGCCGGTTGCGGTATTCGCGCATGATGGCGTCGCCTCGCACCAGCAGTTCCCCGTCTTCGCCAAGTTTCAACTCGACACCGGCCGGAGCCGTACCGACGGTTCCGATGCGGATGTCGTCGGGCGGATTGGAGGCCCCGACACCGGCCGTCTCGCTCATCCCCCAGATCTCTCCCAGTGGTACGCCGATCGCTAGGAAGAACTCGATGACCTCGGGCGGCACCGGTGAGGCGCCGACGTTCGCGACCTCGACAGCATCCAGACCGAGGCGCGCTCTGAGTCCGGCAGACACTGCCGCATCGGCACGCTCGACGGCCGTGGCCAGTTCCGGCGGTACCGGCTGCTTCGCTTGCTCGAGCTGGACCTTCCTGATTGCCGCCTGCACCGCGGCACGCGCCTGTTCGCCGGGCTCGCCCGGGATCGCTGCAAGCCCGGCCTCGAGCGCGGATTTCATCTTCTCCCACACACGTGGTACGGCGAAAAACCAGGTGGGTCGGACCTGCGGCAGGTACTCAGCCACCAGCCGGGGGTCCGGGCAGGTGGTGACTTCGGTGCCGAACTTCAGCGGCAAGTAATGGTGAGCCATTCGTTCGGCGATGTGCGCCGCCGGCAGCCAACTGATCACCCGCGACGGCTCGGGGAAGATCGCGCGACCTTCGGTGGCGCGAAAGGCGCCGACCACATTGCCGTGGGTGAGTTGTACGCCTTTCGGATCGCCGGTGGTGCCGGAGGTGTAGATCAACGTAATAACGGTGTCCAGATCTATGGCAGCAGATAACGCGTCGACGTCAATGCCACTGGCGCGCCCGGACTGTAGTACATCGGCCAGCGCGAGGGTGTTCTCGGTAGCCGGAGCATCGACCACGATGACCTGGGTGATCGATGGCGCCTCGGCACGCACCCGTTCCATCAACGGAAGGAATGCGGATTCGGTGACGACCACCTTCGCTTGGGCGTCATTGAGGACATACGCAATCTGTTCCGGAGCCAGCGTCACGTAAATCGAGGTTGTGGCCGCTCCCAGGCTCATACCGGCGAGATCGCAGAGGTGAAACTCGGGGCGATTCGTCAACATCAGCGCGACGACATCGCCGGCGCCGACGCCGAGTTCGTGCAACCCTGCCGCGAGTGCGTCAACCTCGGTGCGCAGTGTGCCCCAGGTGTAACTGACGGCCGGCACGCCGTCGCGCTCCAACGAATGGAATGCGATCTGGTCTGCGCGCTGCTCGGCTGTGGTGTGGAAGAGGTCAAGGACGGTGTCGGGCATGGCTCGGCTCCCTGTGCTCGTAAATTGCAGCCAAGTTACTTCAATCACAACTCGGCCGCATCAGTTGTCGCACGGATGCGGCCGAGTTGTTGCGCGAGCAGCGGTGACCGGCTAGCCCGTCGCCCTTACATCGTGGGCGTGCCCTTCTTGTTCATCCGCAACAAAATGACGATGCCGCCGATGATGACGATCGCCGCGACGACACCGACGACGACCGGCAGCACCGGGAAACCAGAATCGTCGCCCGCACCGGCGGCCTCTGCCGCGTCAACCGAATCGATATCGCCAGCACCATCCGCGGCCAGTGCCGTCGCGTGCACTTCACCGCCGTCCTGCAGGTCCGCGAGGTCCCAGGTCACGGTAGTTCCGTCGACTTCACCGTTGGTGTTGGTGACCTCTCCGGGGAATGTCATGCTCATCGCCATCGACGCCGAGGAGAGTATCTGCTCCATCATTGCGTCCATATCGGGCATCGCCGGGTCCGAGCTATCGGTGCCTCCCGATCCAGAACCCGTATCGAAGGTGCCCTCGAATACGAACGAATCACCGTCACGGGCGAGCGTGAAAGTGCCGCCGTCCTGCTGGAACATGTCGTTGAACTCGTCGATCGGCACGTCGTCGAAACTAATCTGGCGTCCGACGTACCCGTCTTGCTCGTACGGCTCGACGGTAGCACCGGCCGGCATATCTTCCGTTCCGTTGAGGAGGTCGTCGCCTTCGCCCATTTCCTCCAGTGCGGTCGCGGCGCTTTCCTCTACCGCAATCACCATCGTGCCGGAAACAGTGTCATCGGAGCTGACTGTCATTTTCATGTCGATCAGGAAGCAGCCACTCAGTACCAGCACACCTGCCAGGATCAACAGGGATCGAACGGCTGACTTCATGGCGCACTCCTCGCAGGAAAACAACGTCGTACCCACGATACCGACGGCACCGGTTCCGCTCGCGGTTCCTCCCGACCGGCAGTCAGGGCGATCAGCAGCACATAGCGATAAGCGCCACCACGACAGCCGTGTAATGATCGTTCACCTTGAGCGCTACTCTGGTGAGAAGAAGCACAGCCGTACAGATGAAAGGCTCCATCGTGACTCTGATCGACACCGCACCGCAGTCGACGAACGACCAGGCGCGCGCCACACGTCATGTCGACATTCTGATCGTCGGCGCCGGAATCTCTGGCATCGGCGCCGCCTATCACGTGTCGAAGCACTTCCCGGACAAGACGTTCGAGATTGTTGACGCGCTGGACGGCGCGGGGGGCACCTGGTGGACGCATCGCTTCCCCGGAATCCGCTCCGACAGCGACCTGTTCACCTTCGGCTACAGTTTCAAACCTTGGCGCGGCCCCTCGATCGCCACCGCGGAGGAGATCCGCAGTTACCTGCACGAGGTGATCGAGGAAAACGATCTCGAGCCACGCATCAAGTACCGCCACAAGGTACGCACCGCATCCTGGTCCTCCGAAGACAAACAGTGGACGATCACGGTGAGCACCGATGATGGCGAGGTCCAGTACACAACGCCGTTCTTTTGGATGTGCGGCGGCTATTTCCAGCACGAACAGGGCTACAAGCCGACGTGGCCGGGGATGGAAAAGTTCAACGGGCCGATCGTGCACCCTCAGGAATGGCCCGAGGACCTCGATTACGCAGGCAAGAACGTGGTCGTGATCGGATCCGGCGCGACCGCCGCCACCCTGATCCCTGCGCTGGCCGGTACGGCCGCGCATGTGACGATGCTGCAGCGCACGCCAACCTTTTTCCTGGCACGCCCGCGGACGCTGGAGCTCGCGGAGACTCTGCGCAGCCTCGACACCCCCGACGAGTGGACCCACGAGATCGTCCGCCGCGCATACTTCGCGCAGGGCGAAGAGGTCATCACGACTGCCAAGAACAATCCGGACGAATTCCGCCAGTTCCTCCTGGATGAGATGCGCGCACTCTTGCCGGAAGGCTTCGATGTCGAGAAGCATTTCAATGCGCCGTACCGCCCGTGGCAGCAGCGTATCGCCGTCGTTCCTGAGGGCGACATGTTCAAAGCCATCAGCGATGGCCAAGCATCAGTGGTCACCGACACGATCGAAACGTTCACCGAGACCGGCATTCAGACCTCCTCGGGCGAACATATCGATGCCGATATCGTCGTGTCCGCTACTGGCTTCGACCTGTCGTTGTTCGGCGAAATCCAGTTCGACCTCGATGGCGACCCCGTCGATTTCACCAAGCACCTCACGCATCGCGGGATCATGATCAGCGATATCCCCAACATGGCGTACGTCTTCGGATACTTCCGGGCAAGCTGGACGCTGCGAGCAGACATGGTATCCGGGTACGTCATGCGACTTCTGGATCACATGAACGCCAAGGGCGCGGAGGTTGTCGTCCCACGATTACGACCACAGGATGCAGACCTGCAACGACGCCCGTTCATCGAAGAGGACGACGTCAGCTCGGGCTACATGATGCGCACCCGCGACAAGATGTTCCGGCAAGGCGACCGTGAACCGTGGATCCACATGAAGGAGTTCCACCAGGAGCGCCACACCTTGCCGGTGGCAGATTTGGACGACGGGCTGGAGTACTCCTAGCCGCGATCAGGATCACTCGAAAACCCACCGTCATAACGGCGTGAAGTCTCACGGTTAGGCTAGGCTCACCTTCAGTCACTCGTGAGGCGCCGTACGACGCATTCACCACGGTAGTTCCGCGATATCCGCCGGAGCTACCGTGGTGGTTTTGTCGCGCCCACGAGGACCGAATCGCTACGAAAGGTCACTCATGGTTCATTCGCGCTCATGGCATTCCCGGTTGTTTGGCGTCGCCTGCTTGGTCACCGCTGGCACACTAGCGCTCGCCGGCTGTTCATCCTCGGACGAGGAAGGACCGAACGACTCCGGCTCCGGTGACTCCACCAACGCGGACTCCGACACGACGGATGATGCGAGTTGGCCACGGACATTCGAAAATGCCGATGGCAGCACCACCGAAATCCCCGAACAGCCACAGCAGATCGCCTCGACATCGGTCACGGTCACCGGCACGCTGCTCGCCTTCGACGCTCCGGTCGCCGCGTCAGGATCGGCCGCGAATGGAGAGTATTTCGCGCAGTGGGCGGACGAAGCCGCCGATGTTGAGAACCTTTGGCCCGCAGGAACGGTCGACATCGAGGCGCTGTATGCCGCCGAGCCAGATCTGATCGTGGTCGCGGCGACCGGCAACGATTCGGTGGCCGACCAGGTCGATGAACTCAACGAAATCGCGCCGACGATCGTCGTCGACTACGGCGGCCAGACCTGGCAGGAACTCGCCGAGCAGCTCGGTGAAGCCACTGGCATGGAGGACGAGGCAGCCGCGAGTGTCGAGGAGTTCGATTCCTACGTCGCCGATGCGGCCGCGAAGATCGACGTACCGGACGGGGAGGCGAACATTGTCTCGTACAACGGACCGGGCGAGAACAACCCGATCGCCCGCGCGACCTCGGCTCAGGCATTGCTGCTGACCGACCTTGGATTCACGGTAGAGGATCCGCCGGTTGAGTGGCATACGCAGCCCGAGCCCCGCGATGATTTCGTGTTCGCCGCCTACGAGAACCTCACCGAACTCACCGCCGATACGAGTTTCATCCTCAGCCAGGACAACGCCGGCGCCGAAGACGGCTTCGCCGCCGACGAGGTGCTCGCCAATCTCCCGTCCGTGCAGGCCGAGCAGGTTTACGGCCTCGGCGTGAATTCGTTCCGCGTCGACATGTTCAGCGCGACCGAGATCGTCGACGACATCGTCGAGAACTTCGCCAAGTAGTACCTCTGGTGGCGCCGGGCATCCGGGCTCGGCGCCACCGGTGAGCTTTATGACCGTAACCACTTCCGCACGTACATCGCGTTCGCGCGCGATGCGCATTGGCGTACCTGTGCTCATCGCGATACTCGTCGTCGGGGTATTCGCAAGTGCGTGCGTGGGCACACTCGACATCCCCGTCAGTACCACCTGGGACGCGGTCTTCTCGTTCAACCCGGCCGACTCGAATCACCTCCTAGTACGCCATCAGCGCATTCCGCGGGCGCTATTGTCCGCTGTCGTTGGATTCGGTATCGGCGTGGCGGGAGCGGTGATGCAGGCCCTCACGCGCAATCCATTGGCTGAGCCGGGACTCTTAGGAGTCAATGCCGGCGCCGCCGTCGCGATCGCCGTGGGCATTTCATTCTTCGGCATCACGACTGTGGGCGGCTACATGTGGCTCGGCGCGATCGGCGCGGCCATCGCGGGGAGCCTGGTCTACGCGCTTGGTGGTGTACGTCGAGGCACCAACGCGGTTCGACTGGTGCTCGCGGGAGCGGCGCTCACCGTCGTGCTCACCGCGCTCACTCACTTCGTCCTGGTCAACAGTCCAGATGAGGTATACGACCGTTTCCGACACTGGATGGTCGGCTCCTTAGCTGGTCGCGGGTTCGACGCGGTCTATGCTGCTGGGGCGCTGATTCTGATCGGCGTACTGCTCGCCTTCAGCCTCGCGCGAGCGCTCGATTCGGCGATGCTGGGCGAGGATCTCAGCCGCTCACTAGGCGGCAGCCCAGCGAAGATCTGGGGGCTCGCCGGACTGGCAGTCATCTTGCTCGCCGGCGCCGGCACCGCGGCCGCCGGACCGATCGTGTTCGTCGGACTCGCCGCGCCGCATCTTGCGCGCCTGGTCGTCGGCGCCAATCACCTGCGGGTACTCCCGCTGTCCGGTCTGATCGCCGCTGTACTGATGGTGGTCGCCGATACGCTCGGACGCGTCATCCCAGAACAAGGCGAGATCGGCGTCGGCATCATGGCCTCGTTGATCGGCGGTCCGTTCTTTATCTACTTGGTACGTCGGCGCCGGATGGCCGAACTGTGACCGGGATGCGCGATATGCCCAGCGATGAATCGTTACGCGCGGCCCGTGGCACCGCGAGAATCATTCGGACGCGCTCGGTGTCACTCACGGCCACACCACGTCTGATCATCGTGTCGGTCGTGCTGCTGGCGATCACGATCATCCTGGGGATCTGGGCGATGACGATCGGTAAACTGCCGATCTCGTTCCCGGACGTATTCGCCTCACTGTTCGGGTTCGAGGACATCAAGTACGAACGGGTCGTGCACCATATCCGACTACCGCGAGTAGTGACCGCGATTTTCGCCGGCGCCGCACTCGGAGCCTCGGGTGCGGTGTTTCAGTCGGTGTCACGCAACGCACTCGGTTCCCCCGACGTCATCGGATTCACCGTGGGCGCGGCAACCGGGGCGATCTTGCAGATTGTTGTGTTTCGCGCACCCGCCGCGCAAGTAGCTCTTGGCGCGATCATCGGCGGAGTCGTCACTGCCCTCGTGGTGTACCTGCTGTCGGTCAAACACGGCGTCAGCGGTGGATATCGCCTCATCCTGATCGGCATCGGCGTCGGCGCCATCTGCGCGGCCCTCAACGATCTGCTGCTGGTCAGCGGGGACCTTGACGATGCGGTAACCGCGAACTTGTGGCTGTCCGGGTCATTAGACGCCCGAAGCTGGGAGCACGCGATCCCGGTCATGGTCGGTGTCGTCGTCTTACTGCCGCTGATCTCGATACTCGCGCGCCGAGCGACGCTGATGGAGATGGGCGACGATCTCGCGCGTCAACTCGGAGTGCCGGTCGAACGTACTCGCGTATTCCTGATGTTGGCCGCAGTGCTGCTCGCCGCACTCGCGACGGCTGCTGTCGGCCCCATTGCGTTTGTCGCGCTCGCCGCACCGCAGATCGTCGCTCGGTTGACCGCCGCCCGCGGCATGCCGGTCATCAGCGCCGCGCTGATGGGCGCGTGCCTGCTCCTAGGCGCCGACGTCATCGCCCAATTACTACCGATCAGCGCTTCGGTGCCGATCGGACGAATGACCGGCATCATCGGCGGCGTCTACCTGCTGTATCTCATTAGTCGCTCCCGACAAGTCTGACGGCGGGGAAAGGAAATCATGGACAGCAGCGCCGAGTTAAGCGCTCAGCAACTCACCCTCGCTTACGAAGCTCGCGAGGTCGCCCACGGGCTGGATGTCGACATCCCGCGGGGGCAGGTGACCACGATCATCGGTCCCAACGCCTGCGGCAAGTCCACGCTGCTGCGCGCGCTGGCGAAGCTGCTCAAACCCAGTGCTGGGCAGGTGCTGCTGGACGGTGCGGACCTGCGGGAGTTTGGTCCCAAGCAACTTGCCCGGCGCCTCGGTCTGTTACCGCAGACCTCCGTAGCTCCGTTCGGTATCACGGTGGCCGACCTCGTCGCGCGGGGACGATTCCCACACCAGCGCATGCTGCAGCAGTTTTCACACGACGACGAGATCGCGGTGGCGAAGGCGCTGGATGCCACCGGTACCACCGCGCTTGCCGACCGCGACATCGAAGAACTCTCCGGTGGTCAGCGCCAGCGGGTGTGGATCGCGCTGCTGCTGGCCCAAGACGCACCGTTGATGTTGTTGGACGAACCGACGACCTATCTCGATATCGCCCACCAACTCGACGTGCTGGAGTTATGCCGCAGGCTCAATCAACGTGAGGGGCGCACGATGGTGCTGGTGCTACACGACCTGAACCAGGCTGCTCGCTACGCCGATCACCTGATCGTGATGAAAGACGGCGCTGTCGCGGCGTCTGGTGTCCCTGCCGAAGTGCTCACCGAGGAGTTGCTGGCGCAGGTGTTCAACCTCGAATGCCGGGTCGTACCTGACCCGGTGCTCGGCAGCCCCATGGTGATCCCGATCGCGAGTCTTACCGATCGCGAGCACGAGGACGAGGCAGCCGAATGACGCTCCGGATCGGGGTATCTCTGTCCCCTACCTGGCTGCGTGGCGACTCGTGGCGGCAACGCGCCAGCGGCGCCGAGTCGATGTTCTCCGCCGAGTTCTATCTGCGTCCGGCGCGGTTGTCCGAGGCCGCGCACCTGGACTTCCTGTTCAAGCCGGACGCAGGCTTTCTCGATCCCGCGCCACTGAGTCGCGACATTGGGTTCGCTGCGTTGGACTCGGTCGTGCTCATGACCGCGGTAGCGGCGCACACGACGCAGATCAGGCTTATTCCGACGATCTCCAGCACCTTCGCGCACCCCTATACGATGGCGCGTCAACTGCAGTCTCTTGATCAGCTCAGCGATGGTCGCGTGGGCTGGAACGTGGTCACGTCACTTGGCGGTGCACAGAACCATCCTGAATCCTCGGTGAACGATCCTTATGCGAATGCGGCTGACTTCGTCGAGATGGTTGAAGCGCTGCGCCAGACTTTCCCTGCCGAGGCTCTGCTCGTCGATCGCCGCGACGGGCGGTTTGCTGATACGTCAGCCTTCAAGACCGCTGCACCACACGGACGCTACGCTTCGGACGGTCCGATTCCGGTGCCGGCGGTGTCGCAGCGACGCTGGCCGTTAGTTCATGCCGGTGGTTCCGCACGCTCTCGTGAGTTCGCCGCGAGGTACGCCGATCTCGTGTTCGCGATGGCGTCCACTCCCGAAAATTCCCGGCAGCAGCGCGCAGCGTTGAGGGCCGCAGCCGAGCCGCATCGTCGACAGGTGGCACTCCTGCCGGGATTGGCGCTGTGCCTGGCTGATACTCGCGCCGAGGCGCAGCGTCTCGCCAAGGAGGCCGGCGCCGCGCGCACCGGCGCACACGTACAACATTGGTCTGTCACCGGAACACCCGACGACGCGGTCGTCGCGATCACCGAGTGGGCAGATACCGACGCCTGCGACGGCCTGATTGTGCTGCCGATCGGATCGATTCGTTCCCTGGAACTGTTCACCAGTGAGGTAGTCCCCGCATTGGTCGCGTCCGGGCATTATCGTTCGCCACAGCGTGCAGACCCGAGCCGCCAGGAGGCACAACGATGAATACTCCCTCGAAGCTGGCGTTGGCGGCGCACCCGAGAACGACTGAGCGCACAGCGAGTCCAGCGATCAAGTCGCTCAGTGACCGATTGCAGGCAGCGACACCGGAACGACGCGAGCAGGAGCTAACCGAGTTCTGGGTGAGAACTGCTGCCGATACACCGCTGATCGAGCCTGCCGCCGACGGAACCGCCTTGACGCTGTTGTGGCGGGACGCCGAAGCCGCCGCCGTACTGGTCACCGTCAACCGCGTGACGAACGACCTTGAGTCCAGCACCATGCAGCGGGTTCCAGGGACCGATGTCTGGCACGCCTCGTATCTGCTGGAGAACGACTGGCGCGGCTCATATACCGTGCTCGCTGCCGATGCCGCCGTACTGAGCACATTGCGTTCGATGCAACCACGGGCTGCGATGGCGCACATCCGCCAGCACGGCGTGTGCGATCCGCGCAACCGACACTCCTGCTTGGCACATGGACACCGCCTATCCTCCGTAGCGGCGCTGCCGGACGCTCCGGCGCAACGCTACTTCGATCCGCACGCGCACCCGCGTGGCACGTCGACCGAACATGTCACCGCGACCGGCCGTCGCGTCTGGTCGTACCTACCTGCCGAGGCAACCACCTCGTGTCCGATCGTGGTCGTACTGGACGGCGACGTATGGCACGCCGCGCAGTACGCCGCGACGACCGTCGATGCGCTCATCGATGACGGCGCAATCCGAGCGCCGCTGGTGCTGATGGTCGATCCGGGTCCGACCGCGCAACGCGTCGCCGACCTGCATGTCGATGGCCCGATGGCCGAAGAAATAGTGCGCGAGATCTTGCCCTGGGCGCGCTCGAGGTTCACCGTCAGCGAGAACCCGGCTGACGTCGTGGTCTCCGGTGAGAGTTTGGGCGCGCTCACCGCCCTCAAAGTCGCCTTTGATCACCCGCAGAGTGTGGGCTGCGCGGTGAGCCAGTCCGCCTCGCTGTGGCAGCACGACATGCTCGATCGCGCAGCGAACGCCTCGCAACCGGTACGGATCTACCTCGCAGTGGGCACCAAGGAAAGCGTGCTGCTCGATCCCAATCGCACGCTGCGCGAATCGCTCAGGACGACGCCGCATGAACTGACGTACGTCGAGTACAACGGCGGTCACGATATGGCGTGCTGGCGCGGCGGATGGGCAGAGGGAGTTCGGCAGATGCTCGCCCGGTCGTAGTTCAGACATTCACCCCGACGTAACCGGCGGCTGCATTCGGGCGGCAGATCACGGGTCCAGGAAAATCTTGCGGGCGTGATCGGTGTCCATGTACTCCTTTGCTTCGACGATCTTCGAGTCCCGAACCACGAACAAGAAGTGGTACTGGTTCTGATAGACGCGGCCGTTGTTCAGTTCGGCGTACGACTCGGTCTCGACAGCTACCCGGTCGCCGCTGGTGGTAAATGCCTGCGGGGACAACGTGATCGCGCCGCCCTTGACCAGTGACGCCACGCCGGAGATGCCCTTGACCCAGTCCCGTTTGCCTAACGTGCCGGACAGACCTTCCAGGCTGCCAGCCGTCCACCAGGTGGCGTCGTCCGCTAAATAATCGGCGATCTTCTCCGGCCCACCGCTACTGAAATCGACCATGAAACGCTCGATCAACGTGCGATTCTCGTCCTCTTGGCTCATCTGTCCTCCGCCATTCGTACTCATCGTCGGGTGATGTCGATCGACGTTCACCGCCACCGTTCGGCGTCCTGGTGAGGCCGATTACATCTGGTCAACCCACCGAGGGCGGCATGAGTCTGCCACGTCGGCTGTGCTCGGGCCGGTGATATGGGCGACGAAGTGCGCTCCACGGGTGACCGGTCGGGACAGCATGGCTGCCGAAGCAGTTCAAGCTCGCGAGCCGATACTGCTGCGTGACGCGGCCCCGCCTGGTCACTCGTCTGTCAGCCTGGCGCGCAAGTCGACGCGACGCAGTTTTCCGCTCGCGGTTCGCGGAAGTTCGTCCCAGATGCTCACCCGCCGCGGCGCTGCATGCCGACCAACGCGCTCGGATACCCACGCTCGCAGGTCCTTTTCCAGGTCCGCAGGCGCAGCGCCGTTCAGCACCACGTGCGCGGTGACGATGGATCCCTTGGTGGGATCAGGAATCCCTGCCACACCCGCATCATCGATCAGCGGGTGCTCCAGCAGCGCGTTCTCAACCTCGGCCGGGCCGACGTTCATACCCGAGGCCACGATCACGTCATCGCTGCGAGATTCGAACCAATAGCGCCCGTCGGCATCGCGGCGTGCGACGTCCTCGGTAACGAACCATTCACCGTCGAAACGCTGTTGCCAGACCTCGTCTCGTTCCCAATAGCCGTAACTACCGAAGAATCCGTTCTGCCTGATCGCCAGACGCCCGGATCCGATGCCCGACACCGTCGTTCCGTCCTCGGCACGCAGTTCGATCTCGAAACCGGGGACCGGTGTACCCATCGATCCTGGGACGGGATCGAGTCCAACGTCGCCGCGCAGGTTACCGACCACCATCGCGACCTCGGACAGCCCGTAACAGTCGTAGATCGTGACCCCGGAGTTCTGTTCGAACCACGCCGCGATCGCAGCATCCAACGGCTCGCCAGCGCTTGATGCCGCACGGAACGAGGACGGGATGAGCTCGCGCCCGGCCGCAGCCAGTTGCCGGTAGGCAGTTGGCGCCGCGGCGATGAGCCCGGCTCCGGTTCGGTCCATCGCCGTCCACCATGCTGCGGGGTCGAAGCGGCCTTCATAGATAACCCGCGGGTTTCCTCGCGACAGCGGTCCTAGGCCCGTGGTGAACAGTCCGAAGGACCAGCCGGCGTCCGAGGGAGCGAACAGTGTCTCGCCCGGCTCGAGGCCGAGACTGTGATCGAGGTAGGGACGCAAAGTAACGATGATGTTGTGGCTCATCATGCAGCCTTTCGGCTTTCCCGTCGTGCCGGAGGTGTACATGATGGTCGCGAGATCGCTGATATTCGAATCGAACGGCTCATACACGCCGACCTCGGCGTCCAGGTCACCGTACAGATCACCGTCGGCGTCGACCACAATCGTCTGTATATGCGGGAACTGGTCGCTGATACTTTCCAGCGCGGGAGCGTTCGCGGTATCGGTTATCACCGCTAACGTTCCGCTATCGCCCAGCCGTACCGCGATCCCGTCCCCGCTGAATCCCGAAAATAGCGGGACGTACACGGCGCCGATGTACCAGGTGGCCAATGCCGCGGTGAACGACTCCGGACGTTTGCTCAGCAAGCCGGCCACGCGCTGCCCGGGCTGAATTCCCAGTCTCCGGAGTTCAGCGGCCATTTGGGTAACTTGCGCCCGCACCTGCTTCTTGGTGAGTTCGACGATGCTCTCGTCCTCGCGGTACCAAATCAACGCACGGTCCTCGGGCACATCGATCGAAGCGATGTTGAAACGCCGCCCCTCACGCATACCAGCCTCGGTAGCTGCCCGCTCCCAATCGAATATGTCACCCATCGATAGCCTCCTCCGCCTGGTGGATCTTTCGACCTCGCCAACGTGTCTGTTGCTCACGCTATCGAACCGGTCGCTGTCTTTCGTAGGCTGAGTCGAATACCGCGACCCTGGAGGGCCAATGAAGTACGGCGTAACGATCTTCCTCACCGATCAATCCATCGACCCCGTCACCGTTGCCAAGGAAGCCGAGGCGCGCGGATTTTCCGGTCTTTGGCTCCCGGAGCACACTCATATTCCCGCCAGCCGCCGGACGCCGTGGCCCGGCGGCGCCGAATTGCCCGAGTGGTATCGCCGTACGGTAGATCCGCTCGTCGCACTCGCCGCCGCGGCGGCCGCCACCGAGCGGATCATTCTGGGCACTGGAATCCTCCTGGCAGCCCAACGAGATCCACTAGTGACCGCTAAAGCGGTCGCTACCCTCGACCGAATCTCCGGCGGACGAGTCGAACTGGGTATCGGGTACGGATGGAATGAAGAGGAGATGTCCGCGCACGGAGTCGAGCCGAAACGGCGCCGTACCCGCACCCAGGAACACGTGCTGGCGATGACGCAGTTATGGGCTCAGGATGAGGCATCGTTCGACGGCAAGTATGTGAACTTTGAGCCGTCTTGGTCGTGGCCCAAGCCCGAGCAGCGTGGGGCCGATAACGCGCCTCGAGTGCCGTTACTCTTGGGATCAAGCCCCGGCTCCCGCGCGTACGACCAGATTGTCGAGGCGTACGACGGCTGGATGCCGCTACGTAACTACGGCGCACAGGATTTTGCCGAGCTGCGCCAGCAGTGGGAGGATGCCGGGCGCGACCCGCAGCATCTGCGGATCGCGCCGTTCGGTGTCCCCGCGCAGAATGAACGCTTGGACGAACTGGAGTCGATGGGCGTCGAGGAAGTCACCCTGGGTTTGCCGTCAGCACCGGCGGACGTCGTCATAGCCCGGCTGGACAAACTCGCCGCTCTGATCGAGTCCCGCGGGTAGCTACTCAGTCCCCCAAGCCTGCGGCGCGCAGACCTAACGCGCGCGCCCGGTCCATGTCGTAGTGCCGACGAGTGACCAAGCGCTGCGCGAACAGCCCGCCGCCGGACTGCAGGTTGGTGACCAGATGCCAGCCGCCATAGGCATCCGCGGTGGTATCGCGGATCGCGTGGAACAGTTTGGTGCGGTACTCGCCGGCGATATCGTTCCCGGTCGACATGTACTTCTCCAGGAACGGCCGCAGCGTCGGGTTGTCGAAGTCCGACATAGACGGCGCGGTCAGAACAGCACCACCGGAGATGTCGTGCAGGTGCCGCACCATCGTGCTGAACTGCACCGCACCCTGATACTTGGTCACGTTGGTGTACATGTCGTCCGGGTAGTAGTACCCCTCAGGCGTCGAGCCGGCGTTGGTGATCGCGGCTTCCAGGCCAGCACGAAGCAAACTTGCGTGGATGATCATCTCGTCGATCTTCTCGCGCACGTGCGAAATCTTCAGTGTCCCGTTGGCTTCGGCAATCAGGTGCGCGAGGCCGACCAACTCGTCAGATTGCTGCACCATGAACGCCGTCCCGCCCAGCCGCTCCCAGAGGCCGAGGGACTGCGCGAACACTGCGGCCTGTGCGCTCTGGCCGTCGAGGAAGACCCGCTCGTACGGCACGAACACATCATCGAAGATGCACATGCTGTCCGGCACACTGTGCTGCGAGGACACGGGGAAGTCGCGGGCGTCGCCCGCCAATGGGTGGTATGTCGTGTTCGTGATGTGCACGCCCGGCGAATTCACCGGCACGGCGCACGCGATCGCGTAGTCCTCCTCCCCCGGTTTCATCGTCTTGGTCGGCATCACCATCAGGTCGTGGCTTAGCGCCGCTGCGCTGATGTGTAGCTTGGCGCCGCGGATCACCACTCCGTCCGCACCACGATCCACCACCCGGACATACGAGTCTGGGTCGTCCTGTTTAGCTGGCGGGCGGCTGCGGTTTCCCTTTGCATCGGTGATGCACTCGGTGATCCGAATGTCCCCGACACGAGCAGCCTGCAGGTAGTCATGGATCCGCGGAACGCATTCAGGGGCCGCACCCTCAATCTGCGGTGCGGCGACCGCCAGCGTCATCAACGACTGGTAAGTGGTGTTCAGCAGCAGGTCCATCTCGATCAGCGATGGAATCTTGTCGCGCAGTTCCTCGACGCTCCGGGGCGCGTCTATCAGCGGATTGACCGCGCCCGGAGTGCCGTCGTAGTACTTGTCGTACCCCTCAGCCGCAACATTCATCGGGACGCCCAGCGCGGGCTCGTCCGCGAAGTCCTCGACGAGGCGGCCTTCGAAGTACACCTTGCGGCCGTCGTGCAGTGAATCCTTGTATTGCTGTCCAGTGAGCATCGAACCTCATCTCATGATGCGCGGCCCGAGGGACTGAAGACCACACACCGGAGCGCGTACGCCGCCGCGGAATCGGGGCGAAAATTTACAGGTGGGTCAATTCGAGATTGTCACCGCTGGGGTAGACATGTCAACGTCTTGAGGGCACATACTGAACGTACGATCAAATGCGCGTAAATGTTTGACAGATCATCCACCACGCCGTACAACCAAAGAAAGGTGACGCGCACGTCACCTTGCCGTGTCGGCCCGCCCGCGACAGGGCCGGGTCGGCCGTCGGTCAAGGAAATCCGGAGGCCCGATTGTCGTCCCCCGAACTCACTGCCCAATTCGCCGCACGCCCTCACATCACGGTCGGTGAGATGCTGACGCTGAGCGCTGAACGAGAGCGTGACAAGGCAGCGTTCATCCTTCCGGACGGCCGGTGCCAATCATTCGCGGAGACGAACGCCCGGGTGAACCAACTCGTGGATGCGCTGCGGCGCGAGGGGTTCGCGCGGGGCGATCGCATCGCCGTGCTCGCACTTGATTCGCACCGGTACATCGAGCTCATCCTCGCGTGCATGAAGATGGGCGTGGCGTACGTGCCGCTGAACTACCGGCTGATGACCTCGGAGGTGGGCACGCTGATCGAGCGTGCGCAGCCGCACGGGTTCTTCTTCGACGAGCGTTACGCCGACCTCGTGGCGCCGCTGCGAGAGCAGCATCCTTCAATACGCCTGTGGATCACATTCGACGGCGCCGGCTCCGACTATGAGCGCCTCCTGGCCACCGGTGCACAATCGGAGCCGAACGTTATCTGCAACGACGAGGACATCCTCGCGCTCGCTTTCACCTCTGGAACTACGGGTCTGCCGAAGGGCGTCATCCAGTCGCAACGGATGATGAAATCCATAACCCAGTCATGCGCGGTCGACTATCGCGCCTCGGCCGACGACATCCGCTACTGCGCTGCCCCCACTTTCCACATATCGGGTGTATGTGGCCTGTATATGGGCATCGCGGTCGGTTTCACTTCGGTCCTGATGCCGCAGTTCGACCCCGTCCGCGTGTTGGATTTGATGGCGCGCGATGAGCTCAGCGCCGCGTTTCTCGTGCCGACGATGATCAGCACAATCCTACAGCTCGACGGCGTGGCTGAGCACGACTACGACCGACTCGAACTGATCACCTACGGCGCCTCCCCCATCACGCCGGGGTTGCTGCGTCGAGCGTTGGACACCTTCGGGTGCGACTTCCTACAGGCCTTCGGCGCTGGCACCGAGGCTGGTCTTCAGGCGGTCCTGACCCCTGAGGACCACCGTCGCGCGTTAGCCGGCGAACCCAAGCTTCTCGGCTCAAACGGCCGCCCATCGTTCGGCGTCGCGATGCGGATCGTGGACGACGATATGAACCCGCTACCCCCGGGAGAAGTCGGTGAAGTCGCCACCCGCAGTGACCAGGTGATGAACGGATACCTCGGGATGCGCGAGGCTACCGAGCACGCGCTGCGCGACGGGTGGTTCCGTGCCGGGGACATGGGCTACCTGGATGAGAACGGCTACCTCTACTTGCACGGACGCAAGAAGGACATGATCATCCGCGGCGGCGAGAACATCTATCCCCATGAAATCGAGGACGTGCTCGCCGAGCATCCGGCCGTAGTGCAGAGCGCCGTCGTTGGTGTGCCGGACGAACACTGGGGTGAGACAGTACGCGCGTTCCTGACCGTGAGCACCGAAGTCACGAGTGCGGAATTGACCGCACACTGCAACGCGAGCCTCGCCCGATACAAGGTGCCCGAAGAATTCATCGTGATTGACGACATGCCGACGAATGCCAGCGGAAAGATCCTCAAACGAGACCTGCGGATATGGAAGGTGGGCTAAATGGAGTTCGACTGGACCGATGAGCAGCACGCGCTGCGGGACGCGGCGCGCCGCCTGTTCGGCGGTGAGGAGTGCATCGCGCAAGCGCGCGCGGCACTCGACGCCGACGGATGGTCCGATCGCGGAACGTGGTCGGCGCTTGCTGAGCAACTTGGCGCGCACGCCATCGCCATCGCCGAGGACGCCGGCGGGATGGGCGGCTCGCTGGTCGATCTTTGTATCGTGCTGGAGGAAATGGGCCGCGTGCTGTACGGCGGCCCCTTTTTCGCGAGCGTGGTACTCGCCGCGACCGCAGTGCAGGAATCCGGCGACGACACCGCCCGTCAGGCGTACCTACCCGGTATCGCTGCCGGTGAGTTAAAGGCCACCGTCGCCGCCGCCGAACCGGCGAACGTGGGTTGGCTTGGCCCGAAGATCGCGACCGTCGCCGACGGCGACCGGCTCTCCGGCTCGAAGACACTTGTCTTGGACGCCGACGCCGCCGACATCCTGTTCGTGTCCGCACTCGATGCCGGCGAACTGTCTGTATTCGCAGTGCAAGCGTCGGACGTGACGATCCTGAGCCGCGACACCCTCGACGGCACGCACTCGCTATGCGACATTGAGCTGCGCAACGCGCCCGCGACGAGAATCGGCGCACGCGGTGACGGCACGAAGATCCTCGAGCGCACCCTGCAGACGGCCGCGATTGGGATGGCTGCCGAGCAGGTTGGCGCTACGACTGCACTGCTGGAACAGACCACCGACTACGCCAAGACCCGCCACCAGTTCGGCAGGCCGATCGGATCCTTCCAAGCGGTGAAGCATGGGTTGGCGGATGTGCTCGTGCCATTGGAATTGGCCCGCTCGGCAGCGTACTGGGCGGCCTGGCAAGAGTCGGGCACCGACGATTTCGCACTCGGCGCCGCGGTTGCCCGCAGTCAGGCGTCCGAGACCGCACTGCAGGCGGCCAAGGACTGCATTGTGCTGCACGGCGGGATTGGCTTTACCTGGGAACACAACGCGCACCTCTACGCGCGTCGTGCCCGCGCCTCGTACGGACTGCTGGGTACGCCCGCGTCCTGGCGCGCTCGTCTAGCAGATGTCCTCACCCCGGCTACCTAGGGAGTCAGCGCATGATCGAACTGCCTACCAACGCCACCGAAGCACAGATCGGCGCGATCGCACACGACTGGATCCGCAGCAATCTGCCCGAGCAATGGCGCGAGGCGGCCGAAGCCCGCGATTGGGCGACTGTTGAGAAGTTTCGCGCCGATGATTCGGTATGCAAACCCTGGTTCGCAGCGCTCGGTGATTCGGGGCTAGCGACACCCACCTGGCCCAGGGAATACGGTGGCCTCGAACTCAGCCAGGATCAGTCCGCGCCGATCGCAGACGCTCTCGAGCATTATCACGCCGGTCGGGGTATGGATGACTTTGTCGGACTCGCACTCGCCGGGTCGACCATCCTGGCCCACGGCACCACCGAACAGAAGTCACGCTTCCTTCGCCCGCTGGCCCGCGCGGAGTATCGATGGTGCCAGCTCTTCAGCGAACCGGGCGCTGGTTCGGATCTCGCCGGGCTCTCTACGAGCGCCGTACGGCAGGAGGATGGGTCATGGCTGATCAACGGTCAAAAGGTGTGGAACTCGTATGCGCACGTGTCCGAGTTCGGATTGCTGATGGCCCGGACCGACCCCCAGTCGCCGAAACATAAGGGAATCACGTACTTCCTGCTAGACATGTCGCTGCCCGGAGTCGAGGCGCGACCGTTGCGCCAGATGACGGGCAACGCCGAGTTCAACGAGGTCTTTCTGACCGACGTGATCGTCCCGGCCGACGCTGTGCTCGGTGAGGTCAACGGCGGCTGGTCAGTCGCGATCACGACCCTGATGGCTGAGCGCAGCGGTCTGACCGGGCGTCCCGCGGTCGGCGAAGGTGTCTCGGATGAGCTCATCAGCCGCGCACGCAACAATGGCGCTTGGGACGATCCGCTGCTTCGCGACGCGATCCTGAAGTTGGTGGTCACCGAACGCGCGTTGCAGATGACCACGATGCGCTCCTTCGCCGAGGTCAGGCCGGGAGGCGTCGGTGCCGAGGGATCGATCCGAAAACTCGTCAACGCGTCGATCGAGGAGGGCTTCGGCACCCTCGCAGCAGAAATCGACCCTCGGCACGCTCTCGCCTGGGGTGACGAACAGGAACGGCGGGTCTCGCAGGACTTCCTCGCGATGAAGACCACGAGCATCGCAGGCGGCACGACCCAAATCCAGAAGAACATCATCAGCGAACGTGTGCTCGGGCTGCCACGAGATGTGGACCCTGAGCGTGGCGTTCCCTTCAACCAGCGCAATCGCGCGTAACCGATAGAGGAGACAAGGATGCTCACCGGAGCCCAGTACAAGGATTCGCTCGATGACGGGCGCGCAACGTTCTTTGATGGAGAACGAGTCAAAGACCTGCCAAACCATCCACTGCTCGGAGGTGTCGTCGACAACGTCGCCCAGGGGTACGACTGGCTGAGCGCGAATGCCGTTGATGGCAAAAGTCCGCTCAGCGGCATTCCAAAAACAAAAGAGGAGTTACGCGCCTCGGTCGAACTCGTTCACCATGCAGGAATGATCGCGCACGTCACGTACACATCGCTGCAGACTCTGGCCACTGCCGCCGGACGCCTGAAGGAATCCGCGCCCGATTACGTCGAGCGGATCCAAGCCATCATGCAGGACGCACAGGACCGCGATGTCCGCATCACCCAATGCATCACCGACGCCAAGGGTGACCGCGCGAAACACCCTGGAGAGCAGAAAGACGAAGACCAGTATGTGCGTGTCGTCGACCGCCAGGCTGATGGCGTTGTTATCCGCGGCGCCAAACTGCACATCACAGCAGCCTCGTTCGGCCATGAACTTCTGACGATTCCGACGAAGTCGATGCGTCAGGGCGAAGAGCAGTATGCGATCGCCGCAATGGTGCCGGTGAACGCCGAGGGCGTCAAGATCGTGAACACGACCTACGCGCCCCGGCATGCCGATACCCGGGACTTCCCGGTGTCGGGCCAGGAGAGCTTCCCAGAGGGTTTCGTCATCTTCGACGACGTCTTTGTGCCGAATGAGCGGATCATGCTAGACGGCGAGTCCGGCAGCGCCGCCGTGTTCGCGCACTCACTCGGGCTGTGGGAACGCCTCGGCGGACTGAGTTCGATGGCCGACGGCGCCGATGTCATGGTCGGTCTCGCGCAACTCATCGCGAACGCCAACGGCCTGGGCCGGATGTCGCACGTGCGCGAGAAGATCTCCGAGATGATCATCCACGCGACGACGGTGCGCGCCTGCCTCGAAGCCGCGCTCACGCACGCCGAGACCGGCGCGCTCGGCGCGGTGTTCCCCAGCGAGCTCTACACGAACGCGGGAAAGTACACGGGCGCCGCGAACTACAACCTGATGGTTCGTCACCTGCATGACATCGCCGGCGGCGCGATCGTGACCGCACCGTCGATCTCCGACCTGGAGAACGACGAGATCGGTCCGCTCGTGTCGAAGTACATGTCGGGCGCCTCCGAGGGCGAATATCGCACCCGGTTGTTCCACGCGATCCGCGACCTCACTGCCGATTCCTACGGCGGCTGGAAGCAGGTCACCAACATTCAGGCTGGTGGCGGTCTGTACGCGCAGCGCATCGTGACCCGCAAGCACTACGACATGGAAGCGGCAATGCAGTCCGCCAAGGAGGCCGCCGGACTCGCCGAGGGCGCGTCCGGACCTAGCCACGGCATCTAAAGCGTCCACTACGATTCTGCGGGCTGCTGCTGGCGACACCTCGCCGGCAGCAGCCCCAGTCATCCGTCGACGGGCCATTTAATCGGCCATTCGCCCGACGAGGTCGCAGCTAGAGGCCTCCGGCAAGCGGATCGCTGACGAAGGCCTTTAACCCCTCGACGGCCTCCTTCGGGCTACGCCCGGTCACCGCCAGCGCCGAGATCCCCCACTGCATACACCGCAGGGCATCGATCACCCGTTGTGCGCCGCCCGCACTCACCTCTCCGTTTTCGACGCCATCACCAATGATGGCGTCGTGCAGTTCGCCCACGTAATCCGGCACAGGCAGCGGCTGCTGGTCCTCCGCATTGTGCTCGACCCAGGCCCGAAGCACGAAGTTCATCACCCGCGGCTTTTCCAGAGACCGTTCATAGTTGCGTTCAATCACCGCTACCAGGCGGGATCGAACCGTGCGTTTACCTCGAATAGCCGCCCGCATATCCGTGAACTGGTCCTCGATCGCCCACAGGTAGGCGGCGCGGTACAGGTCGGCCTTGGAGTTGAAGTAGTGGTACAGCGTGCCGCCCGAGAGGTTCGCTGCTTCGGCGATATCTCGCAGCGTGGTGCGCGCGAGACCTTGACGAGCGAACATCTCAATCGCCGCTTCGATGAGTACCGCCCGCGTGCGTTCACCGTTGGAGTCGCGCGGGCGCCCGGCCGATCTGCTTGCGGTCGTGGGCACAGTGGAGGACCTCCTGAAGTTCGTTAACCGCATTTATACGCGTCCTTCTTCCTCCTCGCTCCTTGACACGACGGCGAGTCGCGCCGTATAAATCAGGCAGTTGGCCGATATTCACCCCCGCAGGAGGCTATCGATGACCACCCCCATCGCTGACCCCGATTCCGAACGACGATCGGGACCGCTAGCCGGTAGTCGTGTCCTTGAGTTCGGCTCGTCCACCGCCACTGCTTATGCCGCCAAACTCCTGGGTGACCTCGGAGCCGATGTGCTGAAGATCGAGCCGCCCAATGGCGGCGATCCGTCTCGCGACAGGTGTCGCAGTAGTGATGGCGATCAGCTAGCCGCCTCTGCAGAGTTCTTGTACTTCAATACCTCTAAGCGAAGCGTTGCACTGCAGATCGACGACGCCTCGCCAGAGATTCTCGCGCCACTGCTGGAATCATCTGACATCGTGATCCTGGCCGGTCGCACCGATAGCAGCGTCGGTCCGTTCACCATCGATGAGTTAGCGGCGAAGTTTCCGCGCCTCATCATCACGTGCGTGTCGCCCTTCGGTTCAACCGGTCCGTATCGCGATTTCCAAGGCAACCCCTTGGCTCTAGCTGCTCTAGGTTGCTGGGCGGCGACCTGCGGTGCGCCCGACCGCGAACCCTTACAGCCGGGGGGCTCACTCGCCGACACCGTCACCGGCGCGTACGCCGCCCTCGCCGCGCTCGGCGGACTTGAGCTGCGGGAGCGAACCCAGGTCGGCGACGTCATCGATGTATGTGGCCACGAGGCCGCGCTGACCTGCACCATGTTGCATCCGATGCGCTGGGATTACTGGGAGGAACTGGATGGGCGCCATTCCGATTACATGACGGGCCCGTCGTACTTCGTTGAGTGCACCGATGGCTACCTGGGTATCAACGTACTCACAACCCCGCAGTGGGAGTTGCAATGCGCGTTCATCGGACGCGGTGAATTCATCGCAGATGAATCGCTCACCGAGGCCGAAGGGCGACTCGCGGCGATCGATTTGATTCGGGAGGCAACGCAGCAAGCACTCGGTGGCAAATCAACCCACGAAGCGTTTCACCAGGCGCAGGAATGGCGACTGCCATTTGGGCTCGTCCCCTCGCCGAGCGAAGCCCTCGAACTCGAACCGCATCGGGCGCGCGACTACTTCCTAACGCACGACATCCCCGGTATCGGGCCAATCCGTACGCCGCGGGTGCCTTTCGTGATGGGCGCCTCCCCGTCAGCCCCGACGCCGCCTCCAGAACTCGGCAACGCGACCGACGCGGTCATGCAATCAGTGCTCGGGATCGATGCGGCGCACATCCAGCATCTTCGTCAGGAAGGGGTCATCGGATGACCACCGACTCAGACCACGAGCCCGTCAACAACTACGGAGTGCTGCCGCTTGACGGGGTGCGGGTCCTCGATTTCACTCAGTTCCAGTCGGGACCGATGTCGACACAACCGCTGGCGGACCTCGGCGCCGACGTCATCAAAGTCGAATCCATCCAACGCGTCGACGGCTGGCGCGGTGTCGGTCGTGGCGAAGATCAGTGGGAGAACTCCCCCGCCTTCAATTGGGCGAACCGCAACAAGCGCGGAATCACCCTCAACCTGCAAGATGAACGCGGCCGGGACCTGTTCCGTCGACTGGCGGCGTCCAGCGACGTACTCGTGGAGAATTACACGCCCCGCGTACTGAGTGGGTTCGGTCTCGGTTACGCGGACCTGAGAGCTGGGCGCGCGGACCTGATCATGGTCTCCATGCCCGGATTCGGTGTGAGCAGTCCGTGGCGGGATTACACGGCGTTCGCGTGGACCACCGAGCAAATGTCCACGATGTGCCACCTCACCGGTTACGCCGACGGACCGCCTATATTCACCGGCACCACCGGGGGCGACGAACTGGCCGCGCTGATGGGTGCGATCGCTATTCTCGCGGCACTACGGCATCGCCGCGCCACCGGCGAGGGCCAGCATGTCGACCTGAGCCAGGTGGAGACTGCGACCAGTTTCGTCGGCGACAAGCTCGTCGAAGCACAGCTCTCTCCCACTGAGCCTGGGCGGATCGGTAACCGTAGCCCTCACCACGCGCCTCAGGGGATCTATCGGTGCGCGGGATCGGACAGTTGGGTCGCAATCGCCTGCGAGTCGCAACAGCAGTGGTCCGCGCTCGCTGCCTACATCGGCGTACCGCCGGCAATGCATGAGCTCGATCTCGACGAACGAATGGCGCGACACGACGAGATCGATGCCGTGATCAACGAGTGGAGCACCACCCAAGACGGCGAGCACGTCATGTATGAGTTGCAGTCGCGAGGCGTGGTCGCGGCAGTCGTCGCCGACGGCCGTCGCGCGCTGGAGGATCCCCATTTCGCGGCTCGAAACTTCTATCTCATGCTGGATCGAGCGGGTACGGGCCCCAAGCGCTATCCGGGCCAGCCTTTCAGCTACCGCAACACTCCACTAGCTACCGCCAATGCGCGACGTGCTCCGTACTTGGGCGAGCACAATCGCGAGGTGTTGTGCGATGAGCTGGGCACGTCCGCCGAGACCTATGCGGAACTCGAACGCGATCATGTGATCGGTGACCGTCCGCTGTCCCTGTGACATGAGGGTGCCTGCGGTACGGGCTGCGCAGGCACCACGCTGCTTGTGTGGCGCGGCAGGTTACCGTGCCGCACTCGCCAGTTCCGGGATATATTTGACTACTGACGCCAGTATCGCTCGCGGAACCTCGAACGACCCGGCCAACCTGTTCCGCTCTGCCGCTGCCGAGGCACGGTCACCCGGCCATCGGCCGCCCGCAGCACGTACCCGCCGCGCACTGTTGCCGAACGCATCGGCCAGGTGGGACGGCGACAGACCGAGACGCCTGGGGCTGATCGCGATGACCATGGCGCCGACTGTTGCATCACCGGCGACAACTGCCGGACCGCTAGCGGCGCCAGTGAGCACTCCGGCGAGCAGATCAACGAGTACGGCGATGCCGAAGCCTTTCGCGCCGCCCACGGCTTGCTGTGGCGATTCTGCGGCCCGCGCGGCGTCGGTAGTGGGCCTACCGGTTTCGTCGAGATATCCCCACTCCGCGGGAATGGGCAACTCCAACATGGCTCGACGTTTGATCTCACCCATCGAACGATGACTCAGCGCAGCATCGAAGATCGGCGCATCAGCGCCTGGACTGCCAAACGCGATCGGGTTGTTACCGTGTGTCGCTACAGAGGCCCCTGGTGCTGCGAGTATCGGCTGCGTGTTCTGGCAGACGATCGCCACCGCACCGAGATCCACGGCCCGGGCGACGTAGTACGCCGCCCGACCGAATTCAGATATGCCGCGTACTCCGCATGCCCCGATGCCGAACTCCCGCGCTGAGTTAACTGCAGACTCGACGGCCAGCCAGGTCGGCAGGTATCCCAGACACCCGGGTGCATCAATCAAGCTGCACGCGCCGGTAACTGATTTAACAGACAGCTCCCCGGCGGGCGCCAACGATCCATCCCGCAGTCGCTGCAGGTATCCGGGAGCCCGAAGAATCCCGTGTGTGGGCACCTCACGCAGTTCGGCCTCGAGGAGCGCGTCGGTGATCCGTGACGCTTCGTCCAGATCCAAACCAGCCGCAGCGAACGCACCCGTCACGATCGTGCGCGTGCGGCGGGTCGACAACGTAACCGTCGCCGACCTGCTCGGGGAAGACATCGCCGCGCTACTTCAACTTGACGACAGCTCGTTGGTGGGTGCCCTCCCCGAGCAACCGATCGCCTACCCGAGCGCTCACCTCGAAGACGAGTCGGCGTTTGTTGATCTCTGCCAGTCGGCACGCCACGGTCACTTGCTCGCCGAGCGCCGAGCCTGCCACATGTGACACGTTCACATGGATCCCGACGGTCGTCTCATCATCGTCAAGGTGCTGGATGGCAGCATTCAGGCAGACGCCCTCCATCAGCCCAATCATCGACGGCGTACTGAGTACCGGCGTTCCGCCCACGTGTCCGGTGGTGAGGTCCTCGGTGATCTCACGCTCGTCCACACTACTCAGTCCGACCTGCAAACTATCCTTCATGGCGCGATGTCCCTTCGTTTGATGCGATCAGTGATGGTTCGTCGTGGCCGCCGATGCTCGGCAGCAGATGACACGCCGCGCTACCGCCACCGGCCACCGGCCGTAAGTCCGGCTTGACGTCGGCGCAGATGTCGATTTCGACAGGGCAGCGCCCGCGGAACGGACAACCCTTCAACTCGGCGGCCGGGTCAGGTGTCTCGCCGCGCAGCACGGCGCGTTCACGCGCGCGCTGTCGCGCCGGGTCCGGCACGGGCATGGACGCAAGCAGCGAGCGGGTATACGGATGAGCCGGTGCCTCGTGCACCCGCCCGGCAGGTCCTTCCTCAACAATCTCGCCGAGGTACATCACCGCCGTGCGGTCGGCGATCCAGCGCACGACTCCAAGATTGTGAGAGATGAACAGGTAGCTCAGCCCCTTCTCTCGCTGCAGCCGGATGAGCAGTTCGAGTATCTGATTCTGGGTTGACACATCGAGTGCGCTGACTGCCTCGTCGAGAACCACGAGGCTGGGGTCGACCGCTATCGCCCGCGCGATCGCAAGTCTTTGGCGTTGCCCGCCGGAGAACTCATGGATATATCGATCTACCACCGCTCGGTCGAGTCCCACGGCTTCAAGTAATTCGCACACTCGCTCACGCAGTATCGCACCACGCAACCGGAAGTGCTCTTGCAGTGGTTCGCCGACGATGCCCAGAATCGTGCTGGAGGGATCCAGCGACGAGTACGGATCCTGAAAGACCATCTGCATATTCCTGCGTTGCGCACGTAGCGCATGACCCTTGCACGCTGTCAGGTCGGTAGCGTCCAACACGACTGTCCCACCGCTATTGGGCAACAGCCGCAGCACGGCGCGTGCAAGCGTCGATTTCCCACTCCCGGACTCGCCGACGACTGCCAGCGTCTCTTCACGACATATGTGGAGGCTTACGTCGCGGACTGCCCGTACCGTCACTCGCTTGCGGCCGCGACGCGAAGCGAAATCAACCCCCAGCCCCGAGACCGTCAACAGTGGATCCTTGGATTCGGTCATCCCTGACTCCTCTGCAGCGCGAGGGTTTCGTCGATCTTGATACACCGTGAGTCGCGCTCACCATGCGCCAGGAGAGCAATCTCCGATTCTTCACACGCATCGCTCGCTAGGTCGCAGCGCGGGGCAAAACGACATCCTGCCGGAAAGGCTCCGGCAGTCGGCGGACTGCCGGGAATCGAATACAGCGCTGAGCGACCATCGTCTCCCGCATTCATCGGCATTGCCCGCAACAGCGCGCGGGTGTATGGGTGCGATGGCGCCTCAAAGGTGTCGATGACCGCGCCACGTTCGACGACTTGACCGGCATACATGACCGCAACTCGATCAGCGATATCCGCGATGACGCCTAGATCATGTGTGACGAACAGGATCGACATTCCGAGCGTGTCGCGCATGTGGTGCAGCAGGTCGAGCACCTGCGCCTGAATCGTCACGTCCAGCGCCGTTGTGGGTTCGTCAGCGAGCAGCAACCTCGGTTCGCAACATAGGGCCATGGCGATCATGACGCGCTGGCGCATACCGCCGGAGAACTCGTACGGATAGGCGTTCACGCGCCTCTCGGCCGCCGATATACCGACATCTGACAGCGCCTGGACCGCGCGCTCCTTCGCTTGTTTGCGACTCACCTTGCGGTGCCGCCGAACGGACTCCGCAATCTGTTCACCGACGGTGAAAGCCGGGTTGAGACTGGTCATCGGCTCTTGAAAGATCATCGAAATACGGTCGCCGCATAGTGCCGTGAGGTTTTTCTCCGGCAGTGTCAATAGGTCGGTACCTTCAAAATCGATGCGACCGCTGGAGATGCGACTGATCCGCTTCGACAACAGGCCCATGATCGCCATCGACGTGACTGTCTTACCGGATCCTGACTCGCCCACCAGCCCCATGGTCTCGCCGGGGTTAATGGTGAAAGACACATCGTCGACGACCCGCCGCCATTCGTCGTTGATATCGAACTCGACCGACAGTCCTTCGACCTTCAGTAGTGGTTCGACTGCGGTGGACGCAGCACCGCTGGTCCCGAGTGCCATCACTTCCTCCTACCGATCGCATCACGCAGGCCGTCGCCCACCAAGTTGAACGCAAGAACGGCAAGAGCGATAGCGATGCCCGGAAAAACCACCAGCCACGGCTGCATGTACATCGAGTTGTATCCCTGCGCCAGCATGCTGCCCCAACTTGCATCGGGCGGCTGAACACCCAGGCCCAACAGACTGAGTGCCGCCTCTGCTGTGAGCGACATTCCGGCCACTAATGAGATCTGAACCAGCACTGGCGGCATCGCATTCGGCGCGACCCGTCGAACCAATATTCGCCAGGATGGCGTACCAATACTCCGGCTCGCCTCGATATAGGTCTCCTCGCGAACCTCCATGATCGACGCTCGGACGATGCGGATAAACGCCGGGGAGAAGATCAGTCCAAGCGCGAGCATTGCGTTACGCAGACCTGGTCCGAGCGCGCCGACGATACCGATCGCGATGATCAGCGGCGGGAGGCTCTGTACGGCATCAGCGACTCGCATGATGATGCGATCGGCAGCCCCACCCCAATAGCCTGCAACCACTCCCACCGGGACACCAACAATCATGGCAACCGCGAGAGCCTGTGCTGCTGCAAGCAGGGCGATGCGATCAGCAGCGATCAACCGCGACAACGTGTCGCGGCCAAGTTGGTCGGTACCTAACACGTGCGGCCAGGTAAACGGAGCGGCGAACGATGCCGAGGTGTCCTGGGCATCCGGGTCGAACGGGGTGATCCATGGTCCGATCACCGCGATCACGATGAGGAGTCCGATAAACGCTGCCGATACAACAGCCAACCGCTGCTTGAGCAGTCGGCTGAGAAATGGACTTCGCTGGTTGCGAGTTTTCGCAACCTCACCGCCAGTCGATTCCTTGAGCGTGCTGGTCATGCGGTCGCCCTCACCTTCGGATTGAGCCATCCATAGCTGATGTCGACCAGGATGTTGATGATGAGCACGAGGATCGCTGTGATCACAACGATTCCTTGGATCATCGGTATGTCCCGGTTCTGCACCGCAAAGATGGCGAGATCTCCGAGCCCTGGCATTCCAAAGACCTTTTCCACCACCACAGACCCACCTACGACAACGGCGAACTGCGTGCCGAGAGCAGTGATCGGTGCGATTGCGGCGTTCTTCAGTGCATGTTTGAGCAGGACGGTGTTGCGTGGCATTCCCTTGGCCCGAGCTGTGCGCACGTAGTCCTGCTCCAAAGCGCCGACCAAAGACCCCCGCAACTGACGGGTCAGTACTGCCGCTGGCACCATGCCGAGCGCGACACAGGGCAGCACCAGGTGCGCGAACCAGCTGGCTGGGTCGCTGGCGAACGGTGTGTAGCCGGTCGCCGGCAACCACCCCAGTTGCACCGATATGACGATGATCAACAACATGCCTACGAAGTAGTTCGGCAATGCAAGGCCCAACGCAGCCCCGACGCTGACAGCCCGGTCCGCGCCTCTATCGCGTCGTACGGCCGCGATGACTCCAGCGGGCAGACCGACCAGCAGCGCCACCACTAGTGCTCCGACGGACAGCGACAGCATGACTGGCGCACGATCCAGAATTGAGCCCAGCACTGGCTGTTGCGTGAGTAGAGAGTCACCGAGGTCCCCCGTGACCGCCGATCCAAGCCAGGAGAAGTACTGGACGATCAGCGGATCATTCAGCCCGAGCATCTGCCGGATCGATTCGATCTGCTCATTTGTTGCGCTCTGCCCAGCGATCGCGACAGCGGGGTCTCCCGGAATGATGTGTAGCAGCGAGAAGGTGATCAAGGTGACGATGAAGAGCACCGGAATCATCGCGAGCACACGCTTGGCGACGAACAACAGCATTCACGAACCCCCTGTCGATGTGGTGTCGGATTAGTCGGTGCGGGTGCCTTTGTGCGTCAACCGCTCATGACCTCGACGCCCACGAGCGGCAGGATCGCGCCGAATGGCGCCGTCGTGTAGTCAGCTATCCGCTGGGTCGAGTACGCCGTCAGGACCTTCGGAATGACGATCGGTACGTTCAGCGCTAACTCGGCCACCAGCCCTGTCAACTCCATTGCAGCCTGTGCGCGCTGATCTGGGTCAGTGGTCGTGCGCAACGCCGTGAGCGCGTCCTCAACCTCCGGCTCGATCTCCCCGGCGGGATTGAAGAAGCCGTTCTTCGCAAACATCGTCTCAAGCCAGAGCGACGGATCGGTGGCTTGTCCGCCTCCGCCGAGAAGCGACTGGGCTTTACCGCCGGAGAAATCTACGGCGAGTTGGTTAATGTCGACTGCCTTGACGTTCAACGTGATCCCGGATCCCTTCATCTGCGATTGCAGGATCTCGGCGAACTGCGGATACGGGTCCGAACCGGCAGCGAAGATCAGTTCAAACTCAAGGTCTTCGTGGCCGGCTTCCTGAAGTAGTTGCTTCGCCTTCTCGGTGTCGTAGGTGAAGTAGTCTGCCGGGATGTCGGGATTCCCAGCCCAATACCACTCGGGGAAGCATGCTGAAGTCGGCTCGGCGAGCCCGAAGTAGATCGACTTGGCAATCTCGTCTCGATCGATCGAGTAACTAATCGCCTGCCGCACCTTGGGGTCGGCCAAGGGACCTTGCCGATTGAGAGCGATGTTCAGGAACCACAGGCTCGCGCCTTCGGAAGTACCGAGACCGGCTCCCTCTGCCGCCTGGAATTGGGTCGGCGTCACATACGCCAGATCGTACGATCCGGTTTGGACCCCATTGAGCCGCGCCTGGCCATCATTCACCGACATCAGCTCAATGCGCTTTACCGCTTGTACCGAGGGATTCCAATAACCGTCGAAGCGCTCATAGTACGTGTGCGCCCCCTGCTGGAACTCCACCATCGTGTAGGCACCGGATCCCGCGTCTGTCACTCCCAGGTCAACGCCATCGGCGATCGCCTTCGGACTGACCATGGCTCCAATACGATCTGCGAGCACGCCCAGCAATGTCGCATCAGGAGTATTCAGGTTCAGCACGGCCACTGTCGGCGATTCGACCGTAACGCTGTCGATCGACTTCGCCTGGGTGAACACCGAAGAGGTTTCCGTCTTCAACACGCGCTCGATATTGACCTTCACCGTTTCCGCGTCGAAAGCGGTGCCATCGTGGAACTTCACATCATCGCGCAACGTGAGTTTCAGTTGCTTACCGTCACCGGAATACTCCCACTCGGTGGCCAGCATCGGCGAAGGCGCTGCGTTCTCGTCGAGCTGCAGGAGCGTGTCGTACATCGGATACATGAAGGTCACGAACTGCCCGGTAGTCATCAGCAGCGGATCGAGCGAGGTGGTCGCGAGGTGATATGCCGCCGTCAGCGTGGCATCCGGATCCGCCGCTCCGCCGGCACCCGAACCCGAGCTATCTCCGCATGCTGCGAGCAGCTGACTGCCAAGGATAGCGGTGCCCCCGATGCCGACTGCGCGCAGGAATCCACGCCGACTGAAACCTGTATTGGCGATGGCGCGAATCGCACCCGGTGCATTGACTTGTGAGTCTGGTTGAGACATCGGATCTCCTGGCTGTCTAGATCTCTGAAACGAAGGATTCACTGGACTAAAGAGCGGTGAACTCGGGCTTACGCTTCGCAGCGAAGGCGCGGCGCGCCTCCATGACGTCATCGAGATTGCCGTTCTCCTTGAGCTTCTCGCCCAAGAGCCGCGCACCGGTCGGTATCCGGGGCCGCAGCGCCCTGGCCATGGTCAGGGTGTTCGCCACCGAAGCCGGCGGAATCGCCTTCAGGTGCTCACACATCTCGAACGCCACGTCGAGCAACGTGTCGTCGTCGGCGAGTCGATTCACGAAGCCAACTTGGTACGCGCGCTCGGCCGACATCCGGAAGCCGAGTGCGAGTTCAGACGCGATCGCCCACGGCAGCGTGTCGGTGAATCCGTACTGATAGGCGCCGAGCAACCAGTGCCGCGCCTCTGAAATCTCGAAGACGGCGCTGCGCGAGGCGACTCTGAAATCAGACATCCACGCTTGGATGAACCCGCCACCCATCGCCCAGCCGTTCACTGCGGCGATGATCGGTTTACGGATCGTCTCGCCAGGCCCCAGACCGTCATTCCAGAACGGGTCGTACGGCAAATCGGGATCGAAACCAGGAGTGCCTCTCTCAGCCGCCTCGACAAGATCCTCACCCGAGCAGAAGGCCTCACCGTTGCCGGTCAGGATCGCAGTCGACAGGTCGCCGTCGTCCCGGAACTCGGTGAACGCCTTGCCCAACTCAGTGAGCATCTCGGTGTTCATCGCGTTGCGCTTCTCGGGACGATTCATCCGTACGACCAGGATGCTGTCGTGACGTTCGATCTCTACTACGGCCATGTGCACTCCTCAGCGATTGCGTGTGCGCGCGGATTCGCAGCCCTGACGCTCGACGCCGACGCGACGTGTGACTCAGAAAACATTTAATGGGTCAGTGGCCCGATTTTGAGCGAACAACCTGAACCGTGTCAATACCAAGGACGGAGATTTCTGATTGATCCGGACGCAGAGACTGCCGATATATGAGGAATCAGCGCACATATCGACGTACTGACCGGTAGGTCGATTACGGCTTGCCGAACGCCGACCGGAGTTCTAATCTGGCAGACAACCGATTGCCGATGACCGAATCACGGCAGCCAAGGGGTCGCGAGATGATTCTTGGGATCGATCACGTAGGCATAGTTGCTCGTTCGTACGAGGAAGCCTCAGACACACTTCTGGAAACTTTGGGATTCACCCTCGACGCCGAGCGCAACCCCGACGCGGGTATCTACATGGCGCGCGAGAATGCCGATATTCACTTCATCAAAGTGGGCGAGGGCGACACGCGGATCGAGTTGTTATTGCCGCGCGACGCCAGCGCAGGGATGGGCCGATGGCTCGACAAACGCGGTCCCAGCGTCCACCACCTCGCCTACCTCGTCGACGACGTCGCACTGCACGCAGCGCAATTGCGAGACAAGGGACTGCGGCAGATCGACATGGGACCTGACGCAGCGGCGGCGTTCTTCCTTCCTAAGGACACGATGAACATACTTACCGAGCTCGTGGATGCGAGCACCATGCGCAGGCTCCACGAGCCCGGCTAGTTCTTCGGGGTCTGTACGTGTCAGATAGGTACTCACCACAGTTGAGGTACGGCCGGGAACTTCTTGCTGCAGTAGACCGGTACGAGCTCGACGACATGGCCGTGACCGAGGACGACTTTTTCATTGTCGACTCGTCGGCGCTGCTACACGCCGATTACGCCACCGCAGCGCGCCGACTGCTGCAGATGGGTCGAACTATCATCGCGATTCACGAGCCGCACACTCCGATCCCCGCCAGCGACACGGCGACAGTCACCCTGAGCACGGCACGCCATCGTGATCCGATACCTCCGTGGATCGTCGTCATCGATGACGTCGAGGCCGAACTGCGCCAGATTGCAACGACGGTCCGCACGGCACCGCATGCCGCTCATGTCCTGAATCGGCTACTCGCAATTCCGGACTCCGTACCGGCGTATGACCGTCTGGATATGGAATCCGTTGCGTACTCCATGCTGCTCGCGTCCGCGGAGTTCGCCACCTGGCGATCGGCAACACCGCGCTCAGGTCGTGCGGCATGCTCTGCACCAGTATCGGCCACCCGTAGTGGCAGCACACTCGCGATCGCTCTCGACGACCCGGCGCGGCACAACGCGTTCAGCGCGAGTATGCGCCACCACCTACTCGATGCGCTCGCCATCGCTCATCAGGATCCGACGGTTCTGAAGGTTCTCATCAGCGGGGACGGTCCGACGTTCTGCAGCGGCGGTGACCTCGATGAGTTCGGAACTGCGAGCGACGTCGCAACCGCGCATCGCGTCCGCATGGCACGAAGCGTCGCAGCATCGCTGCTGCGCCTGAGCGACCGCGTGCATGTGCGCATGCACGGACGGTGCTACGGCGCGGGCATCGAGTTACCAGCGTTTGCCAAACGCGTCACGGCCGCACCGAACACGACGATCACCCTGCCAGAGTTACGGATGGGGCTCATCCCCGGATCGGGGGGCACGGTGAGCATCCGCGCACGGATCGGACCGTGGCGCACGTCGTACTTGGCGCTTTCAGCACATCCACTTGACATTGTCACCGCAGTGGAATGGGGGCTCGTTGATGGACTCGACTGACGCCACATCCCTGCCGTTATCCGGAGAGGCAATTCCGGTTCTGGGGGATGGGCCCGCAGCTACATATGCGCGCAATTTGGCGGCGATCTGTGGGGCCGACGTCACCACGAGCGTGGATGGACGCCCGCTGGACCTTGCCGACGCACCGGATGCGCTGGCGGATTGGGCAACGTCTGGGGCGATGTGGCTCAGCGGTCGTGCCCGCGCCGACCCGATGATCGCCCCTGGCGCTCCTGCCTCTGCGATGACCGGTGCGTTGGCATTGGTGGAGCACCTGGCTGACATTCGCTCGTTTCAAGACTCACCACCACTGTCCTCGCAGCTACTGTCCGAACGCGCGGCACTTATGGGATGGCAACGTAATGGCCCAGCATCGGTCGGCGGCGTGTTTAGGCCGTACCGCACCGTCGACGGCTGGTTCGGGTTGTCGCTCGCGCGCCGAGACGACCTTGATCTGGTGCCGGCACTGATCGGACAGTCCGTGCATGCCGATCCTGTCGACGCCGTACGACGATGGACGAGCGACACGACGACCTCGCACGCCACTGATCGCGCTGTCCTGCTCGGCCTGCCTGCCGCCGCTATCTCACCCCAACGGCAGGGATCACGGCCCCCGATTTGTTTCGGCAGCCCCGCTGGGAGACGCACGCGATCAGGTCGACCGGTCATTCTCGAACTCGGATCACTGTGGGCCGCACCGCTGTGCGGATCGATACTGCAACGAGCCGGTGCACGCGTCGTCAAGGTAGAAAGCCATCGACGACCCGATGGGACGCGATACGGCGCTCCTAGGTTTTTCGATCTGCTGAATGCGGGCAAAGCATCAGTCAGCGTGGATCTCACTACGGCGACCGGCATTGCTTTCCTGCAGGAGTTAATGACAAGAGCAGATGCCGTGATCGAAGCGTCCCGCCCGCGCGCGCTACGACAACTCGGAATTGACGCTGAATCGTGCGTCGCCTCGGGCACGGTGTGGACATCTATTACCGCGCACGGCAGATCCGATGACAGTGCTTATCGGGTGGGCTTCGGGGACGATGTAGCCGCGGAAGGCGGGCTCGTCCGAATATCCGATCAAGGCTGCTTTCCCTGTGGGGATGCCATTGCTGATCCGTTGACCGGGGTCGTCGCTGCCACGGCCACGCTAGCCGCGCTCCGCTCCGATCGCGGACGGATGCTCGATGTACCCATGGTCGACGTTGCTGCGAGCACCCTCGCGCTAGGCGAGCCGAACGACGCTATTGACGACAACCGGGTGGTGCACAGCGCGCATGGCTGGGTTGTCGAGACTGTCACCGGCACCGCGAAAGTCCAGCCACCGACGACTCGCGCACCAACGGGATCGGCGCCTGAGCTCGGCCGTGATACCGATCGCGTGCGACGGTGGCTAGCCAGGTGAACGTGCTCATCCGCCGGGCGAGGATCGACGGCCACATCGCAGACGTTCGCCTAGCAGGCGACCGAGTCGTGCAGATCGAAAAGCATGTGGCGCTCAAGGCCGGTGACCGCGTCATCGATGCCGATGGCGGAACACTACTACCGGGCCTACACGATCACCACGTTCACCTCCTTGCGTCCGCAGCTGCCGCCGAATCGGTCCGCTGCCCAGACAGGGCGGTTGGCGATACGTTCCTGCGAGTCGTGCGCGCAGCCAGCGACTCCTCTGCGCCGGGAGTGTGGTTGCGGGTCGTCAACTATCACGAGGACATCGCCGGCCATCTCAATCGTCGTGAACTTGACCGCATCGTGGCCGATCGCCCTGTCCGAATACAACACCGTGGCGGATCGTTGTGGTATCTGAATTCTCTGGGCCTCGCGGAGCTTCTTCGCACACTCGAGGCCGATGACCCCGCGCACGCTGATCCCGAGGTCTCGGCCGGGCGCCTTTGGCGCCGTGACTACCTCTTGCACGGAATCGAACGCCAGTTTCCGCCGCTGGAACGACTGGGGCAGGAATTGAGTTCGTACGGCATTACCGGAATCACCGATGCCACCCCCGATCTCGGCAAATCCGCTGCGGCATACCTGGTCGCAGCAGCGCGTGAAGGGTCGATCCCTTCGCAGCTGATGTTGTTGGGGACCGACAACGACGGCATGCGGCATCAGCCGCGGCGAGTCCCCCGCAAGATAATAATTTCAGATCACGACCTTCCGGGCCTCGACACCGTGATCGATCGGATCCGGCGGGCGCGTGGAGCGCACCGCCGTGCGGTCGCGATACACACGGTCACTCGAGAATCACTTCTACTCGTGCTCCTTGCCATCCAGACGGTCGGCGTTATCGCCGGTGACCGACTCGAGCACGCCGCTATCACGCCGCCGGAAACCTTCGACGTGATTCGACGCCTAGGCTTGAGGGTCGTAACGCAGCCATCATTCATCTCGCAACGAGGCGACACCTACCTCACCGAGGTCGAACCTGCGGACCTGCCGCATCTCTACCGGTACGCATCTCTACGTGATGCGGGTATCGCAGTGGCGCCGTCCTCGGACGCCCCGTACGGCGACCTCAACCCCTGGCGCAGCATCGCCGCGGCTGTCGCTAGGAAATCGGCCTCAGGCGCCGTCTTGGGTGCGCGCGAGCGCGTGCCGTATCGGGAGGCGCTACGCGGATTCTTGACTCATCCCTTGGATCCGGGCGGTTCCACACGTATGGTCTCGGTCGGTGGTCGCGCTGATCTTTGTTTGCTACGTGCTCCTTTGGAAGACGTCATCGCCTCCGATGACCCCAACCCGGTACGCGCGACCATTGGGCAAGGTCGCATCCGTTTCCTGAGCGATCACTGATCCTCAGCCAGCGTGCGCCGTACCTCGCGGCGCAACAGTTTGCCCGTATCTGTGCGCGGTATTGACGCGACCGCGGTGATTCGCTCGGGCGTCTTACTACTACGCAGCTTGCCTCGCACGTACTCGCGTAACTCGTCGTTATCAACAACGGCACCATCGCGGATGACCACCATCGCCTCGATTCGGTGCCCCCATTCCTCGTCAGGGACTCCTACGACGACTGCGTCTTCCACATCCTCGTGACACAACAACGCGTCTTCGATCTCGACCGGGGCGATATTCTCCCCACCGCGGATAATCGTGTCGTCGTCCCGACCTTCGATAAACAGATAACCAGCGTCGTCAATCGCTCCGCGATCGCGGGTATCGAAGTAGCCGTCGGCGTCCAAGACGCTCCCGGTTTCGGCGTACCGACCGGAGACCTGCTCTCCCCGGACCCAAATCCGTCCGCTGACCCCGTTCGGCACGCTCTGCCCTCGCGCATCCCGAATTTCGATGTCCACGCCCGGTAGCGCCGTGCCGACTGAGCCGAGACGCCGACGGACGGACGGGTCATCGCTCGATGCGGCGATGCGGTGATCGGTCGGGCTCAATAGCGTGATCGTCGAACTCGTCTCGGTGAGCCCGTACGCATTAACGAAGTCGACCGCCGGCAGGCGCCGTAAGGCGCGCTCCAGCAGCGCTGTCGGCATCGGCGCGCCACCGTACGACAGGGTGCGCAGCGACGGAAGATCGAGACGCTCGGCATCGATCAGCCGGCTGAGCATGGTCGGCACGATGAGCGCGTTCGTGATTGCCTCAGCGCGGGCAGTGTCGATCCACTGATCTGGGGTGAACGATTCCAGTGAGACGACCCGACGACCCGAATACAAATTGGTCAAGGCGTTCGCGACAGCCGCCACGTGGTACGGCGGAAGGCTCACCAGCGCGGCATCGTCTTCCTCGGCCGCACCGAACTCGACCGTACCGATCACGTAAGACATCAGATTCTGATGCCCGAGTAGCACTCCCTTCGGCGCCGCGGTCGTACCGCTCGTATAAATGATGACTGCGGTCGGGTCAGTGGCCTCGTGTCCCGGCACTTCTTCGGCTTGCAGGTCGCCGGCTCCGCGCTGCGCGCACGTAGCAACCCATTGCTGCGGAGTAAGGCAATTACCCGGAGCAACGGCGCTGCGACGCTCCTCACTCACCACTAGCGCTCCAGGATGGCGACCGAGCAGTTCGCCGATCGCCTCGTCGCTGAGTCGGTAGTTGAGCGGAACCATCGGCACACCGGCGTACGCCGCGGCGAATATGGCAACGACGAATGCCGGCCCGTTCGGTGCGAGGAAGACCAGTGAATCCGCATCACGCTTACGAATCTCATTGGCTCCACCGCGGGCAGAACGCTGCAGATCCGCGGCGGTAATTCCACCATCACGGCTACCTAGGACGACTCGATTCCCAAATGAGCCGACGGCCATATCCAGGATCAGTTGCAGATTCATGTGTGCTGCCCGTCGCTCGTTCAGTCTGAGGACGGCAGCGATTTAGCCGCCTTTACGTCCATCGCGACACCGTCAACGGCGAGCGATGCCGGTCCGGGGCGGGTACACAGTACCTCGGTCTCCTCATCCGAGCTGACGTAACGCTTGCCGACGAGCGAGCCATTGAGCCAGTCAGCAGACGGCTCCTGCCGACCGGCGTCGGAGTCCGCTGACTTGGGGTCCGCCATCGGCGATCCGCCACACGCAATCTCGATTTCGCGATCTGGCGCCCGCACGATGACCACCTGGGTCGAATCAGTACGGCTCGCCAAGGCCTGCCCAACCGTCAGCTTCATGTAGTCCCCTCCGTCGTACCGCGAAGGCCGCTCCGGCGGGAGCGCTGCCCGTCGCAATGCTCCGCGGCAGTTGCGTGTGTTCGTTGTGCCAATAATCGGGCGAATGCCCGACTATGTCAAGCCACTTTCGCTGGCAGTAACCACCACTTCGCACTTATCATTGGTTTCTTCTGCATCGGCCATTTCGTCGCGCGACCTCGAAATCTTCCCGCGGACCGACTAGTGTCAAGTCCACCGACTCATACGGCTGTGAAGCAGAACGGACGAACGGGTAACGATGACGACCTATGCAAGCCTTGAGGACTCCACCCGCGAACTACGTGCGCGTCGCAGCGCGGTGCTGGACGCACAGCGCGGCGACGAGCTAGAGCGGCAGCGCAAACTCGACAAGTTCACGGCACGCGAACGCATTGACATGCTCGTCGACACCGGAACCTTCAGGGAGTTCGGCGTTCTCGTCGATACCGGCAAAGGCGACCCTGGGCGTGAGAAGCCCATCGCCGCGGCCGACGGCGTCGTCACCGGGATTGGACAGATCGACGGTCGGCCCGCGGCGATCGTTTCGTACGACTTCTCCATCTTCGGAGGTAGTAGCGGCGTCGCGGGTGGCCGCAAGATCGGTCGCGCGGTCGAACGAGCCGGCGTCGAAGGCATTCCGCTCGTGATGCTGATGGACGGCGGCGGACACCGCATCCAGGAGGGCCTAGACAGTCACCATTTCGCGAGCGGAACGCATGGGTTCAAAGACATGACCGACCTGTCTGGGGCGATACCGATCGTCGCGGTTCTCATGGGTCCGGGGTTCGCCGGCCCATCCAACCATGCCGCTTTCGCCGATTTCGTCGTGATGGTGAAAGGAACCTCGACGATGGGAATCGCGGGACCAGCGCTGGTGGAGGCCGCGACCGGGGAGCAGATCTCCAATGAGGATCTCGGCGGCGCAAAGATCCAGGCCGCGCTCGGCGTGACCGACATCGCGGTGAACTCGGAGGAAGAGGCGATGGACGCGGTTCGTCTCTATCTGGATTACCTGCCGTCGAACGCGACCACGGCGCCGCCGTTGGGCGCTAGCAGGGAACCGTCCGGCGCTACCGGAATTGACGAGGTGGTTCCCGCTGACCCAAAGACCATCTACGACGTCCACGACGTTATCGATGGGCTCGTCGATGCGGACAGCGTCTTCAGCATCAAGGAAGAGTACGCCCGCAACGTCGTGACCGCGTTCGCACGACTAGGTGGCCGCGCGATCGGAGTGGTCGCCAATCAGCCCAGTCACCTCGGCGGCACGCTGGACAGTCCCGCGTGCGAGAAAGCCGCGCACTTCATCTCGGTGTGCGACGCCTTCGGCCTGCCCCTGCTCTTCCTGATTGATATCCCGGGATTCCTGGTGGGCACTGAATCTGCGGTCACCCAACTCGCCCGTCGCAGCGGTCGGCTGATGTTCGAGATGGGGCAAGCGACCGTACCTCTACTCAGCGTCGTGATGCGAAAGGGTTACGGAGCGGGGTACGTCGCGATGGGTGGTGGCCGTAGTTATGACGCCGATGCTTCGCTAGCGTGGCCGACCGCCGAAATCAGCGCCATGTCAATACCTGGTGCGGTGGATGTGGCCTACCGGCGCGAGGTCGCCGCAGCAGACGATCCGACAGCGCATCGCCAAGCGCTCATCGACGAGTTTACGCGGCACGTCGGTCCGTTCTACGCAGCACGTGGATTCGGCTTCGACGAATTGGTGTTGCCCAGCGAGACACGTGCCGTCCTGATCGACACCTTAAAACGGGTCCCTCATCGCCACCGGTCGTCGGCTGCGCCCCGTATCCACGCCATCTCGCCGATCTAAGGACAGCCATGTACCAGAAGGTCCTCATCGCCAATCGCGGCGAAATCGCCGCGCGAATAATCCGAACCTGCGAACGACTTGGGATCGACACTGTCGCCGTCCACGCACCGGACGACGCCGACGCACTGCACGTACGTCTGGCCACGGAATCAGTCCTACTTCCCGGTGTCACGCCGCGCGAGACATACCTGAACATCGAAGCCATCGTTGACGCTGCCATCCGCACCAACTGCGATGCTCTACATCCCGGATACGGTTTCCTCTCGGAGAACCCGGCGCTCGCCCAAGCACTTCAGGACACTGACATCTGCTTTATCGGTCCATCAGCATCAGCCATCGCCACGATGGCCGACAAGACTGCGGCCCGCCACAGCGCGCTAGCCGGCGACGTACCCCTTGTCCCGGGAATAAGCGGCGACATCACCGCCGAGCGGGTCGCGGAGTTCGCCGATCAGGTCGGCTGGCCCGTGCTGATCAAGGCAGCGCACGGCGGCGGCGGTCGCGGTATGCGCCGCGTCGATTCGCCGGTCGGCATCGCCGCCGCGCTCGAGTCCGCTCGCAATGAGTCCAAGCACGCGTTCGGCCGTAGCGAAGTGTTCGTTGAGAAGCTTGTGGAAAACGCTCGCCACATCGAAATCCAGATACTTGGTGATCGGTACGGCTCTGTCGTGTCTATTGGCTCACGTGATTGTTCGATACAACGCCGACACCAGAAGATACTCGAAGAGGCGCCGGCTCCCGGGCTGTCCGACCACATGCGGGGCGCGCTATCGCAGGCTGCGTGCCGCCTGGCAACGGAGGTCAACTACCTAGGCGCCGGAACCGTCGAATTCCTCCTCGACGACGACTCCTTCTACTTCCTTGAAATGAACACGCGGCTGCAAGTCGAACACACTGTCACCGAGGAGGTGTACGGACTCGATCTCGTTGAAGAACAACTCAGGCTGGCCGCCGGGGGGCGCGTGCCCACCGAGCCCCAGGCGAGAGGTCACGCCATCGAGTTGCGGGTTAACGCTGAAGACCCGCTTCGCAGCTTCCTGCCACACGCGGGCCAGATCGAGCGGCTCGATTTTCCACCGATGCCGGGCCTCCGTGTCGACTCGGGTTATCTAGCCGGTGATGCCGTACCACCGAACTACGACAGTCTGATCGCCAAGGTGATCGTGTACGGCACCACCCGATCACGCGCACTCGCCAAACTCGGCGATGTGGCAGACACTGCGAAGATCTCTGGCGTACCCTCCACGCTCGCCCTTGCCGCTTGGCTTGCCGATTCGCCGGCATTTCAGGCCGGCAGCGTGTCCACCACCTGGTTCGAGTCCGTCATCGTCCCCGCCATTGACCGCGCGGCTGAATTCGTGCCGACACCCGACTCGGACGCTCCCGGTGATCGCGGGGTCTGGATAGCGGGGCGATTCCATCGTATTCACGGTGGGCCGAACGTGGCTCGCCCGAGCCGATCGGGGTTCGGGATGCAGAGTGGCACCACCATGCAAGCGGGTGAGATTTCCACCCTCGTCACACCGATGCAGGGCACCATCATTCGGCTGCATGCTAGCCCGGGTGACGTCGTGAGTAAGGGGACTGCGATAGCAACCGTCGAGGCGATGAAGTTAGAGAACGACCTCCGCGCCGATTTTGACTGCGAGGTGAGCGAAGTTCTCGTTAAAGTCGGCGACATCATCACCTCGGGCACAACGATCGCCGTCCTCGCCGGGACTGCATAGCGACCCCTCCCCGTTCCACGCTGCGGCAACCGTGGCGGTAGCGTGCTGCGATGAAGTACTGAGTCGCCGGAAGTACTGAGTCGTCGGACGGGCGGTGGTAATGACCGGGGCACACCAGCACGCCCACGACGGCCGGCGCCCGCGCCTACTTGCAGTTCGCTGCCCTGCCGATCATCGGGGGGCTCGTCATTCCTGTTCATCAAGGTCGGTCTCGACGGATTGAGCCCGCTACAAATCGCGTGGGCTCGGTCGGTGCTCGGCGGCATCACTCTCGTGCTGATCGTCGTGGTGACTCGACAGAGCTGGCCGCGAGCGCGCGTCTGGTTGGAGATGATTCCGCCGTCGCTACTGCTCACGGTGATTCCGTTCTTCCTCATCGCATACGGCGGGCAGTTCATCACCTCTGGTTTGATGAGTATCTACAACGCCACTACGCCGCTGTGGACGCTACTCATCGCGATTGCGGCCCTGCCGTCGGAACGCCCGACCGGCCGCAAGTACGTGGCGCTGGCGTTGGGGTTCGTCGGCGTCGTGGTCTTGCTCAGCCCGTGGACCATCACCGGCAGCAGTACTTTGCTCGGACAGTTGGCCAGCATTGGCGCGGCAGCCTGCTATGGCGGCGGTTACGTCACGCTGCGCCGTGTCGTTGCCAAGTACGACCTGTCACCGATCACGATCGCGGCGCTACAGGTCGGTATCGGATCGGTGCTCTGCCTGTTCGCTACTGGCTGGGTCGCCGCTGACCATGATGTGGACCTGAACGCGACGATCGTGATCTGCATGCTGCTGCTCGGTTGCCTCGGCACCGGGATCGCCTATGTCTTCAACGTCAACGTGGTTCGGGCCAAGGGCGCGACGACAGCCTCGATGGTCACCTACCTGAATCCGGTCGTGTCGGTGACGCTCGGCGTGATCATCCTGTCCGAAGCCGTGCACTGGAACGAACCGGTCGGCGCGCTATTGATTATTGCTGGGATCCTGATCGGACAGCAGCGCGCCGCACCCCGCACCCCGCCGTCGCGGACCGGCTCGTGAGCACGCGGGACCACTCGAACGCCAAGCGCGGCGTCGTTGTTTCGCTCGCTGCCAGCGTGCTGTTCGGGCTGATGTTCTACGTGTCCGGTGCGCTAGATGCATCGGCCGAGTTCATCTTTGGTTGGCGCATCGTGATTACCGTGGCCTGCTTCCTGATCGCGCTGGCGTCACCGGGCGGGCGGCGAGCTCTGCGGGCGCTCATCAGCCTGCTGCGAGCGGCGCCACGGCGTCTTATCGTCATGGCAGCCGCGTCCTTCATCGTCGGTGTGCAGATGTGGCTGTTCTCCTGGAGCCCGTTGCATGGACATGGCCTCGATGCCTCGCTCGGTTATCTGCTCCTGCCAATTTCGCTGGTCATCGTCGGTCGGGTGGTATTCGGCGAGTCGGTAACTCGCGTGCAATGGATTGCGGTCGCAATCGCGATCGTCGCGGTCAGCATTTCTCTGCTCGCAACCGCTGCGCTCTCGTGGGTGACGTTGGTGATCTGCCTGGGGTATCCGGTCTATTTCGCACTACGCAAGCATCACCATCTCGCGAGCCAGGCTGCCTTCGGCGTTGAGGTCACGCTCATGAGTCCGGTGGCATTGTGGTTCGCACTCACCACCGACGGCGCAGCTTCGCTCGGCGGAGCGGCCCTGGTGGCGTTCGTCGGCCTGGCCGGTGCTGCCGCCATGTGGGCGTACCTAGCTGCTTCCAGATTGTTATCGCTGCCGCTGTTTGGCCTACTCAGCTACGTCGAACCAGTGCTGTTGTTCGTCGCCTCATTGGTGCTGGGTGAGACCTTGACACTTGTTGATGCGATCTCGTATTCGTTGTTAGCGATCGCGCTCGCGGTACTCGCGCTAGGTGGGTTCAATACGAGCGTACGGGTGCGTTGAGGCGCTGTTGCATCGGCTGACGCTGGCGATCTAGCCTCGGATCACCGATGATGACTCTGGAGGCCTCATGTCAGTTCGCCCAATGACCCGCGCCGGTGACTTCCTCAAGTTGACTGCTCGGCGGTATCCGAACCGCGCATGCTTCGTGTTTGAGGACGGTACACAGCAATCGTTCGCGGAAACGAACTCGCGGGTAAATCAGCTGGCGACGGCCCTACAGGGCAGAGGAATCCACAAAGGCGATCGGGTGGCAATCGTGTCCACCGATTGTGGCGAGTACGTCGAACTTCTACTGGCCTGCATGAAGATCGGCGCGACGTATGTTCCACTTAACAATCGACTGGCCGAGGATGAGGTCCGCACGCTGCTCGATCGCGCCGCGCCCACCGCGCTATTTCTCGCCGACCGCTACCTCGAACTCGGACTACGCGCATCGAACGGCATCGAATCCGTCCGGTACCGGGTGACATTTACCGGCGCCGCGCCGCACCCCCAGGCCATGTCTTTCGCCAACTTGTTGGCCGAAGGTAGTGACGTCGAGCCGGACGTCGAGATTAGCGATGACGATATTCTCGGGCTCGCGTTCACCAGCGGTACGACCGGCCTGCCCAAGGGCGTCCTTCAACCGCAGCGGATGATCAAGACCCTCGTCACCAACATGTCGATCGACTACGAGGTGCAACCCGACGAGTTCCGCTACACGGCGTCGCCGATTTTTCATATCGCCGGCCAAGGGATGCTGTTTATGCACGTGTGGCGGGGAGCCACTTCGCTGATACTGCCGCAATTCGACGCCGATAAGGTGCTCGACTGGATGCACAGCGGGCGGCTCACCGGGCTCTTTCTGGTGCCGACAATGATCAGCATGATCGTGGAGCACCCCCGGTTGAAGGCCGGTGATTTCTCCTCGATCGGCTCGATCATCTATGGCGGCGCGCCGATCACGCCAGCGCTACTACGTCGCGCGATCGACGGGATCGGGTGCGGATTCATCAACGCGTTCGGCGCTGCGACCGAAGGCGGTCTGCAGACTGTACTAAGCTCTGCGGATCATCGACGGGCAGCTGCGGACTCACCGCACCTACTGGGTTCTATCGGCAAGGCCGCGTACGGTGTCGAAGTACGCATCGTCGACGAGGCAGGCAACGACGTCCCCATCGGTGAGGTCGGAGAAATCATCTCTCGCTCGGATGCGGTCATGGCCGGATACCTGGAGATGCCCGACAAGACAGCCGAATCGCTACGCGATGGGTGGTTCGCCGGTGGCGACCTTGGTCGTGTGGACGCAGATGGCTATTACTACATCGAGGGGCGCCGCACCGACATGATCATCCGCGGCGGCGAGAACATCTATCCCGCAGAGATCGAGACGATCATCTCCGCTATCGACGGTATATCCCAGGTCGCGGTCGTGGGGCAGCCTGACGACCATTGGGGAGAGACAGTCGTCGCGTTCGTGACTCTGAACGAAGCGGACGCGGTAAGCGAACACGAAATCCGCCAGCGCTGCAAGGACGCACTAGCGACGTACAAGGTGCCCGAACGCGTCGTTATCTTGCAGGAGTTTCCGATGAACGCGAGCGGCAAGATCCTTAAGCGCCAATTGCGCGCTCGTCAGCATCGCTGAGTTCAACGTGGCTAGCATTGGCCGCATTCGGAATGTCGTCAATCAATCCGACCGCACGAACGTACACGAGCGTGAGATGGTCGATGAGTTGGGTTTCGTCGAAATCACGCCCAAGATGCAGCCAGAGATAGCACGTTTGATCGACCATCGCGCCAAGAACGTCGGCCATCACTAGCGGATCGATGTTCGGGTCGGCGATGCCGCTCTGTTGTTGGTTGCGGATGCCACGTGCCATTCGATCTACGAATGACTCGCGTACCTGCAAGCGTAGGCGCTGCAACTCGTTCGTCGTTGCACCGACTTGCTCGGTCAACGCGATCCAGGTCGCGTTGGGTCGGTACGCCGCCACGAACCTGCCCATCGCAGCGCGGACCCGTTCGGTGGGGGCGCCGCGCTGTGGGGACTCGGGATGCATCGCCGCCATCATCGAGCCAACCACCTGCTGTGCCAACGCTTCGAAGATGGCTTCTTTGGAATCGAAGTACGAATAGAACGTTCCCTGCGCCACCTTCGCCTCCGCGACGATATCGGCGACACGAGTATCGAAGTATCCACGCTCCTCGAACACCCTCCGCGCAGCGACCATCAGCGCCGCGCGCCTGGCCGCTCCTCGCTCGGTGAGCGGCCCGGTCTGACGGCGGCTCTTCTGATCTCTCCCGGCACTCGTCACGGCGCGACTGTAACAGGCCCGGTCGCGCGGAGGTTGGAACCGACAGTAAAGCACCCGAACCAACATGACGCGCGCATCAGATTATGGACAATACTATCCGTGCAGCCGCGAGGTCTTGACAACGATCTCATGACCGTGGCCGCGATACTCCAGCCAGAATCCGGAAAACCTTCCCAACACGATTGACACGGTCATGTGATTAGTGCACATTCTGATGTGACGGCCATGTCACATCTGGCGGTCGAGACATTCGGTGACTACCTCACCAGAACTGTCCCACGCGGCCCGCGACACCACCGCGGACCTCTAGTCGAGCGGCACATCGTGACCACGCTCGAGCCCATCCGCTGACCGCGACATCCGCCGGACAGTCGTACTGAATCATGTCGCGCTGCCGATCGAGAACAATACGATGTCTCCGACTCCGAAGCTGCAATAACTACTGAACTGGGAACCGCCGATGCATGACACCACATGGCCACTCGCAGGAATACTGCCGTACGCCGCACGACGCTTTCCCAAGAATCGGTGCTTTCTGGACCAAGACGGACACAGCCGCACGTTTGCCGAGGTACACGAACGCGTCAACCGGTTGGCAAACTCGCTACGGGATGCCGGTGTCGAGAAAGGGACTCGGATCGCGCTGCTGGATACCGATTCGATGGAGTACGCCGAGGTCCTGCTCGCGTGCTTCACACTCGGTGCGACATACGTCCCAGTGAACTACCGGCTCGCAACACCCGAGATCACCAATATCCTCGGACGTGCTCAGCCGAGTTGGTTGTTCGTCGGCCAGCGATACCTGGCGCAAGGCAGGGAGGTCATCGACGGCTTCGACTTCGATTGTCAGATTGCTTCCTTGGACGGATGTACCGACATCGACGTCGAGGGCCTGATCGCCCAAGGCTCGCCGTTTGAGGTAGTCGTTACCGTCTACGACGAAGACCCGGTCGGGATCATGTTCACTAGTGGCACAACCGGACTGCCGAAAGGCGTCGTGCAATCGCAAGGCATGCAGAAGCGCTCAATGAGCATGGGATGGGAAACCTACCCTCGACCCGGCGATGTCCGCTACACAGCCTCGCCGATGTTTCACATCGCCGGTTGGGCGATCGTGTTCTGTCAGATCGCGACCGGGGCGACGTCGCTGATAGTGCCGCAATTCGACGCGCAGGTGACGGCGCGCGCAATTCGGGATGGCGTCTTGAACGGCTGCTTCCTTGTACCCACGATGATGCAGGCCGTCCTCGAACAAGACGATGCACCGTCTGGTCTGGAGAAGCTCGACACGATACTCTACGGGTCGGCGCCAATGCCACCGTCTTTGCTGCGCCGCGCGCTTCAACGCTGGCCCGAATGCAACTTCTGGAACATGTTCGGCGCCGGGACGGAATCAGGGTTGCAAACGCTCCTGCGACCGGAGGATCACCGCCGCGCTCTCGCCGGCGAAGACCACCTCCTGGCTTCGGCAGGACAGCCCGTCCTCGGCGTCGACCTTCGGATCCTCGATGACGAGGGTAATCCGGTCCCGACCGGCACGGTCGGGAACATCGCAGCAAAGACCGATTGCGTCATGGATGGCTATCTAGACATGCCAGAGAAGACCCGTGAAGCACTTCACGACGAGTGGTTCTGGGGTGGCGACCGAGGCTATTTCGACGCCGAGGGCTATCTGTACCTAGGTGGACGCAGCCGCGACATGATCATCCGCGGGGGCGAGAACATCTATGTGGCTGAGATCGAGATCGTGCTTACCGACTGGCCCACTGTCATCGACGCCGCGGTAGTTGGCCGCGAGGATGGAAAGTGGGGCGAGGTCGTGATTGCCTTCGTCGAGCACGAAGGCGAACCGCCTACTGCTGATGAGTTGCGCGAATTATGCCGCTCGCGCCTGGCGAGTTACAAAGTTCCGGTCGAGTATCACGTGCTGGATCGACTACCGCGTAACCCGACAGGAAAGGTCCGCAAGAATGAGTTGGTGGAGTCCCTGACCTAGCTTAGCTGGCCACGAACTCTGCCAACTGACCTGCGTTACGGGCGTACCGCGACGCGGATGTGATCGCGCGACGGTCCGCTGGCGATGGCAAAAGCGTTCTGGATATCCACCAGTGGTACCTCCGGGATGACCCAACCAGCGATTGCGTCCTTGTGCTTGACCAGCAGTTGCAATGCCATATCGATGTCAGCGACGCCATCCTGCGCGGCGTAGGCGATCGCGTGAAAGTAGCGCAGTTCGCGCCGGCTAGCCTTCGCCGTCGAGCGCGTACCACCAGCGGCCGCCAAATCGATGACCTCGCCGCGCCGGCCGGCAATCGAGTCTGCGAACGCTGCCGCGTCCTCGGACCCGGCCGCCTCGACGACGATCTGGGGGCGCAATCGTTTGATCGTTGCGCGCCCGTCCTCGTCATCGGATACGGCGTCGGTCGCGCCGACGGCGAGCGCAGCGTGTCGCTGCTGAGGATGGCGCCCAAGCACGACGACCTGATCGGCACCGAGTTCGGCTGCGGCCATGACAGCACCGAGGCCGAGCAGACCTGCACCGACGACCGCGACGCTGACGCCGGTCAGATCACCGCCGCGCACACTGGTGCTCCAGCATGACCGCATAGCGTGCACGCCGCAGGCCACGGGCTCCGCGAGAATCGCTGCACGGTTAGGCAATTCGTCCGGGATAGCGAACAGCGCGCGGTCCGGTGCCCGCAGGAACTCTGCGTACGCGCCTGGAAACATTGCGGTGCGTCCTTCGCAGAACCACCGGGCACCCTCCTGGCACGGGCCACACACGCCGCACGAACCAACGGCGGGCGGTTCGACCGTCACGCGGTCGCCTGGTGCGAAACGTGACTGCTCCCCCGACTCGACAACGGTGCCGACAGCTTCGTGACCGCCGCCGCCCGCCGGTCCCGGCGCTCCCGCGCCGCGTCGCCACGCGCGCACATCACTGCCGCACACGCCGCAGAGTTCGATCCGGAGCAGGACGTCATCCGCCTGCGCGAGCGTGGGACGGGCAACCGTGTCAAGGGCGTAATCCTCGGTACCGACCAGCCGCGCGGCTGGCATCGTCTGCTGCGTCACGAGAACTCCCACTGTGTTGATAGATCCATGCGCGTCGCCGCAGGCCCGTGGCAGAACCAGCTGCGAGGCACCTCTCGTGCATGGACACTATCTGACCGAGCGCTCGTTCAATACCTCGCCACCGGCGCGTCGCGGGCGATACCGTCAACTCGGTTGGATCTTCGTGACATCGGGTCTGTCCTCAGCCCGGCATCGCGGCGGAGACAGACCCGACATTCGACACGGCGTTTAGCCCTCGCGTGTCACGACCACATTCCCGCGAGCGTGCCCGGACTCGACCGCCAGCACCCCTTGCGCGGCGTCGTCAAAGTCGAACACGCCACTGATCTGGATCTGTAACTCGCCGCGCACCGCCGCCTGGGCGCACTGGGTGAAGACCTCGGTCGTGCGGCGCCGCGTGACATCCCGCCCGCCGAGTTCGGCGACGAGCTCCTTGCTAGCGACGCTGACGAGTGTGCCGCGGTCCGCCACCGCGGTCGCACCTTCACGCAAGGTGTCGAACCCGACCAGATCAAACAGCGCATCAACGGGACCATCCGCAAGTACTGCGCCGATCCAGCCGGGCCCCGATGCAACGTGCCGCGCACCGAGACGCTCGACCAGATCACGCTTGGCCAGCGACGCTGCCCCAATAACCGTGATCCCCCGTGCGACGGCGAACTGGACAGCGGCCGAGCCGACGCCTCCACCGGCGCCGATGATCAATAGCCGCTGGCCAGCACGCAGGGCGAGTTGATCGATCGCGTCGTACGCCGTGCCGACCGAGACGGGGATGCTGGCGGCTTCGGTCCACGACAATCCATCTGGCACGTGGGCGGAGGATGCCGCGGTCAACACAGTGCGTTCAGCAATCGTGCCTACCGCCGGTGCCGGCGAGCCGAAGACGCGATCGCCGACCGCGAAGCCCTGGACGTCTTCGGCGACTTCAGTGATCACCCCAGCTGCTTCGCGGCCCATCGCCATCGGGAAGGCGACCTCGTAGAGGGGCGTAGCACCATTGCGCACCTTCACATCAGCCGGGTTGATCCCGGACGCCCGTACATCGATGACCAGCTGCCCGGGACCGGCGGCCGGTTCAGGAACCTCCATGAACTGCATGGCGTCGGGTCCGCCATACTGCTGAAATCCAAGAATCCGCACGCGTTCTCCTCATGGTCAGTACGATCACCCTATCCGCCAACTGTCATACCCTTCGGGCATGGCTTTCCGTGACGCACACCAGATTCAGTCCGCTCCACTGGCCGCCTTAGGGCTGTTGGGTGGGTACATCACCGCTCGCGAAACCGGGGTGCGCCCGCTCGGCGGCGCAGTGTTGGCCAGCGCAGGACTGCTCGCCGGCAGGATTTGGTTAGCGAAAGCTGGACCGGTGAAGACGGCGGCGCTCGGGGCCATCTACCTCGGCGGTTTTGGCGCCTCACATCCGTTGGCGAAGAAAATTGGTGCGTGGCCGGCGGTCATTGGCGCCGCCGCGGTGTCCGCCGCTGCGTCTTATCTGATCGCCGACCGAGCGTCCGATTAGCGCGGGGCTCGACGATGTCGGCGCGGCAACTGCCGACGGGAAATCGCCTGGGCTGCGCCTCACGTACCTGCGGTGGGATTCTCACCCGGCTCGACCGATTCCGACACGCGTCAGCCCTGCGCGGCTCGAGGAGACGCCCAGCACAATACTCAAACGAGATCTACTCGCGCGCTGGCGACACGAGCATCGCGGGATCCGAGAACACCGACGATTGCGAGAACCACACATGGAGTCCGCCGACGTACTTCTGAACCGACTTCGGGCACCTGCAGGGCTCGTCCTCATTGCGCTCACTGCCGCACCCTGGCTCACCCGCGAGCACCAAGGCATTCGCGAGTACTACTCCAAATGGGACGGCCTGGTCGTCTCGAACTCGCAGTTCCTCGGTCTCGCCGTCGCGGCAGCCGTCATCATCGTCCTCATGGGGGCGCTCATCGCCGTGTCGGCTAGCCCGGCGGCGACGGTGGCGGGCGGATCGCTCATATTGTTAGACACCATTGTCTCGATGCTCAACACGGACGGCGGATTCACTCCGGCCTCTGGAGCATGGATGACGGGCGCCCTCTCCGCGTGCATGGTCGCCCTCGGTATCGTGGCCGCGCTGAGTCAACGTCACCGCTAAACGCGCACTGTCACCGCTCGACGCGATTCAAGTAGTCTCATTGCCGTCCACAGGTCAATGTCCGGGACGGAGCGATCGTGCGCACCACAGCTGATGAACTCGAATCGATGGCGATGCGGACGTACGCCGCGTGAACGCAACTGTTGAGGCGCTGATCGTTGCCGCCGTCGTCACCAACGGGCTACTCGCCGGGCTTTTCTTTGCTTTTCGCGTGTGCGATTACGCCGGCAATGCGACGGATTGACGATGCTTCTTACGTGCGCACACTTCGTGCTATCAACAGCTCCATCCTGAATCCCGTGTTCATGGTTGTATTCTTCGGCGCCCCTGCGACCGCAATCATCGGCGCGATCGCGCATGTAGGCGCTGACATTCCGCACTCGTCGGGCTGGGTGATCGCTGGCGGTATCTTATCGGCGCTCACGTTTCTCATCACCGCGATGGCGAATGTGCCGCTGAACCGCGGTTTGGATCTCGCGGACGTCGATACCGATGTACAACAGCATGCGGCTTGCGAGGGGTTCGAGGCTAGGTGGAATCGCTGGAACCTTGCTCGCACGCTCACGAGCGTGCTCTGCATCTTGAGCCTCGCGATGGCCATCACCGCACACTAGCGATCCGCAGTAATCTCCGGCGGACCGCGACGATCGCGCAGGCGCGCCCAGGGACGTGCGGTGTACGGCGTCCGCGCTGCGCAAGCCAGCCGTCGTGCATGCGCCGGTCGCCGTGTATTGGTTGGTCCAATTCGGCCGCCTACACGGCCTGACCTGGTCCGCACAGCACAGCGAACTTGCCGCGCGGCCCGCGTCCGCTGATATCTCCGCGGACCGCAGTCGGACTTAGGAGCAGGTAACCGTGATCTCGAAGTCTTTCGAGATCATTCCGGCCGTCGGATCAGTCAAATCCGCGCCTTCGGCCGTTCCGGTAATCGTGTACTCATCACCGTCAACCGTTGCCTCGGCAGACCCGATCTTCGCACCGGCTTGCTCGGCAACAGCGAGCGCGACGTCATCAACCACGATGCTGAATACCTCAACCTTCGGCGGATCCTCGTCGGAGAGGATGACCGCCAGACCCTGCTGCGCACTAGCCGAACCACTGGCGATGTTGACCTTGCCGCCCTGCTTGAGGCACGTGACGGAGTCAAGATCGATGCTTTCCAGGTCTTGCCCGTCCACCTTCACGACCGTCGTTCCGCCGGTCGACACCTCGCCCGAACCAGCCCCGTCGCCCGAGTCAGCCCCGTCGCTCGAATCGGCGCCGTCGGCCGGGCCCGCGTCGTCGGTGCCTTCATCGGCGCTGGCGTCAGATCCGGAGTTGCTGGTGCTCTCGTTGTTCTTCGAGTCCTCACCGCCCGCGGAGTCATCTGAGCAGGCCGCGACGCCGGCCAGCGCGAAAATAGCGATGCCCGTGGCCAGGACCTTCTTGATTTTCATGAGTGTGGCGCCCTTTCGGTAATGCCGAACCTGTGTCGTTCGGCCTTGACGTGATCTCACCGCACGCTGGCGGCTACCGATCCCACTTCCGCCGTACGCCGCCAGTCGAGTGAGCGAACTTCTACCGACCCGCGGGTCCGCCGCGCTGGAGACCAGGAATCTTGACGTAGTGAGCGCGCATACGGTTCCTGTGAATCTTCACAGCGAGTTCGAGCGAATGCTCCCGAGCGAATGCGGCTGCAGAATGTGGGTCATGACTGACAGGTTCGGCCCATTGATCGAGGCCGGGTCCGCCGCCGACGTGTCCGGTTGGGACCCATCTCATCGAAGCCCGACGGCCAGCGATCTGACAGCGCGGCTGGGACACCGCAGCCCAACTGCGCTGCGCAATCTAAGGTCGACTGATGGTGGACGAACGATTGCAGGTGCGCGGGTATCCCCAGCGTGCCCGGTACGACCTCGAATTCGCGACGCAGGTGCTCGACTCTGGCCGGATGGGACATCTCGCCATGACGCGCGACGGTTACCCGCACATCGTCCCGATGATGTACGTACGCGTTGAGGATTCGGTGCACATTCATTGCCGTGCCAAGACTCCGCTAGCTACGGATCTCGAATCTGGTGCGCGTATCGCGTTCGCGGTAACCATCGTCGATGGCGTCGTACTCGCGAATGAGGTTCGGTTTCACTCGATGAACTACCGATCGCTCGTCGTGCACGGAATCGCCACGTCGGTGACTGACGAATCCGCCAAGCGATCGAGCTTCAATGCTCTCGCTGCGCATGTGTGGCCAGGCCGTGCCGGCCTGACGCCGGCCACCACCGAACAACTGGCATGCGTCGCGCTCTTCTCGCTACCGCTGGTCGAGTTCAGCGGAAAACAACGCACCGGTCCGCCGCTCGCAGGGATCAACCCTCAACTGCCTGGTGTCTGGGCTGGACACGTCGATCTGCAAGAAAGCCCGGCCGGATTCCATTCGGCGCATGAGAACCCGGCGGCCTGCGAACCACTCTGGCCGTTCTAAATCGTCAAAGCCGTGCTCCTCGCGAGCAAGATAGGAGCGACGCTACGGAGCTCGGTGAGCCAGAAAGCGCCTGACGTAGCGGCGTTGCCACGGTGTTTCGATTGCGCCGGGGTGATACGCATTCCTCGTCCAGCGCACGGCGCGGTCTGGTGCGAGGCCGGCGAGTTGAGCAATACATGCGATAGCCGTTCCGGTACGACCGCGTCCACCCGTACAGGTGATTTCGACGCGTTGTCCTGAACGGGCTCTCCGGTATGCCTCGTGCAAGAGTACGCGCGCCTGATCGCGGTCACTCGGGATCCAGAAGTCCCGCCATCGCAACCATGATTGGCTTGTATTAGCTCGCGCGGGTGGTTCGTGAGGCAGAAGGTAAAGCGTCCACTCGGGCGACTCGGAGCTGGTCAATGGTCGCCGCAGGCCTCTGCCGCGCACTCGCGTGCCGTCCGGGTACACAACGACACCGGGTCCATTGTCGCCGACGCCTGAAAACTGATCAGTGATCGACCGGTGAATTTTGACCACCCGGTGGTGATTGTGGGTGGGTGATCAGTGTGCGGGAGTGGGCAGAGATTCGTCGGCTGCGGGCCGAGGGTGTGTCGATCTCGGAGATCGCGCGGTTGACCGGGACAGTGCGGAACACGGTGAAGGCGGCGTTGGCCTCGGAGGGTCCGCCGCGGTATGAGCGGCCGGCGAAGGGGTCAGCGGTCGATGAGTTCGAGCCTCGGGTTCGGGAGCTGTTGGCGGAGTATCCGCGGATGCCGGCGACCGTTATCGCGCAGCGGATCGGCTGGGCACGTGGTATGACGGTGCTCAAGGAGCGGATCGCCGAGTTGCGGCCGGTGTATTTGCCGCCGGACCCGGCCTCGCGAACGACCTATCAGGCGGGCGAGATCGCGCAGTTCGATCTGTGGTTCCCGGACATCACGCTGCCGGTCGGTGCTGGGCAGGTCCGCACGGCGCGGCACCTGCCGGTACTGACGATGGCGTGCGGCTATTCGCGATGGCGTGATGGCGTTCTGATCCCCTCGCGCGGCGCGCAGGACCTGTTCGCCGGCTGGTGGCTGCTGCTGCAGCGCCTGGGACGCGTGCCGCGGGTGCTGGTGTGGGACGGGGAAGCAGCGGTCGGTAAGTGGCGGCCCAGAGAGCCGCTGCTGACCGAGACCACGCACGCGTTCCGTGGCCTGCTCGGCGCGAAGGTGCTGATCTGCCGCCCGGGTGACCCGGAAGCGAAAGGACTGCTCGAGCGCACCCATGATCACTACGAGCGGTCTTGAGCCTGTCAAGTTGTCTGTGTAAGTGGCGGTCTGAACCGCCCCGGCGAGTCCGGAGACTTTCTGGTTTGAGACTCCGGCGGTTGCTGGGGTCTGGTGGTGAGCGTAGTGAGCTTGCTCGGCTTCGATGGGTGTGAGGTCGTCGCAGTAGCTCATCGGGCGGCGGTGGTTGAGCCAGTCGACCCATTCGGCGGTGGCGATCTCGAGGTCGTCGGAGCCCTTCCAGGGGCGGCGGGCCTTGACGAGTTCGGTCTTGTAGAGCCCGATGATCGACTCTGCAAGCGCGTTGTCGTGCGAGGATCCGACAGCACCGGTCGATGGCCTGGTCCCGGCGGCGTCCAGCCGTTCGGAGTAGGCGATCGAGAGGTATTGCGAGCCGTGGTCGTGATGCGCGATCAGACCAGTCAGGTCCCGGCCTTCGCGGCCGCGGGTCCAGACAGCCTGGTCCAGGGCGTCAAGGGTGAGTTGGCTGGTCATGCTGGTCGCGACCGACCAGCCCAGGATCCGGCGGGCGTAGGCATCGATCACGAACGCGGTGTAGCACCACCCCGACCACGTCGAGACATAGGTGAAGTCGGCAACCCAGATCCGATCCGGCGCGAGCGGTCCGAAGTTGCGGTTCACCAGGTCGGTCGGCTGCGGGATGCGCGGATCGGCGATCGTGGTCCGTTTGACCTTGCCTCGGACCGCACCGGCCAGCCCGAGGTCGCCCATCAGGCGTTCCACGGTGCACCGCGCGATCG
>JBKEDB010000162.1:0-1656 GCA_047975195.1 Cumulibacter sp. | reverse complement strand
CGGGCGTACTGTGCAAGTAGGGTCGTGCGACTTTCGTCGAATGCCTGCTTCCGGTGCGCCCGCCTTCGTCATTTCGGCACACTGAGGAAGGTAGGAATCCATGGTTTCACGTGTTTACGTGGAAAAGAAGCCCGGTTTCGAGGTTGAGGCGCAGCAGCTCGCCCATGAGTTGCAGAGTATTCTGGGGATCGGAACGCTCACGGGTCTGCGGTTGGTGAACCGCTACGATGTCGAGGGTATCGGCGAGGACCTGTTCGCCCAGTGTGTACCCACTGTTTTCAGTGAGCCACAATCCGATATCGCTTCAGCCGATATGCCCGACGCACGCGGAGCTCACGTGTTCGCCGTAGAGTACCTTCCCGGCCAGTTCGATCAGCGCGCCGATTCGGCAAGCGAGTGCATCCAGCTCATCAGTCAGGGGGAACGCCCCGAGGTGCGCAGCGCCAAGCTGTACCTGCTTGAAGGCGATCTGAGCGAAGAGGACATCGCCGCCATCAAGCACTACGTCATCAATCCTATCGAAGCGCGCGAAGCGTCGCTCGAAGAGCGCGACACTCTCAAAATGGAGCAGCCCGTCCCCGCCATGGTTGAGACGATCGACGGATTCCTCGAACTCGATGAAGCGGGTCTTGCAGCGTTCGTCGCCGAACGCGGTCTCGCCATGGATGTGGCCGATATCGTGTTCTGCCAGCAGTATTTCGCGAGCGAAAAGCGCAATCCCACCATTACCGAAATCAAGATGATCGACACGTAGTGGTCCGATCATTGTCGCCACACGACGTTTAACACCGAGTTGGAGTCGGTCGAGATCGACGACGAGACCGTCCGTGCGGCGTTCGAGCGCTACCTCGAACTGCGCCACGAGCTCGGGCGCGACGAGAAGCCCATGAGTCTCAGGGACATGGGAACCATCGGCGCACGCTATCTCAAGGCGAAGGGTATTCTCACCAATCTCGATGAGTCGGAGGAGATCAATGCCTGCACCGTACGCATCACCTGTGATGTCGACGGCGAGGATCAGGAGTGGCTCTACCTCTTCAAGAACGAAACGCACAACCATCCCACCGAGATCGAGCCGTTCGGCGGCGCGGCCACCTGCGTGGGCGGTGCCATCCGTGACCCCCTTTCGGGACGCAGCTACGTCTATCAGGCCATGCGCGTCACCGGCGCGGCCGATCCGCTCGTGCCGGTATCCGAGACGCTGCCCGGCAAGTTGCCGCAGCGCAAGCTCGTGACCACCGCTGCAGCGGGCTATTCCTCCTACGGCAACCAGATCGGCCTGGCTACCGGTCAGGTCAACGAACTCTACCATCCCGGCTATGCCGCCAAGCGCATGGAAATCGGAGCCGTCGTAGGCGCGACGCCCGCCGATCACGTGAGGCGCGAAACGCCGTTGCCGGGTGATGTGGTGGTACTGCTCGGCGGTCGTACCGGTCGAGACGGCATCGGAGGAGCCACCGGTTCGTCCAAGGCCCATAATCTCGACAGCCTCGAATCGTGCGGTGCGGAAGTGCAGAAGGGTAACGCGCCTGTCGAGCGCAAGATTCAGCGTCTGTTCCGCCGCAAGGATGCCTGTCAGCTTATCAAACGCTGCAACGACTTCGGCGCGGGCGGCGTATCGGTCGCCATCGGGGAGTTGGCCGACGGCGTGTCCAT